>JACRTB010000025.1 GCA_014385025.1 Yanshouia hominis | reverse complement strand
CATTTCTACCGCAACGTATTCTCCGTTACCCCGCGTTCCAAGGTGAAGCTGGTCGCCAAGATGCTCAAGGCCATCCACGCCCAGGAGAGCAAGAAGGCTGCCCGTGAGAAAGCGAAAGCTGTGGTGGAGCAGCTGCGCTCTATGAAGCTGAAAGAGGCCGCAAAGAAGGTGGAGGACGGCATTGAGGAGACGCTGACCTACTGCGAGTTCCCTTTCGAGCACTGGACCCGCATCCGGACCAACAACGTTATTGAGCGGCTCAACCGGGAAATCCGCCGCCGAACCCGGGTGGTGGGCACCTTCCCGGATGGCAACTCCGCCCTCATGCTGGTCTGTGCCCGCCTGCGCTATGTGGCCGGCACCCAGTGGGGCAATAAAAAGTACATGAACATGAAGCACCTGGAGGCTGCCCTGGAGGACGCCTCTGTTGCCGACTGATTTCATTTTCACGAGATCTGCAGATTAATTTGCGCATAAACCTTGACGGCACCAATTTTGTGACTCTATAAACAAAGAAATAGCGTTGAAAAAACAACATTAACTGACTTTGCTAAAAATTTGGTTAATTGTAAAATGAAATTAAACACATAAAAACATCCATGGTGAATGGATATCTGTTAGAATAAAGTTACCACACAACACTCTGACAGCAGGAGCCAATCACCATGGACAAGAACCATTCTATTACAATTTCAGCAGACCGCAAGCGTGGACAGCATCTCGGAGCAGAAGAACAAGGCGCAATTTAACAGCTTAAGAAACTTGGATGCTCAAACCGAGGCATAGCTCGGCCGATCAATTGCAATCCTTATACTGTTGGTTATGAGTTACGGCGTGGAACACCTGCCTACTGCGGGCATGGCCGCAGACTGATATACTCTGCAAAGTGTTCAATTTATTATTGCAATTTTCGGATAAAAACGCTTGACTCAGCACATAAATCTTATCCGCACCCTTTTAATCAAATTGAATCTGAACGCTTCTTCTGGAGCAAGCGGGAATATTGGGATGATATTTTTGCAAATACGGTTCTTTTTTCCATACTGCACCGGCAAGTTCGCCGGTCGTTGAAAGCAGCATTTTTTTGGGGGCCAATGTCTCCAACTGCTTTTCGTTAAAGTAAATTTTCCCCTTATCGTTTCTGCCGTGATGCGATAATTTTATCAAATAAGGATGGATCGTTCGTTCCAACAAGACCTTATCCAGATGCTGCGCAAGACAGTCTCCGCAAAAAAGTGCCAAGTCGTCACCGGCATAGGTCAGCAGCCAAATAGAACTATCTCCATTTAGATTAGAACAAAGCTGCTGATATTGTTCCTTTTGCTTATCAGCGGTACTGTCACGCATCTCTCCCAACAATTCCAAAACAGATGACTCATTCCCGGTTGGGAATAAACATTCTAACTTATATTTTCCAAATATAAAAACAGTAGGCCTCGGATTGCCAAAGGTAAAGTATAATTTGGTATGCTGTTCTTTTAGAATTGCCTGTGCTCGAATACAAGTACCTGTATCATCTCGCCGCTCCTGTTCAAATACAGCGGGATAAGGCGGCATTAACTGTGACGCCGGATACGGAAATACTGCAGCACTAACGGTAAACTGGGCAGCAATACGGTCAATCTGACCTATATGGTCCTGATGCATATGTGTCAAAATCATTACATCAAGATGCGTTACATGGTGCATTCCTAAAAAATCAATCAGCGACCAATTCAAATCATATCGACTGCCGCCGTCAATCAACAGATTAAATACCTGCGCATCCTGATATAACTGAATCAGAAAGCAATCGGCCTGTCCTACATCCGGCGCTACTATCTGTGCTTTTATACCGTTAGCCATAAGGCATCACCCACCTGATAATGCATTTCTTTCGTGCGCATTTCCAGCGCGGTCTGTCCTGAAGAAAGAAGCACCCGCATTTCAGCGCCTAAATATTCAATTTCCTTGATCGTTGCCGGAATTCCATTGTTCTTTTCTGAAATGCGAAGCTGCTCCGGTTTCAGCGCAAGTAGACCCGATTTTCGAAATGTATCCGGAACATCCTTCAGCTGCCATACCGTTTCAGCACCTTCAGGCAAAAATCTATTCTCTGTCCAATGACCATGCAGCAGATTGGAACGTCCTACAAACCGGGCGACAAATTCCGTTTGCGGCGCTTCATAGATTTCCTTGGCGGTTCCGACCTGCTCAATCCGTCCATGATTCATTACAACAATTCTATTTGCCAATGCAAGTGCCTCACTCTGGTCGTGTGTGACATAGACAATCGTTGTACCCGTTGCACGATGCAGGCGTTTCAACTCCTGCCGCATTTCAATGCGCAGCTCGGAGTCCAAATTTGAAAGCGGTTCATCCATCAGCAGCAATGCCGGCTCTGCCGCAAGGGCTCTTGCCAAAGCTACACGCTGCCGCTGTCCGCCGGAAAGCTGTGCGGGAAGCCGTTTTTCCATTGCATGAAGACCGACCATTTCCACCAGCTGCTGTACCCGCTCCGAACAGTTGCTCCTCTGCTTTGCCGTAACAAACCGACTGTTTCGAATCGGAAATGCAATATTCTGTTCCACTGTCATATGCGGCCAAAGTGCATACGACTGAAACACCATGCTGATATTGCGCTCATTCGGGCTTTTTACATAACCATTTCCGGCAACAAGTTCTGCACCAATCCGAATTTCTCCCTGGGTCGGTGCGGAAAATCCAGCAAGCAGCCGTAAAAGTGTCGTTTTTCCGCACCCGGAAGGTCCCAGAATTGCAAGAAAATCGCCGTCATGGATGGTTAAATTGATGTCCTGCAATGCTTTTGTCTTGCCAAATGTCATACCAATATTCCTGCACTCAGTTTCCATTTATTCTTCCTCTTTCTTATATCGAATCAAATATGAAAGCAATGCCTGTACGCCTGCCAGCAAACCAATTATTATTAAAATGGCTACTGAGAAAGCACAGGCAACCGTTGTCTGTCCTGCAGAGGTGTAATTATAAATAACTACACCAATGGTTTCCGAGCCAGCTGACCATAGCAGCGAGGATGTTGTAAGCTCGGTAAGCGTGCTCAAAAACACCAGACCCATACCGGAAACACATCCCGGTGCAATCAACGGAAGTAATATTTTAAACCAAAGCCTCAATCCATGTGCACCGTTCACTCGCCCTGCCTCTTCCATAGATGCATCTACCTGCAAAATAGCAGCAGAGCTTGACCTGATTTGCAGTGCGGTGAATCGAATCACGTAGGAAAGCAGCAACATAAATATTGTTCCATAGATGGTTTTTCCAATAAAAGGCAGCGGTTTAGCCCAAGTTAAAATCAACGCCAGACCAAGAATGATTCCGGGAATCGAATAAGGAATCGAAATCATAAAGTCTAGTGCTCGGCTAAAATGTCCCGGGCAGCGAACAAGCAGATACGCCGCAATCGTTCCGATTATCAAACAGATGATTGCCGTAACAATTGCAAGGATGATACTGTTGAAAACTGCATTGATGCACTTTTGATTTGAAAAAAGAAATGCATAATTTTCCAGTGTCATATTCTCCGGAGTTGGCGGGAGTCCAAACGCACGAAGCAAACTTGTCTGTATCAATGTCAGCAATGGAACAAAATTAATAAGTAGTATTCCTGCTAGCATAATCAGCTGTATCAAACGTGCTTTTTTTCGACTGAGCAGGATACGTGAATTCATATCTTCGGTTTCGGTTTGCAATGTGACAAATCGACCTGCGCAGCGCCAGGCAAGTACAGAGGCCGCCACACCAATCAACCCCAGTACAACCGATTTGGCGGAAGCATCCGCAAAGCTGTTTCCGCTCATGGAGATAACCGACTGATAAATATCAGTTGTCATCACTGTAATATGTGCGGGAATTCCCAAAAAGGCAACCGTTCCAAAGTTATCCAAGCACGACAAAAATACCAATAGTACACCGTTTGCCAAACCTGACATGGATACAGGCAGCGTTACCTTACGAAAAATCTGTCGGCGATTACATCCCGAAACAGCGGCCGCCAATTCTAAGTCCACCGGTATTTTCCGAAAAGTAGAAAGCGTAAGTGTATAGATAATCGGATATTTGGTAACTGCAAAGACAAAGATAATTCCTCCGAAGGAATAAATATTTGGCATTGAAATGGCCGGAAAAATCAGCCGCAGTGAGGATGCAACCACCCCTCCTTTTGCGAAGAACTGCATCCATGCCAATGTAATAATATAGCCCGGTATCAGCAGCGGAAGCAGCAATGCACGATGCAGCCATTTTTTATTCGGCAGATTGGTATAGGCAATACAATATGCCGCACTTACCCCAAGCGTTGCCGCCAACAATGAGGATGCAATATTTATAATCAGTGTATTTGCAATGACGTGATACTGTCTGGCGCTGGTTAGAATTTTTATAAATGACGCAAAAGAGAATCCTCCGTCTGCGGTAAAGGCCATTTTTACCACTGACAGCAATGGTACAAAAAACATCCCCGCAATTACAAGCGCCAGAAAAGCTGCGACAATTTGTCGCAGCAAACGGGTTCGCAGAACTGGCAAGCCGACACATCCTTTCAGAAAATGCCGTCCGCCGCCAATCGCGGCAGACGGCACAAGTTAAGTACTCAAATAAATTTACTGCTTGAACATTTCCTTAAAGGTTTCCTTGTCGGCATCGCGTGCTTCACTGAGTTTTTTTGCATCGCTGATAAGTGTAGTGCGCTCTTCCAGCGGCATGCTTCCGTCAGGACCTTCAATTCCTTTGCGAACCGGGCATTTACCAATCAGGTCACGACCAAGCGTCTGGATTTCTTCACTCAGCATAAAGTCGAGAAATGCCTCCGCAGCAGGGCGGTTTTTTGCATCGGCAAGAATACCAATCGGGTCTGCAGTTGCGGGAACACCTTCCTCGGGATAGATAAAGCCAACCGGCGAACCTTTTGCAGCTGCTGCGAGTGCATTGGAATCACAAACAATTCCGTACGCCTTTTCACCGGCAGAAACCGAATTGACAACGCCACCGTTTCCGTTGACAACTGCCATACCATTGTCGTACATGCTCTGATAGAATTCCCAACCAATGCCTTCCGTGCGGGTCAGCTCAAGCAGGGCATTACAAGCGGTACCGGAATAAAGCGGGCTGGGCATAATTGCATTATCCTTTGCCGCTTCGGAAATTAAGTCCTTCCAACCGGTCGGTGCTTCAGACACCATTGTGGTGTTAAACATAATGCCCATTGCCGCCGGGAATGTACCGTAATACATACGCTCGGGGTCAACATACTCTGTATAGATATTTGCAAGCTCAGGAGATTCATATGCACTAAGCAGTCCGTCTGCCTTAAGCGATTCAAAAGTAGGACCATCCGATACCATAATCAAATCAGCCTGTACACTGCCTGCCATCTTTTCAGCTTTCAGTTTGCTGATGACCTCTTCGGTACCGGAGCGGAAATACTGCGCATTTGCATCGGGATACTTTGCATTGAACCGATTGAGCACCTCAGTCATAAAAGCATCTTCCGCGGAGGTGTAGACCATCAAATCGCCGGAAACAGTGGGTTCTGCTTCGGAGCTAGCCTCGGAAGCTGCTGCGAATGAAGATGCAGGTGCAGCCGCCGCTGCAGGGACAGTGCTTTCTGCTGGAGCAGAAGATGTACCGGACGCACATCCGGTAGTGAGGATTCCTGCGGCAAGAAGCATGGTCAGAACCTTTTTAAAACTTGTTTTGTTCATGATATTTTTCCTTTCTTTTTGTATATCATTTTCATAATCGGGGATCCAAAATAAGTCATTCGCGCGGCAGGAGTAAAATTTGATATTTTTCGTCCCGCATCCATTGCGCGAGTTCAGTTTCATCTGCCGGGAGATGTTCCATTTGAATGCCTGCACCGGAAAAATCGGTAATTTGATGGTAATCCGATCCGGCAGACATTAAAAGATGATTTTGTCTGGCCCATGCTAAGGCCATTGCATCACGAGAGTCATGTCTGGGATTATAATTTTTTACCTCAACGCCGTCCAGACACGATGCATCGGCTGCAAAACACATTTCTCGAAACGGATGTGCCTGAATAATGAGAAGTCCATTCTCATGCGCTAGTTTGGAAAACGTCTCCAAATTTTTTTCATAAATCCATGGATGCTCATACAAAAAGGCTTCGTCAAATCCATAAACTAGAAAATCATTTTCATCATATGGAAAGCGCAGTTCCATTCCAAGATAAACATGCAGCCCAATAAGTTCGCCTGCTTTTTTAGCTGCACGCCAACCGGATAGAAAATTGTCACAAACGGTATCCCATACTTGCCCTTCAGCAGTGCCGTTAACACTTCTACTGAAATGGTCAGTAACAATCACCGCATCATATCCACCATTGTGAAATGTTTTTATGCCTTCTTCTGCCGGGATATATCCGCATGGGCTGCTTTCTTTTGTGTGAAAATGCGTTTCAATTTTAGGCAAGCACATTCCTCCTTTCAAAGTCTTAATAGGTCGTTCTATATTCGCTCACGCCGGATTGTCAGTTTCATCTCCTGTGTCAGGATATAGTCCAACGAGAGAAATACAGGAACATCATTACTGTCAAAATGCAGCTGTTCCAAAAGCACCGTCGGGGAGTTCAACTGTTCTATAATACGCTTATCCTGTGTACTATTAGGATTCGGCGCAAGAATACGCGTTACTGCGTAATGAACCACACGGTCAAATCGATGCTCCAGATTTTCAAAAATACTGCCCGATATACCTTGGTCAAAACCGTCATGAACAAGCTGCTCCGGAAAGATTGTCAGTGAAACCGCCACCGTGTGTAAATCCGCGCGGCGCTCTCGAAGAATTTCTACTACCTTTTCCTCATTTGATAACTCCAGTGCGGTGCGCCATCCCGGTTCCGGCGTTCGATGTATGACACTGCGGCAGATGGAATCGGCTTGAAATCCCGCGCGTTCAATCATTTTTCCCACAGATTCAAGCGTAGTCAAACGATTTTGAATCAGCCCATCCGGCAGTCTTACAAAGCTGCCTACGCCATTTTTAATCTGCAAATAACCGGCTTCTTGAAGCAAACGCAAGCCCTCACGCAACGTGCTTCGGCTGACACCCAATTCTGCTGCCAACTGAATTTCCCCCTTAAGCTTATCGCCTGGAAGAAGCATCCCGTTTCTGATTTGTTCAAGCAGTCCAAAAACTACTTTTTGGTATGCGGGGTCTCTCATTGATATTCGTTCCTTTCGAACTGTCTGACAGCTTGATTATGATTTTATAGTGCACTTGTAAAGATAAAATTTGCGCTGCCGTAAAAATTCCGTAATTTAAAACCAGCTTTGCATTGCTCTGCAAAATTTAAGCATTGGATTGTTTTAGAGCATAACACTCTATTGAATTAAGCGCTCTTATACGCTTATACCAAAAAACACTTTCTATCAGAATCCATGCAATTACGGCTTCTGATAGAAAGTGCTTTGATGTACCTATTATATACTCTGACAGGCATCCTGCACCGATAAAGACCTCCATTTGTTCGCCCAGCATGGTGATTGTGTTTTCTGTTCCTCGCATTTTCTGACATCCTTTCTTTGATAAAAATAAAAAAAGGGGAGCAAAGCCGCATATCGCTGCTCTGCTCCCCAGGGTCCCTGTTCGATTGGCGGCTGACGCCCTCCCTTCGCATAATCTCTTTATATGGAAACCGGAAAAATCCGGATGATTTTCACCGTAGCCTGATAAAAACAAAAAAGGCGCAGTACGCCCATTGTGGGAGTACTGCGCTCAAAAATTGATCCATACAGCGGCAACGAAGCCGCCAACTCGTAGAATCCAACGAAGGATTCAAAAAACGTTGTAAATACAGTATATAGTGTTATGATGTAAATGTCAATACTATATATTCTGATTTTGAAACAAATTGATTTTGTATTCCTGCCGCTCGTTTTTCGGACTTGATCTTCTGCATTACACCCGTGCTTCACGTGTCAAAAGATAGAGGGAATGTTTTATTTTCAACTGTCGATTATTGGTGAATTTTACATTTCATTAGTTATAACTGATAAAATGTAAGATTAATTATTGCTTATCAGACATATTTGTGATATGCTGTAGTCAGTCGTGCAAAAGGGGGCTATACGATTGATGATTAAACGAGAACTATATATGAGCCGTATTCGTCCATTTATCGGCTCAGAACCGATTAAAGTTATGACCGGTATTCGACGCTGCGGAAAGTCGGTCATGTTAGAACTGATTAAGCAGGAGTTGACCGAGTCCGGCATTGATCCCGCTCAGTTTATCTCCATCAACTTTGAAGACATGAGGTATGCCCACCTGCAAACCGCGGAGGCTCTGCACAAAGAGATCAGCCGGAGAGCCGCTGAAATCGGAGGCAAGGTCTACCTGTTCTTCGATGAGATCCAAGAAGTAAAAGACTGGGAGAAGTGTGTCAACTCTCTGCGTGTCACGTTGGACTGCGATATCTACATCACAGGCTCAAATGCCAGGCTGCTGTCCGGTGAGTTGGCAACCTATCTGGGGGGACGCTATGTGGAGTTCGTCATCTATCCCTTCTCTTTTGCCGAGTTCATAGAGTTATACCGTCCCACTGCGCCGGATGAGCCTGTGCAGAAGAGTTTCCAGAAGTACCTTCTGTACGGCGGTATGCCATATCTTTCCAATATTAAGTATGCGGATGAACCTTCCAAGCAATACCTCCACGACCTCTTCAACTCCGTCCAGCTCAAGGACATTGTAAAACGAAACAAAATCCGTGATGTAGATTTGTTGGAACGCATCATCGCCTATGTAATGGCGAATGTGGGCAATACCTTTTCAGCATCTTCTCTTGCAAAATTTCTCAAGAATGAACAGCGCACTGTCGCACCGGAGACCGTCCTGAACTACATCAAATACTGCTGCGATGCTTACCTGTTCTATCAGGTAAAGAGGGAGGATTTGCAGGGGAAACAGATTCTCGCCTCTAACGAGAAGTACTATATTGCCGACCATGGCATACGGGAGGCGGTCTTTGGTGGAAACACAAGGGACATTAACCTGATTCTGGAGAATATCGTGTATCTCGAACTACTGCGCCGGGGGTACACAGTCACGGTTGGTCGAACCGGTGATAAAGAAATCGATTTTGTATGTAATAAGCGCGGCGAAAAACTGTATGTTCAGGTGGCCTACCTTCTTGCTTCGGAAGAAACAATTGCACGGGAGTTTGGAGCATATGATATTATCCGTGATAACTTTCCCAAGTATGTTGTCTCAATGGACGAGTTTGACATGAGCCGCAATGGGATCAAACATCGCAACATCCGGGATTTTCTTCTGATGGATGAATGGATCTGAATAGAACGCCCATCACAGCCATCTGTGATGGGCGTTCGGTATCCATAATGGTCATTTAGCAAACCATATTTTTGATCGAAGCGGCGACATAGGCTTTCACATTCCGGATATCGTTCCACCGGTCCAAGAAGCCATCGATCAAAGCGGAAAATGCCGATCCCTGCATCGCTTCCAGAAGCCGGCTGTCATCTGCTGCGCTGTTGAGCGCTGCCGTTAGCTGGCGTACCAACTCCAGCAGAAGGGCATCCATCGTCTGGTGGTAGCGTCTCTCTTCCTCCGGCGTCTGGATCCGCCCCAAGGTGGTTTTGAGCAGGCTTTCCCAGCCGTCCACATCCTTTTTCAGCTGCTCATAGCCAATCAGTTCCATCACATCAACCGCTGTGTAACCGCGGCAGGGCGCACTGATCCCTTGTCGCTGATGATTATTTTCCTGTTTCTTTTCCAAAGAGCTGTTTGTTATATTACTCCTGTTATTATTTTTATGTCCGGGATTTTGGTGTTCCAATTTATCGGATATCGCTTTTTCGGACAAGGGTGCGGAAGTTTTCAACTGCTTTCCACCGTGTTCCGGTATTTCGGACAAGGCGGTGTCTGCTGTCTCCTTGGCAGCCGCGGGCGCTGTTTCCTCCAAGGAGTCTGTGCAGACAATCTCATTCAACCGGTAGATGCAGATATCAAAGCGGCCGTTGTCCTTGCGCTGTTCCACAGACAGATAGCCTCGCTCCACCAGCTGGTTGAAGTGCCGGTAATAGGTACCCAGGGAACCGATTTTCAATTCCCGCATAATGGTGGCCCGGCGGGGAAAGGCGGTTGTACCCGCCCCGGCAAAGGAGGTGAAATAGGCGTAGATGGCTTTCGCTTGGGGTGACAGCGTTTGATCCAGCATCACCAGCTTGGGGACGGTGCCAAAGCCGTGGGACGCCGCGCTCTCAAAAACGAGAAGGTCGCTATTTCCGGCTTCCATTATCTCAGGGGTGCTGTACGCGGGTATTGACTGGAGGATGGTATAAAGGTTGCCGGTGGCGGTGCGCTCCTTTACGATATATCCTCGTTCCACCAGCAGGCCCAGATGTTTGGTATAGGTATCCTTGTTGACTCCAAGATCGCGCAGGATTTTCTCCCGCTTGGGATATGCCTGCCGACCGCAGCCGGCATAGGCGCAGAAATAGGCATAGATGGCTTTTGCCAGGATCGGCAGCCTGCGGTCGCGCATAACTGCCTTGTAGATTTTTCCATAGCCTTTAGAATCAATGTTGACCAGATTGCTCATATTTTTCACCTCGCTTCGATTAAACGCAAAAAAAGCCCGATAACAGGCCTCTTTAAGCGAAATGAACGGGAGCCGTCTGTTGTAACAGTTGGCAACCGTTCTTTGGTTGTGATATAGTAAAGCTGATATATTACGATCAATGGATGCTCACTACAGAAAAGGTCACGTTAATTTTACCGTAGAGAATAAGAGGGATCGCCGGAAGGCAGTCCCTCTTTTAAAGTAGAAAGGAGTAAGAAGTTTGAGTAAAAGAAAAACGGTCCTAAAATTGAGTGTCATTTTTTTGATCCTGCTGGGCCTATATGTTGGGGTCAGCGCGAAACAGATGGACGCAGCCAATCAGGTAACCGGCCTCTACTATGATGGGCCGCGGATGGATGTGGTTCGGTTCAGAGAGTTACTGGAGGTACATTCGAATCCCCTGGAGCCTGGGGAGGCTCGGGCCCTCAAAATAGACAACGAAACCAATCTACCGATGAGTACAGTGCTTCTTAGCACCGGTGACGTCACCAGTTGGCAATCCAGAGTGGAGCAACCAGATGGAACCTATAGCCTCTATTTTGAGAACAATACCCCTGTGAAGTACCGGTTGGTACAGGAGGATGAAATAGCGGCGATGGAAAATGATGTCGAATACTTTTCGGATCCGGAACAGCTGCGCATACTTCTGGACGCCTATGAGACGGAAGCGCGGGAGTTGGCAGCGGCATGGAATGAGCAGAACAAGGATACAAGTAGCCTATATAAAAAGGAGCCGCTTTTTTACAGCGGCTCCCCCAAAGGTTCGAATTTCAAATTGAACGCAGACTGATCCCACGGGTATTAGCGATAATTCTGCTAATAATTTGCTAATACGACCTGCAGATACCATCAAATATTAGCAAATACCACCGAGCATAACGAAATACTATGATGCCGAAAAAACCGCATAAAATCAGGGGCTTGCGAGCATTGTAGAGGACTATGCCACACCAGGGAAAAAACGAGGTTGTCGAACTCCTAAGGGTTAGTTGTGAGTTCGATTCTCGCCGGGGGTACCATGCCGGAGCAAGCCTTGTAACGCTTGCTCCGTTTTTTTTCAAAGGTCAGAGTGCGCTTTACACCGCTGCGCCTTCTTTCCAAACCGAACCCACTGTCTTTGAACTTCGGTTTGGGGCCGCTGCTTCGCGACGGCGTTATCTCATTACGCGGAAATAGCGATTTTAGTCATCCCTTCTGAAAGGGAAAGACACCCAATCGGATGCCTTTCCTTTTTGCTACAAGCCGTCAAGCGGCTTTTACTGCGGCGGATGTTTGGACGGTCAAGGCAACCCCGACGGTTTTTTGTGCCCATTTTCTCCTCCCAAACCTGCAAACCAAAACATCTATTTTAACCGCATCAGGCGCGTCGTTGTAAGCTTTGTATCGCTTGGTGGCCTTTCCTTTGCATTAAAAAACCGCCAAGCCCTCGCCCCGCTGTTTCTCCTTTCCAAATCAGTGCCCATTTGCCGGGCTTCGGTTTGGCTGATACAGGGACGCCTGACGTTACCGCTAAAGCCGGCCCGGAAACACCGCTTTTGGCATGAAGCGCCGCTGCTTTACGGTGAGACCGGGGACTTCTTTACCTTTCGGACGCGTGCGCTGTGCTGAGTCCGCCGCCCGCGGGAGGTGGGAGGGGAAATATGGATATCCTTTTCGGTGGCGGGGACTTTGCGCCGACAGAAGGATGTTGAAGTCGCCAGAGATTCACCCTGAGGCGCGATCAGAAAGCAGTTTTTCTAATAGTGACAAAAAACAGAAAAATTTTTAGAAAATTCCACAAAATGCAGGAAAACAGGTTGACTTTTCGGATGGCAGCGGCTATACTACGCCTTGTAAGTTGTCCTACAACATACATAAATCTTCACTGACATCATGATGAAAAGGTTGTATACGGTTGGAAATTGTAAAAATTGAAAAGAAGAATCTGGTCAGCGAAGTCCACCGGCAGATCCGCGAGATGATTTTGTCCGGGAGCTGGAGCGAGGGCGAAAAAATTGCCAGCGAAAACCGGCTTGCCGCGCAGTTTTCGGTCAGCCGCGTTGTCATCCGTGAGGCTTTGCAGCGGCTTCGCAGTGAGCGTTTGATTGTGACGCGTCAGGGCATGGGTTCCTTCGTTTCCAATCCGCAGAACTATGCAATTCCTGATGCCCATATTGCGCTGAGCGAACAAACTTATGTCAGCATGATGGAATTCCGTCAGAGCGTAGAATATTCCGCCGTCGAGCTGTCCGCAAAGTATGCGGTGGAAGAGGACTTCGAACGTCTGCGCGGTTGTGTGCAGGCCATGCGGGATGCGTTCGGGGATCTCGATGGCTTCAGCAACAGGGATTTTGATTTTCATTATGCCGTTGTTTGCTGTTCCCATAATGAATTTCTGAAGCGTTCGATGCTTTGCAACCGCGAGATGATCGTCAGTATCTTTATTGAGATGAACCGTGTGCCGGGCAGCCATGGCTTCGGTGTGGAAATGCATGAAGACATTACCGAAGGCATCTGCGCGCGGGATACCAAAAGAGTTTTGAAGCTGTACCAGCGCCACACGGAATATAATCTGACGCGTCTGGTCAATTTTTTTAAGACAGAGGAAGGCTCTAACTGAGCATTTTCTGAAAAGAACGGCAGATGGATTTACTTTCGCAGAGAGAGCAGGAAGTAAGTCGTATTTTCAAAACATGTAGGACGTGTTATATCCTATGTCCTTCAAATTGGTTCATACCGGGTGGGAAATTCCGGCCCGTGTGATAAAAAAGAGAGAGTAAAGAGCGAAAAGGAGAGATTCCCTAGATGAAAAAACTAATTAGTGTTGCACTTTCCCTTTGCATGACCGCGGCGCTCGCGGCCTGCGGCGGCGCGTCTTCCAGCGCCCCTGCTGCCCCGGCCGCATCGAGCGGTTCACAGGCCCCTGAGAGCAGCGCAGCGGCGTCTGCCGCCCCCTCGATGACCCTGCGTTTCGCCACCGACTCGTCGGAGGATTATGTCTCGACCGTTCAGATCTACAAGTTTGCCGACGAGGTCGCGGAAAAGACTGACGGGCGGATCAAGATTGAGGTTTATGCCGGCGGCCAGCTCGGCGAGGAGAAGGCCTGCGTTGAGCAGGTGCAGATGGGCAGCCTTGACTTCACCAAGTCGAGCATGGGCGCCCTTACCAGCTTCAATGAGCAGCTCAACCTGATGAGCCTGCCCTACCTCTTCAAGAGCGAGGACCACCTCTGGGCAGTGATGGACACCGATATCGGCAAAAACCTGCTCGCCAGCATGGAAAGCACCGGACTCAAAGGCCTCTGCTGGCTCGATGCGGGCAGCCGCTGCTTCTATGCCACCAAGCCGCTGAACAGCATCGAGGATTTCAAGGGCGTTAAGTTCCGCGTCATGCAGAGCTCGATCTATTCGGATACCGTCAGCTGCCTTGGCGCAGTGCCGATTTCGATGTCGGGCAATGAGGTTTACAGCGCCCTGCAGACCGGTGTTGTAGACGGCGCCGAGAACAACATCCCCCGTGTCATCGATATGAGCCACAACGAGCTTTGCGACTATCTGATTGTCGACCGCCACAACATCATGCCTGAGATGGTGCTCGTCAGCGCGAACGCTTGGAACAAGTTGAGCGCCGAGGATCAGGCGGTGATTCAGGAGTGCGCCGACCATCTGCAGGAGAACATGATTGCCGCGTGGCTTGACACCGAGAATGCCGCGCTGGAAGCCCTTGCGCAGGGTGGAATGAATATTGTCACCCCCGACGAGGCGACCATTGCTTCCTTCCGCGAGGCGATGCAGCCAGTTTATGACAAGTACGGCACCGAGTATGCCGACCTTGTCACCCAGATTGAGAATACCCCCTACTAAATCCCGAACGTTACGGATGCCGCCTGAGAACCATCTGTTCCCAGGCGGCATTTCAGAAATTTTTCCACGAAACATCCGAAAACAAGGAGGCGTTACAGATTGCTTTGGAAAGAAAAGCTTGACAGCTTTCTGGGATATATTTTCCATATTTTTGAGTGGGTCGTTCGGGCGCTGCTCATCTTCATCACCCTGCTGATTTCGATGCAGGTTTTTCTGCGCGCGGCCTTTGAGTACAGCATTCCCTGGGCTGAAGAAGTCTCTCTGATTGCTTTTATCTACATCACATTTTTCACTCTGGCCATCGGTGTGCGCTACGACCTGCATCTGCGGGTGCAGCTCTTTGTGGCATCCTTCCCGATGCCGGCGCGCAAGGCGGTTGAGGTGCTCAATAACCTTATTCTGCTGGCGATCAGTGTCCTGATGCTTTATACCGGCATTAAGCTGACACTCTACGGCGTGGCCTCGATTATGCCCGCCACCCGCTGGCCCACTTCGGTCATCTATTTTCCGACGCCGGTCGCCGGGCTGATGTGCTGCATCCATCTGGTGTTGCGACTGCTGGGCATCGCGCACAGCGATGTCGCCGACAACTACATTAAGGGGGCGTTCAAAGAGTGAGTACCACCGTCGGAACCTTTATCCTGCTTGGCAGTTTCGTGTTTCTGGTTGCCTTCCGTATCCCGGTCTGCTTCTCGCTGATCGGTTCTTCCCTGTTGACCTGCCTGTATATGGGAATTCCGGTCATGACCATCTGGCAGCGGCTGACCACCGGCATCCAGTCCTTCAGTCTGCTGGCCGTTCCGTTCTTCATTATGGCCGGTGAGATCATGATGAGTGGCGGCATCTCGGACCGGTTGGTCAACTTCGCAGATATTTTTGTCGGACGGTTCCGGGGCGGCATGGCCTATGTCAACATCCTCGCATCCACCTTCTTTGGCGCGGTTTCGGGCAGCGCCACAGCGGATATCTCCTCGATCGGCGCGACGATGATCCCTTTGATGGAGAAGCAGGGCTATGACCGCGACTATGCGATTAACGTTACGGTCACCAGCGCGACCCAGTCGATGATCATTCCGCCGAGCCACAATATGGTGATCTTTGCGATGGCCGCAGGTGGCGTTTCCTGCGGACGGCTTTTTCTGGGCGGCATTATTCCGGGGTGCCTGCTGGCTCTGGCGCTGCTGATAGTATCGGGCATTATTGCCCGCAGGCGTCAGTATCCCCGCGGCAAGAGCTACACCTTTGAGCAGGCACTCAAAATCGGCATCAGCTCGCTGCCCGGAATGATGACCATTGTCATCATCCTGCTGGGCGTCTGCACCGGCCTGTTCACCGCGACCGAGAGCGCGGCGATCGCCTGCCTCTATGCCTTTTTCTTGACCTTCGTCTGCTACCGAACCCCCATTTCTGAGATGTCCGGCATCCTGCTGCGCTGCGGCAAGACGCTGGGCATGGTGCTGAGCATCATTGCTGCGGCCAGCGGCTTCGGCTACTGCCTGAGCTATCTGAGGGTTCCCCAGATGATCACCAATGGCCTGCTGAGTGTCACGGATAACAAAATCGTCCTGCTGCTGCTCATTAACCTCATGCTGCTCTTCCTCGGCTGCATCATGGATGTGGCGCCGCTCATCATCATCACCACCCCCATCCTGCTGCCGATCATCCAGAAAATCGGCATGGACCCAGTACAGTTCGGCATTATGATGCTGCTCAACCTCGCGGTGGGCGCCTGCACTCCGCCGGTTGGCCTCGCCCTTTTCACCGGATGCGCTGTCGGCAAGATGCCGATTGAAAAGGTCATGAAGGGAATCCTGCCCTTCTATGTTGCGATGGCCTGCGCACTTTTACTTGTCACCTATGTTCCGGCCTTCTCCCTCTTCCTCCCCAACCTGCTGATGGGCTGACCGGTTCAATCCAAAAGGAGAAACAGTTATGGATCAGATTACCTACCAAATGTTTGACCTCACAGGCAAAAAAGCCATCGTGACCGGCGCCGGACAGGGAATGGGGCGCAGCATGGCGGAGGCGCTGATCGGCGCCGGCGCTACCGTTGCCCTGATCGGACGCGGGCAGAATGTCGTGGAAACCTGCCGCGAAATCGATCCCACCGGAAAGGCCGCGCTGCCCTTTCTGGCCGATCTCTCTCAGCGGGACCAGATCCACCGCGTTTTCGACGAGGTGATGGATGCCTTTGGCGGTGAGCTTGATATCCTCGTAAACAACGCGGGAATCCAGCGGAGGCACATGCCTGAGGACTTTCCCATTGAGGAGTGGGACGAGGTTCTCGCGGTCAACCTTAACGCCGTGTGGATTATGGCGCAGCTGGCCGGCCGCGTCATGCTGGCAAAGGGCAGCGGTAAAATCATCAACATTGCCTCGCTCAACAGCTTTTTGGGCGGCACGACCGTGCCGGCCTACACCGCCGCGAAGTCGGGTGTCGCGGGACTGACCCGCGCCCTGTCCGACGACTGGGCGGGCCGGGGCGTCAACGTCAATGCCATCGCACCCGGCTACATTGCGACCTCGCTGAACACCGCCCTGATCGGCAACCCGGACCGTGAACCCAAGATTCTGGCTCGTCTGCCCAAGAAACGCTGGGGAGAGCCGGACGACATGAAGGGCGCGGTGATTTTCCTTGCCAGCGCGGCATCGGATTACGTGACCGGTGTGACGCTGGCAGTCGACGGCGGATACCTCTGCACTTGATGCGGGGAGGAGACGGAAAATGAACGATGATATCCTGACACAGGTCAGAAAGCACCGCATCATTGTCGCGATGCGGGGTGTCCCGTCCGAGCGGATGACCGCTGCGGCACAGGCGATGTATGAAGGCGGCATTCGGATGCTGGAGATCACCTTTAATCAGAACGATCCGCAGACCGCTGATCGGACCGCCGCCGCGATTCGCGCGGTGAACGCAGCGATGGGAGGCCGCATGCTGGTTGGCGCGGGCACCGTGCTGACCGCCGCACAGGCACGCGCCGCAGTGGAGGCAGGGGCAAAATACCTGCTCTCCCCCAATCTCGACCTCGAGGTGATGGCTGAGGCGCACCGCCTTGGAACGGCGATGATCCCCGGCGCAATGACCCCCAGCGAAGTTGCCTGCGCATGGAAGGCGGGCGCGGCGCTGGTCAAGCTTTTCCCGGCCGATACCCTCGGCCTGCCCTACATCAAAGCGGTGGCGGCACCGCTGGGACATATCCCTCTGCTGCCGATGGGCGGAGTCAACAGCCAAAACCTGATGGAATTCCTCTCGCACCCATCGGTTGCGGGTGTGGGAGTTGGCTCCAATATCGCCAAAGCGCCCCTGATTCAAGCGGGGGACTTCGATGCGGTCCGCGGTTTGGCGCGGGAATTTACCACACAGCTCCAATAGATAGGAGAAATCGGAATGAAAATTACAAATTTGACGCTTTATAAAGTACCGCCCCGCTGGCTTTTTTTGAAAATCGACACCGACGAAGGAATTGCCGGCTGGGGAGAGCCGGTTATCGAAGGGCGTGCCGATGCAGTGCGCGCCTGTGTGGAGGAGTTCCGCGAGCTGATCACCGGCAAGGATCCCTCCCGCATTGAGGACATCTGGCAGATGATGTACCGCGGCGGCTTCTACCGCGGCGGTCCGGAGGTCATGAGCGCCATCGCCGGCATCGATCAGGCCCTCTGGGACATCAAGGGCAAAGCGCTCGGGGTTCCGGTCTATGAACTGCTGGGCGGCGCCTGCCGCGACAGGCTCAAGGTCTACCGCTGGATCGGCGGCGACCGTCCCTCGGATATCCGCGCCGGGGCCCGCGAGGCCTATGAGCAGGGATACCGCGCTCTGAAGATGAACGGCACCGAGGAGATGCACTACATCGACAGCTTCAAAAAGGTGCAGGCCGTCTGCGACCGGGTTGCCGCGATCCGCGATGAGCTTGGTTTCGATATGGATATCGCCGTCGACTTCCACGGACGGGTGCACAAGACAATGGCGAAGGTGCTCGCGCGGGAGCTCGACCAGTTCCGACTGATGTTTATCGAGGAACCGGTCCTTTCCCAGAACAACGAGGCGCTGCGTGAAATCGCCCGCGCCACCACCACCCCGATCTCCACCGGCGAGCGGATGTTCAGCCGCTGGGACTTTAAGCAGATCTTCGAGGACGGCTATGTCGATATCATTCAGCCCGACCTCTCCCATGCGGGCGGTATCTCCGAATGCCGGAAGATTATTGCAATGGCCGAGGCCTACGACATCGCGGTGGCGCCTCACTGTCCGCTCGGGCCGATCGCGCTGGGGGCATGTTTCCAGGTCGATACCTGCTCGCCCAACGTATTTATTCAGGAACAGAGCCTCGGGATTCACTACAACCGCGGCGGTGATCTGCTTGACTACCTCAAGGACCCCACGATCTACCATTACAACGAGGGCTACCTTGAGCTGATGCACGGCCCCGGCCTTGGAGTTGAGATCAACGAGGAGGTCGTCCGCAAAGCGTCCGAGAACGCCCCCACCTGGAAAAATCCCATCTGGCGCAATTTCGACGGCACCGTTGCCGAGTGGTGACCGGAAAGGAAGCAGTCATGAGCTATATCATTACACTGGATACCGGCACGACCAACACGCGGGTCATTCTCTGGGATTCGAAATTTTGCCCGGCGGCATCGGCCAAATCAGAGGTCGGTGTGCGCAACACCGCGATTGACGGCAGCAACAGGCGCCTGAAGGCTGCGGTGAAGGAATGCCTCGAACAGGTGCTGCGGGATGCGGGAGCCTCCTACGACGAGGTGGAAGCGGTCATTGCCAGCGGCATGATCACCTCTAACGTCGGGCTGGTGGAAATTCCGCACTGCGTTGTGCCGGCGGGAACGGATGATCTCGCGGCCGCCGTGCGGAAGGTCAGCTTGCCCGACGTTTGCCCGATGCCGATCCATTTTGTCCCCGGAGTGAAGAATTCCGGCGGCCCAATCGATCTCGACAATTTCGAAGCGATGGATATCATGCGCGGCGAGGAGGTCGAGAGCATCGCCCTTCTCGAGCAGTATCCCCGCGGAAAAAGCTATCTTTTGGTGCTGCCCGGCTCGCACATGAAATTTGTCTCGGTCAATACCAAGGGGCAGATCACCGGCTGTCTGACCAGCATCAGCGGCGAACTGCTTGCCAGCATCACCAACGATACCATCATTGCCGACGCGGTCGGCAGGCAGTTTGTCGCCCCGGGAGACTATGACCGCGACATGGTGCTGCTCGGCTGCGACACCGCCGCCAAGTCTGGCGTCGGACGGGCGTGCTTCTCGGCGCGCATTCTCAGTCAGTTTGTGCTCAAGGATCAAAAGAAGCTCGCCAACTATGTCCTCGGCGCGGCACTGCAGAGTGATTTAACCGGCATCCGGCATTCCGACGCACTGCAAGTCGGCCCTGAGACGGATGTAATCATCGCCGGCAAGGACCCGCTGCGCCAGGCGATGGCCGATCTGCTGGAGCACGACGGATACTTCGCGCATGTGCATGTCTGCGCCCCAAAAAAGGGCGTTCCCCTCTCGGCGGCGGGCGCGTTCCTCATCGCGAAAAAACTCGGTGTCCTGTAAGAGGAGAAAGAAAATGGAAGATTTCTATTCGGTTCTGCTGGGCCATTTCGGCTACCCGATCAACCACAAGCCCACCCGGGTTATGTATGAGGCGGGGCTGCGCGCAATGGGATTAAACTGGCGCTACCTGCTGGTCAACGTCCGGCGTGAGAGTCTGCCCGGCGCCATTGCCGGGCTGCGCGCCTTTGAAATGCGCGGGGCAAATCTCACCATGCCGCTGAAAACGGAAGTGATTCCCTATCTTGACGCGCTCGACGATTCGGCGCGGCTGACCGGGGCGGTCAACACCATCCTCAATGAGGAGGGGAAGCTGACCGGTTATAATACCGACGGTCAGGGGCAGTACGACGCGATGATGCAGGCCGGTGTGGACCCGGGCGGAAAACGAATAGTTCTGCTCGGGGCGGGCGGTGCGGCCCGGGCGATAGGGGTCGTCAATGCACTGCACGGTGCGGAGCGGATCATCGTCATCAACCGCAGCCGCGAGCGCGGGGAGGCGGTGGCCGAATGTATTCGGGCCGCCGGAGGGAGCGCCTCGTTTCTCCGCTGGGAGCCGGGCATGGCGCTGCCGGGTGCCGACATCGTTGTCAACGCAACTCCGGTGGGACTTTCGCCGGATACCGGACGTCCGGATATCAGCTATGATTCGATCCACCCAGGGATGGTGGTCAGCGACGCGGTCATGAACCCGCCGCGCACCCCGTTTCTGATCGAAGCGGAGCGCCGCGGCGCCAAAACGGTGGATGGCCTTTCGATGCTGGTTTGCCAGGGCGTCTACAGTGTGGAAATTTGGACCGGCCGCCGCCCCCCTGCGCGGGCGATGGCCGATGCGCTTCGCCGGTGCTTTTTCAATGGAATGGAAGGACAAAAAGAAACATGAATGCCATGAAGGTTGCAATTACCGATTATGAATATGAAACGATTTCCGCTGAGCGCGCTGTGCTCGAAGCGGCGGGAATCGAATGCAGAGATTTCCAGTGCAAAACCGAGGAAGATGTGATCCGCCAGGCCGCCGGCTGCGACGGCCTGATTGTGCAGTATGCTCCGATTACCGCGCGGGTAATCGCCGCTCTGGAGCGGTGCCGGGTTATCGTCCGATACGGCATCGGTGTGGATAACGTGGATGTGGCGGCCGCGACCGCAAAGGGAATCTTTGTCTGCAACGTGCCGGATTACGGCGTCGAGGACGTGGCGAATCATGCCTTTGCTTTTCTGCTTGCCCTCGCCAAAAAAATACCCCAGCAGCAGGCGCAAATGCATTCCGGCGGCTGGGGCTATGCGGAAATCAAGCCGATTACCCGCCTGAGCTGCTGCACCCTCGGTCTGCTCGGCTTTGGACGGATTCCGCGGCAGGTCTGCATCCGGGCAAAAGCATTCGACATGAAGGTCATCGCCCATGACCCCTACCTCGACCCGGAAAAAATCCGCGCGGCCGGGGCCGAGCCGGTGGACTTCGACACTTTGCTCGCACAGAGCGATTTCCTTTCCTGCCACTGTCCGCTGACCCCCTCCACAAGGCACTGGATCGACCGGAGGGCGCTTGCCAAAATGAAAAAGAGCGCCTGCCTGATCAACACCTCCCGGGGAGGACTGATCTGCGAGGCGGATCTGATTGACGCGCTCCGGTCCGGTGTAATCGCCGGCGCAGGGCTTGACGTATTTGAAACCGAGCCGCTGCCCAAAGACAGCCCTCTGCGTGGAATGCCGCAGCTTCTGCTGACCGGCCACGCCGCTTGGTACAGTGAGGAAGCGCGTTCCAGCCTTCAGTGCATGGCCGCGGAGGAGGCCGCGCGGGTTCTCACCGGGAACCCCCCGAGAAGCCCCGTCAACCGTGATCTGCTCAGATAAAGCGCTCGCCGGATGGGAGCCGAACAGCTGCAAAAAGCCGCCATGCCGTGGGAATTTTCACCCCATGGCATGGCGGCTTTTGTCCGCGCGTTCAAAAGAGGGAGAGCTGATGCTGTAAGGAGGCTCTGAAGGAGGCGCTATTTGATGGGCTCCTTGTGCTGAAGAGCCAGAAGGGGCATGCTGCCCCTAAGCGGAGAGTCGAAGGTGACGTTCGGCTGGGCCGACCGCAGACGTTCGATCAGCTTGTGAATGTGAAAGCGGGCGGCTTCCTCCGCACGGTCCGCGTCCTGCTCGATTACATATTTGGCGATCTTCTTATGCTCCTCGTGCATATCCCGGCTTCGGCTGTCGTCCTTGAGCAGACTGCGGTAGCTGAACACGCTTTCCTGCTCAAGTGTGTTGAGACCGATTCTCTCGAGCTGCGGATTGTTTGCCGCGGCGTAGAGCAGGCGGTGAACGTCGATGCCCTTGCGGTACAGCTCAAAGGTCTCCTGACCGGCCTGGGCCTGCTCCATGACCGAGAAGAGATTCTGGAGCTGCACAATATGCTCCTGCGTGCGGTTGATGGCAGCCAGCCTTGCCGCCATTCCCTCGAGCGCCTCCCGGATATACAGGGCATCCACGGTTCGCTTGGCATCGGCAAAGGCAACATAGATGCGCTTATTGGAATAGCGGTCCAAAAAGCCCTCCGCTTCCAGCCGTTTGATGGCGATGCGAACGGGGGAGCGGCTGATGTTGAGCTGGTTTGCGATCTGCTCCTCGACAATCTGGATGCCGGGAGGGTAAATTCCCACAACGATCGCATTTTTCAGCTCTTCATAAGCGACGTTTTCGAGGGACATCTTTTTTCCGTTTTCCTTTGCCTCGTTCATAACGTACCTCTCGCCTGAAGCCGGCGCAAAACCGTTTCAGAAATTTTGTTTGTATTCTAAAATATATCCTAAACGAAATCTTAACAAAAGTCAATCTTGGCAAATGATTTTTGCATTAATACATAAAGGATCCGCCATTCACATCCAGCGTTGCCCCTGTCATGAAAGAGGACTCATCCGAAAGAAGGAGGACCGCGGCGCCGACAAGTTCTTCCGGATTTCCGCGGCGGTGCAGGGGAATCTTCCGAAGGCTCTGAGCGTAGCTTTCCGGATCCCGGCCAACCGTTGTCATCGGCGTATCGATGGAACCGGGTGCGATGGCGTTGACCCGGACATTTACCGATGCGAGTTCCCGGGCAATTCCCTTGGTGAAGGCGATAACGCCTCCCTTGGAGGCTGCATAGACGCTCGTCCCCATCAGGCCGCCTCCGCTGCGCCCCGCCACCGAGGCGATGTTGACGATCGAACCGTGCCCCTGACCGGCCATTACCCGACCGACGGCACGGCAGCAGAGGAATACCCCTTTGAGATTGACCGAGATGACCTTGTCAAATTCGGCGCTGCTGGTTTCAAGCAGAGCCGTCTTGCCGGAAACCCCCGCATTGTTCACCCATCCGTCGATGCGTCCAAATTTCTGCAGGAGTCCGGCGACTACCGCTTCAATCTGCTCCTCATCGGATGCGTCCATCCGGTATGTCTCGCAGGAGAGTCCCGCCGCGCGCATGTCGGATTTTGTCTGCTCGAGCTTTGCCGCGTCGATGTCGGCCAGAACGGCGGCTGCTCCCTCCCGCGCGGCTCCAAATGCGAGTGCCCGGCCGATTCCGTCGGCGCCCCCGGTTACAGCGATTACCTTATTTTCCAGTCTCATATGCTTGGCTTCACCCCACAATAAAATTTTCGAAAACAGGCCTTCGGAGAATGGAACGGGGGCCAAGGAAAACAATGCTCCTTGGCCCCCATGCTGCGATGTGTCGGATAGAAAGGATTACAGGATACCGGCTTCCTCATAGAAGGCCTTTGCGCCGGGATGCAGCTCGATGCCGCAGTCGGCGAGAGCGGCGGGATCAAAGGCCTCGAGACCGGCATAGGCGGCAACAAAGCTGTCGCGGTTTTCGGAGAGGACCTTGGCAAGATTGTAGGCGACAGCGTCGTCGACATTCTTATTCACAACCAGAATTACCGTGTCATACAGGGTATAGAGGTCCTCGTCCTGATACTGATAGGTGCCGGCGGCGAGAGGGCCGTATCCATAGCCGTACTTTTCGCAAACCTTCTGGGCAGTGGCCTCGTCCAGGCCGATGAAGGACATCTTCACCGAGGCCAGAGCTTCGACCAGAGAGCTCAGCGGCGGTGCGCTGATATAGTTGGTGGTGTTGATCACACCATCCTTGATGGCGGTCATCCCTTCGCTGGTGGAGATATACTGCACGTCGGCGCCGGCGGCCGCAAGGTTGTCGAGGCTGGTGCCGGCGGCTTCCAGATAGCGGTTGAGCATGATTTCGTTGCCGCCCGCGCGGGGGCCGACCGCAATCTTCAGGCTCTTGGGATTGGCGATCATATCCTCAACGCTGGTGAAATCCGCGGTGGTGTTGATGGTCAGATACTGCTTGATGTTCAGCGAGCCAAGGGCGACCATATCGGCGCAGGGAGCTCCGTCAAACTCGAACTGTCCCTTGACGGCGGATGCGGCCGTCGCCACATAGGTGAAGCCGATCTGGACGTCGGTGCCGTCGTTGACCAGAGCGGGATTGCTTGAGCCGCCGCCGGGAATCAGGGTCATGTGGACGGGAAGATTCTGTTCCCAGGCATCGTTGAAGGCGGCGCCCATGATGTACCAACCGCCGCCATTGGCGCCGGCGGCCACGGTCAGGTAGGCCTCTTCCATC
Source organism: Yanshouia hominis (assembly GCA_014385025.1). Taxonomy (GTDB): domain Bacteria; phylum Bacillota; class Clostridia; order Oscillospirales; family Ruminococcaceae; genus Yanshouia; species Yanshouia hominis. The sequence continues at coordinate 11,820 of JACRTB010000025.1, read as the reverse complement.
TCTTTGAAACCGCCGGTGGCCTCAGAGGAAGCAGGGGCGGCAGAGGATGCGGGTGCGGCCGAAGAAGCGGGGGCCGCGGAGGACGCAGGGGGAGTGGAACTCCCGCCGCAGGCTGCGAGGGACAATGCCATCATCATGGCCAGGGCAATCGTTAAAATCCTTTTCACACTTTTTCCTCCTCAATATTTTGGTTCAATTTCAAGCAGAGAGGCTAGGCGGCAATCGCTTTGCCCTTCGCTAAAAATTTTACATAGATGATCAGAACGGCCAGCAGTGCCACACCGATCAGATCGGTGAGAGTCCCGCTGATGATCATGCACAAGGCGCAGGCCAGCGCGATTCCCCGCATGAACCAGGGGAGCCGCTGTTCCAGAAAGAACCCCTGTGCGCCGCTTGCCAGCGCATAGGTACCGATCAGCGCGGTAATCGTTGCCTGGATAATCTGCAGCGGAGTTCCCTGCATCAGCAGAGCGCCGGACAGGGAGAAGACCCATGGAATGATGAACGCTGCCATTCCCAGTCGGCAGGCAACAAAACCGGTTTTCGTCGCCGGCGCGCCGGCCAGATTGCCGCCCGCATAAGCGGCCATTGCAACCGGCGGGGTAATGGTTGAAAACGCCGCATAGTAGAAGCAGAACATATGCGCGGTGATATCGGGCAGGCCAAACTGCTGCAGCGCCTTCGGGGCAAAGACCGCGACGAGCATATAGGCCGCGGGAGTGGGCAGGCCCATGCCGAGGATGATGGTGATAATCATTGTGAGCAGAAGAACCAGCCACATCGAGCTGCCGGCCACACGGATAATCAGCGAGGTCAGCTTCAGGCCAACGCCGGTCAGATTGATGGTTCCGACGACGATCGAGGCACAGGTCAGAGCGATTGCAATCGAAACCGACTGTCTTCCCGATTCATCCAGAATATTCAGCAGCCCCCGCAGAGACATACTCTTACGATCATGAATCAAGCCGACGATAATCGTGGTGACGATGGCGAGAAACGCCGCGCGGAAGACCGACTTGCCGGAGAGCACAACGACGATAATGACGACAATCGGCGCAACCATGTAGATCTTTTTAATGAAAGCCTTGCCGTCAAAAAACGGGCGTTCGGATTTTGGAACCCGCTTCATTCCCATTTTGACAGCTTCGAGATCCAGCATAAACCAGAGCGAGAGGTAATACAGAATTGCCGGAATCAGAGCGGCTTTGCAGATGGCGGCATAGGAAACACCCAGAAAGTCGGCCATCAAAAAGGCGGTGGAACCCATAACGGGCGGCATGATCGCGCCGCCGGAGGAGGCGACCGCTTCGGTGGCGCCGGCGACCTCATTTTTGAAGCCGGTCTTTTTCATCAGAGGGATGGTAAAGGTGCCGGTGGCATAGACGTTCGCCACAGCGGAGCCGGAAATCGATCCGAACAGCCCGCTGGCCAGAATCGAAGCCTTTGCGGCGCCGCCGCGCAGACCGGCGGTGCACTGGGTGGCGAAGTCAATGAAATAGCCGCCGACGCCGCTCTTTTCCAAAAACACGCCGAACACAATAAAAAGAAAAACATAAGTGGAAGAGATATTGACGGTGGAGCCGAAAAGTCCGTCAGAGACACAGAACATATAAGAGAGATAGTTTTTCAGGCTGACGCTCGCGCCCCGGATGACCGACGGCATGTACTTGGCATAGAGGGTGTAGCCCATAAAGACCAGCCCCACGATAATAATGGACCAGCCCGTGGTTCGCCGGGTCAGCTCAAAAATCAGCAGGAAGGTCAGGACGATCATAAAATAGTCCATCGCATTGAGCTTTGTGACCATGAACTGATAATAGGAAAACCGCTTAAAGTTCATCAGAATGTAGACATAGACACTGACGGAGGCAAGGGCAAGCAGAAGATCGATAGCAACGCCGACCGAGGTATCCTTTCGTTTTCCCGCTTTATAGGTCAGGAAACCGATGCTCAGGGCGAAGACGACATGGAGCGGCCGGTGGACCAGCCATTCCGGAATGCCGAAAATTGCGGCATAGATGTGGTAGACGGTCATGGCGATGGCCAGAACTGAGACAATCCGGTCGAGCGGGCCGTTAAGCTGCCGCGCAACTTTTTTGTTGTCTTCTGTTCCGACCCCGAGGGTGGACAAAAGGCTCATAAGTTTCCTCCTCTTTGTTTCGTGCCGAGCCGAATTTGGATTTTTGTGAAATTCGATACTGGATTTAATTTAGAATTTCATATTGTATCCTAAATCAAAGATTAAACGATTTTTTTCCCAAATGCAAGGACTTTTTTGCAGGAAAGACCGCCCGAGAAAAGAATCGTATATTTTGAATAGGAGGATATCGAAACTTTTAGTCAGAAATGCCAAAGAGAAAATGACCTCTCTGGAAACACAAAAGGTAATGCAACAATTTTACCAGAAAAAGCAAGAAAATAGGAGACTTATGAAGAAATTTACATAAATTACCTAATTCATCAGCTCCTGTGCGGCGCGGATGATATCCCCCTCGGTCATGTGGTGGGCGGCGTAAAGAGTTTCGGGGTCCTTGGCCGACTCGCCGAAGGCGTCCTGCACGCCGATCATCTTCAGCCGGGTGGGGCAGTGCTGTGACAGCACCTCTGCCACCGCCGAACCGAGTCCGCCGAAAATCGAGTGATCCTCGACGGTGACAACGCCGCGGGTTGCTTTAGCCGCGGAGACAACCCCCTGCGTGTCAATCGGCTTGATGGTGTGGACCTCCAGCACCTTGGCGCCGATGCCCATCTCCCGCAGAGCTTCCGCCGCGTGCAGGGTTCTGGGCAGCATGATTCCTGTGGCGATCAGGGTTACATCGCTGCCGTAATCCCGCAGAATTTCCGCCTTTCCAAAGTGGAATTCATAGTTTTCGGGATGCACCTCCTCGACCGGACTGCGGTGCAGCCGAACATAGAGCGGGCCCTCAAAACCGACCGACCAGCGCGCGATGGCCCGGGCAGTGACGGAATCCGAGGGCTGAACGACGGTCATATTGGCGAGTGAGCGCATCACCCCCACATCCTCGCAGCAGATATGAGTTCCGCCGTCCTGTCCGACCTGCAAACCGGAGTGGGTGCCGAGCAGCGTCACGTTGAGTCTGGGATAGCAGACAAAGGTACGAATCTGTTCGCAGGCGCGCAGCGTCAGAAAAACCGAGAAGGTCGGTACATACACCTTGCACCCGCAGCTGGCGGCTCCTGCGGCGGCGGCCACGAGGTTCTGCTCCGCAATGCCGAAGGTGAAGGAACGCCCCGGAAAAAATTGGTCAAAATTTTCCAGGTTGCAGGACTTGGTGTCGGGATTACAGATCATAAAGCGGTCGTCGGTCTTTGCGATTTCCAGCAGTTCATTGCCGAATGCCATTCTTGTAGCAAGCATTGTTTGGTTCCTCCCTCAGGCTCTCATGATTTCTTCGATCGCACGGGCCGCTTCCTGATCGCTAGGAGCTTTTCCATGCCACTCGACCCTGTTTTCCATGAAGGAGACCCCCTTGCCCTTCACGGTGTGGGCCAAAATCGCGGTGGGACCATCGGTTTCCCGGGCGTAATCGAGTGCCCGGAGAATCTGTTCGACGTCGTGCCCGTTAATTTCGCTGGTGTTCCATCCGAAGGCCCGGAACTTCGCTGCAAGATCTCCGAGATTCATGACCTCCTGAGTGGGGCCGGTGAGCTGCAGTCCGTTGATGTCCACAATGGCGGTCAGCTGAGACATGTGGTGGTGCGCGGCGGCCATTGCGGCCTCCCATACCTCCCCTTCCTCGCATTCACCGTCCCCCAGCAGAACATAGACGCGGTAATCCTTCTGTTTCCATCGGGCGGCCATCGCCATCCCCAGCCCGCAGGAAAGTCCGTTTCCCAGCGAACCGCTTGACATGTCCAACCCCGGGGTTTTGCGCATGTCGGGATGCCCCTGCAGCATCGAGTGATATTCCCGCAGGGTTTCGAGCTGCTCCCGCCCGAAGTATCCCCTGCCGCACAGCGCGGCATAGAGCGCGGGGCAGCAGTGCCCCTTTGAGAGAATGAAGCGGTCGCGGTCCGGCCACTGCGGGTTCCGCGGGTCGATGCGCAGCTCTTTGAAATACAGCGCGGCAATGAGATCCGCCGCCGAAAGGGATCCGCCGGGATGTCCGGCACCGGCCAGATGAATCATGGAAATGCTGTCCCGCCTGATCTCTCTGGCTTTTTCGCGGATTCGCGCGATATCGTTTGTTGTGTAGCCCATACAATATCCTCCTTGACGTGCTGGGGAAGCCTCCGGCCCGTGGAAGCAGGCCCAACAAAATTTGCAATTTGATTTTACAAGAAGCAAAAAATAAAGTAAAATTAATTTTAATATCAAAACAAATTAATTCAATTAATAAATCGTTGGGCACTTTAGGGTAAAACAAGGAGAAATATGATGGAAATACAGCAAATATTGTATGTTGTCCGCGCGGCGGAACAGATGAGCTTTTCCAAGGCGGCGGAGCATTCCCATGTCACCCAGTCCTGTCTCTCCCAGCAGATCGCAAAGCTGGAAAATGAGCTGGGGTTCCGGTTGTTTGAGCGTACGACCCGCTGCGTACTGCTGACCGAGCAGGGGGAGCATTTTGTCCGTCATGCACACAAGGTGCTCGAGGATCTTGACATGCTCAAGACCTCCTTTTGTCCCACCGTCGAAAAACTGCAGGGCACCCTGAGGATCGGGGCAATCGGCTCGATGGCCACCAGTTCCTTTTCGCGGCTGATCGGCGGCTTTTCCTCCCGCTATCCGCAGCTTACATTTCGCGTGATTCAGGCGGGGAGCCTCGAACTGCTGGAGCTGCTGCGCCGTCATGAGATTGATGCGGCCTTCATCACCAGTATGCAGCAGCCGGAGGAAAACAGCGAGTTTTGTATGACGACAATCTCTTCCTTTTCCTATTTTCTCGCCGTCCCCAAGGGGCACCGGCTGGCGCAGGAACCGTTTGTCCATCTCGAGGAGCTGCGCGAGGAGCCGTTTGTGTTCCACGACCGCAATCTGGCGATGTACCGCATCTGCATGAGGGCTTGCCGGGAGGCGGGATTTGAGCCGAAGATTGTCTGTACCACAACCCATGCATGGTTCCGTTACTATATGATCGAGGCGGGGCTGGGCATTGGCTTCTTCCCCTATGAAGATTTTCTTTCCTTCCCGGCCAATCGGGTCAGCCGTCTGCGAATCCGCCCGGCCATCGAACCGCTGCTGTCTCTGGCGGTTCTGCGGCAGACCGAACCCAATCCGCTGGTGGACACCTTCCACGACTTTGTGCGTACCTGGATTCATATTCACCATTCGAGCCTGCACGAAGAGGTCTAAGCAAAAATCAGGAAAAGCGCTCCCGCAGGGAGCGCTTTTTTGTATATTGCAAACCACTGGCTGAGCCAGTGGTTTGCAAAAAGACTGCGGCGATGAACAGAAACGGGGCAGAGGGCAAAGGATACGGATTGCCACACAAATGCAGAGGCGCGGGTTCGCAGAGACAGGAAGGGGAAGGCAAAATGGGACGGGGCAACAGCATTTGCCGCCATTGCGAGTCAGTAATCAGACCGGCATGGCAATCCGCTCTTCTCCTGTTTTCAAGAGCGGAAAGCCGAGGTGTGGTGTAAAGCCGTAAAAGAGCGGCCTTACGCGACCGGCAGGTCGTAGCTGCGCGTTTCACGCGCGCGCCTCGCACTGTGCTGTCCGAGCCGGTGTGGGAAAACACCCCGTCGAATGTTCGTACTTGCGCGTTTCACGCGCGCTGGAAACAAAGAGCTTTGCTTGCATCTGAAATACCACCGGCTATGCCGGCGGCTGATGATTAGTTTTGACAGTGATAAAACAAAATTTGGTTAAATGATCAAATATTGATTCAAAACTTTATCTATTTTATCAAAAAATAAAAAAGAAGCAAAATTCTGATTGAAAGTCAAAAAAAACTATGATAGGATTCAAAATAGAATCCTAAATTGAATTAACAATATAATTCAAATTCAAAAGAGGAGTGATGGTGTTGTTCACAAGGCAGGAACTGCTGACTCACTATGAAACGATGGTGAAGATCCGCAAATTTGACTTGGAAGCAAAACGCGCCCGCGAGGCGAACGAGATTCTGGGCAACGTGCATGTGTATGTGGGGGAAGAAGCGATTGCCGCCGGCGTCTGTGCGAACCTTGAGCGGAAGGACTGCATCGAGAGCACCCACCGCGGCCATGGTCATACCATTGCCAAGGGAGCGGATATCAACGCAATGATGGCCGAGCTTTACGGCAAGGCGACAGGCTGCTGCCATGGCAAGGGCGGCTCTCAGCACATCGCGGATTTCAGCGTGGGAATGCTGGGCGCGAACGGCATCGTCGGCGGAGGCTACGGCCCGGCGGTTGGCGCGGCTCTGGCGGCGCGTATTTTGAAAACCGGAGCGATTTCGGTGGTGTTCTTTGGGGACGGGGCCGCAAACCGGGGCACCTTCCATGAGGCGGCGAACATTGCGGCCGCCTACCGTCTGCCGGTGATCTTTGTCTGCGAAAACAACACGTGGGCCTGCGCGACCCCTTCCGAGGTGGGTCACACCCAGTCGGTTACCGAGATATCCCGGCGTGCCATCGGCTATGATATGGCGAGCTGTGTGGTTAACGGCAACGACTTTTTTGCCGTCTATGAGGGGATGAAGAAGCTGGCCGAGCGGGCAAGAGGCGGCGAGGGGAACCGCTGCGGCATTCTGGAATGCCAGACGTGGCGTCCGCTGGGACATGTCATCGGGGATACGCAGCCCTATCGCGACGCCAGGGAAGCATGGGCCAGAATGTGTGCCGACGACTGCATCGAGAACTATGAGCGGCGCTGCATCGCCGAGGGCTGGCTGGAGAAGAAGGACTTTGAGGAAATTCAGGACAGGGTTGAAAAGATGATTCGGGATGCAAAGCAGTTTGCTGTTGACAGCCCTTATCCGGACGCTTCCGAACTGACGACGGATCTTTACGATTGAGGAGGGACTGGAGATGAGCATAAAAAGTTATCGCGAGGCGACCTTTGACGCCATGAAAGAAGAGATGATCCGCGACGGCACCGTTTACGCCATTGCGGAGGACATCAACGGCAACGGGGGAACGCATGGCCGCTATACCGGCCTGGGAGAGGCGATCGGCGATCCCGGAAGGGTCATCGACGCACCGATTTCCGAGGCGATCATTGTCGGCAGCGCGGTGGGAGCGGCGATGTCCGGCCTGCGCCCGATTGTGGACCTGCGGTTTTCCAACTGCATCCCCTGCGCGATGGATGAAATCGTCAACCAGGCGGCCAAATCCCGCTACATGTTTGGCGGGCAGGCCAAGGTTCCGATGGTGATCCGGGCGCCTGACGGCATCCTCAAGATGCAGGGAGCGCATCACACCGACTGCCTTGAGGCGTGGTTTACCCATGTTCCGGGCCTGCAGGTTGTGGTTCCCTCCACTCCGGCGGAAGGAAAGGGCCTTCTGAAAACCGCGATCCGGAATGACAACCCGGTGCTCTTTTTCGAGCATAAAAAGCTGATGGCCATGACCGGGGAGGTCCCGGAGGAGGATTATACCATTCCGTTCGGCAAGGCGCGGGTCGTCCGCGAGGGCCGGGACGTCTCGGTGATCGTATACGGCATCATGGTCAGCCGCGCGCTCGAAGCGGCGGAAAAGCTGGCCGCCGAGGGGATCGACGCGGAGATTATCGATCTGCGGACCCTTTCCCCCTGGGACAGAGAGGCGGTGCTCGCCTCGGTGAAAAAGACCGGCCGGGCCGTCGTCGCCCACGAGGCGGTGCGGCAGAGCGGCTTTGGCGCCGAAATTTCCGCCACCATCGCGGAGGAGGCGTTCGGCGCGCTCAAGGCGCCGGTGATCCGAATCGGGGCTCCGTTTGTGCCGATTCCGATGGCGCCCAACCTCGAGGACCTGTGCCGCGTGCTCCCTGAAAACATCTATGAGGGCGTTCACAGGGCTCTCGGCAGGCAGTCCGATCGCTGACACATATCACAATATAATGCTGGAGGTGCGGCAAAATCATGAAAGTATCCAAGGAGCAGGCTCTCAAATTTTATGAAACCATGTGCTTGATCCGCGAATTTGAAACCTCGGTCAAACACGATTTTCTCAATGGGGAAATCCCCGGGTTCGTCCATCTGTATATCGGGGAAGAGGCGGTCGCCACCGGAATCTGCGCGGCGCTCGACGACACCGACTACATCGAAAGCACCCACCGCGGCCACGGCCACTGCATCGCGAAGGGCGCCGATGTCGACCGCATGATGGCGGAGATTTTTGGGAAAAAGACCGGCCTTTGCAAAGGCAAGGGAGGCTCGATGCATATCGCGGACTTCAGCGTCGGGATGCTCGGCGCGAACGGCGTGGTGGGCGGCGGCTACAACCTGGCCGCCGGAGCGGCGCTGGCCAACAAGATGATCCTGAAGAACGACCGCGTCTCGGTGGTGTTCTTCGGAGACGGCGCCTCCAACCGCGGCACCTTCCACGAGGCCGCCAACGTCTCCTCCGCCTGGAAGCTGCCGACCATCTTCGTCAACGAGATGAACCAGTGGGCCTCCACCACCCCTTATGAGACGACCACTGCGGTGAAGGATATCTCCGACCGCGCCAAGGGCTACCACATGCCCGCCGTCATCGCCGACGGCAAAAACGTATTCGAGGTCTACGCCGCCGCGGTCGGGGCGGTCGAGCGGGCCCGGGCCGGGGAAGGCCCCACCTTTATCGAGTGCAAGACCTTCCGCGTGGAGGGGCATTTCGTGGGCGATCCCGAGCTTTACCGCACGAGGGAATATGTCAAGGAGAACGCGGCGCTCAATGATCCGCTCACATGGTTCGACCGGACGATGACCCGGAAGAATGGCTACATCGACGGCGTGATCGAGCCGCAGGAGCTCGAAGCAGTCCGCGCCGCTGCCAAGGAGAAGATTGTCAAAGCGAAGGAGTTCGCCATGAGCAGCGAATATCCCGATCCGGATCAGTACACCGCTGATCTGTATCTCTAAAGGGAGGGACCACTGATGCGTAAATTGTCTTTTTCGATGGCCACCTGTGAGGCAATGGCCGAGGAGATGGCTCTGGACGACAAAATTTTTGTCATGGGCGAGGATCTGGCCCGCCAGGGCGGAATTTTCGGACAGTTCAAAGGGCTGCCCGAGAAATTTCCCGGCCGGGTGATCGACACCCCGATTTCGGAGACCTTCATCATCGGCGGCGGCGTCGGCGCCGCGCTGGCGGGCGCCCGCCCGGTCGTTGATATGCACTTTGCCGACTTCATCGGCGTCTGCATGGATGAGATTTTCAACCAGATGGCCAAGGTCCGCTATATGTTCGGCGGGCAGGCAAAGGTGCCGCTGGTTCTGCGCGCTCCCGATGGGATGACGATTCAGGGTGCGGCACAGCATTCTCAGGCGGTTGAGGCGTGGTTCTGCCACATTCCGGGCATTCAGGTGGTGGCTCCCTCCAACCCCGAGGATGCCAAGGCGGTGCTCAAGGCGGCCATCCGCAGCGACAACCCGGTCATCTATTTCGAGAACAAAATTCTGTATAAAGAGACCGCGATGGTCCCCGAGATCGCCGATGAGGTTCCCTACACCATCGGCAAAGCGAAGGTCAGGCGCGAAGGAAAGGACGTGACCATCGTTTCCTATTCCATCGGCATGAAAAACGCCCTCGGCGCGGCGGAGCGGCTGGCCAAGGAGGGCATCGAGGCCGAGGTAATCGACCTGATCTCCCTTTCTCCCTGGGATAAGGAGGCGGTCCTCACATCGGTCAAAAAGACCCACCGGCTCTGTATCGCGCACGAGGCGGTCAAGCAGGGCGGATTCGGCGCGGAGATCGCTGCCACGGTGGCGGAGGAAGCCATCGAGTATCTCGACGCGCCGATCCTGCGCTATGGCGCGCCCTTCTGCCCGATTCCCTTCGCGCCCACCCTGGAAAAGATGGTCCGCGTGTTCCCCGAGGACCTGGTGAAGGGCATCAAAGGGATGTTTGAATGACTGCGAAAAAGGAGATGCAGTGATGGCAACTGAAGTATTGATGCCCAAGCTCGGCCTGACCATGACCGAGGGCACGATTCTGGAATGGAAAAAGAAGGAGGGGGACCCGGTTCGGAAGGGGGACCTTCTCTTCTCGGTGGAAACCGATAAGCTGACCAACGACGTGGAGGCCGACGCCGACGGGACTCTGCTCAAAATTCTTGTGCCGGAGGGGGAAACCTCCGGCTGCAAGACGGTAATCGCCTATATCGGCGCGCCCGGCGAGACGGTGGGCGCGGCGCCGGCCTCTGCCGCCGTTCCCGCGCCGGCTCCGGTTCCGGCCGCGCCGGCCGCTTTGGCGCCTTCGGCGGCTCCGAAGGCGCACCGCGAGGGCGGGTATGTCACCGCCACCCCCTATGCCAAAAAGCTGGCCCATGACAAGGGCTTTCCGCTCGGAGAAATTTCCGCAACCGGCCCCCGCGGCATGGTGATGGCGAGGGATGTTGAGGCATTTACTCCCGCGCCGCGCGTCAAGCTCTCGCCGATGGCCGCCAGGCTGGCCGAGGAGATGGGGGTCGATGTGTCGGTGTTTGAAAGCGTCAACCGCATCATGAAGGCCGATGTGCTGGGAATGGTTCACCATGAGGAGCCTGCCGCCCCGGCGCCTGCGGCCGTTTCCGCCGCGGCGCCTCCGGAATGCGCCGGGGAGAAGCCGGAGAAAGTTTCCGCCCTGCGCCGCAGCATCGCCGCCAATATGTCGGCAAGCTGGAGCATCTCGCCCCGTGTGACCTACACCCACCCGGTCGATGCGACCGCCATGAAACAGCTGCGCGCCTCCCTCAAGGATGAATTCAAGGAGCAGGGGATCAAGCTGACCTACAACCACATCCTGATGATGTGCACGGCCAGAGCTTTGACCGAGTTCCCTGATGTCAACGCCAGCTTCAGGGACAACATGATCACCCGGCACCACCATGTCAATTTGGGCCTTGCCGTCGCCAAGGGGGATGGGCTGATCGTCCCGAACCTGAAGAACTGCGAGGCACTCGGTTTGGCGGAGATTGCAAAAGGCACCGAAGCGATGATTGAGGCGGCCCGTACCGGAAAGCTGACAATGGACGGCATGACGGGCGGCACCTTCACCATCAGCAGCCTCGGCCCCTATGGAATCACCTCCTTTTCTCCCATCATCAACCAGCCGGAGCTTGCGATTCTGGGCGTCTGCGATATTGTTGACACCCCTGTTGTCCGCGAAGGGCAGGTTGTTGTGCGCCCGATGATGAATCTCTGCCTGACGGCGGATCACCGGGTGATCGACGGCGTGATGGCATCGCGTTTCCTGCGCCGGATCACCGAGCTTCTCGAGAATCCCTGCCGGCTTCTGGCGTAATGAACGGGCGGCCGGAATCGGCCGCCCGTTCCCGCAAGCCCGATCAAAAAGAGAGCCTGCACCAACGGGCGAATCTCAACGTGTCCGCTTCCCGCAAGCCCGATCAAAAAGAGAGCCTGCACCAACGGGCGAATCTCAACGTGTCCGCTTCCCGCAAGCCCGATCAAAAAGAGAGCCTGCACCAACAGGCAAGCCTCAACGTGTCCGCTTCCCGCAAGCCCGATCAAAAAGAGAGCCTGCACCAACGGGCGAATCTCAACGTGTCCGCTTCCCGCAAGCCCGATTAAAAAGAGAGCCTGCGTCAACAGGCGAGTCTCAACGTGTCCGCTTCCCGCAGACCCGGCAAAAGGGAGCAGTATAATGCTGAAAGCCGTCTATCTGGAAACCCATTCCACCGACCCTTATTACAACCTCGCCTTTGAAGAATATGTGCTGACCCACAGGACCGTGGGGGACTGCCTGATGCTC
>JACRTB010000024.1 GCA_014385025.1 Yanshouia hominis | reverse complement strand
GCCGATACTTCGGGGCAAACACCACATGATATTTGCAATTCCAACTCGTATGCGCTAAACTATTTACGTCGTTCATTTCGAATGACCTCCCTTTGCTTGTTTGGTGCAGTTGGCAGACCGCATCTTTATTCTAGCAAAGGGAGTTTTTATTTCTACATCATCGGCAGCAGCCTTCTTTGGAACCACTCGCCTAGCGAGTGGTTTTCGACATACAATAAAACTGCCGCAGGATTTTGATCCTGCGGCAGTACAATGATTTTGCCCGACTGGAGGATAAGGCTCAGCGCGGCAACGTCAGAGCAATCCTGAAGTTTACGCATCTACGTCGAAACCGTTGCTCTCGGAACGATATCGGGCGAATCAAAACAGCCATACCGCTCCTTCCTCGGCACCGGAGACCGCCCGGCGGTAGGCGCGCAGGATTCCGGGAGCCGGATGATCAGGCCGCTGAAACGCGGCGCGGCGGCGTTCAAGTTCTTCATCCGGCACCTCGAGCTGAAGCAGGTGTCGATTCAGATCGATGGTAATGATATCCCCGTTTTGGACAAGGGCAAGCGGACCGCCTTCCCATGCTTCCGGGGAAATATGTCCGACGCAGGGTCCGCGGGAAGCGCCGGAGAAGCGCCCGTCTGTAATCATTGCCACCGACTTATGCAGACCCATTCCCACCAGCATTGCCGCGGGAATCGACAGCTCACGCATTCCGGGGCCGCCCTTCGGGCCTTCGTAGCGGATCACCAAAACGGAGCCGGGCTTGATTTCACTGTTCATCATCCGGTCCATGACCTCTTCTTCCGAGTCGAAGACAACGGCGGGGCCCTGATGGACATACATGGCCGGATCCACACCGCTTTTTTTCACGACCGCGCCCTCCGGAGCCAGATTGCCGTAAAGTACCGAGAAGCATCCTTCCGGCTGAATCGGAGCATCGATCGAGTGGATGATTTCGGAATCAGACGAACCGGAATACCTTTCCAGCAGTTCTCCCAGCGTAAGGCCCGAAACAGTGGGAACCTCCGTATGAAGAAGAGGCTCAATGGCTTTGAGGCTTGCCAGCGCTCCGCCCGCCCTGCCATAATCAAGCATATTGTAGCGCGAAGAAGGCTTGAATCTGGCGATCAGCGGCACCTCTGCCTGAATTCGGTCGAACTCCCGCAGAGTCAGGGGAATTTCAGCGGCTTTGGCGATCGCCATAATATGCAGTGCGAAATTACTTGAGCCGCCGGTAGCCGAAACATGCCGGATTCCGTTTTCCAGGGCTTCGCGGCTCATGAACCGCCGGGCGTTCTGCCCTTCCTGAACCAACTCAACGATCCGCTCTCCCACGTCGCGCGCCTGTTTATACTTTGCGGACGCACAGAACGGCATTGTGGCCGATCCAAAGGGGCAAAGTCCGATCGCTTCGGCAAAAACGGCCATCGTATTGGCGGTGCCGTACATGGAACAGGTTCCGCAGGAAAAACAGATGTTTTGACGGTAACGGTCGAAGGTTTCTTCATCGATCCGGCCCGCTCTCCAGCCGCCGATGGATTCTTTCAGATCGGGGGTTACGAAGGTTTGGCCGTTCTCCTCATAAGGGAGCATGGACCCGGGGGTCAGAAAAATGCTGGGCAGATCAATCGATGCGGCTGCCATCAGCATGGCCGGAACAATCTTATCGCAGGCGCAGAGAAAGACCAGCCCGTCAAAATGATGCGCCCCGCTCATGGATTCAATGGAAGCCGCGATTAAATCCCGCGCGGGAAGGATGTACTGCATCCCCCGCAGCTGTGCCACTCCGTCGCAGGGAGCCGGGACGCAAAATTCCGCCGGGGCTCCTCCGGCCGCCCAAATCCCTTCCTTGACGTACTGCGCCAGCTCACGCAGCGGCTTATGTCCGGGATTGACGTCGTTCCATGAATTCACAACGCCGATGATCGGCTTTTTGAGGTCCTTGTTCCGGTATCCCGAAGCGTTCATCAAGCCAACATAATAGGCTTCCGCATTTTCATCCAGATGTGCCATAAGAGTCTCCTTTGATCAAATTATTCCACCAGCAAGCGAGGGTTTGAAACAAATATATCACGCACGTCGCTTTCTGAGAAGCCGTTTTCCAAAAGTTTGGAGCAATAAGTCTCAATCGCTTCATCCGGCGGGATCGAGGTTGTCTGGCCGCCGTCACTGCAGATCAACGTGTGCTTTGCGCCAATCTGACGAATCTGGCTGATGGCTGTCTCCCAATTGGATTCGCCAGTTGAAATCTGCAGATAATTATGCTCGATGAAGGCACCGCACGCCACACATTCCCGCTGGATTTCCAGCGGCATGGAGGTAGCGGGATAGTCGCCATGGGTTACAACCATTTTTTGCACCCCTATGCGAGCGGCCTCGCGAATGAGCTGCTGCGATTCCTTCGTCGAAAGATGGCCGGTGGCCAGCACCAGATTGTGCGCTTTGATGACATCCAGCAGATCAAATACCACCGGCTTAAGCCGGCCATCCTCCAGAATAGAGATACGCTCCCGTTTAAGGGTTTTGCTGTCGGCTACCGCTCCATAAGGTTGAGGGATATCGGTGTTCCGGTTGAGAAAATCGTATTCATTCCACGAATCGACAGTGGGGAACCAAACAATTTTTGCTCCCATCCTTGCAGCCATTTCCACGGCCATGGGATTAAGTCCGCCGACCGCATTGTTCAGCGTGATGGTGCCCACGGCGTTACATTCGGGAACCATCTCCCGGATCAATGCGGCGCGGCCAGCCGTCGAGGACTGATGAGACTTGATGGCATAGCCTTTCATACCCGCTGCCACAAAGCGATGCGCCAGCTCGATATCGCTGAATCTCCTTTTCACGACGTCAGGCGCCGAGTGCACATGTAAGTCATAGGCACCTTTTAAAATTTCAATCATTATCGTTTCCTCTCATCAAATGTATCACAATTGATCACTTAGAAGCCGAGACTGTGCCAAATGATCAGAGCTGTAACAACAATCAGCGGAATGATGCATTCGGTCACAAACATATGCAGATAGGCATCCTTGTGAGATTGCCGGCAGATATTCAGCAAAGTGATCTGCCCTCCGGTATGCGGAAGAGAATCAAAAGTGCCGCCTGCAATGACTGCAATTCGGTGAATAATCTCAGGCGAAATACCAAACGAAAGATAGGTTTCTTTAAATGCCTCGAGCGCGACGCCCATACCCCCAGAAGCTGAAGCCGCTGCCGCCGCGCACAGTGCGGAAGTGATCGCCACATAAACCAGCGGACTCATCGACATGTTTCCAAGGTTGGAAACCAGTGTGCTAAAAGCGGTGGTAGTTTTCATAACGCCGGCAAAACCGACCACCATGGCAGTATTCAGGATAACCGTCGCAGAATTATTTGCGCCCTTGTTGCAGACCTGCAGCCAAGCGGAGGCGTTGCCGCCATAGCGATACAAAAGAACAATGCCAGAGAGGACTCCCACAGTAAGAGCGATTTCAACGGCCAGATGGACGACATTGAAAAGCACGATGATAACGATCAGGGGCAGCAGTGAAATAAACGGGTTGGGCATGGCCTTATCGATGCTCTTATTCATTTCTGCCTCAACATATTCATCGGTGACAAAGCCAAGGCCTTTGATCTCATAACGGCGCTTCTGCCACTCGAGATAGGCGAAAACCATGATATACTGCAGTACTCCTGCGAAAATGATACCGCCTATCAGATCGGCGGTGGAGCTGGTGCCCAGCGCTTTCATGGCCAGCACGTTAGGTACCGAGGGAGCGCCAGGGGCAGTCATCGCCCAAGTCCAGCAGCCGGCAGCGATCGCGCCGGGAATGAGTGCCCGGGAGATGTTTGATTCCTTGCACAAGTGCAGTGCAATTGGATACATGGTGAAATAGACGACAAATCCGCTGACTCCACCGAATGCCAAAATGCCGGTGATGGTCATAATCAGCGGCAATACAAATTTTCCTTTGGTCAAGCCCGACATCCAAACCGCTATTGATTTTGCGGCGTTGCTGACCTCCATGATACCGCCAAAGATGGCGCCGAGGAAGAAGACAAAAAAATTGCTTTTCACGAAACCTGCCGAAGACTCCAGATAAGGTCCAAGCATTGTGTCAAGGACCGGAAGCTGACAGCAGAACACAAGTAACAGCGCCATAACCGGCCCTAAAAGAATGGGACTCCACTTTTTGTAGGCGAGAAAGCTGAAAAGACAAATAAAAATGGGGATTAGCATGATGTTCATGAATTTGCTCCTCTTTTTAATTTCCACGGTGGCCACCCGACGAGTTAAAAATATCACAAAATCGCCTCAAACGTAAAACAAAGAATTACCACGCATACCACAACAAAGTTTTGTGAGGAATTGTGTGGAATTTTCGTGTATCTAGCATAAAAAATGCTGCTGCTTTCTAAAAGCAGCAGCATTTCGATTGGGAGATATCAAAGATGAGGCGCCAGATAAAACTCGGTCTTCTCACTGTAAGCAAGAATCCGGCGGCGAAGCACTTCGATAAAATGGTGCAGGTATTGGGGGGTGTAGCTCTGATGCGGCCGGATAATTTCGATCCGCGTTTTCTCCTCCATATCCTTCAGCCGGAAAATTTGAATCGGCTCCGCATCGGGGTGCGCGGCATTATAATCAATCACATGCTCCAGAATCAGACGCGGGCAGAAGGCCGCCACAAGATTCCGGGCGCAGAGGCTGATCTGCGTTTCATAATCGCTGATGGAAAAGATTTGATTCGGGCAGAGATTTTGAGAATCCAGATAGCGGCGGATCAATTGATTCGTTGTGCTTACGCTGGCGTTGCCGGCAAACGGCATATCCGGAAACTGGTGCAGATTCAATGCCTGCTCGCCCGTGAGGATGAGCGGATCTTCCCCCGCATGCCATCGTTGCAGAAAGGCTTCCGTTGCGATCAGGTAGAGGGTGTCATGACTGACCGGGATCACATCAAAATGTTCGTTGGCGGCGCAGTCGATCCCCAGGAAAAGATCAAGCTGTCCATGCAGCAGCTTGTCCGCCAGATTCTTGGTGTCATCAAGAACAGCGGTGACGCGAACCTTGGGAAATTTGCGGCTGTATTCCTCGAGCAGCCCCGGCAGCATAATTCTCGCTCTGCTCGGATGCATGCCCAGCACAATTTCTCCGCAGCTTCCCTCACGGATCTCGTGCATCTGCTTCTCCAGGCCGTCCTCAATCAGCCTCATCTGCCGCAGCGTTTCATACAGCGCGGCGCCCGAAGGGGTCAGCGTCAGCTTCGGGGATCTGTCAAACAGGGCGGAACCATACTGTGACTCCAAACGTTTGATATTAATGCTCAGACATTGCTGTGTCACAAACGCCCTTTGGGCCGCGCGGGTGAAATTCATTTCTTCCACCGCAAGCAAAAACATTTTGTGGGCCGTATCCATCTTTTTCCTCTCTGCCGGCCGCCTTGGTAAAATTCCGGCCTTCCTTTGTTTGAATTTTTCCCCAAAAGAACCGCCAGTCCAGCGGGCCGGCGGTTCTTACAAGGGCTGTTACTTTTTTTCCCAGCTTTCCGCCAAGCCGCAGAGCATATCGACGGTGGACGGGATTCCAACCCGGCTGGTATCCACCATAATATGATAGGTATCGGAAACGCCCCACTTTTCCCCTGTGAAATGCAGATAATAAACCGAGCGCTTTTTATCGGTACGGTTGATGATATCCTTTGCCCCTACCCGTTCAAGCCCATAGTTGGAAACGGCATGCTCGATCCGCCATTCCAGCGGAGCGCGCAAAAATACCGACAGGCAGTTCGGGTTCTCATGAAGCACATAGTCGGCGCACCGCCCGACGATCACACAAGGTCCCTGCTCCGCCACCTTGCGGATGATATCCGATTGAATCAGAAAGACCTGATCCCCAATGGGCATGTTGTAAGTACCGGCGGTCGTGCCATAAAGAGACAGGGAGAACAGCAGACTGTTGGAGGCATTCTGGTCCGCATTTGCAAAAAGCTCAGGGGAAAAACCGCTTTCCTGTGCCGCCAGGGTAATCAATTCATTATCATAATAAGGAATGCCCAGCCTTTTGGCCAGAAGCTTTCCGACCTCGCGGCCTCCGCTTCCATATTGACGGCTGATGGTAATCACAGGATACTCTTTCATGAAGACTCCTCCTTGTATCAATGCAGGCGCAGAATTTCCGCGTATAATAAGAATATCTCACTTTTCCAAAAAAGTCAATCGCATGGGCACCTGTGCTGCACGATAAGGGAGGTTTTCCTGCAAAATGCAAAAGAATCTTCACATCCTATCTGTTTTATTTTGCCTGCGTTTGTGGTATGCTAAAAGCACTTAAATGTACCTTCCGCAGCGCCCGCGCGGGTGGAAGCCGCGAAAAATATGAGGTTCGGCACGGTCCGCTGCCGCGCCAGCGCCGTCCACATGAAAATGAAAAGGAGTTGATCTTGGATGTCCAAAGCAATCAGGATTTTTGCCCTTGCGGCCGCAGCCGCCGGAGCGGCGATCGCCTACAAAAAGTTTTCGGAAAAGGCGGAGCGCGCCGATGATGAGAACAAGGCAATCCTTTACCGCGCGCAGGAACAGGGAAACAGACAGGCCTATATCGTCGGCGGCGGGCTCGGCTCTCTCGCAGCCGCGGCTTATCTCGTGCGTGACTGCGGCTTCGAAGGGAAGAACATTCATGTGTTCGAGGGTCTCCACCTTCTCGGCGGCGCAAATGACGGATGCGGAGACGCACAGCATGGCTTCCTCTGCCGCGGCGGCAGAATGCTCAACGAGGAAACCTATGAAAATTTCTGGGAGCTTTTTTCCACCATCCCCTCCCTTGAGCTGCCCGGACGCAGCGTAACCGAAGAAATTCTTGCTTTTGACGCCGCGCACCCCACCCATGCGCGCGCCCGTCTGGTCGATAAGGACGGCGGCATCCTTGATGTGCGCAGCATGGGCTTTACCCAGAAGGAACGGCTCGCCCTTGGCCGTCTCCTTGTCACCCCCGAGGAAAAGCTCGACGACATGACCATCGCGGACTGGTTCTCTGAGACACCCCATTTCTTTGAAACCAACTTCTGGCATATGTGGCAGACCACCTTCGCGTTCCAGACCTGGAGCAGCCTCTTCGAATTCCGGCGCTACATGAACCGGATGATTCTTGAATTTCCGCGCATTGAAACGCTGGAAGGTGTGACCCGCTGCCGCTACAACCAGTACGACAGCGTGATCCTGCCGCTGCAGCGGTATCTCGAGGCACATGGCGTCGAGCTGATTGCCGGCACCACCGTTACCGATCTCGACTTTGCCGGGAAGGACGGCATCACTGTCAGCGCTCTGCACTGCCGGGATGCGAATGGCGAATCGTCCATCAAGATTTCACCCGATGACATCTGCATTGTGACCACCGGCGGAATGTGTGACAGCTCGACTCTCGGCGATTACTCCACTCCCGCCCCGGCGCCGGAAGAAAAGGCAATCTCCGGGGAGCTGTGGGCAAAGCTGGCGGCCAAAAAGCCGGGTCTCGGCAATCCCTATCCCTTCTTCGAAAAGACGGAGGAAACCAACTGGGAGAGCTTCACCGTCACCTCGCGCGGCAACCGCCTGCTCAAGCTGATCGAGGGTTTTTCCGGGAATATTCCCGGCAGCGGCGCGCTGATGACCTTCAAGGATTCCAGCTGGAAGATGAGCATCGTTGTCGCCGCCCAGCCGCACTTTAAAACTCAGCCGATGGATGTCACCGTATTCTGGGGATATGGGCTTTATACCGACCGGATCGGGGATTATGTGCATAAGCCGATGAAGGATTGCTCCGGTGAGGAGATTCTCACCGAGCTGATGCACCAGCTGCACATGGAGGACCAGCTCGAAGCGGTCAAAGCCGATATTATCAATGTAATTCCCTGCTATATGCCCTATGTCGATGCGCACTTTGAGCCGCGCAAGATGTCCGACCGGCCTCAGGTGGTGCCGGCCGGTTCAACAAATCTCGGCCTGATCGGACAGTATGTCGAAACGCCCGAGGACATGGTCTTTACCGAAGAATATTCGGTGCGCACCGCACGGATCGCCGTCTATACCCTGCTGGGAATTGATCGGAAAGTCTGCCCAGTCACCCCGTACAACCGGGACCCCAAAGTTCTTGCAACCGCTCTGAAAACCGCTTACCGTTGATCAGCGGGGAAGAAAAATGCGCGCGGCAAAAGCAATATTTTGCCGCGCGCATTTTTTGTAGAATTGTTCATATGTATCTGGTATGATGATGAACATATGGTGAAAAGATCGCGAACCGTCGGGTATAGCGTAATTTTTGCCGGTCCAAAGGAGAGGAGCAGATTCATGAAGGAAAAAGGAGCAATTCGTCTGATCCCTGTTTTGCTGGTGATCCTGGCCGTCGGCGCGTTCCTGGCGCTCAACTCGGTCTACAGCATCAGCGAACAGGAACAGGCGGTTGTCGTGACGCTCGGCAGCCCCAGCACAGTAAGCACTCCCGGTCTGCATTTCAAGATCCCGTTCCTGCAGCAGGTCCGGAAGGTTTCGACCGTCATCAATGGGTTCCCGATCGGTTATGACATCGAAACCAAAGCGCCAATCGAGGCGGAATCACTGATGATTACCTCCGACTACAACTTCGTCAATGTTGATTTCTTCATTGAGTACAAGGTATCCGACCCTGTAAAATTTCTTTATTCTTCCCAACAGCCGGTTTTAATTCTTAAAACCCTTGCGCAGAGCTACATCCGCGACACCATTGGCCTCTATCCGGTCGATGACATCATCACTACCGGAAAGAACACCATTCAGGCCGAAATCAAAGAAAAACTGATTACCCGCCTCGAACAGGAGGACATCGGCATTCAATTGGTGAACATCACCATTCAGGACGCCGAGCCGCCGACCGCCGAAGTTCTTGAAGCCTTCAAGGCGGTTGAAACCGCCAAGCAGAGTAAGGAAACCGCAATCAACAACGCCAACAAATACCAGAGCGAGCAGGTTCCCGCCGCTGACGCCGAGGTGGACCAGATTTTGAAGCAGGCGGAAGCCACCCGCCAGAACCGCATCAACGAAGCAACCGGACAGGTCGCCCGTTTCAATGCGATGTATGAGGAGTATACCAAATACCCCCTCATCACCAAGCAGCGGATGTTCTATGAGACGATGGAGGAGCTGCTTCCCGAGCTCAAAATTATCATCGACGACGGCAGCGGAGAAACAACCAAGTTTCTTCCGCTCGAAACCTTCCCTTCGGTGGGCGGAAAGGAGGAGAATTGAGCCATGATCAATCCAAACGGCTTCCCCTTCGGCCAAGGCGGCTCCCCCGCCCCTGAAAAGGGTCCGAACGACCCGTTCACCGGTGCAAGAGAAGCA
This sequence comes from Yanshouia hominis, assembly GCA_014385025.1. Classification (GTDB taxonomy): domain Bacteria; phylum Bacillota; class Clostridia; order Oscillospirales; family Ruminococcaceae; genus Yanshouia; species Yanshouia hominis. The sequence goes on along the minus strand of JACRTB010000024.1, from coordinate 28,500 downwards.
TTGACCGGGTTTGCCAAAACCGCCGGACGGGTGGTGCGCACACTGGTTATCCTGATCGTGCTGTTGGCTCTGCTCTCCAACGTGCTGGTCGTCACACACAGCAATGAATATCAAATTGTTCAACAGTTTGGAAAAATCGTTTCGGTGCGGGACCAGGCTGGCCTGAGCTTTAAAATCCCCTTTGTTTCAAGCGTCCGCACTCTGCCAAAGACGGTGCTGCTTTATGACCTGCCGATTTCGGACGTCATTACCCGGGACAAAAAGACGATGGTTGCCGACAGCTTCGTCCTTTGGAAAATCACCGATCCGACCAAGTTTATCCAAACCCTCAATGGAAGCGTCACCAATGCGGAAGCCCGCATCAGCACCATTGTTTATAACTCGATGAAGAACGTCATCAGCAGTCTGACGCAGTCCGACATCATCAGCGGACGGGATAAGCTGGCCGGCGAGATCTTTGAAAACATCGGCGGCAGTCTTGATCAATATGGGGTGGAACTGGTTGGAGTCGAAACCAAGCATCTCGATCTGCCTGACGACAACAAAAACGCGGTCTATGAGCGGATGATTTCGGAACGCAACAATATCGCCGCCTCCTATCAGGCGGAGGGCGAATCGGAAGCTAAGAAAATCCGCACCGAAACCGACAAAACCATCTCGATTCGGATTTCCCAGGCGCAGGCCGACGCCGAAAAGGTCATTGCGGAAGGCGAGGCGGAATACATGCGGATTCTTTCGGAGGCTTATTCCGACCAGTCACGTGCCGATTTTTACGGTTTTGTCCGCGCGCTTGATGCCGCAAAGGCATCCATGACCGGCGAAAATAAAACGCTGATCCTTTCGAAGGATTCTCCCATCGCACAGATTTTTTATGGATTCCAATGACCGACCCCGCAAATGGGCGCCGGCATACGGACTTTGGCAGCGGCAGGCAATGATTCTGCCGCTGCTGTTTTATATCATGGCGGCATTCCTGCAGGAAGGATACCTCCATGATACAATAAAAAATGGAATTTGATAGATGATATAGAAATTATGATTTTCAATGGAAAGGATTATGCAATTTATGCTGTTGCAGCATTTTCCATGATTTTACTGTTTTCATTGCAGTATTTTATCTGCATGAGAACAGAGCATCCCATCATACGGGCGATTCCGTTTGTATATCCATTTCTGCTGCTGGCGCTCGCGGTGATCTGCCATGCTTCACCGGACGGCAGCGGTTGGATCGATCTGAGGCTGATTGCGGTGCTTCTTCTTCTCGGATATGCAGCGATCTGTACGGTATCCATTCTGCTGGCCCGATTCCTTTACCGGCGCGGGAGCAGACATTCGAAAAACGGCTGAACCAATTCCAACGGGACCGGGAGGGCTTATATGGACGCTGATTTTATCACTCTAACGCCGCAAAATATCAACAAGGAACACCTGTGCCGCATCATCCGCAGCAAGAAGTCCCATCCGGGCGTGGAGGCAAAAAGAAAATGACTTTCCGAACGGCTGAAGGAAGGCCACATCCTTCGAAAATTGGATGTCAAAGCCACTGTCTTTATTGAATACGCGCCGCTGGAGACAGCATGGGTGCCGGTGACCGGCGAAAACTATTTTTATATCTATTGCCTCTGGGTTTTAGGCGATCAAAAGGGAAAAGGCTATGGCAAAGCGCTGATGGAAGGCTCGCTTTGCCCGCTTCCTGAAGCGAAAACTTTTTATTCTCACCGGCAGAGCCGGTGGTGCTATGCACTGAAGCGATACAAAAAGCATCGCAGCCGCTTCCGGCCACGATGCTTTTTCTTGATGCCTGAGAATCCCTCCAAGGACGCCTTCAGCCGGCATCTCCGGTGAGATAATCAAAAGCATAGGCTGCGTAGAGTCCTGCCGCAAGCGGCAGGCAATCCTCATCAATATCAAACCGGCCGTTATGGTGTGCAACGGTGGTATCAGGCAGAGCAGCATTTCTGGTCCCGATATAGGCGTAGACACCGGGCACCCGGAGCTGAAGCTCGGCAAAATCGTCCCCGCCCAGCGAGAGCGGACGGTCGGTCACCACATTTTCCTTTCCGGCCAGGCATCCGGCGGTCCGACAAACCTCGCGGCAGATTTCCGGGTCGTTGATCAGCGGAGAGGTATAATCCTCCCACTCCGACGAAGCCGCTCCACCGTACAGGGAAGCCGTCTGCCGCGCCAGTTCATCCGCCTTTTCCCGAATCAGCCTGCGGGTTTCGGGAGAAAAAGCCCGAACGGTTCCCTCAAGGACCGCCTGTCTGGCGACGACATTATACCCTTCCCCCGCATGCAGGGTTCCGACTCCCAGAATGACCGGGTCCGTCGGGGAGGTCAGGCGGGTCACAATGCCCTGAAATCCCACGACGATCTGGCTGGCAATGTAGAGGGCGTCCGCCCCAAGCTGTGGGGTCGAGACATGTGCTCCCCTGCCCTCAACGGTGATTTTAAAATGATCGACCGAGGCGTTGTTCGGCCCGGAGCGTACTCCGATCTTCCCCACCGGCAGGTCGGAGGCCGTGTGCAGTCCAAAAACCCTCTGCGCTCCCTCCAGCAGCCCCTCCCGGAGAAAGACCCGCGCTCCGTAACCGATCTCCTCCGCCTGCTGAAAAAGCAGGCGGACCTCTCCGCCAAACCGGCTGCGGTTCTCCATCAGGAGACTCGCGCCTCCGAGCAGCGCCGTCGTATGGGCGTCGTGTCCGCAGGCGTGCATAACCCCCGGCACCTGAGAGCGATAGGCGGCCGTCTTTTGATCCTCCACCGGCAGCGCGTCGATGTCGGCCCGCAGGGCAATCACCCGCTCCCCTCTCAGCGTGCCGCGAAAGGAGGCGTAAACGCCGGTTTCCCCCACCCTGCGGTGAGAAATCCCCAGGCGGTCAAGCTCACGCTCAATCCGCTTCGCCGTCTCCCACTCCTGACGGCTCAACTCCGGATGGCTGTGAAATTCCCGCCGCAGAGAAATCAGCGAGGGCTTCCGGGCTTCTGCCTGTGCTATGAAATCCATCATGGCTTCCCCCTTATTTCCAAGCCGGGAGGTAAGCGCCCTGATACTCTTCTTCCAGCACCCGGGCCGTCTCATCGGTCTGGAACGCTTTGATGATCTTCTGATAGATTTCGTTATCCTTGTCCGCGGTGCGGGCAACCAGCACGTTGATATAGGGGTTGTCGCTGCCCTCCTGAACCGTTTCAAGATAAATTGCATCCTTCGAAGGGGTCAGACCATGATCCTTGGCATGGGCGCCGTTGATGATTGCCGCCGCAACGTCGGGAAGCAGGCTCGGGGTTTGGGCGGCTTCCACCTCGATGAACTTGATGTTCTTGGGATTCGCGGTGATATCCTTCACCTCGGGCAGATATTCCGCCGCAGGGTCGACCTGAATCAGCCCCGAGGTTTCCAGCACCTTGAGGGAGCGTCCGCCGTTGGTGGCGTCGCTCGGGATCGCGATGCTGTCCCCGTCCTGAAGCTCATCGATCGACTTGATTTTGTCAGAATAGAGACCCAGCGGCGCGATGATGGTGTCGCAGATCGGGGTCAGGTCATATCCCTTATCCTTGATCTGATTCTGGAGAAAGGCATGGTGCTGAAACGCATTGAGATCAATTTCTCCGTCGGCCAGCGCCTGGTTCGGAAGGGTATAGTCGGAAAACTTCACCAGTTCAATCTCGATTCCTTCCTGCTTGAGCGCCGCAATCGCCGGGTCCCACCACTCGTTGCTCTCTCCAACGACTCCCAGTTTGACAACCACCGGTGCCGTTGCGGACTGAGATTCCGGTGAAGAGGACGGAGCCGCCGAGGGCGCCGGACTGCCCGAGCCGCATCCGGCGAGAGACAGGGAAAGGACGAGAGAAGCCGCAATTCCTTTGAAAACAACCTTTTTCATGATACAATACCTCCAAATTTTATCTTAGTTCATTTTGCGGACGAAGAAAAGGGGCCGACCGGACGATGAAACACAAAGGGAAGCAGAGAACCTTTAACCGGGTGGGCTCCGCTGTGCGAAGTCCGGCGGATAATTAAGTTGCCAAGCCCCTGAAACAGGCTGACCATCGCCAGAATGATAATGACCGTTGCAAAGGTGATATCCACCTGGTTGCGCTGATGGCCGTAGCGGATGGCGAAATCTCCAAGGCCGCCGCCCCCGACTACTCCCGCCATGGCGGTCAGGCCGATCAGGCTGATGACTGTAATCGTTGTCGCCCGAACGATTCCGGGAATGCTCTCCCGCAGGTAGACCCGAAATATAATCTCCCAAGGGCTGGAGCCCATCGACTGGGCTGCTTCAATCAGCCCGTGATCCAGCTCGGCAAGCGCGCTCTCCACCTGACGGGTGAAAAATGGGACGGTGCCGAACACGAGCGGAAGGATGGCGCCCCTGGTTCCGATCGCGGTACCGGACACCAGACGGGTCAGCGGGATCAGGGCGGCGATCAAGATGATGAAGGGGATCGACCGAAAGAAATTGACCGCTTTATCCAGCAGGCCGTAAACCAATCCGTTCTGCAGAACACCGCCCGGCCGGGTGACAATCAGCGCGACCCCAAAGAGGAGCCCGAAAAAGAAGGAGATAACGCCCGATCCCCCCATCATCACGAGGGTCTGCCAAAAGGATTCGATCAATTCAGGAAATTTTTCCACCACATTAGGAGCAAACTGCTGAAGCCATTCTGCCATCTTTGATTACCTCCACCTGCACATTTTTTTCAATCAGAAAACGGACCGCCGCCTCCACCTGATCTCTCGGGCCGCTCATAATGGCCACCAACCCGCCAAGCGGCGCGTTCTGAATAATCTCAATGCTGCTGAAAATGATGTTGACATCGATGCCGAAGTTACGGGAAATGGACGAGATCAGCGCTTCCGAAACATTTTTTTCAACATAGGTGAGCTGGACAATCAGCTCATCGGGCCGAAGCTCGACAACCGGGGAGCCTTCCTCAATCAGATCGTAAATTTTGCTGAGATTGGAGGTGGTATGGATAAACTCACGCGTGATGGTCTGCTGCGGATTCGAAAAGATGTCAAAGACCTCCCCCTGCTCGACCACCGCGCCGTTTTCCATGACCGCGACCCGTCCGCAGATTTCCTTGATGACGGCCATTTCGTGTGTGATGACCACAATGGTCAGCCCCAGCCGCTCGTTGAGGGTGTGCAGAAGCCGCAGAATGGAGCGGGTCGTCTGCGGGTCAAGGGCGCTGGTCGCCTCGTCGCAGAGCAGAACCTTCGGATCAGAAGCCAGTGCCCGCGCGATGGCAACCCGCTGCTTCTGTCCCCCTGAAAGCTGCGATGGGTAAGCGTCCCGCTTTTCGGACATGTTAACCAGTTCAAGCAGGGAAAGAACCTTCTCCTCAATCCGCTCCCGGCTCAGGCCGCTGCCGTGCAGCGGGTAGGCGATGTTCTGGAAAACGGTCCGCGAGGGCATCAGGTTAAAGGACTGAAAGATCATACCGATCTTCTTGCGGGCCTTGCGCAGAGCCCGCTCATCCATTCCGGTGAGCTCCTGCCCATTGACCGTCACCCGGCCGGTGGTGGGAGCCTCCAGCAGGTTGATGCAGCGCACCAGCGTCGATTTTCCCGCGCCGGAAAAGCCGATGATTCCAAAAATCTCCCCTTCCCGAATTGAGAGGCTCACGTCGCGGACCGCATGAACCGCATGTTCCCCGGAGCCAAAGGTCTTGCAGATATGTTCCAGCTCAATCAAATGGTTCTCCTCCTTTTGGACAAAAAAATACGGGAAGCGTACTGCTTCCCGCTCTGTTCTGAGTTTGCCGCTTAACGCGGCAGCTCGGAAAAAGACACCCTCGACACCGGGAGCATGGGAAAGCAAACGCAAAAATCAGCACGGCACATCATGGGCATCCCCATCGACATGGGCATGTCCATCATCTGCATTGCCATTCTCAGTCCGCTGTTGCTGCAAGTTACCGGCATGAAAGTTTCTCCTTTCCGATCAGAATGTTTTTCCTATCGATTTACTATGGGTTTGATCATAGCACGATCCATACGCTCTGTCAACCAAAATTTTCAGCGCGGCGTCAAAATTTTCTGTGTCCATCCAGTACTCAACTGTCTTGGCAGTATATCATTGCGGTGAATTTTAATATTTATGTTTATATTTTTCAACTATATTGAAATATTTTATAAATTATGCTATATTATTTTAAAGAGAGAGACATTTGATATCAGGACGGGAGGTATGATTATGAATTCCAAAATGATCAAATCCAAGCTCAATCCCAGTCTCGAGGTCGTCGCTTTTTCCGGACATTTTGCAACCAGACATTCCCACAACACTCATTATATCGACATCACCCGCATGAAGCATGAATTCACAATGGCCCGTGAAGCCGCCATGACCCTCGCGCAGCGCTATGCCTACGAAAAAGGAGTCGATACGATCGTCTGTCTCGACGGAAGCGAGGTGATCGGCGCTTTCCTTGCGCGTCATCTCTCAAAAAACGATTACTTCTCAATCAACCGGGACAAAAACATCAATGTGGTCACCCCCGAATACGATTCGAACGGCCAGCTCATCTTCCGCGACAACCTCACGCCCATGATTTCGGGCAAGGATGTGCTGATCCTGATTTCGACGGTCAATTCCGGAAAAACCGCCCGTCGTGCCGTCGAATGCGTTCTTTACTACGGCGGCAGGGTGCAGGGAATCGCCAGCGTGTTCAGCACCCTCGCCCTTGTGGAAGAAATTCCGGTCTACTCCCTTTTCACCCCCGCCGACATTCCCGGATATGCAACGCATTCCCTCAAGGAGTGCCCCATGTGCAGGGCGGGCCAGAAAATCGACGCTCTTTCCAACAGTTATGGATTTTCCCTTTTTTGAAACCTGATGATACAGAGCACCGATAAAAGCATCTTTTAACGCCATGGCCGCGCTTTTAAGCGCGGCCTCATGGAAAGTCAGCGTCCGAATGACGCTGGCTTCTATTACGGCCTTATAGACCACGAGTCATGGCCACTCCTAAAAGGGGTGGCCATGACTCTGCTTTAGCGGGCATGTTAGGCGTCCTGCCGCCCAACATGCAAAAAGCCGCCCGCTGCGCGGGTGAGATTGAAGGCTTAATCAAGGACATCCCTTCCGGTAAAACGGCGCGTCTTCAAACCGCCAAAAAACCGGAAAGGATGTTTTTTATCGCCAGCGCTCTGACGCATACAAATGGATGCGCAGTCATCATTCAGAAAATTTTCCTTTATCAACGCTGAACGACATCCGCTCTTTTATTAACAGACAATTAGCGGAGCTTTCCCGTATAATTTTAATACAGCCAATACATGAACAGGAGTGAGAGTTATGCACAGCAAAGAATATGAGGAAGCGCGTAAAGAATTTTGGAACTGCATCATTATGTCGCCAATCTGTCTCGGCGTCTCCTTGATTTTGGCGTTTACCGAATGGCTGCCCCGTATGCGAGAGGCACAAAAGAAGGAGCAACAGCTTCTGCATTCCTGATAAAATTTTGGGACAGTCAACCGGATTTCAGGAATATGAGTTCAACAGAGCGGCGGTATCTCCGCCGGTGTCAATGACCCAGGATGCCGCCCCGGAAGCAAATTTCCGGGGCGGCATCCTATATTTTCGCTTGAATTCACCAAATTTTAGCGAAAAGTTAAAACACTTTACAGAGCTGTTTTGCTTTATATTCTCCCAATCCTTCCAAACGGCGTTTAAAATCCTCATAACCGTGCGGAGCTTTTCTCCGGATTTTCTCTGCTTTTTTCGACTGTCAAAAGTAAACGAAAGAATCGCTATGCCGTCCGCCTATAAATTCGTGGCCTTTCAGTTTGGGAACTTGTGCAAAGAGACTCCAAGGCAGGGCGCGCATTCTCTCGGATATCATACAGAAACGCCATATTTTGTATTATTCGCTTATATATTATCAACATTATATTGAAATTATATAATAAATATTGTAAAATGAAAGCAAATAATTCCAAAAGAGGGGATTTTATGTCATATATTGCCCATCGCACCGAATGCGGCTGCGAACAACCGCTTCTCGATCATCTGTGCGGGACGGCGCAACGAGCTTCCACATTTGCCCAGCCATTCGGAGCAGCCAGCCTGGCATATATCCTGGGTATTGCGCATGATATCGGCAAATATTCGGACGCCTTCCAAAAGCGCATTCGCGGACAAAATCTGACCACCGACCATTCGACCGCCGGCGCGCAGGAGCTGAACCGTCTGTGCGGCGCTCTTCCCGCCTACTGCGTCGCCGGACATCATGCGGGACTTCCGGACGGCGGCGCGCGGACCGATACCGACGTCCAGCCCACCCTGTGCGGCCGCCTCAAAAAGCGCTCGGCGCCCTACGGCGCCTTTTCAGAGGAAGTATCTCTCTCAAAGCCTTCGTTCGCACAGCCGCACCTGCTTGGACAGGGCGGTTTTACGGTATCCTTCTGGGTACGCATGCTTTTTTCCTGTCTCGTGGACGCGGATTTTCTCGACACTGAGGCCTTTATGCACAGCGGCACCCCGCCGCGCGGACTTGCGCTGGACACCGGCTTGCTGACAGACAAGCTGGAACATTTCATTGCCCCCTGGTGGGATGCAGAAACGCCTCTCAACCGTACGCGGTGCGAGATCCTGCGCGCCTGTCTGGGGGCGGGGCGCGCCCAAACCCCCGGCCTTTTTACCCTGACGGTGCCCACAGGAGGCGGAAAGACGGTCGCTTCGCTGGCCTTCGCACTGGAACACGCCAAGGCTCATGGCAAGAGGCGGATTCTCTACGTCATTCCGTTCACCAGCATTATTGAACAGACGTCCGATAAATTCCGCGAAATTCTCGGCGACGAACAGGTGCTGGAGCATCACTCCAACGTGGATTTCGATGACAACGAGCAGGAACCGGATCAAGCGCGTAAGAAATTGGCCGCCGAGAACTGGGACATGCCGGTCATCGTTACCACCGCGGTACAGTTTTTTGAATCGCTGTTCTCCAACCGGCCTTCCCGCTGCCGTAAACTGCACAATCTGGCCGACAGCGTCATCATTTTCGACGAGGCGCAGACCTTTCCTCTGCCTTATCTGCTGCCCTGCGTGCGTTCCATTGCCGAATTGGCCGTGAACTACGGCGCCTCCTGCGTCTTGTGCACAGCTACTCAGCCCGCGCTGGCTCCTCTGTTTGCAGCCGCTGCACCCACCCTCGGGATTCGTGAAATCGCACCTCCGGTCGATTCCTCCGTATTTCGGCGCGTAACCTTTCAGCACCTGGGGCAGCTTTCCGACAGCGAACTCGCCTCCCGGCTGAACGACTGCGAGCAGGTGCTTTGCATCGTGGGAACCCGCAAACAGGCGCAGACGGTCTTTCACCTGCTGACGCCGGAAGGCAGCTTCCACTTGTCCACCCTGATGACCCCCGACCACCGCCGCGAAGTTCTCAAAAAGATCCGCGCCCGGCTCGGTGCCGGACTTCCCTGCCGGGTCGTTTCCACCAGCCTGATCGAAGCCGGTGTGGACGTGGACTTTCCGACTGTTTACCGCGCTGAAGCCGGGCTTGACTCGGAGGTGCAGGCCGCCGGGCGCTGCAACCGCGAGGGACGCCGGCCGGTCGAAAGCAGCATGGTCTATCTTTTTACGACAGACAGCGCCTATACCGCCCACCTGCCGCACAGCCTCAGGCGTCCGCTCGAGGTGGCGCGAGAGGTGGCCCGCAAGCATCCCGAGCCGGATTCCCCCGAAGCCATTAAGCGATATTTCACCACACTCTATCAGTACAGCGGTTCCGCGCTGGACCAAAACGACATTGTGGCGAAGCTGGAAGAGGGCGCGCGCACCTGCAGCTATCCTTTCCGCTGGGTGGCGGAGGCCTTTCACATCATCGAAAATGACACACGTGCCGTACTCATTCCGCGCACCGACGAGGCGAGGGTGCTGTCCGGTCAGCTTCGCGGCGGACAATACAGCCGCAATCTGTTCCGCAGGTCCGGAAAGGAATCGGTCAGCATCTATCCGCAGCACTTCGAGGCCCTGCTGGCGCGCGGAGCGCTCGAGGTTCCCGACGAAAACACCGCGATTCTGACCGACCTCTCTCTTTACGATGATCAAACCGGCCTTGCTCTGCTTTCCGACACAGGCGTGGGAATTTTCCTGTAGCAAGCCAAAGGGCGGATGCCCCAGCATCCGCCCTTTGGCCCCGCATTTTACAAATCTTGATCTAATTTCAACCCACATTTTCGATTGCGGATGACCGGAACCGAAAACGACTTTTATAGTATAGCCGATTTTTTCTGAAGATTCAAAATAATTTTGAGCAAACGATATTTTGTTTTACATATTTTCATCTATAAGTATTTATTTCGACAAATATTTATTGTATACTGCAAAATATCAGGAAGGGAGGAAACTTTTGCCGCAAAGGCCGGAAACCTGTCAGCCGTTTTTCCCATCGGTCCCCTTTTCAATCTGACAAGCGAGGTGAGAATGTTATGAGTCAAGGTATTCAGCTGGAGGTGTGGGGTCCTTACGCCCTCTTTACCCGTCCCGAGCTCAAAGTCGAGCGCGCAAGCTACGATGTGATGACGCCGTCTGCGGCGCGCGGACTGGTGGAGGCCATTTACTTTCATCCCGGGCTGAGGTGGCACATCGACCGCATCCATGTGCTCAACCCCATTGCCTTCACCAACCTCCGCCGCAATGAGGTCAAGGATAAGGTGCTGGCCAGCAATGTGCGTTCGGTGATGATGGGCGCCGCCAAACCGCTGGCGATCTATACCGGCGAGAGCATCCAGCAGCGGGCGTCGATGCTGCTGACCAATGTGCGTTATGTGATCGAGGCGCATTTTACCATGACCGATCGCGCGAACCCCACCGATAACGAGGGGAAATTCATTGACATCGCCCGGCGAAGAATTTCAAGCGGGAAATGTTTTCACCAGCCGTGCTTTGGATGCCGCGAGTTTCCCGCCAGTTTTGGCACATGGGCCGGAGGGCCCATCCCCGCCATTGACGAGACGCGCGATCTGGGCCTGATGCTGTATGACATGGATTACTCCAATCCCCGGGACATCCGGCCCCTGTTCTTCCGCGCGAGGCTGGAAAAAGGCGTGCTGGAAGTCGCCGGACAGGAGGTGCTGCGATGATTTTGCAGGCACTGCGGCGCTATTATGACGCTTTGGCGGCCCGGGGTGCCGTCCGTCCGCCGGGTTGGTGCGATGCGCCGGTTTCCTTCGCTCTTTCGATTGATCAAAACGGGACGCTGCAAGGCGTAATCCCCCTCATGATCCCCTCGGGAAACGGCAGGAAGGAGGTTCCCCAATCGCTCGAAGTACCTGAGAGGGTAAAAAAGACGTCGGGCGTATGCTCCAACTTTTTGTGCGACAACAGCGCCTACTTTCTCGGCATGGACGCCAAAGGCAAACCGGAACGTACCCTCCAATGCTTTGTGGCCGCGCGGACGCTTCATGAGAAGATTCTTTCCGGACTGAACAATCCGGCGGCACACGCGGTAACCGCCTTCTTCGCTGCCTGGCAGCCCGGGCACGCAGCCGGGCATCCTGCGGTCGCCCCTTTTCTGGACGAGCTGATGAAAGGGGGAAATCTGGTCTTTTCGGTGGACGGAGTATTTCCGCAGCAGGACCCGGGCATCCGCGCGGCATGGCAGGCGTATTCCCTGAATCAATCCGACGGCGCCGTTGTCGGGCGCTGTCTGGTCACCGGAGAAACCGGCCCGATCGCCCGCCTGCATCCCTCGATCAAGGGTGTCCGGGACGCGCAGCCAAGCGGGGCTTCGCTGGTTTCCTTCAACGCGCCGGCATTTGAATCCTATGGCCATGAAGACGGTGATAAAAGCGGACAGGGACTGAACGCGCCGGTTTCGGAGGCGGCCGCCTTTTTCTACGGCGCGGCGCTCAACCGCCTCATCGCGGACCGGGAGCACGTCTACTACATTGGGGATACCGCCGTCCTCTGCTGGGCCGAAGACGCCGAGCCGCTCTGTCAGGACATTTTCTGCGGCACGCTGTTCGGCGCCGACGCCAACCGTATTGCACAGGAGGATCTTTGGGGCGCGGCGGCGGCGCTTGCGCGCGGCGACCCGATCAGCCTGGAAGGGGTTCCCCTGAATCCGGACAACCGGTTTTTTATCCTTGGACTGGCGCCAAACGCCGCGCGGCTCTCGGTACGCTTTTTTCTGCAGGATACCTTCGGTCATATCCTCAGGCACGTGCAGGAGCACTATGAACGGCTGCGCATCGTGAAGCCCACCTATCTGGAAAGCGGTTTCCTGCCGATGTGGAAGCTGCTTGGAGAAACGGTCAACCCCAAAAGCCGTGACAAAAAAGCTTCCCCGCCGATGGCGGGCGCGCTGATCCGCGCGATTCTATCGGGCGGAGCTTACCCGGCCTCCCTGCTCGGGCAGACGATGCTGCGGATCCGCGCCGAACAAACCGTCACTTACGGCCGGGCGGCGATCCTGAAGGCCTTTTTCTTGCGGAACACCCACTATCATATTCCGGAGGAGGTTTTAACCGTGGAACTGAACGAACAGAGCAGCTATCTTCCCTATCTGCTCGGAAGGCTGTTCGCCGTGCTCGAGCGGGTGCAGTCGGACGCCAATCCGGGTATCAAGGCAACCATCAAGGACAAGTATTTCAACAGCGCCTCCGCGACTCCCGCAACCATCTTTCCGCTGCTGACCAAGCTGTCGCAGAGCCATCTGCGGAAACTGGAAACCGGCCGGCGCATCTACTTCGAAAAGCAGATTGGGGAGCTGGAAGGCCGTATCCACGAAACACTTCCGGTACGGCTTTCGCTGCCCGAGCAGGGAGCGTTCCATCTGGGCTATTACCATCAGGTGCAGAAATTCTTTGCCGGAAAACCGAAGGAGGAAGCATAACATGTCTGAACCGATCAAAAACCGCTATGAATTTGTCATCCTGTTTGATGTGGAGAACGGCAACCCCAACGGCGACCCCGACGCGGGCAATATGCCCCGTCTGGACCCCGAAACCGGCTATGGGCTGGTAACCGACGTCTGCCTGAAGCACAAAATCCGCAATTATGTGGAAACGGTGAAGGAGGACGCGGAGGGATACCGCATCTACATCAAGGACGGCGTACCGCTCAACCGCTCGGACGCCGAAGCCTTCTCCCACTGGAATATCGACGAAAAAACGCTCAAGGAGGCCAGGAAGAAGGACCCCGGCCTCGACGGGAAGATCCGGGACTTTATGTGCCGGCAGTTTTACGATATTCGCACCTTCGGCGCGGTTATGACCACATTTGTTAAGAATAATCTCAACTGCGGGCAGGTGCGCGGGCCGGTACAGCTGGGGTTTGCCCGCTCGGTCGATCCGATCGTGCCGCAGGAGGTAACGATCACCCGCGTCGCCATCACCACAGAAACCGACGCGGAAAAGAAGAACACCGAGATGGGACGCAAGCATATCGTCCCCTACGCCCTCTACCGCTGCGAGGGGTATATCTCGGCCAACCTCGCCCGCAAAACCACCGGCTTTTCCGAGGATGACCTCGAGCTGCTGTGGCAGGCCATCCTCAACATGTTCGAGGTGGATCACTCCGCCGCGCGCGGCAAGATGGCTGTGCGCCAGCTGATCGTCTTCCGGCACAACTGCGAACTGGGCTGCGCCCCCGCCTACAAGCTGTTCGATACGGTCGCCGTCTCCCGACGCGAAGGGGTTGTCAGCCCGCGCGCCTACAGCGACTATGCCGTTTCGGTCGATACCGCCGCGCTGCCCGAGGGCGTGTCCTGCACGCAGATGGTGTGACCATCCGGCAGGAGGAAGACTATCTTGCCCTGTCCGGGCTGCAGCATTTCGCCTTCTGCCGCCGCCAGTGGGCGCTGATCCACATCGAGCGGCAGTGGGCGGAAAATCTGCGCACCGTTGAAGGGCATCTCCTTCATCAGCGCGCCCATGACGAGAAATTATCCGAACGGCGCGGCGACCTGCTGATTGCACGCAGCCTGCGCGTCATATCGCACCGTCTCTGCGCGCAGGGCGTATGCGATGTGGTGGAGTTCCGGCGCGATCCGGCCGGCGTCCCGCTTGCGGGAATCGATGGGACCTGGCTCCCCTGCCCGGTCGAATATAAAAAGGGACGCCCCAATGCCTGCGGCGCGGATGAACTGCAGCTCTGCGCGCAGGCGATCTGTCTTGAGGAAATGCTGCTGTGCGAAATTCCGGAGGGCCACCTTTTTTACGGAGAACCCCGGCGCCGTACGCGGGTCGCGCTGGATACGGCACTGCGCGGCCGGGTGGAATCCATGCTCGCCGAGATGCGGACGCTCTATGAGCGGGGGCATACCCCCAAGGCAACGCCTTCCAAGGGGTGCAGCGCCTGCTCGCTCAAAGAAGTTTGTCTGCCCAGGCTGATCAAAACTCCGGCCGCATCAGCCTATCTTCAGGCACATCTGTCCGACGCGGAGGAAACCATATGAGAAAATTTCTCAATACTCTATTCGTCCTGAGCGAGGACAGCTACCTTTCCCTTGACGGCGAGACGGTGCTTGTATTGGCAGGTGAACAAAAGCGCGGCCAATTTCCACTGCATACGCTCGAGGGCATCCTGTGCTTTTCCTACAAGGGCGCGAGTCCGGCACTGATGGGAAAATGCGCGCGTGAAGGGGTCAATCTGGCTTTTCTTACTCCCCGAGGCCGTTTTCTCGCCCGTGTAAGCGGAGAAAATCCCGGAAATGTTCTGCTGCGCAAAGAACAGTACCGCATCTCAGACGACGAAGGCCGGAGCTGTCGCTACGCCCGCAGCTTTGTGTTTGGAAAGGTATATAACGGACGCTGGAGCATCGAGCGCACCCGTCGGGACCATGCGCTGCGCGTTGATACCGAGGCACTGAGGTGCGCGTCCAAGTCATTATCCGACAGCCTTCCCTCCATTTTGGCGGAAACCAGTCTGGATTCCCTGCGAGGGCTGGAGGGGCAAGCGGCCGCCGTATATTTCGACGCGTTCGATGCACTGCTGCTGAACCAACGTGAAACCTTTGCATTTACCGGCCGTTCACGCCGCCCTCCTCTTGATCCTCTCAATGCCATGCTTTCCTTTGCATACAGCCTTTTGTCAAACGCCTGCGCAGGCGCCCTTGAAAGCGTCGGTCTGGATGCTTATGTGGGCTTTCTGCATCGCGACCGACCCGGCCGTTCGTCGCTTGCCCTTGACCTGATGGAAGAACTGCGACCTCTCTTTGCAGACCGTTTCGTCGCCACGCTGGTTAACAACCGCGTCATACAGCCCGGACATTTCGAACAGCAGCCCGGCGGTGCGGTTTTGCTGACAGACGAAGGGCGAAAAATCTTTCTTACGGCCTGGCAGAAGCGTTTGTCCGAGTCTCTCACCCACCCGTACCTGAAAGAGAAAATAGTATGGGGGCTGGTTCCCTATGTGCAGGCGCTTCTGCTTGCCCGCTGCCTGCGTGGTGATCTGGATGCATATCCGCCGTTCCTGTGGAAATGAGGTGGTATTGTGCTGATCTTAATCACTTATGATGTCAATACATCTGATCCCGCTGGCAGAAAACGTTTACGGCAGGTTGCAAAGCAATGCGTAAACTATGGGCAGCGGGTGCAGAATTCTGTTTTTGAATGTCTGCTCGATCCCGCACAGTATCGGATGCTGCAATCCCGTTTGATTTCTATCATCGACGATCAGAAGGATAGTCTGCGCTTTTATCACCTTGGCAACCAGTATCAGGGGAAAATTGAACACTTCGGCACAAAGTCGACTTACAAACCGGAGGGAATCCTGCTGGTGTAGGTGCGGATAATAAGCGATCAGTAAAATCCCTAGTAGTTCGCACCATTTTTTCTGAACAAAATTTCTGTTTCTGTCGGTCTTAAACAATCAAAACAGTTTTCTTTCCAAATTTATGTTCTTATTGTTGTAAAAAACAACATAATTTCTTATGTGATTTGTCGTTTTTTGCTGTCGCGCTCCATGCGGAGCGCGTGGATTGAAATTGCTTGTCCGGCTGACCGATAAGAGACTTGTCGGTCGCGCTCCATGCGGAGCGCGTGGATTGAAATCCATTTGCGGACCGTGCTCGCACCAACGCCGACGTCGCGCTCCATGCGGAGCGCGTGGATTGAAATGCAAAATGAGCTTTGAGAGTATTAAGAAAATCCGGTCGCGCTCCATGCGGAGCGCGTGGATTGAAATATGTCAAGCTCCTTCTTCGTATACTTGCGGTCGGTCGCGCTCCATGCGGAGCGCGTGGATTGAAATTGTACGGCGGCGTAGTCATACCCAGCAGCCTCAAGCGTCGCGCTCCATGCGGAGCGCGTGGATTGAAATCTCGCAAACGAGCTCAACGCGATTCTGGCTGCTATGTCGCGCTCCATGCGGAGCGCGTGGATTGAAATTACTACAGTAAGGCGAAAGCCGAAAACCGAATCGTCGCGCTCCATGCGGAGCGCGTGGATTGAAATAAGTGATTCCCGAAGCAAGCCTCGGGAAAGTCAGTCGTCGCGCTCCATGCGGAGCGCGTGGATTGAAATCAAAATCATAATTGCCATCGTCGGGACCGCTACGGTCGCGCTCCATGCGGAGCGCGTGGATTGAAATGCGACCGATACTCTTGACGACCGCAAGCTCCGGCTGTCGCGCTCCATGCGGAGCGCGTGGATTGAAATCGTTACCTGCAAATGCGGCTCTAAGACCTTGACCGGTCGCGCTCCATGCGGAGCGCGTGGATTGAAATGTCTTAGAGTGGCATACGGTAACGGTGGCGTTCGTCGCGCTCCATGCGGAGCGCGTGGATTGAAATCAGCAACGCGAGCTCAGAAAGGAGGTCAATCATGGACGTCGCGCTCCATGCGGAGCGCGTGGATTGAAATGTGGCTATCCTGAACGCTAAGACCGAAGGAGGTAGTCGCGCTCCATGCGGAGCGCGTGGATTGAAATTATATCTAATCATCAATCTATGAATCCGCGGGGGTCGCGCTCCATGCGGAGCGCGTGGATTGAAATGAGAAGTCGACTCTCACCTCAAGCTCGGTAAACGCAGTCGCGCTCCATGCGGAGCGCGTGGATTGAAATCTCGTCCGTAATCTTGCGGAGGCTGATATTGTCAAAGTCGCGCTCCATGCGGAGCGCGTGGATTGAAATCTGATCGCCTCTTTGATCGCCCCGATATTGGGCGGTCGCGCTCCATGCGGAGCGCGTGGATTGAAATATTAGATCGAGGCGGGCCTTTGTCGCGGTCATGCGTCGCGCTCCATGCGGAGCGCGTGGATTGAAATCCCGATGGAAACCGTTACGCCGGACAAGATCGGGTCGCGCTCCATGCGGAGCGCGTGGATTGAAATCGTTAATTACGGGGGAAATCGCCTGCCTGTTCTCGTCGCGCTCCATGCGGAGCGCGTGGATTGAAATGGCAGGAGAGGGACGCGGCGGTGCGTGATCTTGCCGTCGCGCTCCATGCGGAGCGCGTGGATTGAAATCCCACCATGCAATCTTGTTGCTGTCCTGCACAATGTCGCGCTCCATGCGGAGCGCGTGGATTGAAATAGGACCTTTTGAGGCAGTTCGCTCATGTGCCGGCCGTCGCGCTCCATGCGGAGCGCGTGGATTGAAATGATATTGCTAAAATCTCTGTCAAGGCGTTTTTCGGTCGCGCTCCATGCGGAGCGCGTGGATTGAAATAGAATCTTTGGAATTCAATCAAAAAGGTGCTTGAGTCGCGCTCCATGCGGAGCGCGTGGATTGAAATCTTTCGCCCTGGCTGCGGCTCGGCGATCTCGCCGAGTCGCGCTCCATGCGGAGCGCGTGGATTGAAATTATGCTCCTCTCCAATGCAGGGCCTGGCACAGCATATGTCGCGCTCCATGCGGAGCGCGTGGATTGAAATGGGGCTTCCGCCGAGCGGCCGGACCACCCGGCCGCGTCGCGCTCCATGCGGAGCGCGTGGATTGAAATCGGATTTCCGGCGGTCAGCCCGTTGAGGCCCGCGTCGCGCTCCATGCGGAGCGCGTGGATTGAAATGACGCTGACCTATTTGCAGAGGATCAAGGCCTTGTCGCGCTCCATGCGGAGCGCGTGGATTGAAATTGACGCGCTCGACCACAGCCAAAAACGCGGCGGCGTCGCGCTCCATGCGGAGCGCGTGGATTGAAATCGGCAAGGGACTGCGCCGCTGCCGGGAGGCTTGCCAGTCGCGCTCCATGCGGAGCGCGTGGATTGAAATACCCTGCGCGCCGCCCCGGGGCCGCGGGCGGCCGTCGCGCTCCATGCGGAGCGCGTGGATTGAAATAACGAGGACGCAAACCCCGACTCCGACCTGATCTCGTCGCGCTCCATGCGGAGCGCGTGGATTGAAATCGGTGGCCGGACCCGCCGGGGCCTACCGCTATTTGTCGCGCTCCATGCGGAGCGCGTGGATTGAAATCGGATTTCCGGCGGTCAGCCCGTTGAGGCCCGCCGTCGCGCTCCATGCGGAGCGCGTGGATTGAAATCTCGGCGCTGACCTACGGAGGGCTCCAGACATGATGTCGCGCTCCATGCGGAGCGCGTGGATTGAAATCGGCGGGGCATCCGGTTCGGCCTCATCGCCGGTAGTCGCGCTCCATGCGGAGCGCGTGGATTGAAATCATCTTGCTCCACAATAGGCGCTTCGTTGTGTCCGTCGCGCTCCATGCGGAGCGCGTGGATTGAAATATTTTGAGGAGAAACCGGCATGACAAGCACAACCGGTCGCGCTCCATGCGGAGCGCGTGGATTGAAATGTGATCTCTGGCCGCCACATCATCATCCTTG
Source organism: Yanshouia hominis (assembly GCA_014385025.1). Lineage (GTDB taxonomy): Bacteria > Bacillota > Clostridia > Oscillospirales > Ruminococcaceae > Yanshouia > Yanshouia hominis. The sequence continues at coordinate 9,760 of JACRTB010000024.1, read as the reverse complement.
ATCCGTCGCGCTCCATGCGGAGCGCGTGGATTGAAATTGTGACGCGATCCGCCGTAAAAACAGGGACATTCGGTCGCGCTCCATGCGGAGCGCGTGGATTGAAATTTTTGCACCAGGGTAAATAAGCCGTGCTTTCGCCAGGTCGCGCTCCATGCGGAGCGCGTGGATTGAAATTTATCGCCTCTTTGATTGCCCCGATATTGGGCGGGTCGCGCTCCATGCGGAGCGCGTGGATTGAAATTGACAAGCTGGACCTCGTCGGCATCGACCCCGTGTCGCGCTCCATGCGGAGCGCGTGGATTGAAATTGCGGGAATGGCTGAATGGAGGGGACAGTGAATGAGTCGCGCTCCATGCGGAGCGCGTGGATTGAAATATAACCGACATGATTGCAAGCGTTTCATCTCGCGTCGCGCTCCATGCGGAGCGCGTGGATTGAAATCTCCAGCTCCTCGAGCAGCGCCTTGAGCTTCTGGAGTCGCGCTCCATGCGGAGCGCGTGGATTGAAATCCTATAACGAAGGTGAAACCGATGAACTTCAATGTCGCGCTCCATGCGGAGCGCGTGGATTGAAATTTCGTTTTTTTCTTCTCTTGGTGTTTTTAGCATGTCGCGCTCCATGCGGAGCGCGTGGATTGAAATAAGCTTTTTATCATAAAAACGACACATAGTAGAGTCGCGCTCCATGCGGAGCGCGTGGATTGAAATCGGAGGATATTCCGGACGAGACCGAAAAGAATCGTCGCGCTCCATGCGGAGCGCGTGGATTGAAATCCGTCCATCCGAGCGCCGCAGTTGGGGCAAAAATGTCGCGCTCCATGCGGAGCGCGTGGATTGAAATGGTTCGGCATCCATCCTCACCGCCTAAACCTGCATGTCGCGCTCCATGCGGAGCGCGTGGATTGAAATTGGATTGCGTTTTGCATGGTTTGCCCTCCTGTCAAAGGTCGCGCTCCATGCGGAGCGCGTGGATTGAAATCGGTCGTGACAGTTGGCGGAAGAAAAATGATTCCGTCGCGCTCCATGCGGAGCGCGTGGATTGAAATATGGTCTGTCAAGGATTCTCCCCCGGCATTGACCACGTCGCGCTCCATGCGGAGCGCGTGGATTGAAATTTGTTGTTATCCTTGTCCTAGTTACCTTTAAGCTGTCGCGCTCCATGCGGAGCGCGTGGATTGAAATGGTCGGGCGATGATCGGAATCCTCTCGGTATTCGCGTCGCGCTCCATGCGGAGCGCGTGGATTGAAATTGGTCGATGAGGCGGGGCGCGTCCTTGCGGGATGGTCGCGCTCCATGCGGAGCGCGTGGATTGAAATCATCGCGAAAAGAATTTTTGTTTTGCTGCCGCGCCGTCGCGCTCCATGCGGAGCGCGTGGATTGAAATATCCGGCCAGTCCTCCTTTTGCCCCGATCAGGGCAGGTCGCGCTCCATGCGGAGCGCGTGGATTGAAATAGCTTTCCCCCGGGGCGAAGAAAGCGATTGATGCCGTCGCGCTCCATGCGGAGCGCGTGGATTGAAATTTTCATGGGCTTGTCAAAACGAGGATTACCAATGCGTCGCGCTCCATGCGGAGCGCGTGGATTGAAATAATCTGCCCGCCGGAAGCTATGATGACGGATGCAGTCGCGCTCCATGCGGAGCGCGTGGATTGAAATTATGCTGCGCGGCGTCATCAAAAATGTCTACGCCGTCGCGCTCCATGCGGAGCGCGTGGATTGAAATTCCAGTATACAGGCGCAGATGCGCTCAATGCGTTGGTCGCGCTCCATGCGGAGCGCGTGGATTGAAATACGGCTGCAGGACGAGGTTGACCAGCTCCGGGCCGCGTCGCGCTCCATGCGGAGCGCGTGGATTGAAATCGCCTACAAACATTTCCTCGGACAGCCGGAGGGCGGTCGCGCTCCATGCGGAGCGCGTGGATTGAAATGCAACGGAAATATCCAGCAGCCTGCTGGTTGGATGTCGCGCTCCATGCGGAGCGCGTGGATTGAAATCATATGCCCGCCACGAGAAACACCGTTGCGCTGGGTCGCGCTCCATGCGGAGCGCGTGGATTGAAATAGGACCGGAAAGGTGGGGGGATAAATGCTTCGGGACGTCGCGCTCCATGCGGAGCGCGTGGATTGAAATACGAAGCGGTCGTAGCTGGCCATCGTCGGCTTGCGTCGCGCTCCATGCGGAGCGCGTGGATTGAAATCGCGCGGGTCGTCGTACCGGAAGGACAGGACATGTCGCGCTCCATGCGGAGCGCGTGGATTGAAATCATCCTCAAGGATAACGCCGTTCTTAACGTTGATAAGTCGCGCTCCATGCGGAGCGCGTGGATTGAAATGGCGTAACGACGGACTACCTATTAAATGGAGACGAGTCGCGCTCCATGCGGAGCGCGTGGATTGAAATTTCTCGCAGGCGGTCAACGCCTCCGAGGGCGCGGAAGTCGCGCTCCATGCGGAGCGCGTGGATTGAAATGATGCTCCTCATTGCCAGATATGCCGTAGGGTCTGGTCGCGCTCCATGCGGAGCGCGTGGATTGAAATCGGTCACCGCGTCCGGCGCGTCGTCGTGGGCGTGTCGCGCTCCATGCGGAGCGCGTGGATTGAAATCTCTTGTACGCCCCACTCCTTCCGCGAGGGAGTAGTCGCGCTCCATGCGGAGCGCGTGGATTGAAATCGGTGTAGAGCGGCAGGGCAAACCGCACGATGGGTCGCGCTCCATGCGGAGCGCGTGGATTGAAATCCACCATCCAGCCCTTAGCGGCGTAAAAATCCAGTGTCGCGCTCCATGCGGAGCGCGTGGATTGAAATCGCGCAGAGGGATACGAAGAGGAGCAGAAAGAAGTCGCGCTCCATGCGGAGCGCGTGGATTGAAATCTCGATGACGGAATTCCAAAACCTTTGTTTTTCCGTCGCGCTCCATGCGGAGCGCGTGGATTGAAATTGCTTTCCTCTCCGATCACTTCATATTCCGCTAGTCGCGCTCCATGCGGAGCGCGTGGATTGAAATCCGCCGGAGCTGGGCGTTTTCGGCGCTAACCTCGGTCGCGCTCCATGCGGAGCGCGTGGATTGAAATTCCGGTGCGGAGCCATTGCTCGTTGACGTTGTACGTCGCGCTCCATGCGGAGCGCGTGGATTGAAATAGAACTTTTGACAAAAGGGAATCGAAATGCAGGATGTCGCGCTCCATGCGGAGCGCGTGGATTGAAATATGACCGGGCAGGCGGAGGCGACAGCATGAAGAGTCGCGCTCCATGCGGAGCGCGTGGATTGAAATCATATGCCCGCCACGAGAAACACCGTTGCGCTGGGTCGCGCTCCATGCGGAGCGCGTGGATTGAAATAACCGCCGGTAATCGGCACAGATCTCCGAGATCTCGGTCGCGCTCCATGTGGAGCGCGTGGATTGAAATCGTATCCGCTCAACCGTCCGGGGAGACAGGCCCGGTCGCGCTCCATGCGGAGCGCGTGGATTGAAATAGCCGGGGGACATCATCTGCAAGCCGCCGAGGAGTCGCGCTCCATGCGGAGCGCGTGGATTGAAATTGCGATTGACGATTCGGAAGACCTCCCGTTCTAAGTCGCGCTCCATGCGGAGCGCGTGGATTGAAATTAATGGAGACCTATCCTGATACAGGACGGAAGCCGTCGCGCTCCATGCGGAGCGCGTGGATTGAAATATGGCCTCGAAGCTCTCGGCGTCCACCACGAAGTCGTCGCGCTCCATGCGGAGCACATAGCCAATGGAAATTAGCATCACAAGACATCTGCTGCCGCCTTGGTCCAACTCTCTAGGATACGATGCATGACAAAATGTCAAAACCGCTTCACGCTCCCGGTGGATTTGCTGCGGTCTTGATTGGCAGCATTTCATGTGCTCTATAATGTCGCCATTTCTTAACATATGCTTAATATATAATTTCCCGCAACATGGTTGACAGCCTGTTTGTTCATATATATAATTTAGATAAAGCTTAGAAAATGATTAGCGTTATTTCGAATTATTTTCTGCGACATAAAAACAGAATAAGAACAGGGATTCATTATGTTGAAGTTAGGTATATGAATGATCACTTTCTTCAATGAGTAATGAGGCTTACTGGTACGATGGCCTTTCGGCCATGTATTGGTGAGCCTTTTTTGTTTTAACAAACGGCATATTATATGGTGTTATGCATAAGGAGATCTACAGTGGAAAACATCGAACTCTGCAAAAACGAAATCACACCCGGAGAACATGTCTGTGTCGTATCAACTGCAACTCCGGCAAAAGGAAATCCGGTATCTGTCGTGCATGAAAAGCTCCTTCTGATTTTTGTTGTAGAGCGTGAAACAGGAAAAATTATTGATTTTGACATCAATACAGCCAGTGCATTAACCGCAAAGTTTATCCGTTCCATTTTTCTTGGCAAAAGCCTGATCACTCAGATGAATGAAATCAAATCAAGCATTCAGCAGAATTACTTAGGTGCTTCGGCGCGGGCTATCATTGTTGCGTCACTGAGTGCCCGGCAGCGTCTGCTGGATCACGTCATGGCACAGGATTCCAAAGAAAAATAGTTGGTTCATATGCGTTGAAAGACGCAGAAGAATAAAATTTAGCCATAGGAGGTAAATCAATGACGTTTGATCTGATCCTTAAGGGTGGGGTGGTGGTGGATGGCACACGAAAAGCGCCCTATCCGGCAAATATCTGTATAGCGAACGGGAAAATTGCCCTGATCACAACGCAGGGCGTCGAGGCGGCGGAAACGTTGGATATCAGCGGAAAAGTAATAGCGCCGGGCTTCATCGATATCCACACCCACTCGGATGCTTCTCCTTTGTTGAATTACACCGTGGAAAGTAAAATTGCGCAGGGGGTCACAACTGAGATTACCGGGAACTGTGGAATTTCCTGCCTCCCCGCTACACCGGAACATCTCGACGAAATCAACGAATATTTTTCATCCCAGCTGGAGCTTCCGCTCGGTGGGCTGAAGCCCGCACACTTATCCGTGACAGATTACGCGGCGGATGTCAAAGCGCATGGCGCCTCCATCAATTACGGCGTACTGGTTGGCCACGGCACACTGCGCCTTGCAGTGATGGGGTTTGTAAACCGGGCGCCCTCCGATGAGGAAATGGAACAGCTCAAGGCAATGCTTGACCGGGAGCTTTCGCGCGGTGCGTTCGGCATGAGTCTGGGGCTGATTTATCCGCCCAGCGCCTTCAGCGCAAAGGAAGAACTGATTGAACTGGCAAAGGTTCTGAAAAAGCATGATGCCCTTCTCACCGTCCATATGCGCAACGAAGGCCCCCGTGTCTTTGAAGCACTCGACGAAATGCTGGAAATTACAGAAAAATCCGGCGTGCATCTGCAAATTTCGCACCTGAAGCTTATGGGCAAGTCGCAGTGGGGCAAGGGAGCGGAACTGCTGAAAAAAATCACCGATGCCAGGGCGCGCGGATTAAACATTACCTGCGACCAGTATCCTTTTACCGCGGGCAGCACCTCCCTGACCGTACTGATGCCGCATTGGTCACATGAGGGCGGCACGCACAAAATGATGGAACGTCTGCGCATAAGGGAGGGCACCCTCTGCGAAGAGATTGGCCGGGAAATGAACAACCGCGGCGGTGCGGATACGATTCTGATTTCGGGAACCCACGGCTGCCGTCCCGAATATGAAGGAAAATATGTCAGCGAATTAGCGAAGCAGTTCGGCCTGAGCGAGGTTGATGCGGTCATCAAAATTTTGCTCGAATGTGATACCAGCGTCGCGGCTGTCTATTTCTGCATGAATGAGGCGGATATGCTGAATATTATGCGGCAGATGTTTATCTGTGTGGGCAGCGACGGATATTCGATGTCCTATGATCCGCGGATTACAAAGACCAATCCCCATCCGCGCAACTTTTCCACCTTCCCCCAATTTCTCCAGACTGTACGCGAGCACCGGCTCATGCCGCTCGAGGATGCCGTTTATAAGCTCACAGGTCTGCCCGCCGAGATCCTTGGGCTTCAGGACCGCGGCAGAATCCGCGAAGGCCTGTCAGCAGATTTGGTGGTCTTTGATCCTCAGCGCGTTGCCAGCCGCTCCACCTTTATGGATTCCAAAGTCCGCCCGGTGGGGATTACGGATGTTGTCGTGAACGGAAAGCTTGCCTACCATGACGGCGGTTTGACCGACTGGCGAATGGGGGAAGTCCTTTTGCGCGAGGATGCAGGAGCACAGCGATAAAACCGCTTATCCTGCTGCCCCGTCTCAATGATATCGAGACGCGAAGATAACCAAACACTTTGTATCCCGTTAATCCCTTGACTGTAATTTTACATGATTGCAGCCAAGTAAAAATTAAGGAGGTCATTGTTTTATGGAACTCGGAAGTTGGTCCCTGATTCAAGCGCCGTCTCTTCTCGCATTGATCCCGCTGGCACTCATGATTGTCCTCGCATTTAAAGGTTTCCACAACGCCTTTGCCTGTTTTGCCGGCATCGTTCTTGCCGCGCTTATGATGGGGCAGGACCCAGGCAATGTTGCAAACGCGCTCAAAACCTCAATGGGGACGACCACGGCGCTAATCGGAATGATTATTATGATGGGCGCCGGTCTCGGCAATCTGATGACAGAATCCGGTGTGACAAAAACACTGGTCTATTGGATCGTAAAACGTATCGGCGTCAACACACAGGCCAAGGCCAAAATATGCCTGATTATCTGCTCTGTTACAATCTGCGGCCTGCTCGGTACATTGGGCGGGGGCAATGCGGTTATCGCGCCGATTCTGCTTCCGATTATGGCATCGCTTGGCGTATGTCCCTCGGCGGTTGCCTGTCTCTTTAAGATTGCGGGTGAAATCGGCCTTATGGTCGGACCGCTTACCGGCGTTACACTGATTACGATGGAAGTGACCGGACTCAGCTATGGTCAGCTTATGTTGCAAGCGGTGCTTCCCTTCTCTATTTTCTGGTTGGCCGGTGCGTGGCTCGGCGCCAACCATGTTCAAAAAAAGCTGCAGGGTAAGGAGTATTACGAAGTCACGACGGACATCAAGAATCTGGATTCTGTTGTTATTTCGGCAGAGGATTCACGCAATACTGTGATTTTCCTCGCGGCGTTCTTTCTTCTCGTCCTCTACGGCATCTTGTCAAAGCAGGGAACCGCTTACGCATTGATCGTAATGATCATTCTCGAAGCGGTTGTCGCCATCTGCACCCGCATGAAGGTGGATCATGCAATGAACGCCATTATAAAGGGCGTTGCTTCCCAGGCGGGTATGTTCCTGGTCTTCATCACCATTGAGGCTTTGCTCAGCTATGTGACCCTTGGCGGAGGATTTGAGGCGCTGTCCAATCTGCTGGGCGGCTTCGCAGGCGACAGCCCCACTGCGGTTATGCTGATAGCCTCCCTCGTCGGTGGTTTCGGTATCGAGGCGGCCGCGGTTGCTGAGATTAAAATCATTTCCGGTATGTTCGGAGAACTGGCGCTCACCACAGGGCTTCCCATGGGATGCTTTGCCGTTTCGATCCTTGCGGCTACGCGCCTTACCGGTTCCGCATACCCCACCTCCAATTTTGCCGGACAGATCGGCATCGCCCACTGCGATAACACAAAGGAGGCGTTGAAGGCCTGCTGGATGAGCGTTATCTTTGCCGCTGCATTTGTTGTCTTCTACGCGTTTGTAGGGCCGATGATCCTCTCCTGATGGGGCTGCCAACATTGCAGCTGGAAAGCCTATCCAAAAGCAGAGCATCCGCAGTGCGGATGTTCAAAAGCCTCTCATGCATTCTCATCTTCTGATATACTGTAATCAGAGAATCCGCACACCTGACTGCCCTTCCGGCAGCCGTACAGCTTCAAAAATCTCCAAGCAAAATTCCCCACATGCCCTTACCCGCAGACCGCGGTGAGACATGTGGGGAGTTTTTCTTGCTGTCGGCACACACTCTGATCGAAAAACAATCCGGTGCAGAAGAATTCCTTCGGATGTCGGAGCCTATGCACAGACCGGTTGACAGATTCCGCGAAGAGACGGTGGAACCCCGCAAGAAAACAGCCTTCAGGGGCCATCTAAAGGCAGTGTGGTTATGCGCAAATTGGTCTATTTGCATTGGCTGTTGAGTTGATAACAATGGGCACAATCACGTAGTTTTTTACCTGAACGGTCATCTGCGTGATGATAAGGTAATCTCCGGGCCGTAATTGTTATATGGATTTTTTCTCCATTGGAACACCTCGACAGGGCAATCCAGTGGTCTCCTGCTTCCACCGCGTCCCGGTATTCTGCATCCCCTGTCAGCGGCCGGGAATATTTTCGCCCGTCCTCGGTTAATAGATTATGTCGAAGGGGTCCTCTCCCGGCTTCGGCGGGGGCATTCCATTCGCCAAGCCCCTGAACATAGGACTGGTTTCGGCCTGTTTCCGCCGCTCCTCCAGCCGCTCGGGTGTAAGGGGCGGGCGTTTCTCTCTGGATTTGCGAATGATCTCTGCCCATTCTGCTTCCGCGTCCCGTATCTCCTGCTCGGTCAGTCCATCCCGCCAGTCTCCTGTTTGCACCGTTTTCATCAAATTCGCCTCCTTTTTTCCATTGTAGGCGAGTTGAGAAAGGGAATCAAGGGAGGCTTCGAATACCTTACAGAATCTTGCCCCAGTATTTGTCCTTTTTCATTCGCTCGAAGGCTCCCTCGAAATCTGGGTTCGGCCCCCATATTTTCGTGATAAAATCTTCTTCTCCTTTCAGTTTGCACTGTTCCAGCTCTTCCGGTGTCATTGCTCTCTCTTCTTCCATCATGATGCACCCCTTTTTCACCAGAATACAAAATGCGGTCGAGATAGTCAATGGGTAAGCCGATATCGCCCTCACCGAAAGTGTCAAATTGCATATTGGGAGTAAAATGCATCACTTCAAGCGGCGCGCCGGCTCTCCCACCTTTCGCACCAGTTCCTCGCCCTTGCCTGTCATCCACCGCACCATATCTTCGCCCACTATCTCCCGACTTCCGTTGCCATTCTCCAGAATATAGCTTTTCATTTTGAGCACTCCCTCTCTGGCCTTGTTCTTGATTATGTGCAACTTTGCTGGAGGATTCAACAGTTTTTGCGTAGCTTCTCCATGCATCCTCCGCTCCCAATTCGTTCCGCCCTCAAAGCCTTGTCTCCGGGGCAAGGGTGCGGGAATATTTTTCTCTTTCTGCATAGAATGGGAATTGACACTCGGTTTCGTTTGTAGTATTGTGGGATCGGAAACAGAGCTGATGGGCGCGGCATGCGTGTCCGAAAGGGCAAGGCCCCGCGCCGGTGGTAGGTTCTGTTTCTTTTTATCCGCGATAAATCACTTTCCGATTCACTTTTGGGTATATTGGCATTGACGCCCTCTGCCTGTTGTGGTAGAGTGGAGTTAAGGAAAGGTATTGCCTACTGCTCGTTTCGGACGTGTGGTCCTTGTCAACGCCGATTTGATTTTGTAGTTTTTCGCCGGTTAAAAATGCAGGAAAACAGTGGTGTGGGAATGTAGAAAAATTAGGCTTGTCCCTGTTCAAAGAGGGTATTGACAATGTGCTGTTTCTGCTTCATATATTCTTTACGTTCTTCCAGCCGATAGCTCCCGCCCTTGATATTGACGACGGTACAGTGGTGCAGAACACGGTCGAGGATCGCAGAGGCGATGGTGACATCGGCAAAGACCTTGTTCCATTGAGAAAAGGGCTTGTTGGAAGTGAAGACTGTTGGGACCTTCTCATACCGTCTGGCAATGAGTTGAAAGAACAGGTTCGCACCCTGA
>JACRTB010000023.1 GCA_014385025.1 Yanshouia hominis | reverse complement strand
TTTTGGTGCCGCGGATATTACGTGGATACAGCGGGAAAGAATGCAAATAAAATAGCCGAATACATTAAGCGTCAGCTGGAAGAGGATCAGGCAGGAGAACAACTGACGATGGGAAATTTCTAAGCCCGTTTACGGGCGGCAAATAGCAAACTTTCGCAATTGGCAGATCGTACCAACGCGACGTGACGCGTGCCGCTAGTACCAGAGGGCTTCGCCCGTCTAAGAAAAACCCCCGGCTTCGCCGGGGGATATTTATTGCTGATTTACTGATTGACGGAAGAGATCATGGCTGATATAATATCGATATTAAATATCGAAAGAAAATATTGAAATTCGATATCATTGATCGGGAGGTGCAGCGGTGGCAAAAAAAGTGCTGGAGATTTTGACTGAAACGATGTTCTATGTCTTGATGTCCTTTCTGCGCCAGGAGCGGTGCGGAATTGAGATCGCCGAATTTGTCGAGCAAAAAACGGCCGGACGCGTTCGGATGGGACCAGGCACCCTCTACACCATCCTCGCAAAATTCGAGGAGGAAGGGCTGATCTCCGAGATCAGGGTTGAGGGCAGAAAAAGAACCTATCGAATCACCGCCCGGGGAATCGAGGCATATCACGAGGAAATTTCCCGCCTGCGGGCCTGTATCAACGATGCGGAAAGCGAGGGAGAGATATGAGCAAATCGGTCAGACGTTGGATTCCGGTCAGCCTCTATGAGATTGCGGGGATCGAGAGCTGGCTTTCGGACCTCTCCGCCCAAGGGCTTGCACTGGAACGGTTTGGATTGTATTTTGCCTATTTCCGGCGCACAGAGCCCTGCAAAATGATCTATCGTCTGGAACTTCTTCCCCGTCCGATGGAGGAACCGGACGATGAGATGCTGGACTTTTACCTGCATAACGGCTGGGAATATGTCACGACCTTGAACCGGCTCTTTTGGGTGTTCCGTGCTCTGCCCGGCACCGCGGAGATTCATACCGATGCGGTAGCGCAGGGGTATGCCTACGACAAGCTAAGCCGCAAGCTCAAGCAATCTGCCATCGTTGTATTCGCTGCTTTTCTTCTGATTGCCGCTATGATTGCCGGAATTTATCTTTTCAGTGAATGGCCGGTTCTTCAATTGGTGGAGGATTCCATTGCGCTCAACCAATTTCTGCTGCTTCTCGTCGAATTAGCGGCCGTGATTCAGGCGTTTCGAATCTACCGTGCCATTCGCCATCTGGTGCGGCGGTTGAAATCAGGGCTTCCTATGGAACACTATGGCAACTATCGACGGGGACGAAACGTGCATGTCGCCGCCTCTGTCATGCTGAGCGCCGCGGTCATTGCCAGCATGTTTTTCCCCATTTGGGGAATGAAGAAAAACTGGGAGATGCCTCTTTCGGAAGTCTCCTCCCCTCTCCCGCTTCTTCCATTGGACATGGTGGAAAAAAGCCCTTTGTTTGCCTATCGCAGCAGCCTCTTTCAAGGAAAGGATCACGACAATTTTGTTCGCTACGAGTGGAGTGTGCTGTCCCCCGTCCAATATCAAATTGGACAGCGCGGGATTGTTTCGGGAGAGGAATGGCCGGATCACAGCGGCGAATATTCACCATCGATGCAGATCCGGTATTACCGCCTTATTTCCTCCGCGTTGTCCGATCCCCTTATCGACGATCTCATCTACCGCTATGTCGAACGCTATTACGCTCCTGACAACAATTTTGACAGGATGAAACTGTCCGCGGCAGGCTTGGACAGAGCCGAGCTTTTCACCGCGGCCGGCCGGCAGATTTTATTGATTCATGCCGGAAATCAGGTGATGATGCTGCGGTATTACGGCGAAAAAAATCTCGCGGAATATACCGACACACTTGCCGGTATTCTTGCCAGGTGGTCGGAATAGAGGCACGGCAAAAGGAAAATTTTTACGAATTCGAAAGAAATTCCGACATGGTTTCGTGCTATAATAATCCAATAGATATTAGTGCCCGCATGATCCGGGCGAAGAAGGAGTGCGTAAAAGAATGATCCGTACAAGATCAGTAACGGATGATATGATCTGGGTGGGCGCCGGCGACAGGCGTTTGGCGCTGTTTGAAAATATTTTTCCGGTCCCCAGAGGTGTCTCTTATAATTCCTATTTGCTGCTTGACGAAAAGACGGTTTTGTTCGATTCGGTCGACCAATCGGTGAGCAGGACATTTTTGGAAAATGTCTCAGCCTCCCTTGATGGACGCAGCCTTGATTATATTGTGATTGACCATATGGAACCGGATCATTGCAGCGTTTTGGAGGAGCTTTTATCCGCTTATCCGAATGCCGCGGTGGTGGGAAATGCTAAAACCTTCGTGATGATTGAACAGTTCTACAGTCCATTGGCGGAGGCCCGGAGGGTGGTTGTCAGGGATGGGGAAACTCTCTCCACCGGACGGCATTGTTTGAAATTTTTTACCGCACCCATGGTTCACTGGCCGGAGGTCATGGTTTGCTTTGACGAGAGTAACGGGGTGCTTTTTTCCGCGGATGCATTCGGCGCCTTCGGTGCAATGGCGGGCAATATCTTCGCGGATGAGCTACCCATCCAACAGGAATGGCTGCCAGACATGCGGCGCTATTATGCCAATATTGTGGGAAAATACGGCGCACAGGTGCAATCCCTCTTCAAAAAGCTGAGCGGATTGGATCTGAAAACCATCTGTCCGTTACACGGGCCCGTCTGGCGCACCGAACGGGATATCACGTGGCTTCTTGAGAAATACACCCTCTGGAGCAGCTACCAACCGGAAGAGCAGAAGGTGGTCATTGCCAGCGCCTCGATCTACGGCAACACCGAAGCCGCCGCCGAGCGGCTCGCTTTGGAGCTCGCCGGGCTGGGGGTCACAGAGATCGAGATGTATGATCTTTCAGCCACCCATTTTTCCTACCTGATCGGAGAGATGTTCCGATGCAGCCATATCGTCCTCTCCTGCCCTACCTACAACGGTAAAATTTTTCCGCCGATGCGGCATCTTCTCGATGATATGCGCGAGCTTAACCTTCAGAGCCGCACGGTCGCTCTGATTGAAAACGGAAGCTGGGCGCCCATGTCGGGAAAGCTGATGACCGCCGAGCTGGCGGCAATGAAAAATATGACCGTTCTTGAACCGGCGGTTACCTTAAAGTCTTCCATGAAGGAAGAGCAGGCCGGCCAGCTTTTCTCCCTCGCGAAGCAGATTGCCGGCGGACTCAAGCGTTCCCTTTAACCACTGCCGGAAATCCGGCGGCGACATAATTGATATAAAAGGAGCTTTTTATGAGCAACATCTGGCATGACATCAGCCCTAAAAGAATCTCTCCTGCTGATTTTGTTGCGGTTGTCGAAATTTCAAAAGGAAGCAAGAAGAAGTATGAGCTTGACAAGGAAACCGGTTTGATTATTTTGGATCGTGTGCTCCACACCTCCACTCATTACCCTGCAAACTACGGCTTTATCCCCCGTACCTACGGAGACGACCTTGATCCGCTCGACGTTCTGGTGCTTTGCTCCGAGCCTTTGGAGCCTCTGATCCTGGTGCGCTGTTATCCGATTGGCGTAATTTCGATGATCGACAGCGGCAGAAATGATGAAAAGATCATTGCAATTCCCTACAGCGACCCGACCTACAACAGTTACCATGACATCAGTGAGCTTCCCCGACATATTTTCGACGAAATGTCCCACTTCTTCCGGGTCTATAAAGCTCTGGAGGGAAAAGAAACCGCAGTCAACGAAATCAGCGGACACGAAGAGGCGGAGCGGATTATTGCCGCCGCGTTGGACAATTATGTAGAAAATTTCTGCAAATAGGCTTCTGATAAAAAACAGAAACGCCCGTGGGCGCATCCTGCCGGGATGCATCCGCGGGCGTGTTAGCATGAGTTTTATTGGAGTTCAATCATCCAAAGGCTTTATCCCTTCAGGACCGCCTTATGAAACACCTTCTTGCCCTTGCGGATGATAATATGCCCTTTCTCGAAAGCCGAAGACGGGATATCCGCCGCGGGATCGGTAACCTTCTCGTCATCGACCGAGATGCCGCCCTGCTGAATCAGGCGACGCGCCTCGCCGTTGGAGGATGCCAGTCCGGTCGCCTTGAGCAGGTCGAGGATTCCGATTTTGCCGCCGTCCAGCGAAACCTCTGTGGTGGGCATATGCTCGCTGTCGGTGCCGGCGGCAAAGATGGCTCGGGCCGCATCGAGGGATTTCTGGGCGTCTTCCTCGCCATGCACGATTTTTGTCAGCTCAAAGGCAAGGATTTCCTTGGCGCGGTTGAGCTGTGAGCCCTCCCAGCTCTCCATCGCCTCAATCTCCTCGATCGGCAGGAAGGTGAGCATCTTCAGGCACTTGATGACATCCTGATCCCCGACATTTCTCCAGTACTGGAAAAAGTCATAGGGAGCCATCTTCTCGCGGTCCAGCCATACCGCGCCCTTCTCTGTCTTGCCCATTTTCTTGCCCTCGCTGTTGGTCAGAAGGTTGAAGGTCATGCCATAAACATCCTTGCCCTCAGCGCGGCGGACCAGCTCGACGCCGCCGATGATATTCGACCACTGATCGTCGCCGCCCAGTTCCAGCGTGTTGTTGTAGGTGCGGAACAGATGCAGGAAGTCGTAGCTCTGCATAATCATATAGTTGAACTCGAGAAAGGTCAGCCCCTTTTCCATCCGGGATTTGTAGCATTCGGCCGCAAGCATCCGGTTTACAGAAAAATGAACGCCCACATCCCGCAGGAGCTGGATATAGTTGAGGTTCATCAGCCAGTCGCCGTTGCGTGCGACAATACATTTGCCGGGGGCAAAATCGACGATTCGCTCCATCTGCTTGCGGAAGCACTCGGCATTGTAGTTGATCTGATCCACGGTAAGCATTTTGCGCATATCGGATTTTCCGGAGGGATCGCCGATCATTGTAGTACCGGTTCCGAGAAGGACGATCGGCAGATGTCCTGCCATCTGCATCCGCTTGATGATGAGAAGCTGGAGCAGATGGCCGACATGCAGGCTGTCAGCCGTTGCGTCAAAACCGATATAGAAGGTGACCTGCCCTTCGTTGAGCGCCTTTTCGATCGCTTCTTCGTTGGTTGTCTGGGCAATCAGCCCACGCCGTTTGAGTTCCTGAAACACCGTCATGATTGTTCTCCTTTTCCCTTGATCAATATGGTTTGGTACAATAGAAGCTGTAAAAACGCCCTCCGCTCCCAAAGGAGCAGAGGGCGTGACGATACGCGGTACCACCTCTGTTTGCCACCGATTCCGACGGCCTCAGCGCGGCGCTGACACGCCGCTGCGCGGTAACGGGCGCACCCGACAGACACGACTGACAGGAGATACTGCGTTTGCATCTGCGGCTCCGGGATGTATTCGGCTGCGGCGCGGCACCCTTTTCCAGCGACCAAGGGCTCTCTGCGGCTCGCTGCGTACAGCGTACTGGTTCCCATCAATGCCATTGAGCACGATTATAGCGGGATTTTTCACATTTGTCAAGGAAAAGAAAAAATTGACGCGGCTTTTTGAAGAAATTCTTTTTTCGGTCCGCTGCAAAAACGGATTTTCGACTTGGCAAAGGACCTTATTCGCCCTTTGCCGAAAGGATTTCAGCATCCATTGCTCTGCGCGGGTATCCGCCAATCTGCTTGGTTCGGTCCCCGTCCCACCCACGTCACAAAGCTGTGCCAAAGGCACAGGCATGCGCAAAAATCATTTTGGTCCGGTTTCCGCCCCCGTTTACATCACAAAGCTGTGTCGAAGGCACAGGCATGCGCAAAAATCATTCTTGGCTTGGTCTCTGCCTCGTCCACGTCACAAAACCGCGCTGAGGGAGCGGGTATTTGCAAGCAGTTCACGGGCATTTTCGAGGGCAAGAGGAGTGATCGGCTCACCGTTCATGATGCGGGCAAGCTCGGCTACCCTTCCCTGCTCGTCGAGCGGTTTGATCTCGGTAAAGGTCCTGCCGTCGGAGATTTCCTTTTCAATCAGCAGATGATGCTCTCCATAAGCCGCAACCTGCGCAAGATGAGTCACACAGATGATCTGTCTTCCCCGGGCGGCAGCGCGCAGCTTGGCCCCCACCTTGCTGGCGGCGCGTCCGCTGATTCCGGCGTCAATCTCGTCAAAGATCAATGTTCCGATCTCTTCCCTGCCGGAGAGAACCCCTTTGATTCCCAGCATAATCCGGCTCATCTCGCCGCCGGAAGCAATCTTAGCCAGCGGCTTGAGGGCTTCTCCGGGGTTGACTGAAAGCAGAAATTCCACCGCATCTCCGCCATCCTCGGAGAGAGGTTTGGCGGAAAAGGAAACATTCATCCGGGCATGAGGCATGTCCAGCTCGTGAAGCTCCTGCTCGACCGCCCGGGTCAAACGTTCGGCGGCGTCCCGGCGTGCGTCGGTAAGCGAGGCGGACAGCTTTTGTGCGGTATCCTCCGCCTCGGCAAGTTCGGCCGCAAGAACCGAGGCATCCTGCTCAAATCCCTCGATATCGGCAAGCTGTTGGGCGGCCTCCTCCCCAAAAGCAAGGACTTCAGAAATGCTGCTTCCATATTTTTTTTTGAGCTTTGCGATTGTCTCAAGCCGCTCCTCGATCTCATCGAGCTCCCGTGGATTGAAATCCAGCTCTTCAAGCTGCTCGCGCAAGCGCTCAGAAAGGTCGTCCAGTTCATATTGGTAGTTTCGCACTGCTTCAGCCGATTGGGAAAATCCCTCGATGTATCGTTTCACCGCTTCCAGATCAGAGGCGGCTTCGTTGAGCTGCGAAATAACGCCGGCGTGCTCATCATTGCCGGCCAGAAGCTCATGGCAATGAGAAAAAAGCTCGGTGAGCTGTTCTGCGTTCCGAATGACCCGGCGGCGCGCGGAAAGTTCCTCCTCCTCGCCGTCGGTCAATCTCGCGGATTCAATCTCATTGACCTGATAGCGGAGCAGATCCGCCTTGCGGGCACGCGCCGCTTCATCGCTCTCCAGCGAGGAGAGCCGGGACTTCAAAACGCGCATCCGTTCAAAAGCGGCGGTATACTGCTTCCGCTGCGCTTCCAGCCCGCCGAACTGGTCGATGAACCCCAGATGCGTTTCTTCCTGTGAGAGCAGCCAGCTATCCTGTTGGCCATGAGTCTGAAGCAGCAGCATGCCGGCTGCCCGGAGCTGCGCAACCGTTGAGGACATCCCGTTGATGCGGCAGAGATTGCCGTCAGCGGTAATCTCCCGGCTCAGGGCAAGCTCTCCTTCCCCCGCGTCGATTCCCAACGCGGACAGCTTACCCGCCACGGTATCCGTGATTTGGGTAAACAGCGCCGAAACCTTTGCTCGTGTTTCTCCGGTGCGGATCAAATCCTTGGAGGTGCGGGAGCCGAGGGCCGCTCCGATTGCCCCGATCAGAATCGATTTTCCCGCGCCCGTCTCACCGGTAAAAATATTGAGTCCTTGGTCAAAACGAATCTGTGCCCGGCGGATTACCGCAATATTTTCAATTGACAGCTCGGCAAGCATTCTTGTTCACCTACCTGTTGAGCAGCTTATGAAGCCGCTCGGTGATCTGACGCGCACTTTCTTCAGAGCGGGTGACGACTAAAAAAGTGTCGTCGCCCGATAGGGTTCCCACCACGTCGGCAAATTCCGCCGCGTCAAAGGTGGCACAGGCGGCATTGGCCATGCCGGTGAAGCATTTGATCACCACAATATTCTGGGCAAAGTCAATGTTGCGGACCGATTCCGAAAAAATGGTCACAAATTTGCCCGACATACCGCTTCCCTGCTTGCTTTGCATCGAAACATAGTGATATTTCCCATTTTCCGCGCGGACCTTGTGGATGCCCAGCTCCCGAATATCACGGGATACGGTCGCCTGTGTGACATCGAACCCGGACTCCCTCAAGCGGATCAGAAGCCCTTCCTGCGTATCGATGGATTCCTGTGAAATCAGTTCCAGAATTTTGGAGTGCCGATTGGACTTCATGGTTTCCTACCCCCTAAGTTTCATCTTCTGGTTCAGTGTCTGGTAGAAGCTGCGGTCTTTGAAGCAGAGAAAACGCGAAACATATTCGGATTTTTCAACGGTGACGTACTCGATGCCTTCCATGTGATCCACCGGTGTGCCGTCGACAATCGCACAGAGCTGAGTATCGGCATCCGGCATGGTGGGACGGACGATCAGGATCTTGTCCGAGTTAAAAACGATCGAACGGCTGGCGAGCGAATGGGGACAGATCGGCGTCATAATAATCGATTCAAGGGAGGGATCAATGATCGGTCCTCCCGCGGAAAGCGAATAGGCGGTGGAGCCGGTTGGCGTGGCAAAGAGGATGCCGTCAGCCCTGTATTCCCCAATCTGGTCGTTGCCGCACCGAACGTCAAGATCGATGGTGCGCCCAAGATGAGAGCGGGAGATGACAACGTCGTTAATGGCGAAGCTGGTGATCGTTTCACCCTGACGGTAAGCGGTCATGCGCAGCACCATTCGGTTTTCGATGACATAATCGCCGGTGGCGAGCTTGGCGAGCGGAGAAAGATCATTCGCCTCAAGCTGGGAAAGAAAACCGAGCCTGCCGGAATTAATGCCCAGAATCGGTTTGTCACAACGCATCGCGACCGCGGCCTGGTGAAAGATGGTTCCGTCTCCGCCGATGGCAATGATGAGGTCACAGCGGAAAAGGAGGTCGCCGGTTTCACCGGTCAAAATTCCGTGAATTCCCAAGGCATCCGCATCCCGGCAAGTCATCGCCGGGGTCAGGCCGCAGCGGCGCAGCTCATCGACCGCTGCCCGGACACAGCGTCCCGCATCGGAAAGTCTCAGATTGGGAAAAATTAAAATCATCATTCTTTTGCATCGCTCAACATACGGTGAGCTTCCTCCACCAGTTTTTGAATCGAATCGTCGCTCAAATCGGGCGTTTCAACAGGCCTGTCTGTCTTTTCTGCATACAAAAGATACTCAATATTCCCTTCGGGGCCTTTTACCGGTGAAAAGGATATTCCCTTTACAGAAAATCCAATGGAAATCATGCAGTTCAGAACGTTATGGATCACCTCTTCATGGATCTTTGGGTCACGGACAACTCCCTTTTTTCCGACTTTATCTTTCCCAGCTTCGAACTGGGGCTTGATCAGGGCGACAACCTCGCCCGAATCACGCAGAAACCGCCATGCAACGGGAAGAATCAAGGAGAGTGAGATGAACGAAACGTCGATGCTGATGAAGTCGACCGGATCGGGCAGATGCTCTTCGGTAAGATAGCGGATGTTGGTGCGCTCAAAATTAACCACACGCGGATCGTTTCTCAGACTCCACGCAAGCTGGCCGTAGCCGACATCAAACGCGAAAACCTTTTGGGCGCCGTTTTGCAGCATACAGTCTGTAAAACCGCCGGTCGAAGCCCCGAAGTCACAGCACAGTTTGCCGTTCAGAGAGATCGGAAAGACGGTCATCGCTTTCTCCAGCTTGAGGCCGCCGCGGCTGACATACCGCAGGCGTTCCCCGCGCACCTCAATGGCATCGGTATCCTTATACTCGTCCCCTGCTTTATCCGCCTTCTGTCCGTTGACATAAACCTGACCTGCCATAATCAATGATTTGGCCCGGTCCCTGCCGGTAACGTGTCCCTGCTCCACCAGAAGCTGGTCCAGCCGCTTTTTCATATGCTCACCTCTTCCGGAAGTTTGACATTTCTCCGCCGAAGCGGGAAAGGCAGTTCAGGATTCCCTCGGAATCCAAGCCAAGCCGGTGCAGTGCGGAGGGAACCGTGCTTTGCGGAACAAAACCGTCAATCGCATGGAGTTTTGCGGTTCCGCGGTATCCTGTTTCTTCCAGCGCGGATAAAAACTGCATCCCGATTCCTCCGCTGCGAATCCCCTCTTCGACAAAAAGGATCGATTCAAAGGCGGATGCAGCCCGCACCGCTTCCACCGGGAGAGGAAGAAGCCGGTTTAGCTTGAGAACTGAAATGTCATCCTGCTGCCGCGAAGCTTCCAAAGCGGCGGCGAAGGTTCTGCCGTAGGTAACGACAAGCATCCTGTTCTCCGGGCCACCGACCATGTCGTAAGCGCCGCCGTCCCCCTGCCATCCGGCGAGAGAAGCGGGTTCCGCACCGCGCGGATAACGCAGCGCCGCCGGGCCTTTGACCTCGTAGAGAGCGGTCCGGAGCATCTGCCGGAGTTCATGGTAATTTGCAGGCGCAAAAAGCGTCAGATTCGGAACCATTGAAAGCATTGCAGCATCGAAGATTCCCTGATGCGTTTCGCCGTCATCTCCGACGATACCCGCACGGTCGATCCCGATCACCAGATGCTGCGGCTCGATCGCGATATCGTGGATCAGCTGATCGCAGCAGCGCTGTAAAAAGGTGGAATAGACCGCAAATACAGGGAGCATTCCTCCCGCTGCCAGTGAAGCGGAGAGGGTTGCCGCAAATTCTTCCGCGATTCCAACGTCGTAATAGCGCCCGCTTGCCTTGAACTTCCGTGCGAAATGCTGAAGCCCCGTTCCATGCTCCATGGCAGCGGTGATCGCACAAATTTTTTCATCCTTTTCGGCACAGCGCAAAAGCTCCTTGCCGAAGACCTCTGAGAAATTCTCTCCCGACGCGGAGAGCGGGCGCCCCGAGGCGGCATCGAATTTGGAAACGCCATGGAACATCCCAGGATTCTTTTCTGAGAAGTGGTATCCCTTTCCTTTCTGAGTCCGGACGTGGATCAGGCAGGGGCAATTCATCGCCTTGGCCTGTGTAATCACGTCGCAAAGGCTCTTCAAGTCATGTCCGTCCACCGGACCGAGATATGCAAACCCCAATTCTTCAAAAAATGTTGTGGAGTAAATGACCTTTTTGAGCGCCATTTTGGAACCCCATGCCAGATCGCGCAGCGGTTTGCCCACCACCGGCATCCCCAGCAGGAGATGCTCGGTATTTTTTTTGATCTTAAAGTAGGCAGGCTTGGAGCGGATCACCGACAGGTATTTTGCAAGCGCCCCTTCATTCCGGGAGATCGCCATCTCGTTGTCATTGAGGATAACGATGAGATTTTCTCCGCTTTTTCCGATATTGTTGAGGCCTTCATAAATCATTCCGCCGGTAAAGGAACCGTCTCCCACCACGGCGGCGACCGCACCCGGTTCTCTCCGCAGGGTCATGGCCCGCTTGAGTCCGTATGCGGCGGCGAGAGAGGTGCTGGCATGCCCCGCGATAAAATGGTCATACCGGCTTTCTGCGCGCTTGGGAAAGCCGGAAAGCCCGCCTTCCTGGCGCAGAGTGGAGAAGCGGCCGCGCCGGCCGGTCAGCAGCTTGTAGGAATAACACTGATGACCGACATCCCAGACGATCTTATCTTCGTCGAGAGAAAGGCAGTGCAGCAGCGCAATGGTTAACTCAACAACTCCCAGATTCGAGGCCAGATGCCCGCCGGTGCGGGAAACAGTATCAACCAAAACCGTACGGAGCTCCCCCGCCAGCTTCTCCATCTGCAAAAAGGACAGCCGGTGAAGCTGTCCCGGTTCCTTAATCGAAGCAAGTATCTCATTGGATGACATGGTGAATCCACCTTTATTTTTCATTGCTCAAAGGGGGTAGATCATCGCGATCAGGATGCCAAGCAGTGCGCCGGCCAGCACCTCCAGCGGAGTGTGCCCGAGAAATTCCTTGAGCACCTTGCGGTTTTCGCCGGTCATGTCGTCGTCCGCGTCGGCGGAAAATTCCTCATCGTCAAAATCAAGAAGAGGATGATCCTTGAGAAATTCAAAAAAATCCTGAAAGTTGCCGATCAGGTGATTGAGGGTCTTGGCCTGCTCCCCTGCCGCCCGCCGGACCCCCATCGCGTCGTACATGACAACGGCCGCAAAGACAAGGGTCATCGCAAAAAGAGGCGATTGATACCCCTCGACCCGCGCCATCCCAATCGCAAGAGACACAACGAAGGAGGAATGGGAGCTGGGCATCCCGCCCGAACCGGTCAGGCGCTCCAGATTCAGATGGCCGTTTGCAGCCCAGTTCAGCGCCGTTTTGATCACCTGTGCGACAAACCAGGAGATTACCGCGATATTCAAAAGCGGGTTGCTGGCAATGACCGACATCATTTGCATATTCTTACTTCCTTCTATTGACAAACCATACAAAAAGGAACGGTTTTTCTATTGGCTGCGCCGGGCCATCCAGTCGGTCAGCTGCATCAGAAAATGTTCTTCCCCGAAGAGAGAGGAGATTTCCTCCGAGGCCTTCTCAAACAACGAGAAGGCTCGGCGCTGTGCCTCGTGAAATCCAAGCATGGTGACAAAGGTGTTCTTGTCCGCGCGCTGATCGCTTCCCACGTTTTTTCCCATCAGCCGGGGATCTCCCAATACGTCAAGCAGGTCGTCCGTAATTTGAAACGCCGTCCCGATCTGTTCGGCATAACGCAGCGCAGCCTGTGTCTGTTCCTTTCCGGCTTTCCCGGCGATGCAGCCGCAGTGAACCGCGGCCCGCAGAAGCGCGCCGGTTTTCATCGCAACCATCTCGGAATGTTCGGATTTGGTCATTGCGCGCCCGCTGCCCAAAACATCGGCAACCTGACCGCCCAGCATCCCGTATTCGCCGGCAGCGCAGGAAAGAACGCGAATCGTTTCGATGCAGCGCGCAGGACCCAAAAGCTCCACCGTATCCTCCCGAGACAGGATCTCAAAGGCGAGGGTGAGCAGGCCGTCCCCGGCGAGCAGGGCCAGTGCATCTCCGAACTTTTTGTGACTGGTCGGCTTCCCGCGGCGAAGATCATCGTCGTCCATGCATGGAAGGTCGTCGTGGATCAGCGAATAAGCATGTACCATTTCAAGGGCGCATGCAGCGGGCAGTGCTTCTTCAGGTTCTCTACCGAAAGCACGGCAGAACTCCAGAGCCAGAATGGCGCGCAACCTCTTTCCGCCTCCGAGAAGGCTGTAGCGCATCGCCTCAAAAACATTCTTCTGAATCAGGTAGGGGGATTCCGGTTCGCTGTAGACCTTGAGCTGCAGCTCGACCATCTGCCGGTCGTCCCAGAGCCTTTGATTAAAGTCCATTTGCTTCGCCATCCTTCTGAAATCCCAGTGTTTCGAGCTTGAGCTTCGCTTCCCCAAGCTCGCGGCCGCACCGCTCGATCAGCCCCGCGCCCTCAGCATAGAGGGCCAGAGATTCTTCCAATGTGGTAGTGCCGTCGCCGAGGCGCTCGGCGATCTCGTCCAGCCTCTGCAGCGCTTGTTCAAAGGTCATGTTTTTCCTCCCCATGAGACAGATCGACGCGCTCCACGCGGACCGCGGCTGTCCCGCGGTGCAGGTGCAGACACAGTTCTTCTCCCTGTGAAAGCTCATCCGCCGAAAAAATTGGACGGCCTTCCCGTTCGGCAATCGCATAGCCCCGGGAAAGAATGCCGAGCGGACTGAGCGATTCCAGCAGTGCCGCCCGGTGTCCCAGCTGTTCAGAGCGCCGGGGAATCTCCCCGCGCGAAAGGTTATACATCGATTCTATCAAATAATCCAATCGTTGTCTATTTTTATTCAGAAAAAATGCGGGATCATGCAAAGCGGGCATCTGCTGTAATGAGGAAAGTTTTCTCTGCTTTTCGCCCAGCAGGCGGTTCATTCTCTCCCGGAGAAGTTCTGACCGGAGCTCCAGCGACTGGAGCAGAACCGTTCGGTCGGGAATAGCAAGCTCGGCCGCCGCCGTTGGGGTGGCCGCACGCAGATCGGCGGCATAATCACAGAGCGAAACGTCGGTCTCGTGGCCGACCGCTGAGATGACAGGAATCCCGGAGGACGCCACGGCACGAACCGTCTCCTCTTCGTTGAAGGCCCAGAGATCCTCGGCAGAACCGCCTCCCCTGCCGACAAGGATGACCTCGCTGCGGCCATCCTGATTGAGCAGGCGGATTGCCGCCGCGACCGAAGCGGATGCCTCCCGGCCCTGCACCGCCGCGGGGGCCAGCAGCAGAAGAACCGACGGATTCCTCCGCTGCGCCACGCTGACAATATCGTGAAGGGCTGCCCCTGAGGGGGAGGTGACAATTCCAATGGTGCGTGGGTTCTGCGGAATCGGACGCTTCCTGTCTTCGCTGAAAAGTCCCTGCGCCGCCAGCTTTTCCTTCAACTGCTCAAATGCAAGACCGAGGGCGCCCGCTCCGTCAAGCATCAGCTCGGAAACGGTCATCTGAAAAGCGCCGTCCCGCTCGTAGAGGGTGGCGGCACCCCGCGCGACGACGGCCAAGCCGGGCTTCGGCAGAAAACGCAGATGCTCCGAGCGGGAGGCAAACATCACCGCGCGTACCGAAGCGTCGGAGTCCTTGAGAGTAAAATAGAGGTGCCCCGATCGCTGGTTCACCGTCATGCTGCCGATCTCCCCGGCAACATAAAGCTCGGAAAGCCGGCGGTCCGATTCCAGCTGGGAGCGGACATATCGGTTGAGTTGGGAAACTTTGAGAATAGAAACCGCCATCCTCCGCCTCCTATTCCGCCGGTTCCCCGGCTTGCAGCGCGGTAAGCAGCGCGATGCCGGCCGCATTGTCGCAGGAATACTCGCGCGGGGCAAAAATTCCGCCGCAGTATTCCTCAACCGCCGGACGAATCGCCGAATTGGACATTACGCCGCCCGCAAAGAGCAAGGTATCGCAACCGGTTTGTTCCCGCGCCCGGTCGATCATTCCTTTGAGGGCCGCCAAGACCGCATCCAGGCAATAACGTGCGATATCGGCGGGCGCTTCTCCCCTGCGGAGCATATCGGCACATTGATTTTCCACACCGGACAGACAGGGCTGCCCTTCATGGAACTTAATCCGCACCCGATAGCGCTGCCGCGACTGCTGCGCAAGGGCGTCGAGCGCGGGGCCCGCAGGGAAATCGAGGCCGAGCAGATGCCCTACCCGATCCACGACCTGCCCCGCATTGAGGTCGCTGCTGCCGGCAAGGAGCACAAGATCAGGAGCAAGGAGCGACCGCACCCAGACGGACTCGGTTGTGCCGCCCGACAGATGAAACGCAACGAAGCTCCTGCCAATCAGATCGAGCCGCCCGGCGCCATAGAGGGCCGCGGCAACATGTCCCGCCTGATGGGAAAAACGATAAAGCGGGACACCCAGTGCCGCCGCCGCGGTCCGGGCCGCCATTAATCCGCTGTAAAAGCAGGGCATGTAGGAGCCTTCCACATCCCGGGGACGTTCCGAGACACCGATCGCGGCAATGGGCCCGCTGTCCTCGCGGCGAAGCGCTTCCATCAGATCGCCAAGAGCCTTCACATGAGAAAAAACGGCATCACTCTGCCTCAGGCCAACCTGGCCCGGCGGCACGGGCAAAAGCCGTTTTTGCTGTATGATATTTCCCGCGCGGCAGACCGCGCAGGAGGTCGTGTAATTGCTGGTATCGATCCCAAGATATCCGCGCATCATTCTGCTTCTTTCACCGCGACTTCCTCTTCAGGCTGCGCGGTCTCCTCGTTCTTCCGCAAAGGAGTCTTGCGGACAAAGGTACCCAATACCCCGTTGATATAGGAGGCATCCTCCTCGGTGGCATATTTCTTGGCGAGCTCGACCGCTTCGTTGATCGAAACCCGCACCGGGATATCGGGAAAATACAGAAGCTCACAGAAAGAGAGCCGCAGCACGGTAAGAGTGACCCGCGGCAGGCGCGAGAGCTTCCATCCCGTCAGAAAGCTCTCGATCCCGACGTCAAGCTCCTCGCAATGCTCCTCGGTGAGCAGCACAAGGCGGCGGGCGTAATCGTCCACCTCAAGGGCGCGCCAGGCAATCGCCTGATCGAGCAGCTCCTGCATGGATTCCTTCTGGAAGGATTTTTCAAAGATCAGCTGGAACGCCGATTCCCTTGCATCACGTCTTTTCATATGTCCGCCCTTTCAAAATTCCTTAAAGCAACACAAGGCCGCCGCAGAGATCTCTGCGGCAGCCCAGGTTCATTCAAATGGCCGCAGCGGCGGCGGAAAAATTGATTCCCTCGATCACCACATGCACCTTCGAGACGGTGATTCTGGTCATGCTCTGAATCGCGTCCTTCACGGCGCGCTGCACCTTCTCGGAAACAATCGGAATCTTCACCTCGCCGTTGAGAATCAGGTGCAGCTCCACCTCGGCAATGTCGTCCCGCAGGGTCACCGCCACCGATTTCGGAAGCTGACGTTTGGAAAACATCCCCTTGAGATCGACCGGAGCAGCGGTAAGGCTGTGTACTCCGGCAACCTCGGAAGCCGCTGTTGCGGCAATGGTGGAGAGCACCTCCCGGGAAATCCGAAGAGTGCCGACGGCATCGGCGCGCCCATCGTTCATTTGGTTCATCTCTTGATCCCTCCGTTGTCAATATGCAGGAAACGCGGCTGCGCAGGCGGACTGTGGCCCTGAGGCTCATGCCCGGAAGGAGCCGCGCTCATCTTTCGATTGGGTACGGAACTCTTTTGCTATTATATCACAGATTTTGCATAAGACAACCGGAATATACAAATTTAATCTTGCGGAAACAGGACGGTAAGAATTCAGTTGACTTCAATAATGGCAATATTTTCGTCGGGAACGCTGACCTCTTTGCAGATAATGTCCTTCATTTGGGCGACTTCATTGGTCATCAGTCCGTTGGTCTTGACGATCACATCCACCCGCTCGGCATCATAATAGACCATGCATTCCTGAAAGCCCTTGGACTTGATCAGGTTCTCAATCTTGCCTTCCTTCTCGATCGCTTCGGCCATCGTGGTGGTCTTGAGTGCGAGTTCGGTGCGCTGCTCGGGGGTAATCGCATCGCTTTCAATCAGATTTTTGAGGGTTTGCACCGCTTCGTCCCGGGTCTTCTGGCGACTGATCTTCGCTTCGGCAAAAAAAGCTTCGCTGTCGGTGCTGAGATCGACGTACTGTGAGTCACCATAGTTTTTGGTCTCGCCCTTATCCTCCAGCGCACTGGTGACCGGAAGCCCGATATCGCTGCCGGAATATACCCAATTGAGGTAGACCGCCAGCGACAGGCAGAGTACCAAGGCGGCCAAAACAATCTGCTTCTTGCCCACGATCATGTTCATTTTAATTCTGGTTTTCATACAATTGCCTCCCGCTATTTATTTGCTGATTGTACGACGCACACCTGCAACGAGGTAATCCCCAGCGAGGTCGTGACAACGTCGATCACACGCGATGCGACCGGGGCGCTCCCCGCGCCCTCGCAGACCACCACGACTCCCTGAATTCTCGGCGGCAGCTCGGTGAGGACAAGCGGCCGCCGCCCTCCGGAGGAATCAACCAGCAGATAGCTCTGCTCCTGCTCCTGCTCTTCCTCCAGCCTCTGGGGGATTCCGCCGGAATAGGTGGTCGTGCTGTTTTGTGAAAGCTTTTCATCCCTCGCATAGCGGTATTCGACCCCGTGCTCCAGAGTCAGCATTACCGAAACCTTCCCCACCCCCTGCACTCCGGAAAGAAGCCGTTCGAGCCGCGCCTCGGTTTTCTCCAGATATTCCTGTGAATTCATAGACCCCTCCCCGGCGGCCGGCGTTCCGCTTTGGCCCTGTGCGCCGGGAAACAGGCTGCCGAGGAGGATTAAAACCATCCCTGCAATCCCGATGGCCACAACCGCCCTGCGCCATCCTTCCCGGCGCAGCAGCTTTTGAAACAATCCTTTTCCCTGTTCTTCCATACTTATTGCACCTCCCGGCCGGCGGTCACCAGTACCTCTGTTCCGAGAAGCTCCTCGGCAAGAGCTTGCGCCCGCCCGCTCAGTTGTCCGTCCTGCGCACGCAGTGCGACCGAAACCGCGTCAATCCCGATCTGATCGCCTGCAACGGTAATGTCTATTCGGATTTCCTCGGGGAATATACCGTTTTCTCCCAATTTTTCAGAAACCGCCTCTTCCAGACGCCGCCCAACCTCCCGTTCCAACAGAAGTTCCGTATCGAGCTGTGCCGCCGGCGCCGGACCCGCACCGCTCAGATTCCCCCAGTCAGGCAGGGAGAGCCGCGTCAGCGGTGTGAGCAGGCAGAGAAGCAGAAAAAGGCTGACCGCCATTTCCACTTGACGCTTCATTCGGCTTGGAGCAATCACCCGGATCAAAACCGAGAGCAAAGAGATGATGCAGATTGTCATGCAGAATGCTTTAAGATCATTCATTTGACCCCTCCTCCGCATAGAAACAGCAATGTCGCCGTGGAGATTACCGAGACAAGCAGCATGGAGACGAGCAATGCGGTCAATACAGAAAGGACATTGCCGCATCCCGAAAGAATATCCTCCACTTCCGATACGGAGAGCATCTCCCCCACCATCGCGGCAAATGCCACGACAGCTCTCAAAACGGTGACAGTGATCAAAGCCGGCAGAAAGGTGCAGACCGCAACCGTCACGCCAAAGCTTCCGACGCTCGCGTGGATGATCCGCACGCTTCCCTGCAGCGCAGCCCACGCATCGGTAACAGCACTGCCGACAACCGGAATAAAGCTGCCTGCCAAAAATTTGACGGTCTTCACCGCGGCGGTATCGGCGGCCGCACCCAGAAAGCTTTGCAGCGACAAAATTCCCGCAAAGCAGGTCATCATCAGAACCAGCGACCAGTTGACCACCTTTTTGACGCCGGAGGAAAGGCTTCGGATTCCCTTATTTTTCCCCAAACCACCCGCCAGAGAAAGCACAAGATAACATTGAAGAAGAGGCAGCAGCGTCGCCGAAGAGAATTGTGCGGAAAATTGGGAGGCGGCAAGTACGATCATCTGATAAGCGCCGGCCGTCGCGGGGGCGCCTCCGGTCGCCGCAACCATTGTGTAAACAGGAACATAAGCCAGCATGAATTGGGCCGCGCTGCGCACCGTCGAAGAACAGACGGTGATGCAGGAGATCAGCGGATCGAGCAGGACCGCAAAAATCGTGAGATTGGCGATCAGACCAAATGGCAGCGACTCTCCGCCCCCTGACGAAACGACCGAAAGAAGCGCGCAGAGAAGCACCACCGCCAAAATTGAGAAAAGCTGTGCGCGGGCGGACGAGAGGATGCGTCCCATCTGCACGGCAATCCCGTTCCAGAGACTGGAGGGACTCAGTTTCAAAATCTCCCCAACTGATAAACCGGATAAATTGGCATCATCCGCAAATTCTTTTGCTTGCAAAGGGATTTCACTGTTCAGATTTTCGATCCCCAGCTGCGCGGCTAATTCCTCAGAAAGAGGAGCCGCCCGGCAGGAAATTGCCAGCGCCGCACAGAGCAGTGCCACACAGATCCAACGAAAATATCGTTTCACCGTCCGCCCCCCCTAGATCGAAAAGATGCGCTGCGCCAGTGAAAGAATTTCTGAAAAGAGCGGCAAACTGAGCGCCACCAGGCAGACTCTGCCGCAGAATTCAACCTTAGTGCCGATCGCCGTCTCCCCCGCGTCCTTGCAGGCATCACAGGCAAGCTGGGTACAGACCGCAATCCCAAGCGATTTCAACAGGATTTCCCCATACTGCGGATCAAGCTCGGTGGAGTCCACCAAGGCCTCAATCTGTTCGATGATGGGAGCCATGGTGCCGACCGCCCAGAGCATCAGAGCAACTGCACAGAGCAGCGAAAGCAGTACGGCATATTCTTTTTTGATTTCCCGCAGCGTCACCGCCAGCAGCATCGCCACCATGGCGGCGCCTACCGCCACAAAGATATCCGGATTCATAGCTGGAACACCGTTTTAACTGTCTGGAACAGCGTGTTGATCTCATAGATCATCATCATCAGCACCACGATCAGTCCAGCCAGTGTGGTCATCATCGCCTGTTCCTCGCGCCCCGAGCGGATCAGCACCTGATTGAGCACCGATACGATAATTCCGATGGCGGCGATGCGAAAGATCAGATCAACATCCATCCCGATTTGTCACTCCTTGTTCATGTTATCGGCCCTGTCAGAAGAGCAGGACCGCCAATGCAAGTCCGCTCAGCGCGCCAAGCGTCGTGGAAAGCCTTGCGCGGGTACCGGCCTGCTCCCTCGCCTGTTCCGCCTGCTGTTCCAGACGCTGCGCCAGAAAGGAAAGCTGGGAAATCTGGGTTTCAAGATCGCTTTTGCCAAGAATTTCTCCGACTCGGAAAAGCTGGGCGCGGTCCTCGCCGGTAAAAGGTTCGCTTGACTGCGCGACCGCCTGGGTCCAGGAGGACGCGGCATCCTGTCCCTCGCTGATTTTTCGGCATGCCTCCGAAAGATAGTCGCATCTTTTCAGAGAGGGGTCCTCCAGCGCCGCACAAAGAAGATCGGCCGGGGGCGCCAGAGTAAAGGCAAGCTGCCCTCGAAGGGAAAGCAGCAGCCCGCGCGCTTCCTCAAGAGCCGCACACCGCCGGTGAAAGCCGAAGCCCCGGATAGCGCCTCCCAGAATGCAGCTGCCCGCCAGCAAAAGCAATCCCAGCGGTTTCAATAAGCTCATCAACCGAGAACACCTCCCTGATTACGCCGGGATGAGGGGATTCCCCTAGGAGAACCGCCGTTTCAAATCCGCCGGAAGCAAGCAAACGCCTGCCTGCTTCGCGGCGAAGCAATTCTTCTCTGCTCCCGGCGTGGATTGTCGTGACAACTGCGACGCCGCTGTGCAGCGCTTGTGACACCGCTTCGACATCCTGCAGTGTGCCAAGCTCGTCGCAGAGGATGACCTGCGGGGCAAGACTGCGAATCGCCAGCAGCATTCCGTCACCCTTTTCATATCCCCGCAGGACACAGCAGCCGTCACAGAAGCCCGAAAGTTCCCCACGCTCGTCCACCACCGCCACCCGGTCGCAGCCGGAAACCGCTCCCCCGGCAAGTCTGCGTGCCAGCTCCCGCAAGAGGGTGGTTTTTCCGCTCGAGGGCGCTCCCGCGATCAGAAGTCCTCCGACTCCCTGAGAAAATGCCTGTCCGATCACCGAATCAGCCGCTCCGGGAAAAGCCCTTGCGATGCGCAGGACAATCGCGTTGATCTCCCGCAGGTTAACGGTTCTTCCCGCTGCATCGTGGACCGCGGTGGCCGCAAATCCCGCCCGGTGTCCTCCAGGCAGGGTCAGAAAGCCCTGCGAAATTTCCATTTGATGGGTATGCAATGCTTGTCCGCTTAGGGTCAAAAGGCTTTGGGAAAGTTCCTGCGCCGTTACCGGAGCCAGATTTTGATAGCATTGGCTCCGGTTGCAGGCGCGCAGAATTGGGGGCTGCCCCAACAGCAGGCGCAGCTCCTGCGCCTGTGCAACGACCGAGCGCGGCAGGGTCAGCAGTCTCCCCCGCAGACTCGGCGCCAGGCCGGACACCGCCTGCTCATATGGACGGACGCTTTCCATCATCGTTTCATCTCCTTGTCCAAACGCTTGGTCCATCTATATGCAGAGGATGTCCGGCCTAGAACAAAAAACCGGCGCGGTAAATTTCACATCCAATATGGGGGATGAATTGGAAATAAATGGTAAAATTTATAATTTCAATCAAGATTGCTGTTTTTCTTTTCGTACAAGATTACCTTTGAAAAATTAGTAGAAATTGCTTATCATAAGCATACAACGTGTGGCACTACTGCGTAATTCCAGTTGGGTGCCGCACGTTTATTTGTGAAAAAGCGTGTGGCCGACGGCGCAAATCCAGCGACGTTTGGCAGCATGCTTATTTTTATGGGAGGACAAATTAAATGACGGGTAACTCAAATCAGGTTCTGAAGACAGAGCGAATCGGAAAGCTGATGCTGCAATACACAGTCCCCTGCGTCATTTCGCTTTTGGTGGGTGCACTTTACAATATTGTCGATTAGATTTTTATTGCAAATGCAGCATACCTCGGTTCCTATGGAAATGCTGCGAATACGGTCGTATTCCCTCTGACGGTGGTCGCGCTTGCGATTGCCGTCATGATCGGCGACGGATGCTGCGCATTCGTCAGTTTAAGCCTCGGCAGAAACGAATCACAGGACGCAAAAAGAAGCGTCGGAAATTCTATTGTTATGACACTCGCCTCCGGTTCTATGCTGTGCGCTGTCTATCTGATTTTTGGAGATCCGATCATCACCATATTTGGCGGTACCGTCAATAATGAAACCTTCGGATACGCAAAGGAATATTTTTTCTATATTTCGCTCGGCATCCCCTTTTATATGTTTGGGCAGACAATGAACCCGGTGATCCGCGCTGACGGGAACCCAAAATTCGTTATGATTTCCACCTTGAGCGGTGCAATTTTAAATATCATCCTTGATCCGATCTTCATTTTTCGTTTCCATTTGGGAATGATGGGGCCGCTATTGCCACGGTAATCGGTCAAATGGTCACCGCCGGATTGGCGCTCTGGTATCTCTTTCACATGAAACTGATCGGACCGGAGCTGCGGGATTGCCGTTTTTCCTGGAACATTTCCCGAAGGACTCTGGTGCTGGGCCTTTGCAGCTTCCTTTCTCAAGTTTCGCTGGTTGCCTCGATGGCGGCCATCAACAATATGATCCGCAGATATGGTGTGCTCGACTCCGTTTTTGCGCAGGAGCAATTTGCACAGATTCCGATGGCGGTGGTTGGAATTGTTATGAAATTTTTTCAGATTATTATTTCGATTGTCATTGGGATGGCCGCGGGATGTATTCCAATTGTCGGATATAACATGGGCGCCGGTCTGAAAGCAAGAGTCAAAAGCCTCCTCACGATTCTTCTGGTCGGCGAGACGGCCGTCGGCATATTGGCGCTGGCGGTCGCGGAAATTTTTCCAAAGCAGCTTATGTTGCTGTTCGGCGCGGCGAATGAAAGCATTTATTATGCAGAGTTTGCAGTCAGATCCTTTCGCATCTATCTCTGTATGATGATTTTAGCCTGTGTGAATAAGGCGTGCTTTATCTTTCTGCAAGCAATGGGCAAAGCAGCGGTATCCGCCCTGCTTTCCATGATTCGTGAAGTCGTGTTCGGAGTCGGTTTTGCACTCCTGCTGCCGATCTTTTTCGGACTGGACGGGGTGCTTTATTCCATGCCGGTCTCCGATACTCTGACCTTTGTGGTCACGATATTTTTGTTAAGATGCACCTACAGAGAACTGAAAATAGAGGGAGAAGATTCAATATGAAAAACCGTATCGTCACCATCAGTCGTGAATTCGGCAGCGGCGGCCATATCATTGGTAAAAAGGTCGCAGAAAATTTGGAAATTCCCTGCTATGACAGTGAGCTGATCGAAAAAATTGCACAGGAAAGCGGTTTTGCTCCCTCATTTATTCAGGAAGCGGGCGAATATGCTTCTGACGAGTCGATGATTCCGGCGTTCTCCGCTCGCGCACTTGGTCCTACCGCGCAGGATCTCCTCTGGAGGGTTCAACAAAAAATCATTATCGGGCTGGCGGAGAAGCATCCCTGCGTCATCGTGGGAAGATGTGCAGATTACATTCTGCGTGAAAAGGCAGAATGTCTGCGCGTTTTTATCCATGCAAACATGGAATACCGTGCAAAACGGATCGTCGAGACTTATGGAGAACAACCGGAGACTCCAGAACAGCGGATTCGTGACAAGGATAAGCGTCGCGCCGCATATTACTGCTTTTATACAGAAATGAAATGGGGCTATGCCCAGAATTATCATATTTGTCTGGAAAGCGGTGTGATAGGAATCGATGCTTGTGTTAACGTGATTCAGCGCCTATATTAAAAACGGTGAAGCAAAACAGCCGCATCTCAAAAGAGATGCGGCTGTTTTGCTTCACCGTTCGCGGACGTCTGTTTATTTCAGATATGCGTCGAAGGCGCGGTAGGTCTGGTAAACATCCGACTTGGCAACCACTTCAAACGGGGCGTGCATCGA
Source organism: Yanshouia hominis (assembly GCA_014385025.1). Lineage (GTDB taxonomy): Bacteria > Bacillota > Clostridia > Oscillospirales > Ruminococcaceae > Yanshouia > Yanshouia hominis. Next base: position 17,853 of record JACRTB010000023.1, on the reverse strand, counting down.
AAGGACCGGCACTCCCACATCGACGACATCGACGTTCAGAGCGGCAATGAACATGGCAACAGTGCCGCCGCCGCCCGCGTCAACCTTTCCGAGTTCGCCCGTCTGCCACTGAATTCCGGCGTCATCGAGAAGTCTGCGGACAACCCCCATGAATTCAGCCGAGGCATCGCTGGTGCCCGACTTTCCGCGGGCTCCGGTATATTTGGTGACCACAACGCCGTAGTTGCAATAGGAGGCGTTGTTTTTCTCATGCACCTCGCCATAGGTGGGATCAAAGGCGGCGTTGACATCCGCCGAAAGGCAGGTGGAGGCCGAAAGGACCGTGCGCCCCGCCAGATGGTGAGGCGCGGCAAGATCCTCGATGAAATACTCGAGGAAGCGGGAGTTAAGGCCCGAATTTCCAGTGGAGCCGATCTCTTCCTTGTCGGCCAGCACCGTCACGCTGGTATAGGCGGGCCGGTCATTTTTCAGCGCGGCGGTCAGAGCGGTATAGGAACAAACCCGGTCATCGTGGCCGTAGGCCCCGATGAAGCTTCGGTCAAGGCCGACGTCAACGGCGTGATAAGCAGGAACCATCGTCAGCTCGGCAGAGAGAAAGTCGGCCTCGACAATTCCATATTTTTCATTGAGCAGCTTGAGAATGCCGAGCTTGACCCGCTCGCTCTCTTTGTCGTCGCGGAACATCCGTCCGCCGACCAGAACGTTGAGCGCCTCGCCCTTGATTCCGTCGGAAAGCTTTCTCTGCATCTGTTCCCCCGCGAGGTGGGGCAGAAGATCGGTAATGGTAAAAACGGGATCTCCCTCGTCCTCCCCCACCGTCACGGCGACCCGCTCGCCGTCGGCGCGGATCACCACGCCATGCAGCGCCAGAGGGATGGCGGTCCACTGGTATTTTTTGATTCCGCCGTAATAGTGGGTTTTGAACATCGCAAGCTGTGCTTCTTCATAAAGGGGACGGGGCTTGAGGTCAATGCGCGGAGAGTCAATATGGGCGGCGACAATCCGCACGCCCTTTTCGAGCGGTTCGGTCCCGACGGTGCACAGGATGATCGCCTTGCCGCGGTTATTCAGAAATACGCGGTCGCCCGCTTCGTATTTTACCTTGGGATCAAACGCCTTGAACCCCTTCTCCCGGGCCATTGAGATGGTGATTTCCACCGCTTCACGCTCGGTTTTGGCCAGATCCAGAAACTTTTTATACCCCTCGCAGAACAGGTCGGCTTTCTCCCACTCCTCGTCGGAGAGCCGTTCCCCTGCGTTCTTCGGGGCATAGCAGAGCTGCTCCTTGAGCTTCTGCGCCTCGGTCTTCTTTTCAGCTTTTTCAGCCATTGCAATCAGCTCCTTGTCATTCTTATCATTTATTGTAAAGCCTGCGGTAGACGCCGGCGGTTTTCAGAACCTTTGGGACATACCACGCGGTGTCGGTAAAGGGGATATTGTCGAGCACAATTCCATCGGCGCTGTGTTCGGCGTCCGAAAGCCAGCGCTTGACGCTTCCCCATCCCGCGTGATAGGCGGCGAGCGCCTCTGCCTCTCCGCCGAACTCGTCGAGCAGCAGAGAAAGAAGACGGGTTCCGTAGCGGATGTTCGTCTCCGGATCGAAAAGGTCATCATAGGCCGTCACCGTGTCCCCCATCCGCCATTGGGTCCATTCAAAGGTTTCCTCTGTGATCTGCATCAGCCCCCGCGCTCCGATTGGTGAGACGGCGTCGGCCCGAAACCTGCTCTCGGTATGGATCACACCATAGACGAAGGCGGGAGAAAGTCCGTTTTCCTTGCTGTAACGATCGATCAGCTCCTCGTATTGGAGCGGATAGAGGGCTGTCAGCACCAGACGGACTCCGGCCAACGCCAGCACGATGATGAGGACAAAAGCCGCTGGAAACAGAAATTCCCGCCGGCGGCGCTTTCCGTTCATATGGCACCCTCCGGGTCCGAAGCAGAGCCGTCCTGCGTCTGCTCCGACGCATTCAGCTCGCGCAGTGCGCGTTCAAGCAGGTCGATCGTTTCGAGTGTTTTGATGTGCAGAAGCTCAGGGTCTCCGTCGTTCATAATGACGAGCTGGGAACGGGACGAATAAAAAGCGTCGTCATGCTGAGAGGCCATCCTGCTTCGTGCTTCCTGATCGGTCAGGTGATCCCTCACAACGATTCGGTTGAGACGTTCCGCCTCGGGGGCAAGCACCGAAATAATCAGCTCACAGTCGGCATCCGCACCGCTCTCAAAGAGGGTCGGCGCATCGAGCACCACCAGCGGGACGCCTTGCTTGGCCAGCTCCTTCACCCTGCGGTTGATTTCCGCCCGGATATGGGGAAAGATCAGCTCATTTAGCTTTGACAGCTTCTGCGGGTTTCCAAACACGATGGAGGCAAGCTTTTTGCGATTTAAGGTCCCATCCATATTCAAAATCGCAATGGAGAACTCCAGCGCCAAATCCGCGAGACAGCTCTTCTCACCGGAGACCACATCGCGGGAAACCTGATCGCAGTCGATGACTTTGATGCCCCGTGCGCGGAAAAGGCTGCTGACCGTCGATTTGCCTGCGCCGGTTTGGCCGGTCAGCCCCACCACATGGATTCCTTTCATCCTTTGATCACCTCAAATGCCGCCGCGCGAAGCATGCGGTTATAGACGCCAAGCGCGGCGCCGTCATGGTCAGGGCAGCGGGCATAGACCAGTTTTGCTCCCTTTTCGTCAAACGCGCGCAGCGCCGCGAAAAGCTCCCGCCCCTGTTCATCGGGGTGGTGCTCCCGTCCATAGGTCAGGCAGGGACGGTGCGTCAGCTTTTCCTCCCCGTCGAAAACCAGCCCCCAGGTTTCTTCATCGCTCTGATCGAGTAAGGCGAGGAATCGTTCAAGGGTGGATTCCACCAGCACCATCCGAGCCTTAGGAGCGTAATGGCGGTACTTCATGCCCGGCGATGTCGGACGCTCGCCCGGGGCAAGAGGCTCCACCACCGCGTGGGAGACCCTGACCGGCTCGCCCAGCGCCTCTTCGAGCTGCCCGGGTGAGATTCCGCCGGGACGCAGCAGGGTCGGTTCCCCAACGAGGGAGACGACGGTCGATTCAATGCCGACGGAGCATTCTCCTCCGTCGAGGATCAGCGGAATTTTCCCCCAGAGGTCGTCGATACAGTGGCGCGCCGTCGTGGGAGACGGCGAACCGGAAAGGTTGGCCGAGGGAGCTGCGATCGGCAGGCCGGTGACGGCAATCACCGCGCGCGCCCCCTCGTGGGAAGGCATCCGTACCGCGACGGAGTCCATTCCCGCGGTGGTCACGCCGGGAACCAAGCCGCTTTTCGGCAGAATGATGGTCAGAGGCCCCGGCCAGAAAGCCCGGGCCAGACGCATCGCACGCTGCGGAATCTCCCGGACAAGCGGCTTCCACATTGAAAGATCGCTGATGTGCACAATCAGCGGGTTATCCTGAGGGCGGCCCTTGACCGCGAAGATTTCCCTGACCGCGGATTCCTCCAGAGCGTTGGCGGCGAGGCCGTATACCGTTTCGGTCGGAAGCGCAACCAGCCCTCCCCTTTGCAGGACCTGAGCGGCCGCGTCAATTCCCTCCCGGTTACAGGAGAGCAGGCGGGTTTCCATACTCATCGCTCCCCCTCCGCCGAGGCGCGAAGCCTCTCGGTCTGGTCGAAGGTGATGAGCGCGTCAACAATCTCGTCGAGGTCGCCGTTCATCACCGCATCCAGCTTATACAGGGTCAGGCCGATCCGGTGGTCGGTCACCCGGCCCTGCGGAAAATTATAGGTGCGAATCCGCTCGGAGCGGTCACCGGTTCCGACCTGGCTTCTCCGCTCGGAGGCAACCTGTGCATTCTGCTCGCTGAGCATTCTGTCATAGAGACGGGAGCGCAGCACGCTCATGGCCTTTTCCTTGTTTTTATGCTGGCTGCGCTGGTCCTGACACTCCACCACCATGCCGGTGGGCAGATGGGTGATTCGGATGGCGGACTCCGTTTTATTGATATGCTGACCGCCCGCGCCGCTTGCCCGGAAGGTATCGATCTGCAGATCCTTCTCGTTGATTTCGACTTCAACATCCTCCACCTCGGGCAGCACCGCCACGGTCACCGTCGAGGTATGAATCCGCCCGGAGGCCTCGGTGTCAGGCACACGCTGCACCCGATGGACGCCGCTCTCATACTTCATCCGGGAATAAACCGATTCCCCTTCGAGCGAAAAACTGATTTCCTTATAGCCCCCCAGCTCGGTTTCGTTGGCGGAAATGGGGTCAAGCCCCCAGCCGCGGCGCTCGGCGTACATGGTATACATGCGGTGCAGCGAGGCGGCAAACAGCGCCGCTTCCTCGCCGCCCGCGCCGCCGCGGATCTCCACAATCACACTTTTGTCGTCGTTTGGGTCGCGGGGCAGCAGCAGAATCCGCAGTTCCCCGGTGTGCAGCTCGATTTCCTTCTGGCTTTCCCGAAGCTGCTCTTCCGCCATCTCCCGCAGCTCATGGTCAAGTCCGCTCTCGGAGAGCAGCTCCTTTGCCTCTTCATGGGCCTGCCGCGCGGCGGCAAGCTCGCGGTATTTGGTGACGATGGGGGTGAGGTCCTTATATTCCTTCATCAGTGAGCGGTACTGGCCGTTGTCGTTGATAACCGAGGGATCGGTCAGCCGCAGGCTGATTTCCTCATAGCGGTCCTCGGCTGCTTTGAGCTTTTCAAGCATATTCTTCCTCCGTACTCCTGCAAATGATCGTTTTACTGCAAGGGCGTCCCCGCTAGAGCGCGGGGGGCTCGGAATGAATGATCTGCTTGATGTTGCGCTCCACCTTCGCGCGGGGCACCAGCACTTCCCTGCCGCATCCCTTGCACCGGATACGAAAATCCGCTCCCGAACGCAGCACAAGGAACTCTTTCGCACCGCAGGGGTGCGGCTTTTTCATCAGGAGGGTGTCCCCAACCCGCACATCCATCCAGTCTTCCTCCCTTGCCTGTAAAATCAAACGCCGGACGCCCCGTCAAAGGCGGAACGTCAGGCGGCAATCAATCATGGCCGTTATCGGTTATTATAGCAGATTGTATGATATGCGGCAAATCTTTTTATGCTTTTTCCAATCATAATCTTGCCATTCCTCCTCTTCCCGGGCTTGTTTGAAACGGTTGTTCTGTGATATACTGGATAAGATTACAGGCTGGCCTCCCATCGGAAGCCGGCCGTCCGCCGCGGCGCTTTCTCCAATTTTTATCGCGGCCAGAAACGGAGACAGAAATATGAACCGACCGGAAATCCTTGCCCCTGCCGGAAGCTTTGAATCGCTGACCGCCGCGGTCAACTGCGGAGCGGACGCGGTTTACCTCGGCGGCAAGGCGCTGAACGCCCGGCGCAACGCCGGAAACTTCGACGAGGAAGAGCTGGCGCGCGCGGTGGAATACTGCCATCTGCATGGGACCAAGGTCTTGCAGACGATCAATATCGTCATGTTTGACGATGAGCTTCCCGAGCTGCTGCGCGCCGCCGAAACGGCCGCGCGGCTGGGGATTGATGGAGCGATTGTGCAGGATTTCGGCGTGCTTTCGGTGCTGAAAAGCGCGGTGCCCGAGCTTCCGCTGCTCGCCTCGACCCAGATGGCGGTGCATAACCTGGCCGGGGCCCGCGAGGCCGAACGCCTCGGCTGCCGGCGGGTCGTGCTTGCCCGTGAGCTGACCGCTGATGAAATCGGGCATATTGTATCCAATATTTCGGCGGAAACCGAGGTCTTTGTCCATGGGGCGCTCTGTATGAGCGTCTCGGGACAATGCTACCTTTCCTCGATGCTCGGAGGCCGCAGCGGAAACCGCGGACTCTGCGCCCAGCCCTGCCGTCTTCCCTTCTCTGTGGGAAATGCGGACCACGCCCTTTCTCTCAAGGACCTTTCTCTGATCGAACGGGTCCGGGAACTGGCTGGACTCGGAGTCCGCTCGCTCAAAATTGAGGGGCGGATGAAGCGGCCGGAATATGTTGCCGCCGCCGTCACGGCCCTGCGGACCGCGCTTGACGGAGAAGCGCCCGATCTGGAGACGCTGCGTTCGGTCTTTTCCCGCAGCGGCTTTACCACCGGCTATTTTGACGGCAGGCGCACCGCTTCCATGTTTGGCATCCGGCAGAAGGAGGACGTGACTGCCGCTTCCGGAGTGCTGGGACGGCTCGCGCAGCAGGCCGCGCAGGTCTATCCCCGCATTGAGGTCGAGGGGGCTTTTTCCGCATGCCGGGACGAGCCTGTTTCCCTTTCCCTGCGCGACTGCGGCGGAAACTGCGTATTTGCACAGGCCGATCCCCCGCAGGAGGCCAGAACAAAGCCGACCGACGAAGAACGGGTGCGGCAAAGCCTTTCCAAAACCGGCGGCACGCCCTACCGCTTTGCCACGCTGGACATTGACTTGGAGGCGGGGCTGATGCTCCCCGTTTCACAGATCAATTCCCTGCGGCGGGACGCTTTTGAGCAGCTTTCCCGCCTGCGGTCGCAGCCGCATCCCCACTGCTTCTCCGGCATTGTTCCCGCTCTTCTGCCGAGGCCTGCCCGGAACAATCCTCCGCTGCTGCGCGCCCGCTGTACCCTCTCCCAGCTCTCAGATGGGATGTCCGGCTGCTGCGATGAGCTGATTCTTCCGCTGAATGAGATTCCCCGGGCGCTTGAGCAGGGAATCCCCGCGAAAAAAATCATCGCCGAGATTCCACGCATCCTCTTCGAGGGGGAGGATGAGGCGGCACAGCTGCTTTCTTCCCTGCCTGGTCTGGGGATAAGCCGCGCTTGGGCGGGCAACCTCGGCGGCGCCGCTCTCGCCCGTGAGGCCGGTCTGGCGGTCTGCGGGGGCTGGTCTCTGAATCTCACCAACTCCCATGCGCTTCGTGAGGCCCGCGAGGAAATCGGTCTTTGCGACGCTGAGCTTTCCTTTGAGCTTGCGCTGCCCAAGGCGAAGTCGGTCGGAGATCCCCTCCCCGCCGGCTTGGTGGCCTATGGCTCGCTTCCGCTGATGGCCTTTCGCAATTGTCCGGTCCGCGCCCGAATCGGCTGTGATGCCTGCGGTCAAAACGGCAGACTCACCGACCGCAAGGGGGTTTCCTTCCCGGTTTTCTGCCGGGATCACCGGGTGAGCGAACTTTATAACACGGTGCCCCTCTGGCTGGCCGACCGTCTTGGCGAATACGCCGGATTTTCTTTCCTGACCCTTTGGTTCACCGGGGAGTCCGCCGAACGCTGCGCCGCCGTTGCGCGTGCCTATGCGGGCAAGGCGGACCCGGCTCCGCCCGCACAGTATACCCGCGGCCTCTACTACCGCAATGTCCTCTAATTTTTCCATGAAAGGAATCTTCTGCCGCATGAAACTGCCTTATGATACCCTGCTGTTCGACCTTGACGGAACGATCATTGATTCCGCCCCGGGAGTTTTCGCCTCGCTGCGTCCCGCTTTCGCGGCTGTCGGGCTTCCGGAACCATCCGAGGCTTTGCTGCGCCGCTTTATCGGCCCGCCTCTGGCTGAATCCTTCGAGACCTATTGCCATCTGGATGGGGAAAAAATTTCGGAAGCCATCCGCGTATTCCGCTCCCATTATGAGGTGGACGGCAAGCTGCTCTGTTCCGCTTATCCGGGCCTGGAGAGGCTTTTCGCACGCCTGAAGCGGGCCGGAAAACGATTGTTCGTCGCAACCTCCAAGCCGGAGGTCTTCGCGCGGGAAATCATGGCGAATCTCGGACTTGCCTCCTATTTCGACGGAATTTATGGCGCCGATCTCAGCGAACGGGTCGAAAAATGGGAGGTGCTTGCCCGGCTCATCATGGAAAACACCGGGATCGACCGTGAGCATGCGGTGATGATCGGCGATCGGAAATATGATGTTGTCGGGGCGGCGCGGTGCGGACTTGATTGCATCGGCATTCTTTACGGCTTCGGCGACCGCGCCGAGTTTGAAGCGGCGGGCGCCAAATATATTACCGAAACGGTGGAATCGCTCGAAGAGCTCTTGCTTCCGCCGCAGTGGAGGAAATCAATATGAACATCGCGTGGAATGCCGAGGAATATACTGAACACTTTCAGTTTGTCCATCAATACGGCGAGGACCTTTTTTTATGGCTTGATCTGACGCCCGGCATGTCGGTGGTTGACCTTGGCTGCGGCAATGGGGCGCTGACGGAACGTCTTGCCGCGATGGGAGCGGAGGTGCTCGGCCTGGACGCCTCGTCCGAGATGCTTGCCGTTGCACAGCGGCGTCATCCCCGTCTTCGATTTGAGCGGGCGGACGCCGCTTCCTTTGTTGTGGAACAGCCGGTTGACGCCGTCTTTTCGAACGCCGTTTTCCATTGGATTGACGATCAGGACGCGCTGCTTTCCTCCGTTTCGCGGGCTCTCAAACCGGGCGGACAGCTCGTCTGCGAGTTCGGTGGGGCGGGCTGCGCCGAAACGGTGCATCATGCGCTGCGCGCCGCTTTTGCGCGGCGGGACCTGCCCTATCGCTTTCAATTTTATTTTCCAACCGTCGGTGAATACGCGCCGCTTCTTGAAGCACACCGGCTCAAGGTGGTCCGCGCTTCCCTGTTCGACCGCTTTACCGAACAGGTGGGAGAGGACGGTCTGGCCGACTGGATTCGAATGTTCGTCACCCTGCCCTTTGAAGGCCTCTCCGACCGCCAGCGCGCGGAAATCATCCGCGAGGCGGTGGAAGACTGCCGTCCTTCCCTCTTCGTGAACGGAAAATGGTATGTCGATTATGTCCGCATCCGAATCAAGGCGATCCGGGTGACCGGGCCGCTGGAAGCGGCGAAGGAGAAAATCCGCTGAAGGGGGAAGCTTTGTGGCCTTTGAACTGATTGTCCTGCTTCTGCTGTCCGCCGGACAATTTTTCGCTTTCTCGGGCAGCATTCCGGCTCGAAGGTTTCGGAAGGTGTATTGGTCCTTTCTCACCGCTTGCGGAATTGCCGGGATGCTGCTGGTCCGCGCACTGCTGGATTCCTTTCTCGCGGTGTCGGTGAGCAGCGGCAGGCTGGAAGAGAAATTGGCGGATTCCCTCGCCGGGTCCTTTTATCGCTTCGCGCTCTTTTCCCTTGTGGTTTCCTGCTTCTGCGCCCTGCTGCTGCTTTTTTTGGTGCGGCGCCGGATTCTTTCTCCCCGCGCTTTTTGCGGGCTTCTGTATGCGGAAATGGCGGTGCTGTTCCTGATTTCATTGGCCTATGAATTTTTTGCCGCCGGGCTTCTCTTTGACCTGCCGCATCGGATCAGGGCATTCGGCCTTTCGGAGATTCTGGCGCTGCATCTTTTCTTTCTCTTGGGAGATTGCCGGAGTTTTGCGGAATAGGTTCGTGCTGCTTGGGTTCGTATCTTCTTCATTTCTTGTTCAAACCCTGCGATTGACACCCCGCCGGCCGGTGGTATAATAGATCTGATAGGAAGCCTGACAGAAAGGAAGCAGAATCAATGGATCAGAATTCTCCGTGCAGCGCGCTGGATCTTGTCTTCAAGCGGCGCAGCTGCCGCGTTTTTACCGATACGCCCATAACGCCTGAAGAGCTTGACAGTATTCTGCGGGCGGGCTGCTGTGCTCCCACCTCCAAGGCGCTGTATCCCTGCCACTTTCTTGTGGTGGACAGCCGCAGCGAAATGCAGAAAATCTGCGAATACCACAATATGTCCAAAGCGCTTGTGACCGCTCCCCTCTGCGTGATTACCTGTGCGGATACCGCCCGCTCCTGGGCTTCGTGGCGGGATGACGCGGCCGCGGCGACGATGAACATGTCGCTCTGTGCCGAGGCGCTGGGACTGAACTCCTGCTGGCTCGGCGTCTATCCCAGAATCGAGCGGGTCAACCGCATGAAGGAGCAGTTCTCCCTTCCCGATTCGATCATTCCCTATTCAATCCTTGCGCTTGGGCACGCGGACTCTCCGAAGCCGCCTCTGGGACGCTTTGATCCCAGCTGCGTCCACTATAACCGCTGGCAGCGGAATTCTTAGCCGGGAGGGATTCCCCCTATGCGACTGCGCCTGACAGCGGCCCTGCTGGCCCTGCTGCTGACTTCCTGCAGCGGAGTTTCGCTGCGTGTCGATGAGCTTCTTTCCCCGCCCCGCCTGACTGCCGAACAGTCGGCGATTTATGACGCTATCGAAACGGCGGTCGGCACCAATTCCTTTAAGCTCAAATATCCCCGGCGGGGCGATTATCTTTCGGCCTGCGTGCTGACCGATCTCGATCGGGACGGGACGGACGAAGCAATCGCCTTCTATGAGCTGACCGTCAACGGGGTGACCTCCGCGTGGATGAGTATCCTTGTGCAGAAGGACGGCGTCTGGAAGAGCCGTCAGGAGCTCCCCGGCGAGGGGGCGGAAATTGACTTCATCGATTTTGCTCCGGTGGACCGGGCCGACCACAACAACATCATCGTCGGCTGGATTGTCGCCGGGCAGGAAAGCATGCTCTGCAAGGTCTACGACTATGATGAAACGGTTTCACTGCAATATGAAGGGAACTATAACGAATGCCTGATTCAGGATGTTGACCGCAATGGCCTTTCCGAAATCGTGCTCTGCACGGTGGGCGGAAGCCGCACACCGGTGATGTCGCTGGTGAAATACCGTTCCGGGCGGATCGTGCGGACCAGCGAGGTACAGATGCCCTCGTCGATGACCGGCTATGCACAGTTGGTCTGCGGACAGCTCACCTCGGGACTCACCGCCATCTGTGCCGATATCTATCTGGGCAACGACGGGATGACAACCCGCATCGCCGCTCTTGACACACAAAAATCGATCATCGAGGAGCTGCCCGGCGAGGAACTCGGCATTTACGAATCCTTTGATCGCCCCACCCCCACCCTCTACTGCAGAGATATCAACCAGGACGGTCAGATTGATCTGCCGGTGGTGCGCAGAATGCCCGGCTATGAAAAATCCAACGAGCGGGACGCCCTCTATCTCACCCAGTATAAAAGTATTATCGACGGCAGCCTGCAAACGGTTGCCTCAATGGCGGTCAATTTTTCGAACGGCTACCGTTTTATCCTCCCGGAAAGCTGGGTGAACGCGGTGACCGTCCGCCGCCAGTCTGATACGGGGGAATGGCGCTTTGTCCTCTACCGCGAGGACCTCGACCGCTCGGTCACCGAACTGCTGCGGATTCGGGTCACTTCCCCTTCCGACTACCAGGACAAATTTGAAACCGCCGAATACCGGACCGTTGCCACCAAAGGGGTCAACAGCTATGAAATCCATATCCCCGATGGAAATTATCCGGGCTATTCGATCAGCTACGAACAGGCGGAGAACCTCTTCGCTCTGCTCGATTGAGTAAACGCCACCCACCGCCCCGCGGTGAGAAAGGAGCCTGCATATGAAAAACATCCTGATTGCCGAAGATGAGGAAGCCATCCGCGACTTTGTGGTAATCAACCTCAAGCGGGCCGGCTACAAGGTCACTGATGTTGACAACGGTCTCGACGCCATCACAGCCTATGACAACGCGGAAGAACCGTTCGACGTTGTGATTCTTGATGTAATGATGCCCGGTCTCGACGGCTTTTCGGTCTGCAAGAAGCTGCGCGAGCGTTCCTCGACGCTGGGCATTGTGATGCTCACCGCCAAAAGCCAGGAGATGGACAAGGTCAACGGCCTGATGCTCGGTGCGGACGACTATATCACCAAACCGTTTTCCCCTTCTGAGCTGACCGCCCGGGTTGACGCGCTGCACCGCCGCGTTTCGATGGCCGCCCCTCCCCAGCCCACCAACGAGACCGTCTCAGGACCGTTTGTTCTCAATCTCAAAAGTCATACCGTCACCAAGAACGGCCAGCCGCTCGATCTGACTCAGGTTGAGTTTCAGATCATGGAGCTGTTTATGCAGAATCCGGAAACGGCTCTGGAGCGCAGTCAGATTCTGTCGGCTGTCTGGGGGGACGACTACTTCGGAGACATCAAGATCGTCGATGTCAACATCCGCCGCCTGCGGATGAAGGTGGAAGATGATCCGTCCAATCCGCGCTATGTCACCACCGTCTGGGGCTTCGGCTACAAGTGGATGCCCTGATTCCTTTGGCACATCCCAAAGATAAGGAGGAAGCCCCATGGCGCAGAAAAAGATCACCCAGCGATGGCTGACCGGCAGCCTCGGGGTTATTCTGGTCATCCTTGTCATTGTTGAAATCGCCGTTTGGACCGTGGTGCGGACCTTCTACTATTCTTCGGCACAGCAGACGCTCTTATCACAGGCCAATACCGTCAATACCCTGCTCGCAAAGTATGCCGAGGACCCCTCAACTGATTATCAGCGGGAGGTCCGCAATCTGGTGGAAAATTTTGAACTGCGCGACCGGATGGAGCTGATGGCGGTCGACGCCTATGGAAACGTCACCTCCACCTCGTCGGGCTTTGCGGTCAATGAGAAGATTGAGATGCCCGATTTTGAGGCGGCTCTTGCCTCCCCCGACCGAATGGGCAGCTTTCAGGGCGAGCTTGGCGGTGAAAAGATCATTGCCATTTCCAGCATCGCTCCGGTCAATGACGAATCTCTCGTCGCGGTACGGCTGGTCGCTTCCCTGACCAAGGTGGACGGGTTGATCTATACCGTTGTCACAATGGCAGTGCTGGCCGGGATCGCCATTATTTTCTTCATGCTGCTTTCCGGTTCCTACTTTATCAGTTCGATTGTGATTCCGGTCGGCGAGATCGGAAAGACCGCCCGCAAAATTGCCCATGGAAATTTCAGCACCCGGCTGGAAAAGAAAAATGACGATGAAATTGGCGACCTCTGCGAGGCGATCAATTATATGGCGGAGGAGCTCGGCAACACCGACAAGATGAAAAACGAGTTTATCTCCTCGGTTTCCCATGAGCTGCGCACCCCGCTGACCGCCATTAAGGGTTGGAGCGAAACGATCCTTGACGCGGGGGATGACCGCGAGACGATTCAAAAGGGAATGCGGGTCATCATCAGCGAAACCGACCGGCTCTCTCTGATGGTGGAGGAGCTGCTCGATTTCTCCCGGATGCAGTCGGGCAGGCTCAAGCTGATTATCGAAAAGATTGACCTTCTCGCCGAGCTGGAGGAAGCGGTGCTGATGTATACCGAAAAGGCGCGGCGCGAACAGCTCGATTTTCAGTATGAGGAGCGGCTGGAAGCCGCGATTGTTATGGCGGATAAAAACCGCCTGCGGCAGGTCTTTATCAATATTATCGACAACGCGATCAAATACTCCGACGCGGGCGGTAAAATTCGCATTCTCGCTGCCGCGGAAGGAGATTACTTTGTGGTTTCGGTTTCCGATACCGGCTGCGGAATCAGTCCGGAGGATCTTCCGAAGATCAAGCAGAAGTTTTACAAGGCCAACCTGACCCGGCGGGGTTCTGGGATTGGGCTGGCGGTGGCGGATGAGCTTGTCTCCTCCTTCGGGGGGAGCATCGACGTACAGTCAACGCTCGGCGAAGGAACCACCGTCACCATCCGCATCCCGAATGTCCGCCGGTATGAGATCTGGCAGCAAGCACAACAGACGCCCGGCAAGGGCGGGGAGGAACAAAAGAATTGAGCAACACCAACAACCAGAAAAAAACCTCCATCGGCGGCTCCGCACTGATTGAGGGAGTTATGATGCGCGGCCCTCGCCGGATGGCGATGGCGGTCCGCAAGCCGGATGGTTCCATTGATCTCAGCGACTGGGAGCTTCCGGCAGAGCGCCCCTGGTACAAAACGACCCCCATTATCCGCGGCGTCTTTAACTTTATCGACAGCATGAAGGACAGCTATAAATGCCTGATGAAATCGGCGGATATCGCGGGTCTGGAATCGGAAGAGCCGTCCGGTTTCGAAAAGAAACTCCTTGACCTCTTTGGAGAAAACCTTTCGAAGGTGTTCGGCGGGGTGGCGATGGTCCTCGGCATGGCGCTGGCGATCCTGCTTTTCATGGTGCTCCCCACCCTGCTGATCGGACAGATCCGCAGGGTAATTGTATTGCCGCTGCTTCTTTCCCTGATTGAGGCGGCCGTCAAAATCGGCATCTTTATCCTCTATCTTTTTGCTATCAGCCGTATGTCTGATATTCGGCGGGTCTTTGAATATCATGGGGCCGAACACAAAACCATCGCCTGTTATGAGGCGGGCGACGAGCTGACCCCTGAAAATGCCGCAAAATATACCCGCTTCCATCCCCGCTGCGGAACCAGCTTCATTCTGATCGTTATCATCGTGTCGGTGCTGGTCTTTTCGCTCGTTTCATGGGACAATCTTGCGGTGCGGATCGCGCTGAAACTGATCTGCCTGCCGCTGGTTGTGGGAATTGCCTATGAAATCATTAAACTGGCCGGACGTTATAACAATTTTTGCACCCGCTTTATTTCGGCTCCGGGGCTTTGGCTTCAGCGTCTGACAACCCGCGAACCTGATTCCACACAGTTGGAAATTGCCATTGCGGCAATGAAGCCCTGCATCCCCGAAAATCAAGACGAAGACAGGTGGTAACCGATGACCTATGCCCAACTTTACCGGCAATGCCGCCGAAAGCTGACCAACGACACCGCCGATTTTGACCTTTCGCAGCTCTTTCACGCACAGTTTTCTCCCTCGGGACAGATGCAGCGCTCTGAGGCGGAGGTTTCGGCAGAGGAGGCCTTTATCTTTCAGCAGAAGGTGCGCAGGCTTGCGGAGGGTTATCCACTGCAATATCTGCTCGGCGAATGGGAATTTTATTCCATTCCTCTCAAAATCGGCGAGGGAGTTCTGATTCCCCGGCCGGATACCGAGACTCTGGTTGACGCGGCCCTTGAGCTTTTGAGCGGAATAGAGCATCCGATCATCGCAGACTACTGCGCCGGCAGCGGCGCGATTTCGTTGGCGCTCGCCCGCTTTCTGCCGGATGCCGAGGTCTATGCCGTCGAACTTTCGGCACAGGCCCTCCCCTATCTGTATGCCAATGTCGATGCAGCAGCGGGCGGAGAACGGGTGCGTATCATCGAGGCGGATGTCCTCGACGACTCTTCGCTGTCCGCTTTGCCGCCCCTTGATCTGCTGATTTCCAACCCGCCCTATCTCACCGAGCAGGAGCTGACCGAAATCCCGGAGCAGGTGCGCTGTGAGCCGCGGATGGCCCTTGACGGCGGGCCGGACGGCCTCCGTTTTTATCGCGCGATCTCAGCAGATGCCCCTGCGCATCTCAAACGAAACGGTCTCCTGATCTTTGAAGCAGGGTATACCCAGGCACAGCAGATCTGTGAAATTCTGCGCGCGGCCGGATACCGGGAAATCTCCCTTCGAAAAGATCTCGCAGGGATTGATCGCTGTGTAATTGCCCGCCGTCCCTGATGCTTTTCTTCATGCGGCGGAACGCTGGTATGGCATCCGCTTCCGACAAGAACCTACGATGAAAGGAAGACGGCCTTTTGGAACAAAAAAAGATTGACCGAATCAACGAGCTGGCTCAGAAAGCCAAAACAACCGGTCTGACCGAAGAAGAACTGTCGGAGCGCGCCGCCCTGAGGCGTGAATATATTGAAAGTTACCGCAGAAGTCTGGTCGCCCAGCTTGATAACACTTATCTCGTTGATGAAAAGGGAAATAAGAGCAAACTGCGAAAAAAAGATTAGATTTTTCTGTAAAGCAGATGGCCTTTGCATCTCAAAAGAGTGATGCAAAGGCCGTTTTTATACCTTTAGTTCCGCATTCAGCAGAAGCTGCGGATCAACGTAGATATTCCAAACCGATATGGCAAAGTGAAGATGCGGTCCGGTTGAAAAGCCGGTGGAACCGACCGAGCCGATCTGCTGCCCGCGCCCGACAGTCTCCCCCTCCGTCACGTTGAGCGAATCCATGTGGTAGTACCAGCTTTTCAGACCAAGGCCGTGCTCGATGCAGACGGTATTTCCAGTCAGAGCAACAAAGTCTGCAAAAAGCACCTTTCCGCTATTTGCCGCCAGCACCGGCGTACCTGTTTCTGCCGCCAGATCGATCCCACCGTGACGTTCTCCCGGAACTCCGTTGACAATCCGCTGAAAGCCAAAGGCGGAGGTCAGGCTGCCGTCCACCGGCAGAAGAAAGGCGTCGCTCCACAGCGGCCGGTCAACCGCTTCGAATTTGACCGGCTGAACCCGGGAAAAATATTCGGTATTGGCACTTTCGTTATGAATGGTCGAATCGACGGTCGATTGTTCAACAGTGAGCTCCTGCGTCGGAAAATCTCTGTCCCGCACCGTAATGGTAAAACTTTCCTGATAGCCGCCGCCCTCAACCGACAGCAGGTAGCGCCCCGGATCGAAGGTAAATTTGACCGGCAGCAGCGCTGACAGATGATCCTCTACCTGGTAGAAATGCAGCTTGACACCAAAGGGATTGCTGACCGTAATTATCTCGGGAGCTTCGATTCCATAAGCCGAAAGCACGAGGAATCCGCCCGGATCCACCGTTGTTCCCGAAAGCTCAAACCCCAGCCTGCGCACCATATCCTCATCAGAGTCGGACACCGGCTCGGAATCCGGCGGGACGGCCCTCATTCCGGGCGGCGGCAGCGGTGCCGGCTCCGGTTCCGGGATGCTCTCCGCGGAGGGTTCCATCAGAGGATCTCCCGCTTTGTCGTTGTCGAACATCAGCGAATAACCCCAGATGCCCAAATAGGCCAGCAGCGAAAAAGCCGCTACTGCCGACAGAAGCCAGCGAATCTTCACCTCTTACCCTCCTTTTTCTTCCGTTCTTTTGATCCTTCTTAGTTTATCCGCAAAACCGCTGTAAAAGCGCGGTAAAGATTCGCAGATGTTCTTCCTCATCAAGGAGAATTCTCTCGAGCAGCCGCACGATCCCGGAATCGCTGATCTCCCGGACAATACGGCGGTAGTTTTCGATGATTCCGGTTTTCAATTGAATGTCAGCGCGCAGCGCCGGTCCGAGTTCTCCGGCATACACAATTCTCCCCGGCCTTGCCGACCACCAGACATTCTGCATTCCGTGTGGTAAGCAGTGGGATGCGAAAAATTTCGGTTCACTGCCCATCGAACAGAGCAGCTGCCCCAACAGCTCGAGATGGTGCATTTCGCAGATGGCAATATTCGAAATTTCCCGGGAAACCTGCGGCGTGCATTCCCGTAAAATCAGCGAGTGGTAAAAATACTGCATCACCGCGTCCAATTCCGAGCATCCGGATCCGCAGTATGCATTTCTGATCATTCGTACATACTGCTGGTTCTTTGTCTGTGCGGCCGCGATCGGATAAGACTTGGGCGGGTATCCATGAGAATGGCGCCGCTCCGTTTCCCGCCCCGGGCTTCGGCCATTCAGCGGCATGCTGTCGGGGTCAAGCGGCAGGAATTTCCCGCCATCGCGGTCATGCATGGCGCTTCCTCCTTTATCATAACAGAATTTCGTGTTTTACAGCGGTGTTTCCAGATAATCCTGCACCTTTTTGTTGATCAGGATTTGCGCCAAAATGGCCTGCAGGTTATTTGTGGTCAGCGAAAAAAGGTTGATCAGCGTTTCGATTTCATATTGGCTCCTGCCCTTTGACAGAGCGAGTGCGAGGCTGGTTGCAGCAAGCACAACATCCTGTGGATAAGCCACGACGCTGTTTCCGCAGCATCCGTTCTTTCCTGTGCCCTGGCTGCCCTGCCCCTGCTGTTCCGCCGACTGTGTATTCTGGGTGCCTGCACTGCATTCCTCCTTCTGTCCGGCGGCATGTTCCCCGGTCCGCTCCTCCTCCATCGGCATCACCACACTTTATACAATATATAATCGTTTTGCCGTTCGGATATGCCGAAAAACCGCTGGGAAACACCGCAGCGGACCTGAACTGCACCCCATTTGTTAGACAAGTATGATATACTTGCACTAAGAAATGGGGTGCTTTATTATGCGGAAAGGAATACCAAACAAAAGATACACAGGCGCGTTCAAGCAGATGGTGG
>JACRTB010000022.1 GCA_014385025.1 Yanshouia hominis | reverse complement strand
ATTCGCCCCTACACGCCCCGCCATAACGGCAAGGTGGAACGCAGCCACCGGGAAGACCAGAAACGTTTTTACTCCTGCCACAGCTTCTACTCGCCGAACGACTTTGCAAAGCAGCTCGCCGTCCACAATCGCCGCTCCAACAACTTCCCTATGAGACCCCTTGGTTGGCTTTCCCCTTTTGAGTTTGCTGTCCAATATGTTTGACAAACCTACAGACGCAAAAAAAAGATGGAAATTTCCGTTCTTTTTTCGCGGCTGAATGTATCGGATTAAAAATTGACCCGCTTTGAACAAAGCGGGTCTCCTTTTATCTGCTTCGTAACAAAAATAAAATTGCCCCGGTATCCGCATGGTGCCGTTTCTCTGCATACGGCCGCTATTTTAACTTGACATAGATCAGTTTGCCGTTTCCATTGATTGCGGGTCTGGTTTTGACATGAAACAAATCGAGGGATTCCAAAAATGGGGTAAGCTTGGAAAAGCCAAAATTCCGCACGTCAAAATCCGGATACCGCTTACCAAGCAGGTTCCCGATTCGTGCGATCAAAATCCAATCATCCTCATCGGAGTTTTCCGCCACAATTGTTCTGAGCGCCGAGCGAATGGTTGTCAAATCGGTCTGCGGCTGCACTTCTTCGATTCTTGTCGGAGGAGCAGGTTTCGAATCCGTTCTTTCCATTTTTGCCGAGGCGCTTTTTTCAGCCGTCGGCTTTGAAGCGGCCTTTTCCGACTTTGCCGCCGATGCTTCCGGTTCGCGCGCGGGCTGCTGCTCGGCCGCGGCAAGAATATCAAGGTACTTGAAACGGTTGCAGGCCGAAATAAAAGACTTTGGAGTCTTTCTTTCTCCCATGCCGACCACTATCATCCCGGATTCCCGCAGTCTGGCCGCCAGCCGGGTAAAATCACTGTCGGAGGACACAATGCAAAATCCGTCGACCTTCCCCGAATAAAGGATATCCATGGCATCGATAATCATCGCCGAATCGGTCGAATTTTTTCCGACTGTGTAATTGTACTGCTGGATCGGCAAAATCGAATTATCAAGCAGAACATTCTTCCAGGAGGTCAGCGCCGGCTTCGTCCAATCTCCATAAATTCGTTTATAGGTCGCAATTCCATCGTTGGAGATTTCATCGAGGATAATCTTAATATATTTGTCGGAAACATTGTCAGCGTCGATCAATACCGCAAATCTCTGATCACTGGCCATAACATCTCTCCCTGTCGAATGGTCGTTTTGTTCTTTTTCAGTATAGCACAAATTGCAAGAGAATACCTTCTTTTTGCAAATCATTTTCCATGTGCATTTACAGACATAAACCCGGTTCTTTTCGGGAGGCGGATGAAATGATCGATGCTGATATCTGTTTTTATAATCATGAGCGCATCCAGACAAAAACAGGAGTGGCGCCGCTTAAAACTGAATATTTTCCTACATCAGGGGGCTTTTTGTCTATTGTCCGTTTTTGCTGGATCTGTTCAGCCCGCCCCTCTTGAAAGAGCTTTTTTATTTTTTCGCTTAGACTCTTCTCCTTTGCTAAAGCGATAGGAAAAGGCCGCGCCTATTTCAGGCACGGCCTTTTACACAGGGAAAGTTCCCTACATCAATCGTTATAAAACTTGTCGTGAATTGCAGCCACGGCGCGCTGGGCATCATCGATGTGAATCAGCACCGAAATTTTAATCTCGCTGGTCGAAACCATATCGATGTTGATATTGGCTTGTGCCAGTGCGTCAAAGAGCTTGCAGGCCACGCCGGGATTTGACTCCATGCCCGCGCCGACGATGGAAACCTTGGCGACCTCCTTGTCGCAGAGGACCGCCTTGCAGCCGATCTGCTCCTTGCTCTTGCTGAGGATTTCGACGGCATGATCTGCGTTTTCCTTAGCGACAGTAAAGGTAATATCCTTGGTGCCGTCGCGTCCGACCGACTGAAGAATGATATCGACGTTAATTTTTTCCTTGGCGAGCAGAGAGAAGATTCTGAAAGCCATGCCGGGCTGGTCCTTAAGCTCGAGCAGAGAAATTCTCGCAACATTGGTGTCCTTGGCGACACCGCTGATAATCATCTTTTCCACGTTTGCTTCCTCCTTAATGATGGTCCCGGGCCTGTCTTCCAGACTCGAGAGGACCTCCAGATCGACATTGTAGCGTTTTGCCATCTCAACCGACCGGTTGTGCAATACCTGTGCGCCGAGGGTTGCCAGCTCCAGCATTTCGTCGTAGCTGATCGAGTCGAGCTTTTTCGCACCTTTGACAATCCGCGGATCAGCAGTGTAAACTCCGTCAACATCGGTATAAATCTGGCATTTCTTCGCGTTCAGGGCAGCCGCGAGAGCGACCGCACTGGTGTCCGAGCCACCACGCCCGAGGGTTGTCATGTCATCATAGCGGTCAAGTCCCTGAAAACCGGCAACGATGATAATCGTGCGCTTGGCCAGCTCATTCTGAACTCTTTCGGTGTTAATCCGGCGAATCCGCGCGTTCGAGTGGTTGGAATCGGTCACAAAACCCGCCTGCCAGCCAAGCATCGATTTGACCGGATATCCCCTTTTCTCAATTGCCAGAGCCAGCAGCGCAATCGAAATCTGCTCACCGGCCGAGAGCAGAACGTCCATCTCACGTCGGGAGCCTTTGGGGTTAATCTCGTTCGCCTTATCGACCAGCACATCGGTGAACTTTCCCTGCGCCGATACAACGGCAAGGACATTATTCCCCTTGTCGTAGGTACGGGTAATGAGGTCGGCGACATGCTCCACCCGCTCGGCATTGGCCACCGAGGTGCCGCCAAATTTCTGTACAATCAGATCCAAGTTGTTTTCCTCCTTATTGTCGAAGGGGCTTCAGGCGATTGGGTCTGCGCCCGCTTCCCATCAATTCAGTTAATGCAGCGGAATGCTCTCGACGCAGATGGCGCCGGTGTTGTCCGCCTCCAGCATCATCAGCCGCCATGCGCCGAAGCCTTCTTCACAGAGACGGGGCCAGACGCGCTGTTCAAAGGATAGATCGGCGCCGGGAACCATCGCCATCAACGTTGAACCCGCGCCGCTGATATAGGAGCAATAGGCACCCTCTTCCTCCATCAGCGCCATCGCACGCGCACCGCCCTCGATGAGCGGCAGGCGGTAATCCTGATGCAGACGGTCGGCGGCGGCGACCCGCAGGTTATGGTAGCTGCCGGTCGAAAGCGAGGCGCTCATCAACGCCGCGCGGGAAAGATTATAAACCGCATCCTTATGGCTGATTCGCTTGGGGAGCACGCTTCTCGCCAGCGAGGTGCGCAGCTCAAAATTGGGAATCAGGGCCGCGAAGCGGATGCCGACATGCAGTTCCTGCCGGACATAATGAACTTCCTTTCCGTCAAATACCGAGGACACGAACCCGCCGAGCAGCGCGGGGGTTGTGTTGTCAGGGTGCCCTTCAATTGAGGCGGCAAGATTGATCATTTCCTGACGCGAGAACGGAAAGCCCATGATGTGGTTGGCGGCCAGCAGCCCCCCGATGATGCAGGCCGAGCTGCTCCCGAGTCCGCGCGAAAGCGGGATATGATTGACCTGACCAATCCGCAGAGGGGGCATCTTCTGCCCGCAGAGCTCAAAGAGAGAGCACATCGTTGTATAGACAAGATTTGTCTCGTCACAGGGAATCTCAACGTGGTCGAGCGATATGATTTCGGTCTTCTCAGCCAGCTCAAGGTGAATCTGGTTATAGAGAGTCACCGCAAGGCCCAGTGAATCAAAGCCCGCGCCGACGTTTGCGGAAGTGGCCGGAATTTTGACGGTAATCAAAGGAGTTCCCCCTTAATAGTCGAGGACGCGCAGAGCGGAAAGAACCTCAATCCCCGCTTTCCCGGCCTTCGCACAGAGCTCCTGCACCATGCGCCCGGAGAGCATTCCGGTCAGGAAAGCGGCCTCGCCTTCCGGAGCGGGACTGACCATCCGTTTCGCGCCGAAAAGCTCACCGGCGGCCTTTGCGTCTCTGGCGGGCACACGGACCATCACGCCTGTTACATCATCAAGGTAATCCCCGATGGTGTCATGGTTGGCATCTTCCCAGCCAAGGGTGGGAATGTGTCCCCCCTCGCGCACCGCGTCAACCACATCGGAGAGGACCGCTGAGGCGGTCGGAGATTTGCCCGCGCCGCGCCCATAAAAGAGAACATCCCCGAGATCGGAGCCGCGCACCAAAACCGCATTAAAAACGTCTGAGACATTGCCCAGCTGGCTTGATTTGGCAACCAACGCCGGAGAAACCATCGCAATCAAACCGGACTTTTCCTTTTTGACCCTGCCGATCAAACGGACTGCATATCCGGCGGCGGAAGCGGCCTGTACATCGTTCAGTGTGATCTTGGTGATTCCCTCGGTATGTACCTCGTCAGGATAGACATGCTTGCCATAAACAATCGAAGAAAGGATGCAGATCTTGCGGCAGGCGTCCTTGCCCTCGACGTCGGCCGCCGGATTCGCTTCGGCATAGCCGTTCTTCTGCGCCAGCTTGAGCGCTTCCTCGAAGGACATCTGGTCCTCGAACATACGGGTCATGATAAAATTGGTGGTGCCGTTAAGGATGCCTGCGACCTCGGTGATATCCCCCGCGCCGAGGCACTGGTAAAGAGGATGAATCAGCGGGATTCCGCCTCCGACACTCGCTTCGAACAGATAGTTGACGTTATGCTCCTCCGCGATGCGCAGAAGCTCCGCGCCGTGGGTGGCGACCAGCTCTTTGTTGGAAGTGACGACGTGCTTTCCGGCGCGCAGCGCACGCTTGGAAAAATCATAGGCAGGCATAACGCCTCCGATTGTTTCGACCACGACCCCGACCTCGGGGTCATCGACAACCTGCTGGAAATCCTTCGTCCACTTCTCGGCATAAGGGGTGCCTTCCAGACTCTTAATATCCACGATGTACTTGACGTCGAGCCGGGCGCCCGCCTTGCGCTCGATTGCCGGACGGTTTTTGTAAAAGACCTCCGCAACGCCGGAACCTACCGTTCCAAAGCCGATGATTGCAATCTTTGTATCCATACTGATTTCCTCTTTTCTCCGCAATGCGGTAATTTCTATCCTGTCAGTGCCCCGCCAACCGCCGGGCTTCGACAACTCCCTCGAGCTTCTTCAGCGCGTTGACCAGTTCCATATCGCTGGTGGAGGTTGCGTCGAGCGAAATTGAAATCGAGACGGCCGCCAGCCCATCCACCGGAATGTTCTGGTTGATCGTCAGGATGTTGACCCCGTTGCGGTAAAGCTCGGCGATCAATCCGGAAAGCATACCGGGCCTGTCGCGCAGCAGGACATAAATGCTGACGACCTTTCCGGACATTTCCCGCACATAGGGAAAAACGGAATCCCGATACTTATAGATCGCGCTTCTGGAAATGCCCGCCATCTTGGCCGCATGCGAAATATTATGGGTTTCTCCATTTTCCAGCAGTTCCTTGGCGTAGATCACCTTGGAGAACACCTCGGGCAGCACCGCGGTTTCAACGACCAAATATTTGGGTGGATTCCACATTTTGATTGACCATCCTTTCCTCTGTTCCGAATATGGGCACGGGGCAGCCTCCCACATCGCTTCATTCTTTTCCCTGACGATTTTCATTGATTTTCCGCTGTGAGAAAACGATTGTTTTCGATTAAGACACACTATATCATCAAATTTACCCAAATGCAAGTACTTTTTTTGACTTTCTCGAGAAATTCCCCTCGCTAAATGAAATTCTTCTGTCCGAGCCGCAGCCTGACAGGACGGGCGGCCTTCCCGAAAGGGCTTTGCAGATCAAATCAAAAACGGTTATAATGAAAAACAAATCAACGATGATAAATAGGGGGAAGATTATGAAACAAAGCGAGCTGGAACAGCAGTTTGAACAGGAACTGCTGCAAAACGGAAGAAAAGCCGAGTCCGAGTGCGGCTGTCGTTTTGCACGTTTGACGCAAACTGTTTCACGGTACGGCGGACTCGGCACAGCGAAGGCCCTGTTTCGCCGAAAAACGGCATCGGAGGGATTTTCCGTTCTTCAGCAGGCCGGCCGGCTCGATCTCTCGCTCGAAGCAACGGCGGTAAAGACGAAATATGCTTCTCTTTTTACTGACGACGAGATCAATCATTGTCTTTCCCTGCTTTGTGAAGGTGGGTACTATCGCGCGCGCTGAACAAGACGAATAGACGCGGCGCTTCCCCGTATACTATCCATAGGATAGAACGGAGGGACGCCGCGTGAATCAAAAACGCCTCGATTTTCTCATGAACGCCGCTTACTTTTTCACTGTTTCGGTCATTGCCATGCTGGTGCTTCGCTTTATGCTGCCATGGTTCTGGCCGTTTTTGTTTGGGCTTGCTCTCGCCTATCTGTTCCGGCAGATTTCCCGGGTAATGCGGGTGCGCGGCAAGGCGGCGGTCGCCTGCGTCGGCATTGCTTTTTATCTGACCATTGTGTTTCTGTTTTGGGCTGTCTTTGTGCTGCTTGCCGGCAAGCTGGTCGACTGGGCCGAAGCGCTGCCCGGCTATGTGGCCGAAATGCTCCTGCCGATGGCTGAACAGATCCTTTCACGCCTGCTGGCGCTGCTGCGGGCCCTTGCTCCGGAGACCGCCCTCTCAGTCAGTGAGCTTTTTGCACTGCTTTCCAATTCCTTGCAGGAAATGGCAGCCTCCCTGTCCGCCTCGCTGCTCGGAATGGTGACGGGCTTTCTCCGACAGATGCCGCTCTTCCTGATCGGTTTTGTTTTTATGATCGTCTCCTCTTTCGCCATTGCGGCGGATTACGACGGGGTCACGAAATTTCTGCTGCGGCAGCTTCCCCGCTCTGTCCGCCCCCTGATGTTCGACATCAAGGATTTTCTTGTTTCCTGCGTATCGAAAATTATCAAAGCTTACAGCATCATCATGCTGATTACCTTTGCCGAGCTGTCGGTGGGACTGTGGGCGCTGCGGGTCGAGGGCTTCTGGAAATTCGCGGCGGTCATCGCCCTGTGCGACATGCTTCCGCTGGTTGGTTCGGGCGCTTTTCTCGTCCCTTGGGGGATTGTTTCCCTTCTCTCCAACCGTCCGACCCTCGGCGCAGGCCTGCTGATCCTTTACGGCGTAGTGGCCGTGATGCGCAATATCATCGAACCCCGCGTGGTGGGAGAACAGCTCGGCCTGCATCCCGCCGCCACCCTCGCCGCGATGTTCCTCGGGCTTCGGATTTTCGGCCTTCTCGGGATGCTGCTCGCACCGGTGATCGCCCTTCTGCTGCGCTACCTCAACAATACCGGAAAAGTCAGGCTCTACCGCCGGTGATCTCTCTTCCGCTGCACTGCCTCAACAATACCGGAAAGGTCAGGCTCTACCGCCGGTGATCTCTCTTCCGCTGCACTGCCTCAACAATACCGGAAAGGTCAGGCTCTACCGCCGGTGATCTCTCTTCCGCTGCACTACCTCAACAATACCGGAAAAGTCAGGCTCTACCGCCAGTGATCTCTCTTCCGCTGCACTACCTCAACAATACCGGAAAAGTCAGGCTCTACCGCCGGTGATCTCTCTTCCGCTGCACTGCCTCAACAATACCGGAAAAGTCAGGCTCTACCGCCGGTGATCTCTCTTCCGCTGCGCTGTCTCAACAATACCG
Organism: Yanshouia hominis; assembly: GCA_014385025.1. GTDB lineage: Bacteria > Bacillota > Clostridia > Oscillospirales > Ruminococcaceae > Yanshouia > Yanshouia hominis. The sequence continues at coordinate 40,019 of JACRTB010000022.1, read as the reverse complement.
GAAAAGTCAGGCTCTACCCCCGGTGATCTCTCTTCCGCTGCACTACCTCAACAATACCGGAAAAGTCAGGCTCTACCGCCGGTGATCTCTCTTCCGCTGCGCTGTCTCAACAATACCGGAAAAGTCAGGCTCTACCCCCGGTGGCGCCGCTCCTCCCATGTGCGCACCATCCGGCAGACCCGCGGCGCGAGGACAATCAGCCCCGGCAGGTTCAGCAGCAGCATTGTGCCGGTAAAGAAGTCGCAGAGCAGCCAGATTTCCCGGGATCCCCATACCGCGCCCAATGCCGCGCCCACCGCGTAAAGCAGGCGATAAGCGCCCATGGCCACCCGGCAATGCGGGCAGAGAAATTCCAGCGCGCGCCTGCCGTAGGCATACCACCCGCATACGGAAGTGATCCCGAACAAGGCGATGAAAAGGGACACCACCGGCCCGCAGCGGGAATCCAGCGCGGCGGAAAAGCAGGCAGTGGCCAGAGCGGCGCCGTCGAGGCCGCTCTCCCGCCAGAAGGCTCCGCCTCCCGCAGTCAGCAGAACCAAGGCTGTGAGGGTGCAGCTGAGGCTGGTGTCGATCAGCACCTCGAGGATACCCCACATTCCCTGCTCTACCGGGCCTTTTCCGCCGGCCTCCGCATGGGCAATCGGGCTCGAGCCCATCCCCGCTTCGTTCGAAAAGATTCCCCGCGACAGGCCGTAGCGCACAGCCGAACGGACGCCATATCCCGCCGCGCCGCCCGCCGCCGCCCGCAGGCCGAACGCTCCCTCTCCGACGGCGCGCAGGGCAAGCGGCAGGGCGGCCCGTTCCTGCCAAACCGCGGCCCCGGCCAGAGCAAGGTACCCCACCGTAATAACCGGCACAATCCAGGCGGAAAGGCGCATAACCCCGCCAACGCCCCGTCCGGTGGCCACGAATGTGAAAATGCCAAAAAACACGGCACAGCAGACCGGCGGAACCGACAGGGAGGAAAGCGCCTGCGACGCCGCGTTCGATTGTGTCATATTCCCCATTCCGACGGCGGATGACAGGCAGCAGACTGCAAAAGCAGCAGGCAAGGCTTTCGCCTTTCCAGAACGATAAACCAGCTTAAGATAGCCCATTGGGCCGGGGCCAAGTCTGCGGTATTCAACCGCCAATGCAACTTCTGAAAACTTAATCATCATTCCGGCCAGCGCCGCAATCTGCATCCAAAGGATGGCTCCCGGTCCGCCGGCCACCATTGCAGTCGCGACTCCGACAATATTCCCCGTCCCCATCGTCGCCCCCAGCGCGGTGCTCATGGCCATCCACGCCGAAGGTCTCCCCCCACCCCTCCGCGTTTCTCCCCGGCACATCTGCCGCAGGGCCTCAGGCAGGCAGCGGATCGAAAAAAATCGTGTCTGAAGCGTCAGATATCCGCCGAGCCCCAGCAGGATCAGCAGGGTAAACGGTCCCCAGAAAGCCGACGCGATTCGTTCGAGCATCCTGTCTCCCCCTTTCTCAATATACCTATTCGCGCGCGGACAAAACATGCCGATCCCGCACAAAGGCGCGGAGGCTTGAGGCCTCCGCGCCTTTGTGTTACAATGGGTGCATCATCCGAGGGAATCTGGTGAAAAACGATGAAACCATCCACCTTGATCCGGCTGGGCTGGTTCGGAATCAGCACGATTTTGTTCCGGCGCAAAAAAGCAATCTTAGGCACCATTATTCTGACCGACCGCTGCAACCTTCATTGCATGCATTGCTCGGTCAACAATCTGACTTCGGTGATCTATCCTTACTCTGCGATTCGTGAGGAGATGCTCCTGCTCTACCGCCAGGGAATCCGGATCCTCTTCTTCTGCGGCGGAGAAACCTTTCTCTGGGAGGATTCCGGCAGGACGCTGCGCGATCTGGTAACCGAGGCAAAGAAAATCGGCTTTCTGATTGTCAACGTCGTGACCAACGGCACTTACCCGCTCGATCTGCCGGAAGCCGATCTGATTCTTTTGAGTCTGGATGGAGATGAGGCCCGTCACAATGCAATCCGTGGGGATACCTACCGGACGATTTTGGAAAATGTCGCCCGCGCATCCTCTGACAACCTTTGCTTTTATATGGCGATCAATCGGATCAACAAGGGTTCTATCCGGGCGGTCTGCGAGACGGCGCGGGAACAGAACACGGTGCGGGCTGTTTCCTTCAACTTCCATACCCCCTATCCGGACACGGCCGGGCTCGCGCTTTCCCGGGAGGAAAAACGCGCCTGCTGTGACGAGCTTCGGATTCTGATGGCGGAAGGGTATCCCATCTTCAACCTGAAATCCGCTTTTCCCCATCTGATCGACAATTCCTTTCCAACCCCCTGTTACCAGTGCATCGTGATGGAAAACGGAAAGCAGTCGGTCTGTGGGCGGTGTATCGACGTTCCGGGGCTTTGCGATCAATGCGGCTACTTTTTTGCCGCGGAATACTCCCTGCTGTTCCGGGGAAATCTGCGCGTAGCCGCCGAAATGCTGCATACCTATCTCAAATACATATGAGAGTGTCCTGCCGGGAGAATGGAGAAACATGAGTATTCTGACAGAGCTTGCCCGAATCTGGCTGACCCGTTCGGTCCGCCCCTTCTCTTTTACCAGCGCCTATGATTCATCCCTCGACCTTTGTGAGGAACAAAATCTGGGGTTGTATCTCCACATTCCCTTCTGCCGGACCCTCTGCGGTTTCTGCCCCTACTGCAAGGTTCCCTATCAGGAGGAGCTGGCCAAAGCGTATCTTGATGCGCTGCTGAAAGAGATTGATCTGGTGGGAGGCTCCCTCCCCTCGCGCAGACAGGTTACCAGCCTTTATTTCGGCGGAGGGAGCCCGGCTCTTTTCGCTGCCGAAATCGGGCGAATTGTGAAAAAGCTGCGGGAATATTTTGAAATTTCAGAAGAGATCGGCATTGAACTCCATCCGGAGGACGTAAATGAAGAGACGCTGAAGCTGCTCAAGAGCGCCGGTGTCACGCGAATCAGCATCGGGGTCCAATCGTTTCAGGAATCAGGTCTTCAGGCGCTGGGCCGAACGCTGGAACGGCCCGAACAAATCTTTGACGCTCTGGCCCGCGTTCCCTTTGAGACGGTCTCGATGGATTTCATCTTTGCCCTTCCCGGTCAGAGCTTCGAGGAGCTTCGGCGGGATATCGATATGGCCTTCTCCCATGGGGCAAATCATGTTGCAATTTACCCGTTCATTGATTTTACCGACACCACCCGCGGCTTTCCGAAGATGCCGGAGCGTCAGAAACGAAAGCTGCTCGACCAGATTACCGCTTACTGTGCCGGGCAGGGCTATATCCGGGATTCGATCTGGACCTTCTCGAAGCCCGGTACTCCAAAGTATTCTTCCATGACGCGGGATAATTTTCTGGGGTTCGGCTGCTCCGCGACGACTCTGCTGCGGAACCAGTTCAAAATCAACACATTTTCCATCCCCGCCTACCTCCGGCGGATCGGGGAGGGGAAGCTTCCCACCGCCCTGACCCTTAAATTCACCCTTCGGCAGCGGATGGTTTACTACCTCTTCTGGACCGCCTATACCACCGTTGTCGACGCCGGGGCGTTTGAAGCCTTCTTTGGCCGCAAACTGAACCGCTGTTATGGCTTCGAGCTTCGGATGGCGTGTCTGCTCGGTCTGGCGAAAAAGGATGGGGACAGCTACCGCATGACGCCCCGCGGCGCCTATTACTACCACCATTTTGAGAATTACTATACACTTTCTTACATCGATCAAATGTGGCACCTGATGCGAAACGAAGCCTTTCCCGAGAGGCTCCTGATCCGATGAAGGACGACGGGATCTCCGGCTGGGCTTGGGGCCTGTTATCCGGGGGCTGGGCAAGCCCCGGATAAAGATGATTCCGGCATGCTCTTTGGGAGCCGCTGAATGCTTTTCCATCTGCGGCACTTGCCCGCGGGCCCATAAACAGGCGTCTGCTGCCCGGCCGGCAGCTTCCTGCCCCCGAAGCGGTATGACCCGGCCCGGTTCGCCAGATTCTTGAAGCGAAAGCTTTTACCCCTTCCGGCGCAACCGCTGGCTTCATGCGCTCCGGCTGTACAAACGAAGGCCGAAAGCGGCGTTCACCTGCTTTCGGCCTTCGTTTCCTTGACGGACGATGAGAATTCCAACAGGGACGCCACGCCGTCCATCCCCCGCAGCCGGCGGTCCAGACACTCAAGAAACCGTTTCACCGGCTCCCCCATCGGCCGGTCCGCCACCAAATAGTAGATCAGCCGTTCCGGCGGGCCCTCCTGAATCGGCCGCACCGACAGCCCGGTCTGCGCCTTGAGACGGCAGGCGGCCGAGGCAGGCAGAATCGCCCAGTTTTCTCCCCGGAAAAGAAACTCTTCAAAGAAAGACATCTTATCGAGCAGAACCCACGGCTTCAAACGGCTGTCGAACCAGCAGCGGTGCCACTGGTCATATTCCGGATTCCAGGGAAACCGGATCTGACGGGCGGGGTCCATCTGGGAAGGATGCACCGTCTGCGGATAGTGTGCATCCGCGGCACAGACAAAGAGCATTCGCTCCCTGAAAGCGGGCACCGTTTCCACCCCGCTCACATACATATCATCCGAGATAAAGGCGATGTCCACAACTCCGCTTTCGATGCAGCCGTAGGCTTCCTGAGAGTGCAGGGTTCGGATTGAAACGCTGACTTCGGGGTTCTGCAGAAGAAAGTCCTCATAGACCTTCGGCATGATGTAGGTGCTGACACTGTCCACCGCCGACAGATTCAGAGAAAGATGGCGCTCCATCCGGGAAATCTCCCTTGCTTCCTCCCAGAGCAGCCGCCACTTCTCCGCCACCGTGATGAAGGACTGCCCCTCCGGGGTAAGCTCAATACTTCGCATCCCCTTCTGGCGCTTCATGAGGGTATATCCCAGCTCCTGCTCAAGAGTTTTGATTCTCCGGCTCAACGCCGACTGGGTGGTGTAGAGGAACTGTGCGGCCCGGGTGATGCTGCCGGTTCGGACCACTGCCATAAAGGCCTCGATCTCAAGATTGGTCATCGGGACACCTCCCCAATATATTCCTAATACCTCATATTATATAGTGAAAATAGGCATTTTACAAGAAATACCTTTCACGATATACTGAAGGCATATTGAGCAAGTCAAGGGAGGCGATTGTTTGCAGCAGCAGACTCATGATCTGACCGAGGGCCCCCCCATGGCCCGTCTTTCCTGGTTTGCGCTTCCCCTGCTGCTGGGGAATCTGATGCAGCAGCTTTACAACGCCGTGGACTCAATTATTGTCGGGCGTTTTGTCGGCGAAAACGCTTTCGCCGCCATCGGGGTAGCCGGCACGGTGATGAATATCTATATCTTTGTTCTGGTGGGCTTCTGCACCGGTTTCTCGATTCTCTTCGCCTCTTATTTCGGCGCCGGAGACTATGACCGTCTGCACAGCTCTCTGGTCACCTCCTGTTGGTTCGGCAGCCTTTTATCCCTTGCGGGAGGGCTGGGAGGAATTCTTCTCCTGCGCCCTCTTCTGAACGCCATCCGCACCCCGGCGGATATCGCGGACGACGCCGCGCTTTACCTGCGCACCGTCCTGATGGGGCTGATCTTCACCTTCCTCTATAATTTTTTTGCGGCGGCGCTGCGCTCGATCGGAAGCTCCGCCTCCGCCCTCTTCTTCCTGCTGCTTGCCACCGTCATCCATATTCTTCTCGACATTCTGTTTGTCGCCGTCTGGGGAATGGGAGTGCGGGGAGTCGGACTGGCGACGGTCATTTCTCAGGCAATTTCGGTTGTCTGCTGCGCTTTGTATGCCTTTCGAACCTTTCCCGCGCTGCGCGTCTCAAAAAAGGACTTTTACTATAACCGCAGAGCGCTGCTGGACAGTGCCAATTACGGGGCTGTTTCGGCGCTTCAGTCCTCAAGCCTTTATATTGGCAAGCTCTTCATTCAGTCCGCGATTAACCCCCTCGGCCCCGTCACCATCGCGGCCTTTTCCGCCGCCACGCGTCTGGAGGATTTTCTCCTGACCGCCGGCGACAGCGGCTCCGCCGCGCTGACCGTTTTTATTGCGCAGAACCGGGGCGCAGGACTCTACGACCGGGCGCTTCGCGGTTTCTTTTCCTGGCAGCGCGTCATGATCGGAGCCGGAATTGTGCTTTCCCTGCTTATGTACGTCTCCCATCCCCGCCTGCTGCCCCTGATTGCGGGAAATGTACGGCCCGAAACCTTTGTGATCGCCGGGCGTTACCTGACGGCGATGTGCTGTTTTTATGCCCTCAGTATGGTCGGCTGCTGCTTCGTCGGATATTTCCGCGGAGTCGGGATGATTCGCATCCCCTTTCTGGGGACAACCCTGCAAATTGGAATCCGGGTTCTTCTCTCCTTCCTTCTCACGCCTTTTCTCTCGCTGTGCGGCGTGGCGGTTGCAACGGGTGCGGGCTGGATCGCCATCATCATCTTTCAGACGGCGGTTTACCGCTCAAGCTTCCATCAGATCAACGACCACCCCTCCATGGAAAAAAGCTGATCCGCAAAGCGCCCCGGAGACCTAACAGGTGTCTCCAGGGCGCTTCTCACTGTTAAAACGGTCTACTTCAAAATAGTAATGCCGCCGAGCAGGGGCAGCGGCTTCATCTCGCCCTTGCAGGCGTGGACAATTCCGATGACCGCGAGAGCCGTGAAAACCCATCCCACAAGTCCGAGAATGCTGGTCACGGTTAATCCCAAACGCCATGAGACGGCAAACAAAATGCCGCTCAGGACGGAAAAGAGAATTCCGTATACAACCGCCGCTAAAAACAGCACCAGCCCCTGATTGGTGTGGTAACGCACAAACTTCGATTCTTTTGCCGCCAGCAACGGAATCAGGAAAATCAGGTAGGCCAGCACCGCCATCCCCTTGTTTTCCTGTGCGTCCTGAAGCTCAGTCTTTCCCGGTGCGCCCGGTGCGATGGGCGGCTGATAGGCGGGCTGTGCCGTCTGAGTCGCTCCTGTTTCTGACGGCTGCCTCCCCGTGTTGGGCGCACCGCAGGAAGTGCAGTATTGATCTCCTCTGGGAACCCTTGCTCCGCAGCCACGGCAAACCCGCGGCGCACAGTCGGTGCACATGGTCCGGTCCTCGTTGAAGTGCTCATCGCATACCCACCGTCCGCATCCGGGGCACCAATTAAAATAGAGTCTTGCATCCGCCTCTGCTTTCAGCCGGGCCTCGCCGACGTTTTCTGCCTGAAGAGGCGGTGTGGGTAGCTATGCTCGCAGATTTCGCAAAAGAAGGTAAACCGGCAGACGTTCTCCCCGCGAAGAATTCTGCACCTTGGAGTAAATGCAGGAGCCGCCTCATGAGCCATCAGTCCTTTGCACCTCCTTTCCCGGATTTCGCTGCTTCTCTTCTCTCATTTCCGCCAGAAACATGCCAAGCTTACGGAGTCCGTCATCGTCCAGTCCCCGAATTGCGGCCGTCACCTCCTCAAGCAGCCGGTCCCGCTGATATTCCCGCATGATTCATAACCTTCCTTTCTCTTTTCCAACATTTTGTTGACTAAGTTAGATACAAATGGTAACATGAAAAACGAAAAGGTTCCCTGTCAAGAGCTTTTATGTGATCATCATAACGGCTGCGGAGGCTCCTGTAATCATCCCCGGGGTGATGGAATCCGGGAAAACGGGGTGATTTTAGGGGTGATTTTCCGGATTCTCTCCGGTGGCATTCAAAGAGAGGAGCATGGAAATGTTTAAAAGACGAAAGCGGGCGGTCTGTCTTGCGCTGTGTCTGTCACTCATCGCGGTCCTGCCGGGATGCGGACAGAAAACCGGTCCGGACCCCAAACATCCGGTCACGCTGGAGGTATGGCACAATTTCGGCGGGCAGATGCAGGCCACCATGGATGGTCTTGTTGATACCTTTAACCTCACCGTCGGCAAAGAGAAAGGAATCGTCCTGAACGTTACCTCCGTCTCCGGCTCGGCCGCCCTGCAGGAAAAGCTGACCATGATCGCTAATGGGGACCCCGGCGCGCCGGAGATGCCCGATCTCACCACCTGTTATCCCGCCACCGCCGTACTTCTTCAGGAGAAGGACCTGCTCGCCCCGCTCGACGAACAGTTTACGCAGGAGGAGCTTTCGCTCTATCTGCCGCGCTTTCTCGAGGAGGGACGCCTGAGCGACGGAAAGCTCTATGTATTTCCCTTTGCAAAGTCCACCGAGGTTCTTTTCGTCAATCAGACCCTTTTTGACCGCTTCGCATCCGAAACCGGCGTTACAATGAACAGCCTTTCCACCTTCGAAGGAATTGCAAAGGCGGCGCTGCGTTATTATGAATGGACCGACGCACAGACGCCCGATCTGCCCAATGACGGCAAAGATTTTTACACCGCCGACTCCGCCTTCAATCTCGCCCAGGTAGGGATGCGCCAGATGGGGGGCAGCCTGCTGAAAAACGAATCCCTGGACCTCTCATCGCCTGAGTTCCAACGGATCTGGGATGCAATCTGCGAACCCGCCGTCAAGGGCGGCTATGCGCTGTATGACGGATATTCCTCCGACCTCTCTAAAACCGGAGAAATCGTCTGCTCCACCGGATCCACTGCCGGCATTCTTTTCTATGGAACCGAAATCACCTACCCGGACAACACCACCGAGCGGGTGGAATACAGTGTGCTTCCCTTCCCGGTCTTTCAAGGGGGTCAAAAGATCGCCATTCAGCGGGGCAGCGGAATCGTTGCGGCGAAAACGACTCCGGAAAAGGAAAGAGCGGCGGCCATTTTTCTGAAATGGTTTACCGCTCCGGAACAAAATATGAAATTCATCGCTTCCACCGGCTATCTTCCGGTGACAAACGAGGCGTTTGAAAACAGTATGGAACAGGAAATCGCAGATAATGAAAATATCCAAAAACTGTTCCGTACAGCGGTCGAAGTCCATGCCGCGTATGATTTTTATATTCCGCCGGTTTTCGACGGCTTCAACAGCCTGAGCAGCAGCTATGGGAAAGACCTCCTGACCTGCCTGCAAAGGGCGCGCGAACAGTATTTGGCGCTGTTGGAAACGGAAAGTCCCGAGGATGCCTATTCACGGGTGTCGAGGGAGGCGCTGGAGGCTTTCCGGCAGCAACCATAATGGAGGAAGCTACATCTCATGCAGAAAATCCGCGCGTACCGTGAGGCAATCCGACAGGCTGGGCAGGACGGCCTTTCCCTGCGTCTGAGGCTGTTTGGCTTTCTGTTTCTGTTTTTGAACGCCATCATGCTCGGCGTGCTGGTGATGCTCTTTGCCACGGGGGTCTTTCAAACCGGTTTCCGGGAGCACCGCTCTCTGCTGCAAAACGAGTTGTCCCATCTCTCGCAGGCAGTCTATCAGAATTATGGAGAAATTTCCGTGCGGTGCGTTGCATTGGCGGAGAGCCTTTCCTCGAGTCTGGAAAGACGCTGCCGGGAACAGGGAATCCGGCCCTCTCACCTGCAGGATTCCCCCCAGCTTCTGGAAGAGCTTCTCAGCGGGGAGCTTTCCTCCTTGACCGGCGCTTTGGAAAAGGCCAAAAGCAGCGGAGTGTTTCTGGTTTTGGACGCCACCGTAAACCCTGACCTGCCGGACGCCCGGTTTTCCCGCGCGTGCCTTTATTTGAAAAATATGGAGCCTAACATCGTCAGCGGGCTTGACGCCAATCTGCGCTATCTCATCGGGCCGATGAAAATTGCCCGCGGCCGCGGAATTCAGACTCTGCCGCAGTGGCGCATGGAGATGGATATCAGCTCGGCTCCCTATTTTTCCGGGACGGTCGGCACCGCGCGGCAGGAGAAGCTTCCCACCTCCCGTCTTTACTTCTGGAGCCCTGCCACGGTTCTTCCGGGCGGCAGTGAACGCGCCATGCTCTGCTCCGCACCGCTGATTGCTTCAGACGGAACGGTGATGGGCGTGTGCGGCTTTGAGGTCAGCGAAATGCTGTTCAAACTCGCCTATGCACCGGACAGCGACAGCCATGAACAGCTTTTTTGTATGCTTTCTCCTGAAAAGGAAGGGCAATTTCATGTCAGCGGCGCTCTTTTTGCCGGGCGCTCCGCCACACGGCCCTTTGCCCCGGACAACGGTTTTCTCATGATCGGGCAGGACCCAAGCGCCTTTTCGAGCTACCGGCAGCCCGAGGGAGAGCTGTATGCGGGACTGCATCGGGAAATCATGCTTTACCCCAAGGATTCCGCCTATCAGGGAGAACGCTGGGCGCTGGCTCTCATGATGCCGCGCAGGGTGCTGGCGCAGCATGTCTCGGCCCGCACCCACGCCCTGCTGCTGTGGCTCTTTCTTTTGATGGGCCTTGACATCCTTCTTTCCTTTGTAATCAGCAGACGGTATATTCGTCCGGTTTTGGTTGCGCTGGAAAGCTTAAAGCAGCCCGATCTTGCTTCCGCTTCCAAAACCAGAATTCCGGAGATCGACGACCTTCTGGAGTTTCTTCAGTCGCAGGACGAGCGGGGCGCTCCCCCGCCGCAGCAGGAAAGCGCCCCCTTGCTCCGTTCCTCGCTCTATCAGGAGTTCACCAAAAACATCGGCACCCTCTCTGCGGCCGAACGCTCTGTTTTCGACCTGTATATGAAGGGATATACCGCCAGAGAAATCGCGGATGTCCTTTGTCTGTCCATCAATACGATCAAGACACATAACCGGCGAATCTATTCCAAGCTGAATGTTACATCCCGCAAGGAACTGATGATCTATATCCAGATGATGGGGGAGGCAAAGGCGGACATATGAACAAGAAGCAGAAATGCGGCACCTCCCTGACCCTTGGGGAACGCATCCGGCAGATTATCACTGCCCAGAATCTCAAGCAGGTGGACTTTGCAAGAGAGTTGGGAATCAGCGCCAATTATGTATACCTGCTGACCAGCGGAAGGAAAAGCACCGTTTCCGAACCGCTGGCCAGACTGATCGAAAGCACCTACGGATATTCCGCCCATTGGGTGCTGACCGGACTTCCGCCGGAAAAACGCCGGGAAACAGCCGGGGAGCTTCAGGAGGATACCATCCAGCAGGTCAGGCGGATGAATGAGCAGGACCTGCGGGCGGTTGCCGCGTTCATTCGCTCACTTGAGAGCAAACGAATGTCCGAAAGCACCGGGGAATAACAGAATAAAACGAGGGCCATACCACCGGACACCTGCTTGTACCCGGCGGCATGGCCCCTATTCCTATTTTTGATTGTTTTCCTATTGCCGAATCAACTGATCCACCCTGAGCTTGAAGATATATTTCCGGTAGTCGCAGGAGCCGATGCTCTGGGTGTGGCAGCTGCTTTTATATGCATCCTGCGGGAAGCAGAAATAAAACATTCCGGCGATGATATCGATTCCGTCCCCCGATCCGCGCAAAAAGCCGATGTCCTTGACCGGGTCCACCGGATCGGTCATCAGCAGAAAGGCGCGCGGCGCCCATTCCATCCGTTCGGCTCCTTTGACGACCGCATGCAGTTCAAGATACCGTTCATGTGTCTCAAATAGGATTCCGAAGCTTTCGCGCGTCTCTCCCTCGCGAACGATGACAAAATTACCGTCATCCAGCTCATACTTTCCCTCGGGAAGAGATGCTGCCTCTTCCAGAAAGCCGCGCACCTGCGGCATGGCCCGGTGAAGCCCCAGATAAAGTCCCATGTTTTCAAATGTATCCACAATCATGCGGTCTGCTCCTCCCTTTTTCCTGTTCTCATGCAAAACGCCCACTGTGCCGCGCTGTTTTCACAGCGGAAACCAAGCAGCCGGAAAGTCGGCCCCTCCCAACATTTCTTCCCTTCCGAATTGATTTATTTTATCAGATCAAGTGAAAAATTGCAAATCACGTAAAATTTTTTTCCTTGTTCTCCATGGATGCCGGAGGGAAGCTACGGCTATTGATGATATGTTGAAAATCGTTTGTTTGCATGATAAGATACAAGCGGATATAAAGTGCGATGAATGAATGAATGAATGATTTGCGGAGGGAACAAGATGATCTTTGCAGCGATAATTTGTACGCTTTTGGGCGGTGTTCTTGGCGCCTTTTTAGAACCGGTCTCATTTTCTGTTTCAATTCCCATCGCCGTCATGGGCGGATTTATTTTAAAAGCATTGAATAATAAACAGGAATAGCAAATTTTAATTAGGCAGAGCACCCTCCTTTTGGAACTGCCCGGCTGTCTTGGCAAAGGGTGCTCCGAATAGAGCAAATGAGCGAAAGGATTCTTACCGGTCCGCTCCGCGGTTTCCCCAAAGCATGTGTGATATCATCAAACGGGGGAAAAGAAAAGTTGAAGAGGTCGAGCATATGAAAAAAGTCGAGTTTGTCAGACTGAAATCCGAGCTTTACGGTTATGGCTTCGGAAAGGGAGCGAAATACGGTTTTGAGGGAGTCGAAGAAATCATCAGGGAGCGGATTGAAAGCGGGTGGAATTACTGCGGATATGTTCCCTTGGAAACCAGAGGGACCGGTGACATCGAAACAATGTCCCTGATTTTTCAAAAAGAAGAATAAAGCGATTCTTTTCCGTGGGGCGTCCGTTTGGGATTTCCTCTGTTTGTTTTGCGGACAGGGCGGCCATCAGCTATGCTGGCAGGCAATATGGTACGGTGCCGTCCCCGCTCGGATATGCCGTCACCCGGCCGGTCTGCGCGCGGGGCAGGGAGAGAAAAATGAAAAAGCAGGCGGCTTGCAGCCGCCTGCTTTTGAGCGCCGCATGACGGAAAATTTTTCAGCCCGCCGAGAGTCTCACCGGGACACAGGTCCGCGTTCGACCGCCGCGCGCGATAGAGAGACGCTCAATACAGGCGAAAAGGGCTCACGGCGTTTCCTGAGAGGGGGAGCTGCCGCGCCGTTTCTGGGAAGCGGCGATCCCGCGCGTTCACTGCGCGGTTTTGATTGATCAAAGAGCTTGCCATGAGCAAACCGGAGAGCAAAACATATTCCTCACCGTCCGTAATCCGCAATCAGCTGGTCAATGCTCTGGTCATCTCCAGTCAGAACCTGAGTGAAGGAATCGGGCGAAGTACCGACGATCACCGTCTCAGCAAGGAGAAAGTCGGTGGAAACCTCGGTCGATGTGGTATACCCCGGCAGAACCGCAATGATACTGGCATCAAGCCGCAGCATGATCTGATGCCGGGTTTGGTTGATGCCGGCAGCGTCAAAGCGGTGCGAGAGAGACGATCGGACATACCCGGCGGGCACGAGCCGAAACTCCATCAACGGACCACGGCCTGACAGTACCTGCCAGCCCAAAAGAGTTCCGAGAGGGACCAGAACCGTCTGCTGCTCGAGCTCTTCAAGCCGGTCGGCGGCCGCATTGGTCAGCGCGGCTTTCAGCAGATTCAGCCGCACCACGTCGGTCTGAACCGCGTTGATTTTCCCGTCGTCCCCGGTCGAGAGGCTCACCAATTCCCGATAGGAAGGGGATTCGCCCGCGAGCTGTGCTTCCACCGCTTCGTTGAGAATCCTCGTCGCGTAGACCTTGGCCTGATAGGCCGCCATCGACTGAATCACCGGCCGGATATGCGCGTCAACCGCGGTGCAGCATCCAAGCAGCAGCAGGAGAAAAACCGCTGCCCGCAGCCGCGCGCCGTACCTCCTGCCGGCTCCTGCCCAACGAAACACCGCAACCGCCCCCTCTCCCTTCTATTCATATGAGGGTGCGGAACCTTTTAAGCAGCCGCCTTTTCCTGATCGAAGATCGTCAAAATCAGAACCGCCGCTAAAATCAGCACAACTCCCAAGGCGGTTTTCAAACCAAACGGTTCGGAAAAAGCAAGAATTCCAACCGCAATGCTGGTGATCGGCTCAAAAGTGGAGAGAATCGCAGCCCTCTGGGCTCCCACCTCTTTGACGCCGACCTGAAAGGAAACACTGGCGCCGACCGCGATCAGAAGGGAAAAGAGCAGGCTCATTCCCCAACCGAGGGGAGTCATCGAGATGGCGAGCGAGCCGGTCGCCGCCAGATAAACCGCAAGGAGCACCGACGAAAAGGAGGAAACCCAAAATGCCAATGCGAAGGGGGTCATGCGGGACAGTCCGCTCGCACCGAGATAAATGATGTAGAAAGCATAGGTAATTCCCGACGTAAAGGCCAGCGCCATCCCCATCAGGTTGCCGGCGTCGCCCGGCGTATAGAAGAGCAGGATGCCGCAGCTGCAGAAGAAAACGCAAAGCACCTTGATTCGGCTGAGCTTCTCGTGGCAGAAGAGGACGCATCCAAGCAGCACAAAGATCGGGTAGACAAAGTGAATCGTTGTCGCCATCCCGGTGGAGATCGACCGGTACGAGGAAAAGAGCAGCATCGGTGTGCCGGCGTAGCCGAGCGCAAGAAGAAGCATCGGACGGATCTGGGCGCGCTCAAGGGATGTTTTTCCGCCTCCGCGCCGCATCAGGACCCAAAGGGCGGGCAGAGCCAGAAAATTCCGCAGCAGCGTCAGCCCCACGGGAGTTCCCCCGTTTTCGTAGATCGTTTTTGCCATCAGCGGCATGCAGCCAAACAGAACGGCGGAAAGAATGACCAGCAGGATTCCTTTGTATTGTTTTGTCATCGCGGTTGATTCCTTTCAAAAGGCCTGCCCGAACACAGGACAAAGCCTGAACCCCTGACAGGATTCAGGCTTTTCTCGTCCTCATCGGCTCCGGATTCCGGTGCACTCGGGCGAAACAAAGTTATCATAGCACAAACCGGGGCGCTTGAACATCCTTTTTTGTCCGGCGGGAAAAACGCTCCTCCCTCAAAAGGCCGTCACGCCGTTGGAGGATGTGCCTCTTCTCAGCATCCGAACTCGAACTTCATAAATTCCACAATGCGGTTGACGCACTTTTCGACAATGGCCTTTCCTTTTTCGGGACTCGCCAGCGTCGCGTCTCCGAGGATGCCGTTATAGGTATTGTCGCGGAATTCATAATAGGTTACAACATCCGGGAACTTTCCGAACTTGGGATTCTGTGCCTTGACCAGCTCGATCTTCGTGGTATCGACATACTCGGGATGCAGGTACATCATCACCGAGGTCCCGCATTCGCTGGCATGACCGTGTGCCATCCACCCGGAATTTTTGCAGATATCAGTGGTGTTCGGCTGGGTAAAGCGCCACCAGTCGATCTGCGCGCAGTGGATTCCATATTCTCTCTGGTATTCACGTGCAATCTGCCCTATGATCGGGACATTTCCCGCATGCATGTTGATGAACATAAAGTTCTTAAATCCCCACTTGATCATTGAATTCATGATGTCGCGCGTAATGGCGGCGTAGGTTTCGGGCATGATCTTGACCGTACCGGGGAATTGATACAGCGAGGCAGACTCCCCCACCTCGATCATGGGCCCGATGACTGCGTTGACCTTCTGAGCAACCAGCTCACAGATCGCGGCAGAAACGATCGAATCGGAGCCAAGCGGCATATGAGGTCCGTAAACTTCGATTGCTCCGCCCGGGATAATGACGGTATCACAGTTTTTGCGGCGCTCGTCAAATTCGGTCCAGCTCATTTCCTTCAGCCAATTGGTGTTCTTCATCATGCAGACTCCTTTTTTAATTTTTGGGACGTCCGGCTGCAAAACAGGATGTGGGGATCGGGCGGACAGCCGCCTGACTTCCTCCCGCGCGGACTTTCCTTCGCCGGCTCCTCCCTCTTTCAGAGCGGCGGAGCGCGGTCCGCATATGCCGGACAACTCGCCTGTGTGGAATAATGAGCAATAATAGTGCCAACAAAAAAAGCGGCTGTTTCGCCGCATTTTCGCCGGAATTTTCTTAAAAACAAGAAAAGCAAAGGGAACCTGTTCTCAAAAACGAAAAATTTCCCGTTTTTGAGAACAGGTTCCGCTGTTTTCGGTCCGGTGGTCCATTATGACAAACCAAGCTCCTCGAGCTTTCGGTAATAGGAAGAGAGGCTGATTCCAAGCTCACGACAGATCGCGCGGATCTGCTGAAGATTCGGCCGTCCCCCATACCGTTCGTTCTGAGTTCGGAAAACGCGAGCCTCATACCGCCGCAGCTGCTCCTTGAGAGGCAGACCCTCCCATAGGGGGAGCGGTGCGGCCGCCATGGCCGATGCCGCCGGGACCGCGCCCACCGGTGCGTTTTCCCCCTCGCCGCGAAGCCTCTGCGGGAGGTTTTTCTCCGAGAGCAGGTCCCCCATTTCGAAATTCACCATATATTCAATGCAGTTCTCCAATTCCCGGACATTCCCCGGCCAGCCATACTTCTCCAGCCGCGCCAGAGTCTGCGGTGAAATCCCCCGGATCTGCTTGCCCAGCTTGCAGTTATATTTCTCGATAAAGTGTTCAATCAGCGGCAGGATATCCTCGCACCGTTCCCGCAGCGGCGGAATGTAAAAAGGGATTACGTTCAGGCGGTAGTACAAATCCTCGCGGAATTCCTTCTTCCCGATCATTTCCTCAAGATTTTTATTGGTGGCGGCAATGATATGTACATCCACATCAACCAGCTTGCTGCTTCCAATCCGGTCCACCTGCCGGTCGCTGAGCACCCGCAGCAGCTTTGCCTGCAGATAGAGCGGCATATCCCCAATTTCATCCAGAAACAGGGTGCCGGTATTCGCAAGCATAAACTTGCCGATTCTCCCGCCCTTTTTCGCCCCGGTAAAGGCGCCCTCCTCATAGCCGAACAGCTCGCTTTCCAGCAGAGTCTCGGGAATTGCGGCGCAGTTTACCGTAACGAAGGGAGAACTGCGCCGCGGACTTGCACGGTGAATTGCACGTGCAAAAAGCTCCTTGCCGGTTCCGCTCTCCCCCGTGATCAGAACGTTGGAGGAATGCTGCGCCACCTGTTTGACCTTTTCCTTGAGCTGATTCATCCGCGCATTGCGGGTTACGAGCAGGAAGGGGACTCCTTCGTTGGCATTCTGCGTAATCGTATTCTGAAGCTCCTGAAAGGGGCGCATGATGCAGATCACCGAACCGGCGTTTCCGCGGACGGGCCGCGCCTCGATGACGAGGGACCGCTCCCACTGGTCGGCGCGGCAGTCAACCTGACGCTCGAGAATCTGGTGCCGGTCCAGCGCCTCGCGCGCCACTTCCATCACCTCTTCCCGCAGACGCTCGGCCTGCGGGGAAGCGTCATCCATCCGAAGCAGGCTTTTCCCCCGCGTATTGATCTGCATGATCCCTTTTCCCAGCCCGCAAAGGAGAAGGCCATCCTTTACCGATTCAAAAACCTCGGAAAGCTGGGCGTTGCCCGCGGTCAGCTCTTCGAGAAGACGTTCCTGCTCCAGCTTTGCAAGGATCAGGGAGGCGATCTTTTCCAGATAATTCAAAAGCTTCTGCGTCCGCTCGGTGAGCGTTTTTTTCTGCTCCGGCGTGAAGGACGCCAGTACGATCACCCCCTCCATCCTGTCTCCGCGGGCGATTGGGTACAGAATGATGGCATACTCCGTATTCTGTTTGAACCGCTCCAGCTCCAGCCGGTATTCGCTCGGCTCCAGAACAACCATGGGCTTCCCGGTCTTCTTCACCAGCGCGGAATAGGTACCCTCCCAATGCTTCCGGTGCATATCGCGGTAGGCGCCTGTTCCCGACACGCGCTGCATCGGTTCGGAATTGATGATCGTAAATTCCAGATCCAGAACCGCCGCAAAGGAGTCGGTTACATCATCCAGAAACGGCTTCAGATCGATCAGATTCATGAATGGCCTTCCTCCTCTTTCTGCTCCTCCTTTTCCTTCTCTCCCATTTCCACGGCGCGGTTTTGCTTTTCGGCCTCCTCCCGCCGCATCTTCTCAAAGAGGAAATGGGCATAAAGCCCCTGTGCGGTGGTCCGATAAGGGTAGGTGAAAAGCTTTGGAATCACCAAAAGCTCCAGAAACCGCCAGCCAATCATTGAAAGCTCAAACAGAAGCAGCGCCCAGCGGCAGCCCCGGCTTGCCCGCACCGAAGAGCGGATTGCCGCCCCCGCGCCCGCCCCGGGATTTTCCGCAAAGGCGAAGGGCGCCAGATAATACCCCATCAGGCGGATCGCCAGAAAAACCGACATCAGCATCAGCAAAAGGAATCCGGCCACCTCGAGACCGGTCCCCAGCAGGATCTGAAAATCGGTGCCCGCCTGCCCGGAGGCCATCCGCGCAAAGAGAATGACGGCTCCGGGCGGTCCCAGAAATGCCGCCGTCCAAAACAGCCCGCGCAGTATCATCTGAAGATTGAGACAGACCGCGCTCAGGAAAAAGCGCAGGGAGGAGAAGTATTCAAAGACGGCAAAGGTTTCCTCCGGCCGGCCGTCTCCCGCCTGATAAAACCACCTCTGGGTTCCCAGCTTCAAAGGCACCACCAAAATCAGTCGGAGCAGCAGCGTTCCCCCGATCAGGGCCACCGCCGCGGGCGCCGCGTTCGGCAGGTCGTCCAGATAGGCCTGCGGCGTGCGCAGCGGATCCGCAAAATCCGGGATGTCAAAGATGACCGAGAGAAGAAATTCCAGAGAGACGAAAAACTGGGACAGGATCATCAGGATCAGAGAAATCGCGGCGGCGCGGCTCCAGTGACGGCGCAGCGCGCGCAGAGCATTGCCCTTTACCAGTCGTCTGAGATGCATCGTTTTTCACTCCTTTTGGAAATCGCATCGGAAATCAGGGAAATCAACTGTTTTGTCACACGCAAAAGCACAGAAGAGGCGCGGCGCAGACTCCTATGCGCCGCTTTTGAAAGCAGCCGCGCTTGGGGGCGCTCCCGCGTTGGAAGCGGGTCAGAGCACGCCGAGAAATGCCTTCACGCGGTCATCCTGACCGGACCGGCGCCCTTCCGGCAGGGGGCCTAACACCTCGATAATCTGGTCGCGCATCCAGAGCTGGGTGCTCATTCTCACCGAATACCCGCATCCATTGGAGATGGCCCATTCCCCCATCGGCCGGCGCGGCATCGCAAACGCGGACAAAAGCCCCATCAAAACTCCGCCGTGCGCAATGACCGCCGCCTCGGTGATGTGATTCTGGGTCATATTCGCAAAAATCTGCTGCAGCGCCATGGCGATCCGCTGCGCGAACTGCTCCCCTGTTTCCAATGCCCCGGGCGGCGTATTTTTCAACGATTCCTTCAGCCATGCGCGGTAGGCGGGGTTATCCTTGAGGTCCTTCATGTATTTCCCCTCGAAGTCGCCAAGAGAAAGCTCCACGAGGTCCTCGACAAGCGTCCGCGGGGAATCGGGGTAAAGGATATCGGCGGTCTGCACGCAGCGGGTGAGCGGCGAACAGTAAACCTCCTGTACCTCGGGATAGCGGTACTTCTGCTTGAGGGCCTCCAACTCCTGCCGCCCCTCCTGGCAAAGGGGAACGTCGGTCCTGCCGACATACCGGCCGGTTCGATTTCCGTCGGTCATGCCGTGGCGGATAAAGTGAAGTTTGTAGGTGACCATGTTTTTCCTCCGTTTTTTGTTAGTTTCGACTGTTTTTCACATTTGTTGAGTTCTTTCTTTACAAGGCCCTCCCGATCGATTATAATAATATATACTCATTGTAAATTTTAGGAGGCCGTCGGATGAACACCCATTTTCCAAGAATGATCTCTCTGCTGCGCAAGGAGCAGAAACTCAGTCAGAAGCAAGTGGCCGCCGACCTCGGTATTTCTCAGGCGCTGTTGTCCCATTATGAAAAAGGAATCCGCGAATGCGGCCTTGATTTCGTCGTGCGGATTGCCGACTACTACTCTGTCTCCTGCGATTATCTGCTGGGACGCTCCCCCGACCGCAGCGGCACGGTCCTGACCGCCGAGGATCTTCCCGACATCGAGGACGTCGGCAAGGAGTCCGCCATAGGCAGCACCGGACTGCTGGTCATGCTCAATAAAAAGCTGATTTCGAACTCCCTCTATATCATCTTTGATCTGGCGGCCAGAACCAAAAACCGCTTTTTGATTTCACAGATTTCCAATTTTCTGATGATGGCGGTCTACCGCTGCTTCCGGATGCTGTATGCGACCAATCCCAAAAATTCTCCCGCGATGTTCCGTCTGCCCAATGTGCTGGCCGAGGGCTACGCCGACGCGGCGATGCGCGGCTGTGCCGCCGATCTTGAATGCGCCGTTTCGGGCGAGGCCGGAATCCTGCATGGCGGGGAAATCGGGGAAATTGAACCGCTTGCAGTGACCACGCAGTCCCTTGGCGCGGATTATCCGCTTTTTTCCGCCTCTCTGCTCAATCTGGTCAAGAACGCGGAGGAGCACCTGCCCCACTGAACGCACCCGAAACGGGATGGATTTTCCGGTTACAGCCCTGCGGTTATTATACCATTCTTTGCCGGAAAATAAATAGACAAACTGTTTCCATTTTCTGACCGGGCAAATCGGACAAATTGCCGTATCAAAATTGGAACTCCCAGCAAACCGCCGCGCCGGAAGAAAATTCTTCCGGCGCGGCGGTTTTTCATTCAGCTCTTTGCAGCTTTTCGGCGCATGCGCGGAGCTCCTGCATGGAGCAAAAGCTCATCGAGCTCTGCATCATGTTCTCCTGCACATAGGGAGGCAGGCTGTTGAAATAGCTGCACATCTCCGGGTCGCTCATCCACTGGGGCTTAGAATCCATCGTATTTCTTCCCTTCCAAAGAATTCCGGGGAATCGTTCCCGCAAAGGATAGTCTGCGGAAAAAACGCGGAAATATCCTAGAAAAGCCAGTGCAGCGCCAGCGGCAGGATGCTTGTTAACTGCGCGGTGAGACAGGCGAGAAAAACCAGAAGGACCAGCGCCGCGCGGCCCGCCGGCACCGGCGGGGACACCCCGGCGCGGCGCAGCAGGAATGCCAGCGCGAGCAGCAGCAGAGCGGCCGCGGCCACCGCAAGAGACAGGGCCATCCCCTCGGGAATGAAGCGCATGGAAACGGCGTTTTGTCCCGCTTCCAGCGGCAGCGCCAGAAAGCCGCCGAGCACCCGCAGCGGCGTGACCGTCCGGCCGTTGACCTGCGCCTGCCAGCCCTCCGCATAGGGAACGGGCAGGAAGAGCAGCGTCCCCGCCGCGCCAGAGCTTGCCGTTCCTTCGATCCGATTCTGCTCCGCGGTCAGGGAAACCTCTCCGGTCCGGGCCTCCAGAAGCCTCTCCACCGAGGAGCTGGTAATGCCGAACATCCCCATCGAGCGGGCGGTAACCGACTTGTTGACCCGCACCGTCACCCGAACATCCTCCCCTGAGAAGGTTCCGAGGCAGAGCAGGCCGTTCTCGCGCTGGGATGGATAGGAAGCAGCCCTCTGCGCCCCGTTGACCCAGATTGAAAAGCTGCCGTTGACCGGTTCGCTCAAAGCGGTCGAGGTCCGGTCGAAGCAGTCGAAGTAGAGGGTTGTCTCCTCCCCCACCGAAAGGTGATAGACCATCAGGGCGCTCTTTGCGCCGGAAGCGGGGGCAAGGGTCATTCTCCCGTCTTCCCCAATCCCGGAGAAAAGGTTCTCGGTGACATCCGGTTCCGGCCGGACAACCTCCACCGTCTCCTCCAGCCCAAGCAGGGTTTCAGCCGCGCGTGCGCCGGTCATCGCCCTCGGAAGGTCGGGCAATTCGGAAATGCTTTCGGCATCCGCGCCCGTTACAATCCCGAACGGCATCCGGCAGGCCGATTCGTAGAGCCAGTAGCTTCCGTTGGAATAGATCTGCCGGGCCGTCAGTGCGGAATCGGCGCGGTTGCGGATGATATAGCGGTTTTGCAGCAGCGCGTCGGTGACAAGGGTTCCGCCGTGGCTTCCCGTTTCCATCCAATAAGCGGAGTATCCCAGACGCTTGAGGGTATAGAGGGTATCCTCACGGGTCAGGGAGGTGTAATGCCCCAGATTGTTATAGCCAATCCCCCCGATCAGGTTGACATCGAACAGCTTGCGGTCGGTTTTGACGCGGTAAAATTCTTCGTCATCGATGCGGCCCTCCAACGCCGCGATCGGTTCGAGAAACGAGCCGTCCCGCGCTGCCGCTCCAATAAAGGCCGCCGAAAAAAGCGTGCTTTGCAGCAATAAAAGAACGGCAAATCCTCCGCAAAGCACACGGCGTGAAAGCCCCCCTCCGAAATGCAGCAGCAAAATCAGCACAGCGGCGAAGAAAAGCCCGGCCGCTCCCGCGGCCAGCCAAAGGAAAGCCGTTTGATTGACCCAAAGACTTTTGACATAGGAAAAAAGCTCGACAAAATGTCCCCGCAGAATCAGCAAAACCAGAAGTGCGGCAGCGGACAGAACCGCGCACGCCGCCGTGAATCCGCCGCGCCTTGTGTGTCCCTCTCCGATTTCGGTGAGACCCGCCGCCGCGAGCGAAACAAGCAGCAGCGCGGTCAAGAAGCCGTACCGCACCGGAAACGCCTGGTAGCTCCCGGTATGCCACACCTTGTTGATCGGATCAAAAACAAGCGGCAGCAGCAGCCAGAGGAAGAGCAGCCACTCCGCCCGCACCCAGCTTTTCTCGATGCTGCGCCTCCGAAGGGAGAGGAACGCCGCCGGCAGCAGCGCGGCCGAACACAGCAGGAAGGAAAGAGTGGTATAAAGCCGGGTAAACCAGCGTCCGCCCGCAATCGAGGCCACCACGTTGACGGTTCGCGCCGAGGCCATCACCTCAAACAGCGAGGGAAGCCAGACCGGAGCGGAAAGCGCAAGCGCTCCCGCCGTGAAGCACCCGACCCGCAGGGCAAATCTTCCCCGCTCGCCGTACGGCACCTCAAGCAGCGCCGCGGCAGCGGCCCACAGAATCAGGAAGAGCAGTACGGCATAGCCGAGATAATACTGCAGCATCAGCAAAACGGTCAGCCAGAAAAGATAGCCCCATCCCCCGCCGCGCCGCGTCATTGCACAGGCGGAACGGTAGAGCGGCGGCATAACCGCCATCACATCGAGCCAAACGCTGTTCTGATAAAAAAGCATCGTATAGCCCGACAAGGCATAGCCCGCCGAAAGAAGCATACTCCACTGCGGTTCCAGCGCCGGGTGCCGTTCGCGCAGGAACCAGAAGCAGCCCAGTGAGCACAGGGAAATTTTCAGCAGCGTCATCAGATTCGCGAGAAGGAAAAAATCAGCCTTCTCCCAAAAGAGCACCAGAATCGACAATGGGCTTGAGACAAAAAAGAAGAGCACGCCCCAAAGATTCATGCCCCCGGCAGCCCGCAGGCTGTAAAAGGGGCTGACCTCTCCGGCAAGAAGATCTTTAAGCTGCATCAAAAGCGGCATAACCTGCTGACGCATGTCGCACCAGACAAGGGTGTTGCGGCCAAGCGGATAAAGCCCCGTCCACCAAAAAACCGGGACGAGGAAAAGCAGCGGCAGCGCCGCCGCTGCCAGATACCAGAGCAGTTTCCGACGTTTCATGTTGTCCTCGCAGGGATGTATTTTTTACCAACCGATATTATAGTGCTTCCCAAAGCAAATTCCTATGCTTTCTCAAAAAAAAGTTTCTTAAGAACATGCGTTCTTATTTTTTCGGAAAACGGTTGCTTTTCGCATACTGATACGGTATAATGACTGCATGGTGTATGCCTTACGGGATATATCCAGTAAGGCAATCATAGCATCACCTTCTTTCAACTGGAAACCGGCGCGTCTTTTTTACCGAATTTTCGCCCGAATCACCTCAAACAGAACAGATGGAGGATTTTTAACATGGCCGATGAAAAACAAAAGGCACTGGAAACAGCACTGCTTCAGATCGAACGCCAGTTCGGCAAGGGCGCGGTGATGAAGCTCGGGCAGAACAGCTCGCTCAATGTCGAGGCGATTCCAACCGGCTCGCTGCTGCTCGACCATGCTTTGGGAATCGGCGGTGTTCCCAAGGGCAGAATCATCGAAATCTTCGGGCCGGAATCCTCCGGTAAAACCACCGTTGCGCTGCACATCGTCGCCGAGGCCCAGAAGCGCGGCGGCGAAGCGGTTTTCATCGACGTTGAGCACGCGTTGGATCCGGTATATGCACAGGCGCTCGGCGTGGACATCGACTCGCTGCTCGTCTCTCAGCCCGATACCGGCGAGCAGGCGCTTGAAATCTGTGAGGCTCTGGTGCGTTCCGGCGCAATCGACGTCGTGGTAATCGACTCGGTTGCCGCAATGGTCACCAAAGCCGAAATCGACGGCGAAATGGGAGATTCCCACGTCGGCCTGCAGGCCCGTCTGATGAGTCAGGCACTGCGCAAGCTGACCGGTGCGATTTCCAAATCCAACTGCGTTGCCATCTTCATCAACCAGCTTCGCGAAAAAATCGGCGTCATGTACGGCAATCCCGAAACAACCCCCGGCGGCCGCGCGCTTAAATTCTATTCCTCGGTGCGGCTCGACGTGCGCCGGGTTGAGCAGATCAAGCAGGGCGGCGAGGTCATCGGCAACCGTACAAGGGTCAAGGTTGTCAAAAACAAGGTGGCACCGCCATTTAAAGAAGCGGAGTTTGACATCATGTACGGCCGGGGCATCTCGAAAGAAGGAGAAGTCCTCGATCTTGCCGTGCGGCTCGGCATCATCCAAAAGGGCGGCTCCTGGTTCACGATGGGGGAAACCCGGCTCGGCCAGGGGCGCGACAATGTCAAGGATTACCTGAAGGCCAATCCCGAACTGCTCGAAAGCGTCGCGGAGCAGGTGCGGGTCAATATGGATCAGCTTCCGACCGACAAGAAGGCAAAACCCCCTGTCCCCCGCCCGATTGCTTCGGCGAGTGTGGATGTCGAGGTCGCTCCCGAATCTGAAAAAGCATGATCATCACCAATGTCAGGCGGACCAAACGCGGCATGATCGCCGTCGAAGCGGACGGAGAATATCTCGCCTCCGTATCGGAAGAAGCATGGATTCTCTCCGGACTTTTCAAGGGCTGCGACGCGGATGCCGACGCTCTCAACGATCTTCTGCGCCAGAACCGCGTCGAGGAAGCCAAGCGCCATGCCCTCAGCATGCTCTCTGCCCGCAGCTATACCGCACGCCAGCTGACCGAACGCTTATCCCGGAAGTCCGGACAAGAGGCGGCAGAGGCGGCCGCCGGACGGATGGAGGAGCTGGGGCTGCTCGACGATGCGGATTATGCCTGCCGGTTTGCCCGGGAGCTTTTCGAAAACCGCCGTTTTGCTCCGCGGCGAATCCGTTTGGAGCTGACGCGCCGGGGAATCTCTTCGGAGCTCTGCGAGGATGCGATTGCCGGGCTTGAGCTTGATACCCTGCCGCAGCGTGCCGCTGAATTGATTGAAGCGCGTTTCGGCGCGCTGGATACCCCCGCGGACCTTCGGCGTGCCGCCGCGCTGCTGGAACGGTACGGCTATCCGGCCCCGATCGCGCGCGGCGTTCTGCAGAACGCAAGGCGCGGAGAATTATCAGAAACAGAGGATAATCTATGAACTATCAAGTTGGAATGATCTCACTGGGCTGCTCAAAAAATCAGGTTGACGCAGAGCGCATGCTCTCCCTTCTCAGTGAGAACGGTTTTACCATCTGCTCCGATCCGGCGTGCTGCGACGCCATTATCGTCAACACCTGCGGCTTCATCGAGGACGCCAAGCGTGAATCCATCGAGAGCATCTTCGAGGCAGCCCAACAGAAAAAAGGACGTCTCAAGGTCCTTGCCGTAACGGGGTGCCTCGCCGAACGATATCAGAACGAGTTCGCCGACGAGGTGCCGGAGGCCGATGTCATCCTCGGGATGGGCTCGATCGGAGAGATCGCTGCCTCACTGCGGCGCGCCCTTGAAAAGGGGGAGCGGGTAATCTCCTTTCGGGAAAAATCCGATCTGCCGCTCGAGGGAGAACGGATTCTGGCCAATGAGCCGTATTTTGCCTACCTCAAGGTGGCCGAAGGCTGTGACAACCGCTGCGCCTTCTGCGCAATTCCTGACATCCGGGGACATTTTCGCAGCATGCCGATGGAAAAGGTCCTTGAAGAAGCCCGCCGCCTTGCCGACCGGGGTGTGGTCGAGCTGAACGTTGTCGCACAGGACACCACCCGCTATGGGCAGGACCTCTACGGAAAGCTCATGCTGCCCGAGCTGCTGCGCGAACTCTGTAAAATTGAAAAAATCCGCTGGGTGCGTCTTCTCTACTGCTATCCCGACCGCATCACCGACGAGCTGATCGAGGTCATTGCCTCCGAACCGAAGATCGTCAAATATATCGATCTGCCGCTCCAGCACATCAACGACCGCCTGCTCCGGAGAATGAACCGCAGGGGCGATTCATCGCTGATCCGCCCGCTTCTCAAAAAGCTTCGGGAAAAGATTCCCGGGGTCTGCATCCGCACCACCCTGATCGCGGGACTGCCGGGGGAAACGGAGGAGGAGTTCGAGGAGCTTTGCGATTTTGTCCGGGAAGAAGCGTTTGAACGGCTTGGCTGCTTTGCCTACTCCACCGAGGAGGGAACCCCCGCCGGTGAGATGCCTGATCAGATCGATCCGGAACTGCGCAGGCATCGCGCCGATCAGATTATGGAGCTCCAAATGGGGATCGCCGCCGAGATCGCCCGTTCTCTGGAAGGACAGACCCTTGAGGTGCTCTGCGAGGGCTATGACGAGGAGGCGCGGTGCTACGCCGGGCGCAGCTATATGGACGCCCCCGACATCGATACCAAGGTTTATTTTACCGGCCGCGGCGGTCTGAAGCCTGGCCAGTTTGTCACGGTTGAAATCACCGGTGCGGACGGCTACGACATCGTCGGAGAGGAGGTCGTGCTCGGATGAACCTGCCGAATAAACTGACTGTCCTGCGGGTGATCCTCGTCCCCTTCTTCGTCTTTTTCCTGCTGGGCGGAAATTCAAACCTTTTCCGCATTCTGGCGTTGCTGATTTTTGTGGGAGCCAGTCTGACCGATTTGCTCGACGGAAAAATCGCACGGGCAAGAGGGCTTGTCACCACCTTCGGAAAGCTGATGGACCCGCTGGCCGATAAGATCCTTGTGATGAGCGCGATGGTCTGCTTCATTCATCTTGGTTATGCGCCGGCCGAAATCGTCATCATTATTCTGGCGCGTGAATTTCTCGTCACCTCGCTGCGGCTGATTGCCGCCGGGGAGGGCAAGGTGATTGCCGCCGACCGCTGGGGAAAGGTCAAAACGGTCACACAGATGTGCTGGATTATTGTTACCCTGCTTTGGTTGGCATTGGAAAATGCGTCTTTCCTGCGCGGCGCTCCGTTGGAGATTGCGGCCGTCTTTCACCTGCTGATGATCGCGCTGATGCTGGCGTCGGTATTTTTTACTCTTCTTTCAGGGTTTAATTACTGCTATCAAAATCGCGAAATTTTCCTCAAAGATATGTAAAGTAAAACAGCATTACAGTAGAGCAAGCTGATTCAGCATCCCATTGGGGTGCTCAACGCAAAGGAGTTTACCATGTTTTTTCGCCGTATTCTTCCGGCATTATGCCTTATTCTTCTTGTGCTGATGACGGCGGCCTGTTCGGACAGCCCGTCCTCATCCTCCGCCCCTGTTCCCCCGCCTGAATCCGGGAGCAGCGCCTTGGAGATTTCTTCCCAGCCCGGTTCGGAGCCGGAGCCTCCCTCTCCGTCTGCCGCTCCTGAGGAAGAGCCCGCCGATGCTCTGGCGGAATCCGAGCCCGCCGAAGCAGTAGAGGCTTCCGGCGGCACGACGGCCGACCTGACCGCCGTCGTTACCGGAAAAATTCATCGGCAGATCAACGGAATTTCCGGCAGTCGTGCCGGTACCTCTGCTGAACGCGATTCGCTTGCGGCTCTTCTCTCTTCCCTTAAGCCGGAGAATGTCTCTCTGATCGTCATCGGAAATCCTCTCAGCGACTATCAGGAAGAGACGCTTCTCTCGGACGAGGACGCCGCGGCATTGGTTGAAATGACGGCGAAGCTTCCCGCTCCCGGCGTCTTCGAAACGCTTGGGAATCCCGCTACCGGCGGTTTTCACTGGACACTCTACTTTGAAGCGGGCGATCAGACGGTATTGCTTTCCGACGACGGCTTCTGGCTGACCGCCTCCATCAAGGGGCAAAGCCAGATGCTGGTTTTTGATTCCGCTCCCTGCAAGGCTCAAAGCGAGGCGTTAAGTACATTTTTGGACGAGCAGATTTCCGCTGCGCAGGGAAATATTCTGACTCTTTCCTAAAAAGCACGCTCCCCCTTGTTTTTTGCAGCGAACTGTGATAAATTAGAATTTAAGCCATACAATAGAGCTGTATATTGGGATGCGTTTGACACGGGAAAAAGCTTTGCATACCTGTCACAGAGAGCCGCGCGGCTGCTGAGAGCGCGGCGGCAAAGGAGCGAAGAGATGCGCCCGTGGAGCACGGGGCGAAAATTTCCCCGCGTTTTGCCCGCGTTATGGGCTTAGTTGCTTCACAGAAGTGGAACAGCGGCGTCGAACCAAACGCCGTCTTCGTGCAATCGCAGGAGGACGGCGTTTTTAATTGTGATCAAGTAGAAAAGGAGTGTTCTTGTGAAGATCTATAATACCCTCACGAAACAGAAAGAGGAGTTTATTCCGCTTGAGCCGGGCAAGGTGAAAATTTATGCCTGCGGCCCGACCGTCTACAACTTTATTCATATTGGAAATGCCCGGCCGATCTGCGTATTCGATACGCTGCGCCGCTATTTCGAATACCGCGGTTATGAGGTCACATTTGTTCAGAATTTTACCGACATTGACGATAAGCTGATCAAGCGCGCCAACGAAGAAGGCACCACCGTCCCTGAAATCGCCGCCACCTATATCAAGGAATATATGACCGATGCAGAGGGCTTGGGAGTCCGGCCCGCTACGGTCCATCCCAAGGCGACCGAGACGATTGACACCATCCTCGAAGTGATCTCCACCCTCGTCGAGAAGGGCTATGCCTATCCTTCGGAGGGAAGCGTCTATTTCCGCAGCCGTCATTTTAAGGAATATGGAAAGCTTTCCCATATGCCGATCGAAGATCTTGAAGCCGGCAGCCGCGTCGATGTCTCTGAACACAAAGAAGATCCGCTGGATTTTGCCCTCTGGAAGGCCGCAAAACCCGGCGAGCCGTTTTGGCCTTCTCCCTGGGGTAACGGGCGTCCGGGATGGCATATTGAATGCACAGCCATGATCCGCAAGCATCTCGGTGAAACGATTGATATTCACTGCGGCGGCTCTGATTTGATCTTCCCCCATCACGAAAATGAAATTGCACAGGGCGAATGCTGCAGCGGCAAGGAATACGCCCGCTACTGGATGCACAACGGCTTCATCAACGTTGACAACCGAAAGATGTCCAAGAGCCTCGGCAATTTCTTCACCACCCGCGACGTGGCTGAAAAGTTTGGCTATGAACCGATCAAGTTTCTGATGCTGCAGGCGCATTACCGTACCCCCATCAACTACAGCTATGATATTGTCGAGCAGTGCCGCGCCGCTCTCGACCGGCTCTATACCTGTCGTGATCACCTCGATTTCGCCGCATCCCACGCCGCGCCATCCCCCATCCCGGAAGAGGAAGATTTTCTCAAAACGGTGGAACGCCGCCGCGCCTCTTTTATTGAAGCGATGGATGATGATCTGAATACCGCCGACGCGATCTCCGCCCTTTTTGAATTGGCCCGAGACTGCAACAGCTTTTTTGCCGAACCCAAGTCGGCTGAGACAATCGCCGCCGCCACCGCCTGTTTTGACGAGATGACCAACGTCCTCGGCATCCTTTATCAGCGCAAAAAGGAGGATCTTGATTCCGAGGTGGAGGCGCTGATTGAGAAACGCCAAGCCGCCAGAAAAGCAAAGGATTTCAAGACGGCCGATGCGATCCGCGACCAGCTCAAGGCACAGGGGATTGTGCTGGAGGATACTCCGCAAGGGGTCAAATGGCATCGCGTATAATTCGACCGCTCGAACAGAAAGGAGGAAACCCATGCTCTGGGGTATCATCGGTGCCATGGATGATGAAATTGATCTGCTCCGCCGAAAGACCATCATCAAGGAGGAATTCGTCCGCTACGGCTGTACCTTTTCCAGCGGCACTCTGGAGGGAAAATCTGTTATTCTTGTCTGCTGCGGCATCGGAAAGGTCAATGCTGCAATCTGCGCCGATACTCTGATTCAGTCTTTCGGAGTGGATCGAATCGTCCATGTCGGAGTGGCCGGCTCCCTCCGGCCGGATCTCGAATGCCTGGATGTTGTCGTCGCCGTCGATGCGGTCTATCACGACATGGAACCCGGCGTCCTGATTGACTATTTTCCCCACTGCGACCGCTTTCCCTGTGATCCCGGCCTTGTAAGTTTAGCATCCTCGGTATGTAGCGCAATAACCGCTTCGCAGGGGCGCCGCACCGTCACCGGACATCTGGTGAGCGGAGATCAGTTTATCAACGACCGCACAACAAAGGAGCGCCTGCACGAACAATTTCAAGCTGCCTGCGTCGAGATGGAAGGCGCGGCAGTCGCCCATGTCGCTTATGTCAACCAGCTTCCCTTCCTGATTTTGAGAACGATCTCCGATTCGCTCCGCGATGGGGCAATCTTGGAATACAACCACTTCAAGCCCCTCGCCTGTGAGCAGTCTTCCAGAATGGTTTGTGCGCTGCTTGACGCTTCCGAAGATTAACTTCTCTTTCCCCTGCATGAACCGCGGGCGGTGAATAACCCCCTCTTGGTACGGAAAAAACACACCGGCAAAGACCGAAAACAGACAGAATCCCCCCTGATGCAGGAAAATGGACTGCATCAGGGGGGATTGTTCATGGTATCGCGGCGGAAGCGGCGCCGCTCCTGCGAAAACCTCTATTCCTGCCAAGGGCTTTTTACACTGTCCGCACAATCCGGGGCAATTCTTCCTTCCGGATGGAACAGGGCGTCCCTTTTCAGGCGGCCGCTCCCGTACCGGGGTTGACCGGAACAACGGGAACGACAGGGGTTACAGTACCGGCTTCGCCGCTGTCCGCTGGGCCGGCTTCCAGTTCCATATCCGAGACAACATAGCTGCCGAGAGCTCGCGTCCGGAAGTAGAAGCCCTCGTCCTTGTCATCAAATTCAGCGCTGGCGACCTCTGACAGCGTCCCATCCGACTTGAGCTCATAGAGAAACACCTTGCTGTCATAATTGGATGCCGACAGGAAAAATTCGCCGGTACGGTTGAATTTTGCGCCGTTTCCATTCCAGAAATTCAGTTCGGCCAGCGGATATTTCGCGGCCAGACGGGAATTAAAATTGGTGTCAAAATAGACCAATGTCTTTCCCTGCCCTGAGACATCAACGGTAAAGGTGCTTCCGTCTTCAAATTCCAGCTCAACCGTATCATCCGAATCAAACTTCAGCGAATAATACTTTTCCGCCTTAATGTCAGAGAGATCGTCACTGACGATGTAATCCCCACTGCTGTCCAAATATGAATGGGCCCAGTTGACGTTCAGGTCGATTGCCAGCTTCAGCTCCTTGACCTTGGGGCTTTTGGTTTTGTTGAGGGTCAGGGTTCCGATGACGTCCGCATCAGAGGTGGAGTTCGAATCCGCAACCGTAACTGCAAGCATGTAATAATACCGGTTTGCCGCGGGGATGACCGTCCCCATCATATTGGTCACCTTTTTCTTGGCTATGGTGACGCCTTTGACCAGTTTGTCCCCCTCTTCCCACTTGGCCTTAATCTTCAGGCCGTCCACTGAATCGGAGTTCGTAATCCCGGTTCCGTCCTTGTCAGTCAGGACGTAGTAGGCGGTTTCTCCATATTCGACAGGGTCCTCAGTCAGCTTTTTATCGTCATTTACATCGTAGGCGAAGGGCCCAACGGCATCATAAATACCGGGAATCAATTGATTGCTTTTGTTGTGATAGTCGGTTTCAACCGATGTCGCGGATTTGCGGGTGGATCTGGGTTTCTGGGCCGCCATGGAAGCAGCGGACATACTGAAAACCATGGCAGCAGCCAGTGCGATCGACAGAATTTTTTTCATGATGGTTCCTCCTTTAAAGACAGCTCTATTTTCGGCTCTCCAACCGTAAGGAAATGATAACATCTGCTTCTAAAAATTTCAAATTAAATTTTAATTATTTTGACATCACTATGTTAATATTTATGTAAGATTTTTTTGAAATCTCAAAATTTCTCCACCTTACGAACGGTATCTCGGAAAAATTTCACATTAAAAATTACAAAATTATATCATCTATAATCAAAAGGTAAATTGTCCAAATGACAAATTTTTAGTACAGCTGTAAATTTTCACCGCATAATAAACGGTAGCCGGCCCGCCGGATGGTTTTGGGGCGACGGTTGGAGACCTCCATTTCGGGCAATACCCGTCACGTCGCACCGGCACAACCCTTTTTGCTGTGTATCGGGAAGAAAGCCGGAGAAAATTTTCGGTTTCTTCGGCTTTCTTCTTGTACGTCTATGCGACATGAAAAGGCATTGCAGAGGCCGAAGGCCGGGAAAGGAAGGATGCTTGCCGCACATTGTGATCCCGACAGCATCTGTTGTGCGGCGTGGCACAACATGCTATAATCACAAACAGCGGATCAGAAAATCGGAATTTAACAAGAGGAGCGAACAATGAAAATGCCTCCAAAGATTGATATTACGAAGTTCGCTCCCTGCGGAATGAATTGCGTGGTCTGTTATAAACACTGTTATCACCAAAAGCCTTGCGCAGGATGTTTGAAT
The DNA here is from genome assembly GCA_014385025.1 of Yanshouia hominis. Classification (GTDB taxonomy): domain Bacteria; phylum Bacillota; class Clostridia; order Oscillospirales; family Ruminococcaceae; genus Yanshouia; species Yanshouia hominis. The sequence continues at coordinate 7,575 of JACRTB010000022.1, read as the reverse complement.
ACCGATACAGGGAAACCGGAACACTGCCGAAAATGCAGGATAAAAGATTGCATCAGGAACAGCGGATTTTCCTATTGTTTTGAGTGTTCTGACTATCCGTGCAAGCTGATAACAAACCTCGAAAAAAGCTACAACAAAAGATACCGGGCAAGCCTTATGGAGAATGGTGAATATATGCGCCAACATGGGGTGGAAGCATTTGCACAACAGCAGAAAAAGAAATACACTTGCTCAAAATGCGGAGGAATCATATCCATTCATGATAGGGAATGCAGCGAGTGTCAAGAAAAATTGAAGCCGACAACTTCCGTCTTGTCGGAATGATGGGATTTTGCTCCGTCACCATCAAATCAAAAACCGTGCAAACAGAAAGCGGCGAAGGCATTGGTTCTGAACCATGTCTTCGCCGCTTTTCAATGCTTCTTATGGAATGGCCGCTAAAAGGCGGCGGAGTCTTCTTCCGTACCCTCAAGCTGAGGGAGGTGCAAACTGGCTGTTATAGAGCTTTTCATAAAACCCACCCTCCCGGAGCAGCGTTTCATGATCCCCCCGTTCGACAATTTCCCCGTCGCGCATCACAAGAATCGCTTCGGAATCCTTGATGGTCGAAAGCCGGTGAGCAATTACAAAACTGGTGCGGCCTTCCATCAATCGCTCCATCGCGCGCTGAATCAGGGACTCCGTACGGGTATCGACCGAGCTGGTCGCCTCGTCGAGAATCAGAATATCCGGATCGGCCAGAAGCGCCCGCGCGATCGTCAGGAGCTGGCGCTGCCCCTGCGAAATGTTGGCGGCATCCTCCCCCAGCTCGAAACCGTATCCTCCGGGGAGCTGGCGGATAAATTTATCGGCGCAGGCTGCCTTGGCAGCCTGACGAACTTCCTCATCGGTTGCGTCAAGCCTCCCGTAGCGGATATTTTCCAGGATGCTTCCCTTAAAGAGCCATGTGTCCTGCAAAACCATGCCGAAATGCCGTCTCAGGCCCACCCGGCTCATCGAGCGGATGTCGATGCCGTCCAGAGTGATGGTGCCGGAATCCGCTTCATAAAAACGCAGCAGCAGATTGACCAGCGTTGTTTTTCCCGATCCGGTCGGACCTACGATCGCCACCTTTTGACCGCGCTTGGCCCATGCGGTGACGCCGCGCAAAACCGGTTTCGTTTTGTCGTAGGAAAAACTGAGACCATCAATCCGCACATCTCCCTTGACGTGGGCCAAGGAAACCGGGTCGGCGGGGTCAGGGTCCTCTTCCGCCTCGTCAAGCAGCTGAAAAACCCGCTCCGCCGCCGCTACGGCCGATTGCAGCACGTTCAGGATATTGGCAGCCATCGAAACAGGATGCGAGAGCTGACGCATATACTGAATAACGGCCTGAATATCCCCGATCATCAGCCGGCCGCTGAGGACCAACGCGCCGCCAATCACCGCCGCCGCGACATAGCCGATATTGTTGAGCAGCATGACCGACGGCATCATAATGCCGGAGAAGAACTGCGCCTTCCATGCGTGCCCGCAGAGCGCCTCGTTAAGCTCTGAGAACCGGCGGCGTGAAGCCTCTTCCCGTCCAAACGCTTTGATAACCGTATGACCGTTGTAATTCTCTTCGATAAAGCCGTTCAGCTCGCCAAGCGCTGCCTGCTGCCCGCGGAAAAAGCGTTGGGAATATCGGACAATCCGGCTTGAAAGCAGAATGCCCAGCGGCATGGTAATCAGCGCCACCACCATCAGCACAGGGCTGATAGTGAGCATCATCACAAGGATCATGAGCACCGAAAGCAGCGAAGTGATCGCCTGACTCAGGCTTTGCTGCAGTGAGTTGGCCACCGTGTCAATATCGTTGGTGACCTTCGAAAGAATATCCCCATAAGGGTTTTGGTCATAGTAGGCAAGCGGCAGGCGTGCCAGCTTGGCGTCAACCTCCCGGCGCAGGTCATACATCGCTCTCTGGCTGACGCCTGCGAGCAGAAACTGTACCGCATAGCCCGCCAGCGCCGAAAGAAGATACACAGCCATCAAAAGAAGCAGAATCCGGCCGATCAGCGGCATGGAAATCCCTTCCCCCGTTCCCTTCAGAACAGCCAAGGAACCTCTGGCAATCTCGTTGGTCGAAAGAGCCAGCACTTTGGGAGCAAGGGCGGAAAACCCGCTGGAAAGAACGCTGAGCAGCACCACAAGAGCCAGCACCCATCCGTAGGGACGCAGAACCCTTCCCAGGCGCCGCACCGTTCCCTTGAAATCCTTTGCTCTCTCAAAGGCGCCCATGCCCCGGCCCTGCGGTCCGTTGCCACCCAAAACCGGAGCGCGGCGGCTTTCATTACTCATAATCCATCTCCTTCTGCGAAAGCTGGGACTCGGCAATCTCCCGATAGACCGGGCAGCTCTTGAGCAGTTCCCGGTGGGTGCCGAGCCCTGCCTGTTCCCCGCCGTCGAGCACCAGAATCCGGTCGGCATGGCGGATGGTCGAAACCCTCTGCGCCACAATCAGAACGGTGGCGTCCTTCGTCTCACCGGAAAGGGCGGCGCGCAGCTTGGCGTCGGTTGTAAAATCAAGCGCCGAGAAGCTGTCGTCAAAAAGGTAGATTTCCGGGCGGCGGGCGACCGCGCGTGCGATGGAAAGCCGCTGTTTCTGACCGCCTGAAAGGTTGGCGCCGCCCTGGGACAGCCCGGCTTCCAGACCTCCTTCCCGCCGGTTCACAAATTCATCCGCCTGTGCAATCGAAACCGCTCTGGAAAGCTCCGAATCCGAAGCGTCCTCTCTGCCCAGACGCAGATTCCCGGCAATGCTTCCTGAAAAAAGCACCGCTCTCTGCGGCACATATCCGATTTTACCGCGAAGCTCCTGCTGGGAATATTCCCGAACATCCACTCCGTCCACAAGAATCCGCCCGCCGGTCACATCATAAAATCTCAAAATCAGATTCAGAAGGCTGCTCTTCCCGCTGCCGGTGCTTCCGATGATGGCGGTTGTTTCCCCCGCGTGAGAGGTGAAGCTGATGTGCGAGAGCGCGGGTTCCTCCGCTCCGGGATAGGTAAAGCTCACATCCTCAAATGCCAGCTCTCCTCTGGCGGCGCCCTGCCGTGGCGCGGAGGGATCGGAAATTACCTCCGGCGCATCAAGCACCTCGTTAATCCGTACGGCGGAAGTGACCGCCCGCGGCAGCATGGCAAACACCATGGAAATCATCATGATCGACATCAGAATCTGTGTAACATATTGCACGATCACGATGACATCACCCACCAGCAGCGAACCCGATCCGGCCATCGGTGCGCCGAGCCAGACAATCGCGGTAATTGTCCCCCCCATAATCAGATTGGAAATCGGGAACAACAGAGTCATAACCCGGTTCATCCGGATCGCTGTTCCGGTAAGATCACGGCTTGCCTGGTCAAAGCGCTCCTGCTCATACTCCTCATTGCCGAACGCGCGGATGACCCGCACACCGGTCAGCTTTTCCCGCATAATGAGGGTGACGCGGTCAAGCCGCTCCTGCATCGAGGTGGAAAGCGGGAGCCCTTTTTTCGCCACAAGCGAAACGGAAAAAGCGAGCAAAGGAAGAGAAACACAAAGAACCAGAGAAAGGGTGGGGCTGGTTCCGACGGAAAGCGCCAATCCTCCCACCGCTAAAATCGGCGCACGCACAACCATCCGCAGCAGCGCAAGCAGATAGTTCTGAATCTGCACCACGTCGTTTGTCGAGCGGGTAATCAGCGATGCGGTTCCAAACATACCGCTCTCAGCGGGTGAAAAGCTTTCTACCTTGTCAAAGATTTCGGCGCGCAGAGTGCGTCCCACATTTGCGGAGACCTGCGCGGAAAGATAGCTGTTAAGCAGGGCAAATCCCCCGCCCAGCAGGGCGAGAGCCAGCATCCAGCCTCCCAGACGCAGCACAACCGCAAGATCATCCTGATAAAGCCCGACGTTGACGATCTGCGCCAGAAGAAGCGGCAGTCCCAGATCGGAACCCGCGGAAATTGCCATGGCCAACACTGCCAGCAGGATATTCCATCGATAGGGCCTGAGATGACTGGATAAATTTTTCATCGGCCATCCTCCTTTGAAATACGCTCCTCATAACGATCCGGAAGCGCTTCCTCTATTTTGTGCAGCAAGCCGCAAAGAATTTCCGTTTCATCGTCGCTCAGGCAGGAAAGAGTTTTCTCCATCAAGCGGGTATGCTCCCGCCAGCGTATCTGCTGTTCCGCGCGAAACCGCTCGGTGGCCGCGAGCAGGCAGCGCCTGCCGTCATCCGGATCCGGTAAGCGCCGGATCAGGCCCTTTGCCTCAAGCTCGCGAAGAATCGGCGTCAGCGAGGGACGTGCCATCGACATGCGGCGGCTGACCTCCGATGGATGTATCCCCCCATCTCCCGCGTGGTCGATGGTCCACAGTGTCCCCGCTTCGCTCGGACGAAGCTCTGGACCACGACGATTGCCGCGAAGCATGCTGCGGTGAATCCTGCCAAAAGCCCGGCAAAGATAATTCACCTGTTCGGAACGTTCCATGATCTTCCTCCATATCATTCGATAAACTAATTAGTTTTACAAACCAATTTTAGAGATTTAATATGAATCCGTCAAGGAAACTTTGTGAGAAAATCATGAAAATTTTGAAAAGGAACCTGTTCCCGAACATTTCTCACTATGAGAGGGCAAGTCAATCGGTGCGTGCCATCAAAGAAAAATACGGTAGGTTGACGGACTCTTCAGCCAAAGGAATGGTGTTCCCTTCCTTGATCCAAATCTCCTTTCCCATTACAAAAATGCGTGCCCCTCCGGAATGAGGCGTCGAGGCTTGGACGCAGAACGCTTGTCGGTATTTCGCCATAGCTCGCCGGAAAGCTGAGCCTTTGTCGAATCGCCATACGGAGAAAGGGCCGCTGCGTTTCGCGCAGCGGCCCTTTCTCCTCTTACCCCTGATATTCGTGCAGCAGCTCCCGCAGTCTGGATGCGTGAAGTGCTTCATCCTCTGCAAAGCCGGCAAAAAGCTCGGCGACTCTCGGATCATCCTCAATCTCTTTGGAATAATTTTCAAAATCCCGGACCAATTCCTTTGAATTTTCCCAGCTCCGCAGAAGTTTATCCCGAGTAGTAATAACAATTTCCTTCTGATTCCCCATGCTTTTGGCTCCTATCTTTTTTGAGGTTAGTATGCACGGGGAAGCATGGTTTATCCCTGCAAGGTATCGCTTTTCTCCAGTCGGGCGGCACAGGGGGATTTTTCCAAAGTAAGCCAGTCAATCAGATCGCGGGAGGTCAGATCATGCTCGGTCATATACTCGTGCAGCTCTTTCATATCCGCCTCTCTCTGGCGATTGAGCAGTTCCTGTCTCTGCTCCCGGAGCGAGGCCAAATGTTCGGTGTATCTTTGGATTTTTTCGTCGATTTTCTGAAGCTGCTGGGCGTAGCTGCAACTTCCTTTCACACCACGCGGCATAAGCTCATCCCCTTTCAAATGATTACCCTCATTATAGCTGGCACAAAGGTAGAAAATACACGAATATAGACAAGTGTACGCATTATGAAGCTGTTCTGCGGCGGCAACGGAAGGACTTCACCGCGGAATACGGCACTTTCAGGCGCACGTCCCCATTTTAACCGTTCACTATAAAGCCGCAATAAAACCGCCTTGACGCAACGCAAAGAATGGCGCGAGCAGTTTTAATATCCCAGAGACTTTTTCCAGCGAAATGAACCATATCGAAGAAATTGAAGGTGACCGGAAAACGCCCTCACGGAAACGGCAAAATCTTTTCCACCGGTTGGAGGATTTACACATCTACAGAGATATCGGCGCGGGCAGAACAGATAAGGTATACTAAGTTGCGCAAATTGAAAAAGTGCTAAAAGAGAGACACGGTTTGCAGATCTCTGATAGAATGAAGTTGCGACACACCATTCTGAGAGGAGAAAGCAAACCATGCCTGAAAAGATTGTACAGCTGAATGAGGAAGTAATCAAGGGTCAGATCAAGGAATTGGTCCGTGGCAGTTGTAGAGGTACAATACATGTTGGACAGTTAAAAAAGAAAAAGGATGAAGGATAAGGCATCATCGGTTAAAGTTGGAGTTGCAGACAACAACTTGACGAGAGGGGGCCATATCCTTCATGAGTAAGAGTATAACACAGGACATGGCATATCGGCAATCCCTGATGAAATATGCGGAGAAATATGGCTGTAGGAGTACAATACATATTGGACAGATGAATAAAAAAGGATGAAGGATAGGGCCCGATCGGTTAAAGTTGAAGTTGCGGACAACAACTCAACGAGAGGGGGTCATATCCTTCATGAGCAAGAGTATAACACAGGACATGGCGTATCGGCAATCCCTGATGAAATACGCGGAGAAATACGGCGTGAGCCCAGCCAGCCGAAAATACAACAAGAGCCGGTCTTATATCTACTTCTGGAAAACCCGCTGGGATGGAACGGTGCAGTCTCTGTCCTGTCAGTCCAGACGTCCCCACAGCCATCCCAACCAGCACACGGAAGAAGAACTGAAGCTGATCCGGGATATGCGCCGCCGCAATCCAAACCTTGGTATGGTGGAGCTGTGGCACCGCCTGCGGCAGCGGGGGTATACCCGCCGCCCGGAGAGCTTGTTCCGGGTTATGCGCAAACTGGGACTTTTCCCTCCAGCCGGCAAGAAGGAGGCATATAAGCCAAAACCTTATGAGCAGATGACCTATCCCGGCCAGCGGGTTCAGGTGGATGTGAAAGTCGTCCCTCTGCGCTGCATTGCAGACCCGGAACTGCGGCTTTACCAGTACACCGCCATTGATGAATTTACCCGTCTGCGCTTCCTGGCTGCCTATCCGGAGCAGTCCACCTACTCCTCCGCTGATTTCCTCAGAAAGCTGTTCAAGTGGTATGCCCGCCGGGGCATCCGGGTAGAGTGCGTCCAGACCGACAACGGCTTTGAGTTCACCAACCGGTTTTCCAACAGCAAGCGGGATCTGCCTACCCTGTTTGAATCTGCTGCCGCCAGGCTGGGCATCCGGCATAAGCTCATTCGCCCCTACACGCCCCGCCATAACGGCAAGGTGGAACGCAGCCACCGGGAAGACCAGAAACGTTTTTACTCCTGCCACAGCTTCTACTCGCCGAACGACTTTGCAAAGCAGCTCGCCGTCCACAATCGTCGCTCCAACAACTTCCCTATGAGACCCCTTGGTTGGCTTTCTCCTTTTGAGTTTGCTGTCCAATATGTTTGACAAACCTACACAGCTCAAGGAATTGGTCCGTGGCGGTGTGGAAGAGGCCCTGAATGAGCTGCTGGAGGCCGAGGCGGAGAAACTGACGCAGGCGGCCCGGTACGAGCGCAGCGATGAGCGTCAGGGCTACCGCAGCGGCCACTACAGCAGGAATCTCACCACTACTTCCGGAGACGTCACTCTCAAGGTGTCCAAGCTCAAGGGGATCTCATTTGAGACAGCTATTATTGAACGGTATCGCCGCCGGGAGAGCAGTGTGGAGGAGGCCCTTATTGAGATGTACCTGGCGGGCGTATCCGTCCGGCGTGTGGAGGACATTACAGAAGCGCTGTGGGGAAGCAAGGTCTCACCCTCCAC
>JACRTB010000021.1 GCA_014385025.1 Yanshouia hominis | reverse complement strand
CCACCATCTGCTTGAACGCGCCTGTGTATCTTTTGTTTGGTATTCCTTTCCGCATAATAAAGCACCCCATTTCTTAGTGCAAGTATATCATACTTGTCTAACAAATGGGGTGCAGTTCAAAATCCGGGCGCGGCGTAAAAACAGATTTGGCGGCAGAAACAATCCTGCCGCCTTTTTCTTCGCCGCATACCGCGCAGGGCGGTATGGAAGCGCGCTCCTGCGAGATTTGATATCATTTTATAATGGACAGCGGCGGTTCGGAGGTCGGAGAGGTAAAGAAATTGAGAAAAACAGTTTTATTTATTGCCATGAGTCTTGACGGATATATTGCGGACCGTGGCGGCAGTGTTGCCTGGCTGAGCGGGCAAGGAAATGATGATGAAGATATTGACACATATTCTGAGTTCGTGAAGGGCGTTGACACAATTTTGATGGGCTGGAACACTTATCATCAAGTGGTTACAGAACTTTCTCCCAAAGTGTGGGTTTATGGCAATTTTACAACTTATGTGCTTACGCACAAAGAATGCGGTTCCACCCAACAAATTCGGTTTACAAGCGAAAACCCGGCTGCTTTGTTGAAAAGGCTGAAAGCAGAGGCTGGAAAAGATATCTGGATTTGCGGTGGAGCAACCCTCATTCAACAGCTGATGGATAAAGATTTGATTGACGAATATGATATTTCCGTAATTCCTATTCTTTTGGGAAGCGGTATCCGGCTTTTTGGAAATATGGAAAAAGAGATTAAACTGAGGCTCTGTAAAACGCGGGCCTATAACGGAATCACTGAGTTGGTTTATGTACGCAGATAGCCCCGGCTTGCCGGGCGGGTGATGTTAAAAATATCTGCCGGAAGAACAATCCTCCGGCAGAATGCTTTCCTACTATACGCCGCGTCTGGAAATTCGGGCGCGGCGTTTTTGTGAGATATGGGACGCCGCATCTTTCAGGCGGGTGTTTTGCGCGTCATATGCCGGCGTTCTGCGTGTCCATGTATCGAAGATTTTCATATCCTGCCGTTCTGCTTGCTTTGCTGCTTGTTGCGGTACATCCGGTCGTCGGCGCGCTTGAGCAGAATGTGGAAATCATTCCCGTCCTCGGGGAAGAAGGCGCATCCCGCCGAGAAGCTGACGGGAATTTCCCGGCCGTCGCCCAGCGGAAGGGAGCAGCCCTTCATCGAGAGGTCGAGCCGGCGGATTGCACCGTCAAGCTCCTGCCGACTGGAACAGCCGTAGACCAGCAGCACGAATTCGTCTCCGCTCAGCCGCGCGGTCAGCTTTTTTTCTGCCGGAAGCGATTGCAGCAACCCGGCAATCATCTGGAGATAGCGGTCGCCGTTCTCATGGCCGTGGCGGTCGTTGACCTGCTTGAGGTTATCGGAATCAATCATGACCAGCACCGCCTGACCCAGCCGGCCGGCATCGCTGAAGAGGGGGTCCGCGTTGCGGTAGAAGGCCCGGCGGTTATACAGGCCGGTGAGCTGATCCACGTCCCGTTCATGTTCGATCCGCTGCTTTTCGGCGATGTCCTCGGTGACATCCACCACGATGCCCAGGGTGCCGTGCTCGCGGGAGAAGGATTCCATCCGCACAAAGCGCCGGTCCGGGCCGGGAAGCTCATAAATCCCGCGTTCCGGATCAACGGGACGCCGCCGGATTTCGGTCAGCACCGCCTCAAAGCGGGCATGGTCGGCGAGGATGCCCTCGGCCTCCCCTTTCGAGAGGCGCAGGATATCCGCGATCCGGCTGGTCGCCAGCACCCGCTTCATCCCCTGGTTGTATTCATAGACCCCGATCGGAATGCGGGCGATTTCAAGAATTTCCGAGAGCTTGTTGGTCATATCCAGCAGGCTGCGGACCATCGAGTTGATGTGGCCGCTCAGCTCGGCGAATTCCGGGGTGGTGCGCACCTCCACGACCGCGTCGAGGTCTCCGCCGGTGATGGTCATCAGCTTTCGGTTGACGGCGGAAATTCCGCTGATGATGTAGCTGTCGAGATAATGGAAAATTGTAAAGAGCAGGATGACCGCCCCCAGCAAAAGGTAGAGGGCCAGCAGCAGAGTATCCTGGTTCACGCTCTGATAGAGGCTGTCGATGGTGCGGGTCCGCACGAGGATTACCGGACCGGAAAAGGAAAAGGCGCAGTAGCTGTCCCGTCCGGCGACGGTGGCGCGCAGTCCCTCCCGCCCGGTGGGAATTTTTTTCGGATCAATTCCGATTTCACCGGCGGTTTTGCCGAGCTGATCGGGATCGGTGGAGCCGAGGACCTCATAGCTCTCGGCGTCGATCGCATAGATGGCCGCGCCGCTGTCGGCGGTCAGCAGCGAAAAAATGTAGGAAAGCTCGTTTTTCTTCTTGGCATCGAGGACCCGGCCGGGCGTCATGCCGATCTGGACGATGCCCTCGCCGTCCTCGCGCCAGACCGCCGCATACTGCATCAGCTTCTGCTCGGCGGTGTTGGGGGTAATGTCCTGGCAAAGCTCCAGCGACCGGTCGGAAAGCATCGGCAGGAAAAACTGCATCTGCTCCCCCGAGCGGAAGTTCAGGCCGAAATATTTCGGCTGTGAGCCGCCATAGAGGGTTCCGTCCGGATCGAAAAGGTGAAATTCATCGACATCCAGCAGGTTTGCAACCTTTTCCATTTCCGCCTGATGGCCGACAATATCGGGGCGCGACTGGACGATATAGGCCGCGGCCTTTGCGCGGACAAGGCAGCTTTCCTTGAAATCGTACTCGATCTGCTTTGTCTCGGCGGCGTTCTGTTCGAGAATCTGGTGGATCTGCCAGAACAGCTCCTGCGAGGTGAACAGCATGTCCCGGCGGGCGCCCCGGGTTTGGACGGCGTAATTAAACAGGAGGGAAAGCAGCATTGCGGCGAGGATGATAAGGCTGAGCTTTTTTCTGATCATTTGTTTCATCCGCCCGCATCCCCTTTCGTTTCACGCGTCCCGCAGTTTCTTCCATTTTACTATAAACGGTGAGAAAAATCTATTTATTCCCAACCTTGGAAAATAAATTTTTTTCCAAGCCGCCGCCGGACGGAGCGTGGCCGCAGCCCGGCGCCTCCCGCGAGGAAGGGACCACCCCGCGTCAGGCAGGTCGGCAGTCCGGCGCACCGCGCAAAAAAGAAACCGTCCCGCGTCAGGCAGGTTCGCAGCCCGGCGCCTCCCGCGAGGAAGGAACCACCCCGCGTCAGGCAGGTCGGCAGCCCGGCGCGCTGATGCAAAAGAGAGTCGCCCCAAACAGGTGCGTTCTCAGCCCGGCGCCTCCCGCGAGGAAGGAACCACCCCGCGGACCAGAAGCGTGCCGCCATCCACCGAAAAACGGACCTCAAGACCCGCGAACTCGAAGCCGTAGACCCGTCCGGGTTCCTTCTGATAGGCGGGACGGGGGTCCTGCGCCAGAACGGCGAGCAGACCCTCCCGGCGGTCGGGGGGGACCGCCTCGAGCAGCGGCGCCGGGAAGTCCACCCGCAGCACTCCCTCACGCGACTGGAAGGCAAAGCCTCCGGCGGCGTCGGGATGGCAGTCGGTGTAAGGGAGATAAGGCTTGATATCGAAGATGGGACTTCCATCCATCAGGTCGGCTCCGGCGACATGCAGCAGCGGCCCCCGCGCCCCGCCGGTTTCGATTCCCACGAGCCGGACCGAGGAAAGCCCGATCGCATTCGGACGGAAGGGGGAGCGGGTTGCAAACACTCCCATGCGGACATTGCCGCCGAGGCGCGGGGGGCGGACGGTGGGGGACCACCCCTCCCGCAGCGCGCCGGAGAACTGCCAGAGGAGCCAGATGTGGGAATATCCCTCCAGTCCGCGCAGCGCGTCCGGACTGCGGTATTCCGGTTCAAAGACAATGGTGGCCCTGAGCGCGTCGATCAGGCCGCTCTGCCGCGGAATGCCGAACTTGGAGGGAAAATCGCTGTGAATCCGCGCGATAATCCGCATGGGGAAGGTTTGATCCATTTCAATCCCTCGTTTCTCATGGCCGGCGGGTCAGTCCCCGCTCTCCGGTCCGGGGCCGGCCGCCTCCGGGCCGAGATAACGCTGCGCCCACCGGTGAATCTCAAAAAACACCGGCAGGAGCGCCCTTCCCTTTTCCGTCAGGGAGTATTCGACATGGGGCGGAATCTCATTATACTGCTCCCGGCGGACAATGCCCAGCCGCTCCAGATCCCGCAGCGTGGAGGTGAGCATGGTGCTGGTGATCCGGGGAAGCGCCCGCTTCAGCTCCCCAAACCGGCAGAAGGGCTTTTTGCACAACTCATAGATGATATGCGTGCGCCACTTCCCGTTTAAAATTTCCAGCGTCCTGCGGACGGGGCAGTCGTCGTCCGGCTCTCCCGCGAGGACCTGCCGCAGATAATCCTGCGCCGTCTGATCTGTTTTCATCCGTTTCCCCCGAGCGGTACGGCGGGGCGTACCATGTATCATTTATCTGCGTACTTGCAGCTGCACTTCATACATAGTATATTTAACATACCGATAAAAAGCAAGGAGTGATTTTGTTGAATACTGCAATTATATATGAATCCAAGCATCATGGCAACACGAAAAAGCTGGTGGATGCCATCGCGCGGACCCATGAGGTCACACTGATCGACGCTTTGACGGACGGCGCGCGGGACCTGAGCGGATATGACCTGATCGGGTTCGCCTCCGGCGTCTATGGCGGCAAATTCGGCAAAGGTGTGCTGAAATATGCCCAGAACCATCTGCCGGCGGACAAGCCGGTGTTTCTCCTTTATACCTGCGGCAGCCCCCGCGGCAGCTATACCGCCGCCATCGGGGAGATTGTGCGGAAAAAGGGCTCGCGGGTGATCGGGGAATACGGCTGTCCCGGCTTCGATACCTTCGGCCCGTTTAAGCTGGTCGGCGGAATCGCCAAGGGCCACCCGAACGCGGCGGAGACGGACGGCGCGGCCGCGTTTTTCGACGCTCTGCCGGTGCGGAAACAGGAGCCCCGGGAATAACCGGCGGACAAAATCCTGTTTTCAGGGGAGAAGACGGCGGGGGTGCCGCCGGAAGGGGCACGGGCTTTATGCACCGCGCCCCCGCAAAAGGGAAAAGCAAAGGCGGGAGAGCCCCGCTCCGGTTATTCCTCCCGGCCGCCGCCCTCCCGCTCGTTTTGGATGTTTTTGAAAAGAACCAGCTTCAGATTCGGGTCGCAGACCGCGAGAAAGACTTCCCGCGGCGAGTGGATACCCCGTTCGCCCAGCTGCCTGTTGAGCCAGGTCCGATCCAGCCCCATGCGCTTCAGGTTGCCCTCGAGAATGCGGCCGTCCATAATCAGTTCGGTAAACAGCAGCTCCTGCCGCGGGCTGAGGCTCATGTCATTGGGTGTGGCGGGGCGCTGGCCGCTCACCGGAAGAATGGTAAGAATTCCATTGTACTCAAAGACGGCGGTTTGGATGTTCGACAGGTCAAAATAACCCTGCTGCCTGCACATGACCATGAACTCGCTGAGATCCAGCTTGGCCTTCGACAGATTTTCCCGGTACAGCTTCCCGTGGTCCATCAGGATGGTCGGCGTGCCGTTGAGATATTTCCGCATCCGCGGAAACTTTTTGGACATCGTGCTCATCAGGATCGTGACCCCGCCGTAGAGGATCATTGCGGCAAGCGGCTTCCACGGTTCCTCCAGCTCGGTGGCCATTTCGGCGGCGATCGAGCCGATGGTGATTCCGGTAATATAGTCGAAAAAATCCAGCTGGGCGATCTGCTTATGGCCCATGAACTTCGCCACCAGGAACAGCACGGCAAAGGAACCGAGCGACGTGACGCAAAGAATCACAAAATTAATCTGAGATCCCCCCTCTGCCCTTAGTCTGACCCGAACCGTGAAAAACATGCACAGCCGTCCGTATGTCACCGGGACGCTCTCCGCCCCATATCATGAAGTATCCAATACAGAAGGGAGAGGGCAGAATGAATTCATGGAACCGGGAGGACGCCTGCGGTTCGGCTCAAACCGATTATGGGGCGGACCCTATTGCCGCCAATGTGATACAGGCCGCGAGGGAAAACCGGAACTTCCGTACGGCATTCTGGACGGGCCGCCGCCTGCAGATGACCTTGATGGAGATTCCGGTGCACGGGGATATCGGTGTGGAGATGCATCCCGAAACAGATCAGGTCATCCGGGTCGAGGAGGGCCGGGCGCTCGTCTGCATGGGGTGCGCCGCGAATGAGCTGGAATTCCGGTGCTGCCTTTGTGCGGGAGAGGCTGTCTTTATACCGGGCGGAATCTGGCACAACGTCTTGAATGCCGGAAGCTGTCCGCTGAAGCTTTCCTCCTGCTATGCGCCGCCCCAGCATCCGCATGGAACGATCCATAGAACAAAAGCGGACGGCGCTCACGAGGGGCATTGAAGCTCAAGGCCCGCGCGTCCCTGCGCCAAGCGGTTCGAAAACAGACGGCGCTCACGGGGGGCATTGAAGAGCGGATGAAACCCGAGAAGCCGGCGTTTCGCGCGGATGTCCGGCCGCAGGAACAAGAAAAGCGGCCCCGCAGAGCCGGGAGCTTAAATCAGCCTTAAAAGGGCTTTGCAACAGCGGACCGTTTAAAAGCCGCTGAAATTTTTCCGCCTGCACCGCCCGTATTTTTCAGTGTAAAAGGGCGGCCGCAGGGAGCGGTCCAATAAAACAGTATATTAGTTTTCGGGAAACGGCATGATTTCGGTCATGCCGTTTCTCCGTTTTGAATGTCATAGAGTAAATTGGCGGGAAGTATGCCGATATAGTTGTAGCTGATGTCTACATCCTGTATTCTGTGACCGGAGGACTTGTCCGGTGCGTGAACATATACGGCATTGACCATATCGTTCAGAACGGCGGGAGTCAGCTTTTCCAGATACAGATACTTCTTCGCCATCTGGATGAACCTATCGACATTTTCCACTTGATCTTCTTGATTTTGAATTTCTTCTTCCAGCATTGTAATCTTCTCACGAAGTTCTTCCTGTTCCTGCTCGTAGCTGTCGGCGAGCATCTGGAAACGGGCTTCGCTGATTACGCCACCCACCATATCCTCATAAATACGCTTGAAAAGCTTGTCCAGCTCTTTGATACGGTTTTCGGACTTCTGCAAGGTTCGCTTCTTAGCAGAAAGCTCTTTTCTGGCTTCGGCACTTCGCTTCGCCCCAAGAGCCTTTCGGAACTTATCTTCATAGGAGGCAACACAGGAAATCACAAGTCTCATGTGCTGCAAGACACCTTCCTCCAACACCACCGCACGAATGAAGTGAGTGTCGCAGACATCTGTCCCCTTCTTTCTGGAAGTGGAGCAGACAAAGTGATCTTGCCTTGTTTCAAAGTTCTTGCTGGTGCAGTAGTACAGCTTCTCTTTGCAGTCAGCGCAGCGGACGATACCGGAGAACATATTGCTCTTTCCGGTTCTTGCAGGACGGCGTTTGTTTTTACGCAGCTCCTGCACTCGTTCAAAAGTGTCTGCATCAATAATGGCTTCGTGGGTATTCTCAAAAATCTTCCATGCTTCAGGAGGGTTTTCGATTTTCTTTTTGCTCTTGTACGACTGCTTTCGGGTTTTGAAGTTGACCATGTGACCGAGGTATTCTTGCTTTTCCAAAATGCCGGAGATGGTGCGTGGTGCCCAATCGTAGGGATTGTCCGGTGTCTTGGCAGGAGCGTTTCGCCCCATTTTCATCCAATGTACCGTGGGACAATCCACCTTGGCTTCCTTCAGCTTCTTTGCGATTTGAGAGGGACCGAAGCCCTCCATACACCATGCAAAAATCTGACGGACAACGATTGCGGCTTCATCGTCGATGATCCAATGCCTTTTGGGATTGTCAGGGTCTTTCATATACCCGTAGGGCGGGTTCGTGGTGAGGTATTCACCGGACTCGCCCTTTTGCTTCATGGAAGCCTTGACCTTCTTGCTGCTGTCCTTGACATAGAACTCGTTGATGATATTCAGGAACGGCGTGAAGTCATTATCCGCTTGATTGGCACTGTCCACACCGCTGTTGACAGCGATGAATCGGACATTGTGTTCCGGGAAAAGGACTTCCGTGTAGATGCCGACTTCCAGATAGTTTCTTCCGATACGGCTCATGTCTTTAGCAATAAGAACACCAATTTGGTCGTTCTCCACCATGCTGATCATGCGCTGCCAATCGGGTCTGTTGAAGTTAGCACCAGAGTAGCCGTCATCCACGAAAAATTGGATGTTGCGAAAACCTTGGTCTTGTGCGAACCTTTTGAGGATGGCTCTTTGATTTACAATGCTGTTGCTCTCGCCTGCCTGCTCGTCGTCACGGCTTAAGCGGCAGTAGATAGCAGTGATTTTGTCAGACTGCCTTTTCATATCTTGTTCCTCCTTGTTAAGCGGGCAGTCTGCCATAACAGGGTTGCTTGTATATAGTGTATCACACATAAGTGAATAAATCCATCCTTTCGTTAAACATATTTTTCGTTAATTTTCGTTTTCTTCTTCAATATCTTTTGCCATGTGGTCAAGGAGCTTACCGGAAAGACTGCGGTTACCGTCATAGCTTCCGCCGAAGCGGTAAGTAGTCTGACCGGAATGGAGGGTGACGGTAATCTTGGGAAGTGCCGCCGCACAGTGATTGTGAACGCTCAGATGTCCGTCGTTATTGAACCAACGGCTGCGGTGCTGTTCATCCGGTTTTCTCTCCAATTTGAAATAGGGGTCGGAGTCCGAGGAGAAATACCCCAGAGCATCATCTTCCGGGCATGGTAATGTGGCAAGCCACTGCTCCAGTTCTTCCGGTGTCATGTCGATAGCTTTTTTATTTTCACTCATAAAATTTGTCCTTTCTTTTGTTGGATGGGATAGGAATCGAAGGGATAGGAAGGGATTAGATTTCTTGTTCCTGCGATTTCTTTTTCTGTTCCTGCTTTCTGGTAAGCTCGCCGTTCAGAATCTGGTCGATGTTGTGTCGAACCGTACCCAGTTCCTTGTCCTTATCCTTGGCTTCATGGTACTCGTTGTACAGAGCATTCTTCTCCTTGATGAGCTGTTCAATTTCCTGCTGCAATGCCTTGTAGCTTGGCAGTTTCTTCAAACCCTTGGAATCAAAATATCGTTTGGCAGCATCCAAAATGATGAAGTCGCTGTCGTGTTCTTCCCGGTAGGCACGGCGGGCTTTCTCATTTTTACAGGCTTTCAATCCTTCCCGAATATCCTTGGTTTTGAAATAATTCAGGACATGAGTTCTCAGTTCTTTTTTCTCTGTAATCGTTGCTTCAACGGATTTCAGTTTTGCGAGTGTTGCGGTCATTTTCTCATGTGCTTCCTGATAAGCTGCGTCCAATTCTTCGGGAGAATCAAAGCCCATTTCCTTGTACATCATAAATGCCTTGCTTCCATTTTTCAGATTGTGGAGCTTCGCCCAGTGGATATACCCCTGTCCCTTGCCCTCGGCTCGTTTAGCTTTAATATCTACCATACGGCTGACGGTATCCTGTTGCTGAACACGATTTTGAGCGGACGGTGCAGAGTGCTTCGGTGTAACTTGCGTTTTTGTCCTCTGCGCATTTTTATCAAGAGCGGCAAGAACAGCAGCCTTGTCAAAATCATCACCCAGCTTTCGTGCGGTGATAGGCTTGGTTCTGTCCGGCGTGAGATAGGACAAACGCCCTCGGCTTTCTTTGACAGTGATACCACGACGCAGGAGTCTTTCTGCGAAGTCCTCGAAGCTGACTGCATCGGAAAGTGCCGTGCGGATTTCCTGTCTGAGCTTGTCCTTGTCCGTCTCAAATTTGGTCTGCTTGACGGGCAAGCCATGCTCGGCAAGAGCAGCGTTTGCTTCATCCAATGCAATCTGTCCTTTTTTCTTCGCCCAATATTCACGTTCGGTCACTCTGGTCTTGCTGCCGTTGAGCAAGTCAATCTGATACAGTCCCGCATTGTGGCACATCTCCATAACCTCGGAACGGAAATATTCCATAGCGGCATTGGTGCAGCGGTGCTTCATTCCCGGCTGGGTGTCGCATGGTCTGTCCATATACGGCATGAACGGAACTTCCGCAATCCGCATAGAATTGATAACGATGTGTACATGAATGTTTCCGCTGTGGCTGTGTCCGTCGGGGTGTGTGCAGACAAGAGCCTGATGACCGGGGAAGTGTTCGGTGCAGAATTTCTCTCCCAGCTCCTGTGCCATGTCCACAGTCAAGCCGTGGTCGGGCACATCCTTCGGGTCGAAACTGATGATATAGTGGTGGCTTTTTACATCCTCCCGTTTTTTGTTTTTTCCGTAGCGAAGATTTGCCCGCATACAGGAAATCGCAAAATCTTCATCGTCACAGTTCAGAGTAGAAATGCGGTAGTCCTCTCTGGGAATGAGCCTGCCGTTTTCGTCCAGCGTGGCTTTCATGGTGAACTCGTCATGCTCAAAAGTCAGGTAAGCTTCGGTAGCAGAGTAATCAGCGTTCTTAGAGCTGATATGTTTGAATGTTGCCAAGAGCGTCACCTACTTTCTGCAAAACTTCAAATTTAAGTGCGGCAAGGTCGGCGGCAGAATCACGCAGCTCCTTTGCCATCTCAGGATAGGGAGAGTGCCATTCGTTCAGACTGCGGGCAATCTGATTGAGGTTGTTTCCGATTCGTCCATACTCGGCTGTCAGCTTTCCAATGGCAGACAGCAGTTCGTCGTTTACGGGGTGAACCGTGATGATGGGTTTGACGGGTGCGCCTGAAACTGCCTGACGAATGAACTCAGATTGACTCATTCCGTACAGTTCCATGCGGCGTAAAAATTCGGTATGCTCCTCGTCATCCAGCCGGGTTTTTATGATGTGGTTACGCTTCGGGGTGTTGTAAGTTTTGGACATTTGATTTCATCTCCTTTGTAAAAATCGAGAGCGGCAATAGCCGCAACGCTTCCGATTTATCGGAACAGGGCAGGGTTTGGGGAAGGCACTCCCCAACAAGATTCCCGTGGGCAAAATGAGCGGAAAGCGAAATTTGGACCCATGGTAGAATCTTGCTCTACGCTGTCTCCACGGTATTGCGCTCTGTCGGCATTTTGTTTCGGAAAAGTTCAATCGGCTGCACTGTTGATTTTTTTCTTTACGCAGGAAATGGATTTTGAAAAAAAGACAACAAAAAAGCCGATTACACAGACATCAAAAATCGGCGGGAGCGTGGCTCTCGCTTCAAAATGATGTTCTATGTAATCGGCTTTGAAATTCAAAGACGGGTTCTGTCTCAATGCTTGCTCCTGCCAACAGAACCAAAGGCGGTTGGAGCAGCTCGATACTTCTGGTGTACCGATACCGTGTCGGGCAACCCCGACTATTTTCTAAATCAAATGAACATATATCTCTATTCAGTTGTAGGTTGTGGATAGATTTTCCACGCCATCATTATACAAAATCCGACACCGAAAGTCAATCCATGCCACCTTGAATTTAGGAAAGCAATATGCTGCCAATTTCAACTTTCCGACAAGGTGACACGAAGTAGAGTAAAGATGGGCAAGCCAAAAGGCACGAACTTTTTTACGGTTCGTGCCTTTTGGCAAGGTCACTTTATTTGAGTGAGTTTATTCTGTTTTTAGCTTCATACTCAATCGCATCACAAATCAGTTCTTCAAACGTTTTTCCTTTCTCGGCAAAATGCTCACAGACCTTAATTCTGTTTTTGCCAAAAATGAAATATTCTTGTCCGTTCTCTGTGATGGAATAACCGTTCTGCTCTGGATGTTGATTCGCAATTCTCTCATTCATAACAATCAATCCTTTTTCTTACCATACGGAGCCGGTTCTTCGGCAACCATCTGATAAGTTGGCTCGATTTCATAAACGACGGATTGCTCATGCTCTTCTGCCTGCAATTCGTAAATGCCAAGTCCGAAGTATTTCTCAAAGAACGCTTTCAGTTTGTCAATGACACCTTGTTTCTTCTTTGCTCTGCCACCGCCGCCGAAACGGGAGACAGGCGGCATCAACTTATCAATCTCGGTGCCAGTTGTTTTGATTGTGCCGTCACGGAAAGCATTTGCAACAAACTTTCTGGTTTCTTCCGGCTTGAGCTTTTCACCTTTGATGATTTCGGACAGGTCAGCTTCTTCCTGTTCCAGAACGAATCTGCGCCAATCGGTTGTAACCTTCGTGTCTACATTCACACGACCGATAAAGGCTTCAATCAATTCTTTCTTGCTGCGGAGCTGAATGCTTGCATCAACAGCTTTACGGATAGAAGCAAGGATTTCCTTATCCTCACAGTTGCCGTCATGGTATTTTTCGACCAGCATCAGGATGTAGTCGATATTGATTTCCACCTGCTTGATAAGCTCGATTTCAAACTCAATATCGTCCGTAATATCTTCTTTTTCTGCTTCGCCTTTTCTACGATACTTATCGTAAAGGTCAAGATAGATACTCTGATAATCCTGCAAGTCACGACTGGCGATACTGTCCATTTCTGCGAACTGGTCAAAGGAAGAAAGAATATTTCTCATACTGAGGATCGTGCCGAACAGCTTAATAAAATCTTTCTCTGCCTGTTCTCCGACAATCTGAACACCCAGAGGATATTCTGCTTCCAGCTTTGCCAGTAAATCCACATAGCCGGGATGATACCTGCCGTCGTTATCTTCGTAGCCGTTCCAGTAATCATTAAAGCTCTTGAGCAGAACAATACCGTTGGCATTCTTATCCCCAAAGAGAGCGATTGCATCATCGGTAGCTTTCTGCAAATCACGGAAGCAAACAATATTGCCGTAGGTTTTCACGGAGTTCAGAATACGGTTGGTTCTGGAATATGCTTGGATAAGTCCATGCATTTTAAGGTTCTTGTCCACCCACAAGGTATTCAGCGTTGTAGCATCGAAGCCAGTGAGGAACATATTCACCACAATCAGCAAATCCACTTCACGGTTCTTCACTCGCATGGACAAATCCTTATAGTAGTTCTGGAACTTGTCAGTGGATGTATCGAAGTTGGTGTTAAACGCTGCGTTGTAATCTTTGATTGCATCGTCAAGGAAGTCACGGGAGGTCTGGTCAAGGCCGTCTGTGTCAAAGCCTTCCTCTTGCAGAACAGCTTCCGGGTCATCCTCATTGGCTGCATAGCTGAAAATCGTAGCAATGGTAAACTGACGGTGGTTCTCGGCAATCTGTCTCTGGAACTCCTTGTAATATTTCATCGCCATAGGGATGGAGCTGACAGCGAACATAGCATTGAAGCCAGCCATGCGTTTGCCCTTCAAAGAGTAGAAGCTGTTGCGTTTTGTTTTCTGGTCGAAATGCTCCAGCGTGTATTTGACGATTTCACGGATACGCTCCGGCGCACCCATTGCCTTTTCAATATCAATTGCAGAAACATTCTTGTCCTTGATATTCTCTTTCTCCTTGACCGTATTCACATAGTCGATACGAAATGGAAGAACATTGCCGTCATTGATAGCATCCACAATGGTGTAGGTATGGAGCTGATCGCCAAAGGTCTGCGGCGTGGTCAGCATTTCCATGTGCTTACCTTTTCCGGCATTGGCAGCAAATATCGGTGTACCAGTAAAACCAAACAGGTGATAATTCTTGAACGCCTTAACGATTTTTGCGTGCATATCACCAAACTGGCTGCGATGGCACTCATCAAAGATGATGACACAATGCTTACCGAAAACCTCATGACCCTTGTTCTTGCTTACGAAGTTATCCAGCTTCTGAATAGTGGTAATGATGATTTTGTATTCGTGATAACCGCCCTTTTCGTCCCTGTCCTCAAGCTGCCTCTGCAAAATTCTTGTGGAGGCATTGCTGTTAGCGGAGCCTTTTTCAAAGCGGTCGTATTCTTTCATGGTCTGATAGTCAAGGTCTTTTCTATCGACCACAAACAGAACCTTGTCCACATAAGGGAGGGCAGAAGCAAGCTGCGCCGTCTTGAAAGAGGTCAAGGTCTTGCCGCTTCCTGTGGTGTGCCAGATATATCCTCCTGCATCAACTGTCCCTGTCTTTTTATAGTTGGTCGCAATCTCGATGCGATTCAAAATACGCTCGGTAGCTGCAATCTGATAGGGACGCATCACCATCAAAATTTCTTCCGTGGTAAATACGCAGTATTTTGTCAGCACATTCAGGATGGTGTGTTTGGCAAGGAATGTCTTGGTAAAATCAATCAGGTCTGCAATGACCTTATTGTTGCCGTCCGCCCAGAAAGAAGTAAACTCGAAGCTGTTGCTTGTTTTCTTCGATTTCTGCTTTGTGGACTCGCCCATTTCCTTGATATGGCTGTTTCGGGTGGTGTTGGAATAATACTTTGTATGGGTACCATTGGAGATAATGAAAATCTGCACATACTCATACAGTCCGCTTGCCGCCCAGAAGCTGTCACGCTGATATCGTTTAATCTGGTTAAAGGCTTCACGGATGGCAACGCCACGGCGTTTCAGTTCCACATGGACGAGAGGCAGACCGTTGACAAGAATGGTAACATCGTAGCGAGTATCGTGATTTCCCTCGGATTCCTCATACTGGTTGATCACCTGTAAACGGTTGTTGTGGATATTCTTTTTGTCGATGAGCTGAATATTCTTGGAAGTTCCGTTATCTCTGCGGAGTACCTTTACATGGTCGGTCTGGATTGTCCGGCTCTTTTCGACAATACTCTCATTGGCGTTGGCAAGAGTTTCCATAAAGAAACGTTTCCACTCGCTGTCGCTAAAGGCATAATCGTTCAAAAGCTCCAACTGCTTGCGCAGATTGGCAATCAGACCTTTTTCATCATGGATGGTAAGGTATTCATATCCCTGAGCGGTCAGCAGACGGATAAATTCCTTTTCCAGAGCCGCTTCGCTCTGAAAGGCATCAGAGCGTGAGCTTTCCGGCGTATATTCAGCTACCACGGTGCTTTCATTGCTTTCAGCAATGATGTTATAGGTACTCATGGGGCTTCCTCCTTTGTGTTAGTCTACTGCTTTGAAAGAGAGCAGTTTGTCTCTGTAATATTCGTATTGCTTTTGTCTTGCTTCAATCTCTGCCGGGAGGCCGGAAGAAATATCGTTGCAAAGAACATCAAAGCGGTCAAGAATTGAAATCATACGTTTCTGCTCCTCAATAGAGGGAACAGAAATTTTTGCTTTGCTGATGTTGTCGTTATATAGCCTTGCAATTGTTCCACCTGTCGAAACATTCCACGGCTGCAACTGATAGCAGTAATAGAGATACCTGTTCAGAACAATACTCTCATCATTCGCTATCCAAACAATATTTGAGTCTTGATAATAAGCATCTTCGCCATCAAACACAACTGTTCTGCCGATTGTACCAGCCGCAGAAATCAATATATCGCCCTTGTTCGGATAGGAGTAAGCTGCCTTGTATTCCTCAAACTTCTCTCTGGAAATGTAGGCATCTGGCTCCTTTCCAAATGTGCCAATCTTAAAGAACGGAACTTCTCCATCAGCACTTGTTTCAGCTTTCATAATGCGTTTACACATAGAAACTTTTCCGATGAAGCCAAGTTCAACGACAACAGCACCAAAAACATATTGACAAAGCAGAATCAAGCCATTAAGCTCGTCTGTCTGTCTGTCTGTCTGTCTGTCTGTCTGTCTGTCTGTCTGTCTGTCTGTCAAGATTGTCTTGCCAGTTGCGGCATAAGTCAAGAGAGCATCACGATAGAACTCGTACTGCTTTTGTCTTGCTTCAATTTCAGCAGGCAAACCGATTTTGAGGTCAGAGCAGATGGCATCAAAGTTGTCAAGAACATATGCTAATCGCTCTTGAACAGATAACGAGAGAATAGGGACTTTGATGTTCAAGATGTCATCTTTTCGCAAATTGGTCTGGTCAACGCCATTATCAAATCTCAAAAACTGAGGGTTTCTGTTAAGATAGTAGTACAGAAACTTTGTAGAGAACTCAGTTTTATCTTTTACAGATAAAGCACAAATTCTTTGATTCAGCGTATACTTATCATCTTCATCAACAAGGAAACATTTTGCCAAAGCTCGACCATTAGGTAGATCACTCATAACCATCAAGATGTCATCAACATACAAAGGTTCAAGCTGTGTTGCAGAATATTTTTGCACCATTCCATTTGTTGATATGAACTTAGAATTAACTACAATATACTTACCATCAGCAACAATGCTTTTTTCATGCCCCTTGCCATTTCTGAAATTAGCAACCTCTCTTAATGGTTTGAATATAACTTCATTATCAAAGGACAGCAACTTATCCCTGTAATAGGTATATTGCTTCTGTCTCGCTGTAAGCTCTGCTGTAAGCTCTGCTGTAAGCTCTGTGAAATTGTCCAGAATACGGACAATTTCACACTGAACCTCAAGAGGCGGTACAGGCACGGTGATTTCCTTTATAGCGGGTACGCTTGAGTGCACCACCTTACTTTTTACTTTACCTTTACTCTTTTGCTGCTTTGCTTCCGTTGTTGCTAAGGCATATGAAAGATATTTGGGATTTTGTTTATGCTTAAGAACGACAATATCGCCGCCAGCCAAACACCTCTCGTGTCCGACGTAAGCACAGGACTTTGCAATATCTTCTACGCTTTCGCCTGTGATTGCAAACAAAATATCGCCATGGTCAAAATATTTTGGATTGGTTATTGTATCTATATCCGTATGTGAAACGCATTTATCAAACCACACACCGTATGTTGTGTAGATTTCTCCGTAACGGACGCACGGAGTTCCTTCTTCCGCAACTTGATCACGCTTAATGCCTGAACCACGGTAAATATCTGATGCAATTTCTCCGAGAGTTTTATATTCTACCCCATTGGGACAAAGTTCCTGTATCAGTTCATCCAGTTTACTCATGCTGTTCACCTGCTTTCAGCATCCGATTGACCGCCTTGTCAAAATCAGAGGTGATCTTCTGAGTTTTATTAAATTCTTCGTATTCGGCAGATGCTTTTTCTTTTGCCATTCGCCCGGAGATTTTTCCCTTATCCCGCAGAATATCATATCTGCGGAACGCCAGAAACTCGTTCACGCTGGCGGCGAATTCCTCCATCGTGAAGGTGTTTTCTCGCTCAATCAAATCCTCGATGTAGTCAAAATAACCTGTTACTGCACGTTCCAACTGGCGGATCTGTTTTTCTTCCAGATAGTTCTTTGCCACGATTACATCCGATTTCAGAATACGACCGTCCGGAGCATTTTTCCAAGTGGTCAGGCCCATATTTTCCTTTGTTCTGTCAGCAGAGGTGTAGACAATTTCCGCTGCGGTCTGCCCGGTGATTGCAAAATGGAATTTATTCTGCACCATGGCATAAAAATCATGGGTGACCTGTGCATTTTTATCATAGTCAATACTGCATTCCGCAAAAATATCCGTAATCTGCTGCCAGATACGTCTTTCACTCGCACGGATCGAGCGAACTCTTTCCAGCAATTCACGGAAGTAATCCTTGCCGAATGCGGTTTTGCCCTGTTTCAATCGTTCATCGTCCATAGCAAAGCCTTTTATCATGTATTCCTTCAGAACACTGGTAGCCCAGATTCTGAACTGCGTTGCACGACGGGAATTGACACGGTATCCCACGGAAATAATGGTGTCCAGATTGTAAAACGCAACCGGCTGCTTGACGCCATCAACACGCACTTTTTGCGTGTTGTTCTCTCTGTCCAATTCACCCTCGTCAAATACATTGTTAATATGCTTTCGGATGGTGGATTCACTTTTATCAAAAAGAACCGCCATCTGATTTGCTGTTATCCAAATCGTTTCGTTCTGAATAAACGCATCGACGGAAACATCTTCCTCGGCGGACTGATAAATTAAAAACTGAAATTCGTTACTCATACGCCCACCTCGATTTCTGCGATAATCTTGTCGATTTCATCACGAAGAACCTGCTCTCTGGCAACAATCTCCTTGATTTCTGCATTGAGTTTCACAATGTCGATTTTCTCTCTGGTATCCTCGGCTTCCACATAGGTGGAAACAGAAAGATTGTAGCTATTTTCTTCAATTTCCTCATAGGTTGCCAGATGGGAAAAATGCTTTTCCTCTGTACGATTTGCAAAGATTTCCACGATTCTGTCCATGTTTGCCTGTGTCAGCTTATTGTTGTTCGTGACCTTGATACACTCGCCGGAAGCATCAATGAATAAAGTCTTGTTGTCCGACTTGCCCTTTTTCAGAACCATGATACAGGTCGCAATGGAAGTACCGAAGAATAGATTACTCGGCAACTGGATAATACAATCAATGTAGTTGTTGTCAATCAGATATTTACGGATTTTCTGCTCTGCACCTCCACGGTACATGATGCCGGGGAAGCAAACAATAGCTGCCGTGCCGCCTGTTGCCAGCCAAGACAGACTGTGCATGATAAAGGCAAGGTCAGCCTTGGACTTCGGTGCCAGAACACCGGCCGGAGAAAAACGAGGGTCGTTGATCAGCAGCGGGTTATCATCGCCAGCCCACTTGATGGAATAGGGTGGATTGGAGACGATCAGTTCGAAGGGTTCATCGTCCCAATGCTGGGGTGCGGTCAAAGTGTCCTCACAGGCAATGTCAAAGTGGTCAAAGCCCACATCATGGAGGAACATATTGATACGGCACAGGTTGTAGGTGGTAATGTTGATTTCCTGTCCGTAGAAGCCGTTACGAACGGCATCCTTACCAAGCACCTTTTCAGCTTTTAGAAGCAGAGAGCCCGAACCACAAGCAGGATCATAGACCTTGTTGATCTCTGTCTTGCCTACGGTACCAAGTCTGGTCAGCAGCTCGGAAACATCGGCAGGGGTGAAGAACTCACCGCCGGACTTGCCAGCCCCGGATGCGTACATGGTCATCAGATACTCATAAGCATCGCCAAAAGCGTCAATATCATGGTCTTTCACATCGCCAAGGTTCATGTTAGCTACGCCGTGTAAAAGTTTTGCAAGGCGTTCATTTCTCTTTGCCACGGTTGAGCCAAGCTTGTTGCTGTTTACATCGAAGTCATCGAACAGTCCGGCAAAACTGCTCTCGGAAGAAGAACCCTTTGCCGATGCTTCAATATGGTTAAACACACGCTCCAAGGTTTCATTTAAGTTTTCGTCATTGTCTGCCGCCGAATTGACATTGCAGAAAAGCTCAGTGGGAAGGATAAAAAATCCTTTTTCCTCAACCAAACCCTCACGAGCTTCCTCGGCATCTGCGTCAGACATCTGTGCATAATCAAAATCGCCGTTTCCAGCTTCTTGCTCTCCGGCGTTAATATAATTTGTCAAATTTTCAGATATGTATCGGTAAAACATCGTGCCAAGCACATAGTTCTTAAAATCCCAACCGTCAACGGCTCCACGCAATTCGTCAGCGATAGCCCATATTGCACGGTGCAGCTCGTCTCGTTCTTGTTCTTTCTTTGTATCTATCATTTGGGTTGCTCCTCATCATTAAATTCAAGAATATCGTCAACGCCGCAATCGAGCGTTTTACAAATCTTTTCGATAGTGTCAAGGGACAGATAATTATTACGCTTCAATCTGGTGATGATGTTGGCACTAAATCCAGCTTTTTCCATCAATTCTGCGTTAGTCATACCTCTGTCAATCATTAAGTGAAACAACTTTTTATAGGTTACTGCCATAATTTCGCCCTCCTTACTGCCTACAAGTATATCACACAAGTGTGAAAAATTCAATGTCTTGAAAAACTCCCATGAACAATTTGTCAATATAACATCTGTCCAACCTGATTAGAAATTAAGGGAACCAACTTGTGGACAATTTGCTCACAAGTCGGCTCCCTCGATATTAGCTGTAAATCAATTCAGTCAGTACGATTTCTTCAGCCCGGCTACGGATGCTGTTCATAGCTCCTACCCATGCCATTTGGTCAGTAGCTTTCAATTCCTCTGTTACGCCCTCAGCAGCCTTCATTTGCTCGATAATAAGTTCCAGACGGATCTGTGCCTGCTCATTCAAATCAGCCAGATATGTCCACAGCTCCCCGGTCAGGCAAAGGTCATTAAAGCGGATAGGATTATGCTCTCTCAAATACTCTCTGTGCATCCGTCCCCATCGACCAATTGGTCTGTTTTCTTCCGGTAAGCGAATATCAGGAATGTAGTAATCTCCGCAACGGATATAATTCAGTTCTTGCATCGTATGTTCCTCCAATCATAGGTTCAACATTGTATTGATGACGAAAAAAGGCGATACCCGGTTGTAAAAACCAAGTATCGCCAATTTTTCTTGTCGCACCCTGTACGGCAGCTACCCTATGTCAGTATTGTTCTCATACTGTCTTATTGGAAGCTACCTCAGGCCGCCCTTTGTTCTTGTTTCCCTTCCCTGCCCGCTCCCGCCCGCACGCCGCGGCGGAAGCCGCGGAGCGGCCTGCACAAAAGATGCCGCGTGCCGAGGGGAGAACGCTTGCGGCTGGACCGGTGGGCCAAGGCCATCGCGGGGCGCCTGCACAAAAGATGCTGCGTGCCGAGGGGAGAACGCTTGCGGCTGGACCGGTGGGCCAAGGCCATCGCGGAGCGGCCTGCACCCAAAGGACACGCGCGGCCGGGCAGACAGTGCGAAGTGGTTCGCCGACCTCGGGGTGGATCTCGTCACAAAGGACACGCGCGGCCGGACAGGCGGTGCGAAGGCGGCCCTTTGCGGAAAAAGAGGAACGGCGTTGCGGGCGCGCTTCGATTTTTAAAGAAAAATCGGAGCAAGCTTTGTATCGCTTGCTCCGATGTGGCGGAAGCGGTGGGATTCGAACCCACGGTCCCTTTTACAGGATTACTCGATTTCGAGTCGAGGCCGTTATGACCACTTCGATACGCTTCCATCAAACACTGCGGGGCATATTCCACCACAATGCCAAATAATTATATAATGGCGCAGGGGAAAAGTCAACTGTTTTTTTGTTCCAAAGGCGGAGGGCGGCGCATCCGGGCGCCGCCCTCCGCCGGGGCTTTCCGGAATGCGCCGCCCGCTGCCGGAACGTTTTTGTGTGCGGCGCGGATCATCTTCGAGTGCGCGGCCTGCGGTCCCGACGGCCGCGCTCAGGAAGCGGGCGCGGCGCTCTGTGTCTCCGCGGGAGGCGCGGAGGCAGGAAAAGCCAGCCCCTGAAGGAAGCCGTCAAGTCCCATCGAGCAGACATCCCCGCCGATGATCTTGCCTGAACAAACCAGAAGATTCAGCCGCACGTGTTCGTCCCCGCTCGGGTGGTTGTGCACCATATAGGAATAGCGCCTGCACCGTTTGCCGCGGTAACGGGTCAGATCAAGCCCCTGGTCGGTCTGGATTTTGTTGTAGTTCTGGTAGGTTTCATCAAATTCCTTGGGGATGATCACCTCGAGCACCTCGCACGGCTCCGGATCGGCCGACCAGCCGAGCGCGGCGAGAAAGGCCTGACGCTGTTCCTCGGTTTTGCCGGGCTGGCGCTTGATGTTGGAAGCGGATACAGCCGCATCCGAACCGGGGAGCATCCAGAGCACCGCCCGTCCGGCGGCCATCACCGCGAGCAGCAGCAGGAGCAGCAGCGTCGAGCGGCGGAGCCTTCTTCCGAAAGAAAAGGAGTACATCATCATCTCACATTCACCTCGGTGATAGATATGCGGGAAAATCCGCCGAAAGAACGCTGAAAACGCCATCTGCCCGTCCCTTTTCCGGTGGGACAGGCGAATTTTGGGGATTTGGCCCGCCCGGCGCGTCCAACTCCGCGAAGCGGCCCGGGCGCAGACCCTTGTTGACCAAAAACGACAGAAACAGCAAAGCGAAATCGGAATATTTTGTGCAGGGTACTTGTCAACCCGGCCAAATCATACTATAATTAACCATAAGCGATGGGCGTTTTTCATCCGTTGCTATGCAAAATACACAATATATCTGAGCGTTTTTAGATATATTGAAAGGGGCAGATGTAAATTGAAACAGTATCTTGCGGATAAGATCAGAAACATTGCGCTGGTCGGGCACGGTTCCTGCGGAAAGACCTCGCTTGCGGAGGCTCTTCTGTTTCGCGCCGGTGCCGCCGATCGTCTGGGCAAGGTCGAGAACGGGACGACCGTCTGTGACTATGATCCCGAGGAGATCAAGCGTGTGGCGTCGGTTTCGCTGTCGCTTGCCCCTCTGGAATGGAATAATACCAAGATCAACATCATCGACACCCCCGGTGCGTTTGACTTTGCCACCGGCCTGATGGAAGGCACCCGCGCCGCGGGCAGCGTCATCATCGTGGTTTCGGCCCGCAGCGGCGTGACGGTGGGCACCGAAAAGGCCTATAAGCTCGCCTGCGAGCAGAACAAGTCGATCATGTTCTTCATCAACAAGATGGATGCCGACCACGCCGACTTTTATAAGGTGCTCGGACAGCTGCGCGAGAAATTCGGCTCCCACGTCTGCCCCATCGTCGTTCCCTACTCCGAGGGAGCCGGCGTGGAGTGCTATATTGACCTGGTCGCCAACAAAGCGTTTGTCCATGACAACGGCAGCCGCCGTCAGGGCTCGATGCCGAACGTCGGCGGCTTTGTGGAGGAATGCCGCAACATCATCTCCGAGGCTGTTGCCGAAACCGAAGAGGATCTGATGGAAAAGTTTTTCGGCGGCGGCACCTTCACCACTGAGGAAATGGTCCGCGGCATCAACGAGGGCCTGCGCACCCGGCAGATCTTCCCGGTGCTCTGCGGCTCGTCGCTCACCCTTGACGGCATCGACGCGCTGCTTGACGCCATTGTGAACCACCTGCCTTCCGCCAAGAACGCGGCCAATGAGGTCGGCGTTACCGCCGAGGGCGAAGAGGTTGAGGTCAGCTGCGACGTTCTGGAGCCGCTGACGGCCTACGTGTTCAAAACCATCGCCGATCCTTTCATCGGCAAGCTCTCCTATGTGAAGGTCATCTCCGGCAAGCTGTCGGGTGAGATCACCCCGATCAACTCCCGCACCGGAAATCCCGAGCGGCTCGGCAAGCTGCTCTATATCACCGGCAAAAAGCAGGAAGATGTCTCGGCCGTTCCGGCGGGCGACATCTGCGCGGTGGCAAAGCTCGGCGAGACGCTCACCGGCGATACCCTCTGCGATCCCAAACGGGTGCTCACCCTGCGCGAAGTCGGCTATCCGATGGCGACCCTGACGATGGCGGTTGTCGCCAAGAAGAAGGGCGAGGAGGGCAAGATCGCTCAGGGCCTCGCGCGCCTGATCGAAGAGGACCCGGTCGTTACCTTTGTGCAGGACCCTGAAACCAAGCAGCAGCTGATCTCCGGACTCGGCGACCAGCACCTCGATGTTATCGTTTCCCGTCTGAAGAGCAAGTTCGGCACCGAGGTCACCCTCGAAAAACCGCGTGTCGCCTACCGCGAGACAATCCGCAAGAAGGTCAAGGTGCAGGGACGGCATAAAAAGCAGTCGGGCGGCCACGGGCAGTTCGGCGATGTTTGGATCGAATTTGAGCCGTGCGATTCCGATGGGCTTGAGTTCTGCGAAAATGTCTTCGGCGGCTCGGTTCCGAAGAACTTCTTCCCGGCGGTCGAAAAGGGCCTGCAGGACGCCATCAAGCACGGCATGCTCGCGGGCTATCCGATGGTCGGCCTCAAGGCCACTCTGGTGGACGGCTCCTATCACCCGGTCGATTCCTCCGAAATGGCCTTCAAAACCGCCGCGTCCCTCGCCTATAAGGCGGGCATCCCGCAGGCGAGCCCGGTCATCCTTGAGCCGATCGGCAGCCTGAAGGTCTACGTTCCGGACAGCTACACCGGCGACATCATCGGCGACCTCAACAAGCGCCGCGGCCGCATCCTCGGCATGAATCCGTGGGGCGACGGAACCCAGGAGATCGTCGCGGAGGTGCCGATCAGCGAGATGTACGACTTCACCACCACCCTGCGCTCAATGACCCAGGGCCGCGGCAGCTTCGTGCTTACCTTCGAACGGTATGAGCAGCTTCCCGGCCAGCTGGAAGCTTCGGTCATTGCCGAGGCCAAGGCGCTGGCGGACGAAGAATAATTTGAATTCCTGTTTGGAAAGAGGAGATTTGGCGCGCCTGACATTTGTCAGGCGCGCCAAACAGTTGGATCGCTTTCGGGGACCGCGCCGCCGGTTCCGCCGGCGCGGGAAAAGCTTTGCTTCGGACACAGGCCAAGCGGTCTGCCCACGGCAATCCCCGGATGCGGAGCAGGCGCGGGCGACAACCCCCGACGCTGCATGGACCGCGCCGGGTATCATGCCCTCCGGCGGCTTGTCCGGGCGCGCGGGTTAAGTGAAATACAAAACTTAATAAATATTCTCGATTTATCTTGACAAACAGACGGCGGAATGCGATACTGTTTCCATACGATAACAGTATGAAAAGGAGGGCGCCTATGTGCTGCGTGGGAACCAAAAACCTGCTGCGTGACTACGACTACCTTGTGAGAAGGTTTATCGACTGCGGGGCGACCGCAAAGGAGTCCGCCGTTCCCTATGAGGCGCTCGGGGTCGATGAGGCCGAACACCTCTTTGCCCGGGACAATTTTATGAGTCTGCTCTTTTCCGGGGATATCCGCCGCGCGCGGGGCGGCTACTATCTGAAAAACCTGAAAAGTCCTCATTTTGCCCGCTGTCCGCTTGTGCAGCAGGCCCTGCGGGAACAATAACCGCCTTCCCCGCGTTGTTTTCTGAACGATTTTTAAATCCCCGGGGCCTTGAAAAATTTTCCCTGCCGGTTTATCATAGCAGAGAAAACCACCGCGGGGAAAGCGAGGCCATGGCCGATGATTGAACAGATGCTTGCCTATAACCGGGAATTTGTAAAAAGCGAGGGCTACCGCAGGTTTTCCTCGAGCAAATATCCGGATAAAAAAATTGCCATCCTGACCTGTATGGACACCCGTCTCGTCGAGCTGCTGCCCGCCGCGCTCGGCATCCGCAACGGGGATGTCAAGATGATCAAAAATGCGGGCGGCATGATTACCGGACCGTTCGACAGCGCGGTGCGCAGCCTGTTGGTCGGCATCGTCGAGCTGGGGGTCGGGGAGGTCATGGTAATCGGCCACACCGACTGCGGCGTGTCGGGCATCAACGCGGAAATGATGATCCGCCACCTCATCGAGCGCGGCGTTTCACAGGACCATATCGATATGATGCGCTATTGCGGCATTGATTTTGAGGCGTGGCTCCGGGGCTTCGATACGGTGGAAAGCTCGGTGGCCGAGACAGTGGAGCTGTTGCGGCACCACCCGCTGATGCCCAGGGATGTGACCATCCGGGGATATGTCATCAACACAGAAACGGGGGAGCTGCTGCCGCTGGCGCAGCCCGCCTGCGTCTGAGCTTCCAAGGGCTGGCGCGCCCTCGCAGGGAATTCCCCGGCGGGACGCGCGTTTTGTTTTGGCTGGCAAAAAGGCGGCCCCGGCTGCGGGAAGCCGCTGCCGGAGACGGAAGCCCGCGCTGTCATCAAGCGCCATGGGAGGGCGCGATGCCCTGCCGAGGGGAGCGGCGAAGGAGGGATTTCTCATGCCGCGCTGCACGGTTACTTTGAGCGCCAACGCGGGCGCCGTGCTGGAGCTCAACCGGGTTCGCATCTGGCTCGATCTCCTGCACACCGAAAAAACGGAGAATTTTTCCACGGTCGGTCCGGAATTGCAGCGCCGGATGCTGCAATGTGAGGCGTTCGCCCATCCGGATCTGATCTTTTTTACCCATTGCCATCCCGACCACTACTCCCGGGCGCTGACCGGACAGGCGCTGAAGCTCTGGCCCGATGCAACGCTTGTGCTTCCGCGGCAGGAATTTGCCCGGCAGATTACCCTATCCCGCCCTGTTGAGCGGCTGGATCTGCCGGGCTGTTCGGTTCGCTTCGGCAGGCTTCCGCATGAAGGGGCGCGGTACGCCGGGGTGCCGCACTACGGATGCGTCATCGAGGCGGAGGGCTTTGCCGCGCTGATTGCCGGTGACTGCGAGGTGGCAAGCCCCCTGCTTGCGCAGCTCATCGGAGATACCCCCATCGATCTCGCGCTTCTGGACTTTCCATGGGTGACGCTGCGAAAAGGACGGGAGTTTCTGGAACGGGAGATCCGGCCCCGGCACCTGTTGGTTTTTCATCTTCCCTTTGCCGGGGACGACCGCGCGGGCTACCGGGCCGCCGCTGCCCGGATGATCGGCCGGCTCGAAGGAATTCCCGATGTCAGGCTTTTACAGGACCCCCTGCAGCGGGAAGAGATCCTTTCGCCGCCGTAAATCCCTGTGAAGCGCCGCGTGGATTCAGAAACCCTGTGCGGAACGGTGCGAAATCTCCGCGCGGATAGACTGCCCCTGTTTTTTGTGTTATAATGGCCGTAGTAGTCCCGCGGCCTTGTTTGAGCCGTTTCTCCACGGTCGTCCCCCGGGAACGCGGAAAAGAACCGGCGCGTCCGCGCCGGACGGGGGCGCCCGCCGGAGCAGAACAACAGAAAAGAGGAGACGCCATGAAAATCAAGAAGCTGTACGCCGTCTATTTCAGCGCGACCGGCACCACCGAAAAAATTGTCCGCCGGATCGCCGATGGAGCCGGGGCCGTCCTTGGGCTTGCGGCCGAAACAGTAGACTTTACCCTGCCCGCCGCCCGCAAGGAGCATTACAGCTTCGAGGAGGGTGATCTGGTCATCTTCGGCGTGCCGGTCTATGCCGGGCGGGTGCCGAACCTGCTGCTTCCCTTTGTCCAGAGCGGATTTTCGGGCGGCGGCGCCCTTGCCGTCCCGGTCGTGCTTTATGGCAACCGCAACTACGATGACGGCCTGATCGAGCTGCGCAACACCCTCGAGGCGGACGGTTTCCACACGGTGGCCGGAGCCGCTTTTATCGGCGAACACTCCTTCTCCTACACCCTGGCCGCCCATCGTCCCGACGAGCAGGATCTCGCGGTTGCCGACCGGTTCGCCCGCCAGCTTGCGGAAAAGGCGGCGGCTCTCCCGGCGGCGCCGTCCGAACCGGCGCATGTCAACGGCTGCGACCCGATCCGGCCCTACTACACCCCCCGCGACCGCAAGGGCAATCCGGTCAACATCCTTAAGGTCAAGCCCAAGACAAGCGACGCCTGCGTCAAATGCGGCCTCTGTGTGAAAAAATGCCCCATGGGAGCGATCGACCCCGCCGACCCTTCGAACGTCCCTGGAATCTGCATCAAGTGCGGTGCCTGCGTGAAGAAATGTCCCAAGGGCGCAAAGTACTACGATGATGAGAAGTACCTCTATCACCAGCACGAGCTGGAGGAGGGCTTCGCCCGCCGGGCC
The DNA here is from genome assembly GCA_014385025.1 of Yanshouia hominis. Lineage (GTDB taxonomy): Bacteria > Bacillota > Clostridia > Oscillospirales > Ruminococcaceae > Yanshouia > Yanshouia hominis. The sequence goes on along the minus strand of JACRTB010000021.1, from coordinate 20,508 downwards.
GAGCCGGAAACCTTCCTCGGCTGAGCGCGGGGCGGGAGTTCGGGTACATATTGGACCTGCTCACTCCTTGGGCGGTATTTTCTGATCCGGCTTGCCCTTTTTCTCTAAAATCCATTTGACGCGCCGCATCGCTGACGATGCGGCGCGTCCTTTTTGTTAACGAAACCACCATCGGCTCTGCCGGCGGGAGCACCCAGTAAAAAGCTTTCGCTGCAAGCATCGGGCAAAGCGAGCGGTTGGCGGCAGACATGGGGGACGGGAAGGGCTGCTGTTAGAAGATGGATTCGCCCCTCTGCGAGCTTGTGGGACAAGGGATGCGGCGGCTTCGCCTTCCGCCCGGGCACGCCGGGTGCCGGACGGTCGGAAAAGAAGGAAACGGGAGAGAAAGGGCGGCCTGCGGGCCGCAGGTGATGTGGGTGAAAGAAATTTCGGCGCGTCTCGAAGAAGCCTGCAGGTGCCCGACCCTGACAGGACTGAATCAAGCTGTCGGCTTAACCGGAGGCCATGACCGTGGGTCCGTTTGCAAAGCAAGTGCGGCGAGCGGCTGTTGACGGCGGAAAAATACGCGCCGCTCCCGGCGTGCAATCAAAATTTACAGTCTCGTAGAAATTGCAGAAAAATTTTGACGAAAATTACAAACTTGGAAAAGGCTGCATGAAAGGGATTGACATTCGTTGGAGGGAAAATTATAATGCAATTATAATAAAAAAATATTATTATAATAAATAATTAAGGATCAATATGAAAAAGAGACAGATTACAAATTCAGAAATCGTCCAGTCCTATTGTCCCATCGTAAAGTTTATCACCGAAATTCTGGGACCGCACTGCGAGGTGGTTCTGCACGATTATGCGACGCCGGATCATTCCGTCGTGGCGATCGAAAACGGTCACCTGAGCGGACGTCAAATCGGAAGCCCTGTCAGCGACATGGGCATGAAGCGGCTGAGAAAAAACGCCAGCCAGGTTTATATCGCCAATTACATATCAACCGCGGCCACCGGAAAACGCTTTCGCTCTGCAAGCTATGCGATCCGCAACTTTGATGGGGAGTTGATCGGGAGCCTGTGCGTCAATATCGATATTGCCTATCTCGATAAAGCGACCGAGTTCCTGAATTTCTTCACCCATATTGACCCCATTGAGGAAAACCCGCAGGAAGGAGAAGCCGCCAAGGTCGGGGATCGGTTTAAGCCCATCGAGAATCTCAATGTTTCGGTTGCCGACGCGGTCAGCCTTGTGTTTGACATGGTGACGGAGAAAATACAGGCGGATCCAATGCATATGACGGTGGGCGAAAAGCAATATGCCATTAAACTGCTGAACGACGAAGGTATTTTTGTTCTCAAAGGGAGTGTCGCGGAGGTGGCGCGGCGGCTTAACGTTTCGGAGCCGACGGTGTATCGTTATCTGAAAATCGTCCGGGAGGCAAATGGATAAGCCCTGCCGGCGGCGCAAAGACAAAATTCACTTTGGTTAGGAAGCGGCTGACCGCCCCGTGATGTACGGGGGAGGTCACGTTTTCATAAAACTTTCCGAAAGAAGGAGAATACGGATGATTGAAGCAATTTCGACGCCGGGCATCCCCGGAGGAATCGGCCCCAATTCGCAGGGCATCAAGGCGGGCGGCTTTTTGTTCCTGTCCGGACAAACCCCTGTCAACCCCGCGACAAAGGAACTCAATGGCGATTCCATTGAACCGCAGGCGGAACAGATCATGCAGAATATCCGCGCGATTCTTTCGCATCAGGGCCTTGAGTTTACAGATGTCGTAAAGACAACCTGTTTCCTGTCTGATATGAAGGACTACGCCGGATTCAACGCGGTCTACGCGAAGTATTTTGTCGGCAAGCCTGCCAGATCCTGCTTTGCCGTTAAGGAACTGCCCCGCGGTTCACTGTGCGAAGTGGAACTGATCGCATTGCTCAAATAGGTGCGAATTTTCTGTGCCAAGCGGTATGTCACAGCCGAAAGGTCTGATATACCGATTAAGCTACATTGATTCCCGGCAAATAATGAGGCAAAGGAGTATAAAAATGAAAAAGACGTTAACCCTGATTCTTTCTCTCATCATGATCCTCTCCATGGTGACCGGCTGCCAGAAGGTGGCGCAGGCTTCCTCGTCCGCCGCTCCCTCCTCCGCGGGAGCTCCCGCCGCGGAAGGCGAAAAGAAAACCGAGGGAGATCAGAAGACCACTGAAATTTCGATCCCCACCAGCAACCTGACCGGAACCTGGTATATTTGGGGCAGCGCCCTGAGCAAGGTTATCAACGATTATGTTGACGGCTACACTGCCAGCCCTCAGGTCACCGACGGACCTCTGGCGGATATCCAGATGATCGAAGATGACGAAGCGATCCTCACCCTTGGCAACTCGGCCGTCTGCTATGAGGCGTGGAACGGCGAAGGCATTGCCTCCCCCGACGGCACGAAGTATCAGAAGCAGCGCGCCCTGTTTATGGCTTACCCCAGCTACTTCCACAATATCACCACCACCAAAACCGGCGTCAAGAATATCGCTGACCTGGAAGGCAGGGTCGTTGCGTGCGCACCCGCCGGCTCCGGCCCGAACTATTCGATCGAGTACAGCATGAAGGCGCTCAACATCACGCCTAAGGAAAAGATCTACGGCGGCGTTGACGCGGCCTATGAGCTGCTCAAGGACAACAACATTGCAAACGTTGTTCTTGCGATGGGAATCCCGGTCGGCACCGTTACCGATTTTGCGCTCAACTATGACATGGCGTTTGTCGAGTACACCGATGAACAGCTCAAGACCGTCTGCGATACCTATCCCTTCCTGACGCCCGCCGTCATCCCTGCCGGTACCTACAACGGACAGGATCACGACGTCAATACCGTTTCCTTCGGCAATATGATCATCGCCCATCAGGACATGGATGCCGATCTGGCCTATGAGATCACCAAGGCCTGCTTTGAGCATCAGGATTACTTCATCAACGCGCACTCCACCGGCAACGACATGACCGAAGAGGCTTTCGTCAACTGCTCGGTGCCTCTGCATCCCGGCGCCATCCGTTATTTCGAAGAGAAGGGCTATGAGATTCCTGAAAAGCTGATCCCCCCGGAGATGAAGTAGGAATCTGAATCGTCTCTCAACAGGAGGTTAATATGTTCTCCGAGCTCAAAGCTTATTTTCAGGACATGTCGGTGTATAAGAAAATCATCTGTGTCCTGTGCGTGTTCCTGTCGGGATATGATCTGCTGGCGGCCACGGTCATCCGGATCAATTACTGGGTCCATTACCCGATGAATCTGCTGATTGCCGCGCTGGTAATCTGCCTGACTTCCATGGAGAAGCGCGGCAAGGTCTCCATAGGATATATCTTTGACGCCGCGATCGGTCTTGCCGCGGTCTTCTCGATTGGGTATTACATGCTCAATTACAGCGAGATGCTGTTCCGCACAACCAAGCCCACCGACTATGATACATTTTTCGGCATTATCTGTATCATTGTCTGCCTGACCATCACGAGAAAAGCGACCGGCAGCGGCCTGTTCATTGTAACGGCAACGTTTCTGACCTATGGCTTTTTCGGTCAATATCTTCCCGCGCCGTTCGGCCATGCGGGGTTCAAGGTGTCTCGTTTGGTGCGTATGATCTTCGGTGAGGTCGGCATTTTCGGCTCTCCGCTGACCGCGACCGCGACGTTTGTGTTCCTGTTCTGCCTGTTCGGAGCGTTTCTGCAGAACTTTGCCGGAGGACAGTTCTTTATTGATCTGGCGACCGGTGCTGCGGGAAAATTCCGGGGCGGTCCGGCAAAAGTCGCCGTAATCTCCAGCGCGTTGTTCGGCACTGTGTCGGGCAGCGCAATCGCCAATGTGGTCACAACGGGCACCTTTACGATTCCTCTGATGAAGAAAACCGGCTATAAGGATTACTTTGCCGGCGCGGTGGAGGCTGTCGCCTCCACCGGCGGACAGATCATGCCTCCTGTTATGGGTGCCACGGCGTTCATCATGGCTGAAATGACCGGAATTCCCTACTCTGAGATCTGTATCGCGGCGCTGATTCCGGCCGCTCTGTTTTTCTTCTCTGTCTTCGTTATGATTGACCTTGAGGCGGTAAAGCTGAACCTGAAAGGGCTTGATCCGGAGCAGGTTCCCGATATCAAGCAGATCCTCCGGGATAAATGGCCGCTGCTTTCCCCGCTGATTGGAATTATTCTGATGCTGCTTGTTTTCAAAATGAGCTCTTCCAGAACGGCTGTCGTTGCAATTCTGATCACGATCATTGCGCCGCTGATTAAACGCAACATTAAGATCACACTGACGAAGGTCATCGACGCGCTCTATGACGGTGCTCACAGCTGTGTCAGCATTCTGGCGTCCTGCACCTGCGCCGGCATCATCATTGCCGTTCTGGCGGTGACCGGTCTCGGCGTTAAGCTGGGCAGCCTCCTGATCAGTCTCTCCGGCGGTTACATGTGGGGTCTGCTCTTCCTGACGATGCTCATCACGATCATTCTGGGAATGGGCCTTCCGACGCCTTCGGCCTACATCGTCTGCGTGTCGGTCGTTGGCCAGACCCTGATTGAAGCCGGCATTCCGCTGATGGCTGCGCACCTCTTTATCTTCTACTATGCAATCCTTTCCACGGTGACTCCTCCCGTCGCCATGTCTGCCTACACCGCGGCCGGGATTGCAAAATCCAACCCCAACAAGACCGGTTGGCAGGGCTTGGCACTTGGGTTGGTCGCGTTCATCGTCCCCTATATGTTCGTGTTCGGTCCCGCGCTGCTCATGAACGGCACCCCCCTGGAAATCCTGCGCGCTCTGTGTACCGCGATTGTCGGCGTCCTTTGTCTGGGCGTCGCCATCATTGGATACATGAAGGCAAAGGTAAGCCTGCCCCTGCGGGCGGCCTTCCTGATGTGCGCATTCCTTCTGATCGACACTTCCCTGCTCACCGATATCATCGGCGTTGGCGTTGCCGCGATCTCCTATTTTCTGGCGATGCGGAAAAGCAAACTGGCGGAGAATACGTCTGTCTGAGCTTGTGAGGCCGTGATTCCGACGCGTCCATAGGGGAAAAGAAGGCGAATCCCGCCGCAGGATCGCGCAGTGAAAAAGCCTCTTTATTGCTAAGGCAGTCTGCTTTGGGCAACAAAGAGGCTTTTCCCCAAAAGGAAGCCTGACCATCGGGAATGCAAATTGAAGGGAGAGAAAATTGAAATGAGAGATTCGGGAGTTTCCCTGCGTTATGAAAAATTAAAGCAGGAGATGAAAAAGCAGAACTTTGATGTTGTGATCGCAATTTCTCCTGAAAATGTACTGTACTTCTCCGAAACCTATATCCAGACACAGAAGTCCATCCGGGACAGGCTCGCGATTGCGGTGCTTCCGCTCGAGCAGGATCCCGCAATGATTGCCTGCGTGATTGAGGAGCCGACCGTCGAGAACGAGTGCTGGATCAAGGACCGCCGCTACTATTTTGAGTTCAAGGAATCGCCCATCCAGTTTTTGGTGGATGTGCTTACCGAGCGGGGTCTTCTTAATAAGCGGATCGGCATTGAGATGGACTATCTTTCCGCCGCTTATTACCGCGAGCTCATGCAGCGGCTGCCCAATGTAAAAATTGAATCATGCCTGCATACCTTTAATGTGGTCCGCTCGATCAAAGAGGAGCGGGAGATCGAAATTCTTCAGCACGCGGCCCTGGTGACCCGCGATGCATATACCGAGGCGATCAGCGAGGTTGGCGTTGGCTCTTTGGAAACCGATTTTTCCAAGCGCATTGCCAAGAAGATGATCGACGGGGGCTGCACCAGCATAGAGTTTTTGGTTATGGGCACCGGCGACCGGTCAATTCTGGTGCATGGGCTGCCCGCGGACCTTCCGATGGTCAATCATACCCACGGCCGCATTGATTTTGGCGGTTTGTTTGACCATTACAACTCGGATGTCGCCCGGACCTTTATTATCGGTGAGCCAAACACAAAACATGTGGATGTCTTCGACCGGATGATGGAGGTTTATGTTGCGGCCGTAGAGGCGTGTCAATTGGGCGCTCCGGCCAATTCCGTCTATTTCACCGCAAAGGCGATGAGCGAGAAGATGGGGCTTCCCTTCAACCGCGTCCATTCCGGACATGGACTGGGCCTGAGCGTCCATGAATATCCCATGCTTGCCCCGGGGAATGAAACGCCGCTGGAGGAAAACATGGTGATGTGTGTGGAGCACGCGGTGCATGTTGACGGATTCCGGTATCATATTGAAGATCTGGTTCGGATTACGCCGCACGGTCCTGTGGTGCTGTCCGCGCCGGAGGGCTTCCATCCAACCTATCAGATTATTAAATGAATGAGTTCAGTAAGATAAAGGGGTGTATTCATGTTAGACGAGACGAGAGGCGCCCGTTATGAGCGGTGCAAGCCGTATATGGAGCGGCAGGGGCTGGATGTGCTGGTTGCCATTTCCCCTGAAAACGTCCTCTACTTTGCAGAGACCTACATTCAGACGCAGACGTCGATTCGTGAACGTCTTGCCATCACGGTGATGCCGCTTGCCTCTGAGCCCGCAATCATAGCGTGCAAAATCGAGGAACCAACCGTAGAAGCGGAAACCTGGATCAGCGACAGACGTTATTTTGTCGAGCTGCAGTGTTCTCCGATCGCGATGCTTGCGGATGTGATCAAAGAGAAGCATCTGGAAAACAAGCGCATCGGAATTGAGCTCAATTACCTGATGGCAACCTATTATCAGGAATTGATCACCCTCCTGCCGAATGCCGAGTTTGTGCAGTGCGCCCGTATTTTTGATCAGGTCCGCGCCGTCAAGGAACTGCGGGAGATCAAACAGCTCTCCTACGCCGGACTCAACACCGTCCGTGCAATGGAGGCGGCCGTCCGGATGAGCAGAGTGGGAGATTCTGAAAATGACCTTGCGGTCCGCATTATCAAAAATATGTTTGATAACGGATGCCAGGCCATTGAATTCATGTGCCTCGGCAGCGGAAGACGCTCCGAAATGGCCCACTGTTCCCCCAGCCCCGATGTCCGTCTGGAGGATGGAAGCGTCATCCACATCGACTACGGCGGGAGATTTAACCACTACAATTCCGACATTGCAAGAGGGATTCTGATCGGGAAGCCAAACGAAAAGCATCTTGACGTTTACAAGAGGCTGACCAACTGCTATGTCAGAGGAATTGAGCAGCTTCGGCCCGGCGCCAGAGCCTGCGACATCTATCAGTTCACGAAGGAGCAGTTCGAGAAGGAAAAAATCCCCTTCACCATGAGCCTGGTTGGCCACGGCTTGGGTATTGGCGTCCACGAGCTGCCCATGCTCGTGCCGAGCGAGACGAAGGGCCTGGAAGAGGATATGATGCTCTGCTATGAGCTTCGCACCATTGTCGACGGGCATCGTTATCACATTGAGGATCTGATTCATATCACGGAAAAGGGCTGTGAGGTCCTTTCGCAGCCCAAGCTGGATACGACCATGCCATGGATTCAGCCCGACCTGTTCTAAAAAAATGCCGCGCTGAAACCCCGGCGGCAGCTAACCCTCGCGCCTGAGCGCAGAAAGGAGGTCCCATCCGGGTAATTCCGGATGGGACCTCCTTTCTGCCTGGAACAAGCCTTTTTTGTAAGGCGGGATCAAAACGCTGCGTAATCCGGTGGCCCGGTTTCCCGCGCTGCCGCCGCGCGGCGGGTGCTTATGAGAAAGACAGGCTTCATCAATCGTGCAGCAGCGTGCCCACAGATCGCCGCCGCGCGGCGGGCGCCTATGAGAAAGGCAGGTTCACTCCGCCGGAGGCAGCACCTCGTCGAGGGTCTCCGGGGTCACCTTGTGACAGGGGAGCCAGACATATTTTTCTTCCCTGAAGCTGACCGCCTCCGGGGGACCGCAATCCCCTGCCGGAGCGTCCGGAAGGAAAAAACCGCTCACTCCGCCGGAGGCAGCACCTCGTCGAGGGTCTCCGGGGTCACCTTGTGACAGGGGAGCCAGACATATTTTTCTTCCCTGAAGCCGGCCGCCTCCGGGGGACCGCAATCCCCTGCCGGAGCGTCCGGAAGGAAAAAACCGCTCACTCCGCCGGAGGCACCACCTCGTCGAGGGTCTCCGGGGTCACCTTGTGATAGGGGAGCCAGACATATTTTTCTTCCCTGAAGCCGGCCGCCTCCGGGGGACCGCAATCCCCTGCCGGAGCGTCCGGAAGGGAAAAACCGCTCACTCCGCCGGAGGCACCACCTCATCGAGGGTCTCCGGGGTCACCTTGTGATAGGGGAGCCAGACATATTTTTCTTCCCTGAAGTTGACCGCCTCCGAGGGGCTGCGGCCCGTTGCCAGAGCGACCGAGAGATCGAGAATCGCCTTCGCCTGCCCGGGGGAGTCGTTATAAACGCTGCCGCGCAGCTCCCCCGCGCGCAGCGATTCACAGGCGGGCGGAGTCGCGTCGATGCCGACAACAAAGGGCAACGGTTCGACTCCCGCCGCGCGGCAGGCGTCCAGCGCGCCGAGCGCCATGTCGTCGTTGTTGGCAAAAACCACCTCAATCCGGCCGCCGAACTGGTCGATCCACTGGGACATCCGGCTCGCGGCCTGCCCACGGTTCCAGTTGGCGGTGTCGTTGGCGAGCTTTTCGGTCGTCACATTGGCAGAGGTGACCGCTTTGATCGAATATTCGGTGCGCAGCAGGGAATCCTGATGCCCCGGCTCACCCTCGAGCATGACATATTGCAGCACTCCGTCGCCGCTGCGGTCGAGGGCCTCCGGGTCCGCGCGGTAGGCCTCGGCAACCAGTTCCCCCTGCATGACCCCGGACTTTCCCGCCTCGGCGCCGACATAATACACCTTGTCCCAGCGCATGATGTCCTCCCGGACCGGTTCGCGGTTAAAGAAGATCAGGGGGATTCCGGCGCTCTTCGCCTTATCGACGATCACCGCCGCCGCGGTGCGGTCTACAAGATTGACGCAGATGACGTCATAGCCGGTTGACAGAAAGCGGTCGATCTGTTCGTTCTGCGTCGCCTGACTGCCGCGTCCGTCGGTGATGTTCAGGGTAATCTTCAGCCCTTCGTCCGCCTCCCGCTCGCGGGCCGCCGCCTCAAGGCTCGACACAATGGTTGCAATAAAGGTATCGTTCTGCTGGTAAAGGGCCACGCCAACCCGGATTCCGTCGGCGCCGCGGGAGGGCGCGGCGCTCCGGCAGCCGGGCAGAATCCCCAGCAGCAGTGCGAGAAGCAGGCAGAGGCGGCGGGGCGTCCGGTTCGGTCTGTTCATCAGAGTCCCTCCTTTTGGTTACCGCGCAAATTGCTTAGCGTACAAACGGGAAAAGCAGCTTCTGGTTCTCCGGGAGATACATCGTCTCCTGCCGGACGATCGAAAACCCGATCGGTTCCGCGGGAGAAAGCGGCCTCCCCTCGGCGGCCGCAACCGCCGCGTCGATGGCGAGATAGCCCGCGGCAAAGTCGTTCTGAGCGGCGATCGCCTCGATGAGCTTCTTCTCGAGGCAGGAGACGATCAGGCTGGTCGAGCCGATTCCGCAGAGGGCGGGGGCGCTTTCCAGCCCCTGGAAAACGCGCACCGCTCCCTCGAGCGCGGCCGGTTCCAGTGCGATGACCAGCTCGGGGGGATCGGAGAGAAGCCCGGAAAGGGCCTCCCCCATCGCGCTCCGGCCACCGGGAAGCCACAGCTCCTCCACCGCCACGCCCTGTTCCTCGAGCGCCCGCCTCGCGCCGGCGGCCCGTCCGGCGACAGCGCCCCCGCCGGGAAAGACCGAGAGCAGCACGACCCGGTCGCCGGTCCGCAGGCGGGGCAGCATCGAGCGGGCCAGCTCCCCGCCCATCGCCTCGTTGTCCACCGAGATGCAGGGAGCGTTCCCCACGGGAGCCTGCATGGTCACGACCGGAATTCCGGCCTCCGCGACCGCATCCCCGAGGGCGTCCGGATCGGCGGGGGCGAGGATCAGCGCGTCGGCGCCCCCTTTGGCTTCCCGCGAGAGGAGCATCCGCTGTTCCGAAACGCTGTTGGTTTCGGTGAGGGTGACCAGCCTCAGCTCAACGTCAAAATCGTTGGCCGCCTGCTCCATCCCCTGGCGGATGGACGCCCAGATCGACGAGTCGGATTCCCGGGTGATGACCGAAATTTCAAGGTAATCGCGCGGACGCTGCTGGAGCGGGGCCGCGCTCAGCAGGGTAAACAGCGCCCCGAAGGCCAGCAGGAAAACGGCGAACAGCAGCAGATAGCGTTTTTTCATTTCCGCGCCTCCTCCCCGTTTCCGCCGGGCCGGCGGACCGGCAGATGAATCCGGATGTTGGTGCCTTCGTCCGGCTCGCTCTCGATCTCCAGTCCGTACGGCTTTCCGTAGGTGAGCTGAATCCGCTGGTGGACGTTGCGCAGCCCGATCCCCGAGCCGCGGCGGCTCGGGGCGGCGGGACCGCCGTCCTCGCGGAGAAGCCGGTCCACCTGCTCCTGGCGCATGCCGGGTCCGTTATCGGTCACATCGATGTAGAGGTCCTCCCCCTCGATGTGGGCCCAGACGAGAATTTCACCGTCCCCATCGGCATACTCCATTCCATGGTAGATGGCGTTTTCAACGATCGGCTGCACCACCAGCTTGACCGTTTCGCAGCTGAGAGCCTCCCCGTCGGCGCGGATCTCGCTTGTAAACTTGTTCTTAAAGCGCATCTTCTGGATGGTCATATAATGGCGGGCGTGCTCAAGCTCCTCCCCCACGGTGATGAGGGTGCGGCCCCGCGAGAGGGAGATGCGGAACAGCCGCGCCAGAGAGGTGACCATCACGATGGCGTCGTCATAGCGGTTGTTTTCGATCATCCAGACGATCGAATCGAGGGTGTTGTAGAGGAAATGGGGGTTGATCTGGGACTGGAGCACGTCCAGCTCGGATTTGCGCTTCGATTCCTCCTGCCGGATGATGTCGTCCATGAGCTGGCGCATCGTCGAAACCATCGAGCGGATCGAGTTGCCCAGATGCTGCACCTCATAGGGTCCGCCGATGGCGATGTCAACCGACTCGCTGCCCGCCTCCAGCTCTTTGACCGACTGTTCCAGCGCCTTGATCGGCACCGCGATCCGTTCCGACACCCCGAGGTTGACAAAGACAAGGAAGAAGATAAAGAAGAGCACGATAAAAACGCCGAACAGCCGCAGCTGAATATGGTTGGAAGCAAGGCTCTCGGCCGGGACGACGCCGACCAGCTTCCAGCCGGTGTAGCCCACCGTCTTGACGGTGACCTGGCGGTTTTTTCCTTCGAATTCCTCGCGGTGGCTTCCATCCTCATAGCCCGCCGCCGCGCGGTTGTTCTCCCGCAGCAGGCTGGCATAGATGAGCTGCTGGCGCGGGTGGTAGATGATCTCGCCGTCCCCGTCGATCAGGTAGAGATAGCCGCTTCCGCCGAGATCGACATCCTTGCAGATCTGTTCGATGCCGCCGAAGTTCATATCCACCAGCAGCACCCCGCTCTCGATCGTTCCCGCGCGGGTCAGCTCGACCTGCCGGGAAAGGGAAACGACCCAGCGGTAGAGATAGTCCGGGTCCTCAAAGAGGTTTTGCACATGCGGGGTTGAAAAGTGCAGGTTCTCAATCTTTTCCGCCGCCGCGGTAAACCATTCCTGCTGCGCGGGCCTTGCCTGCCGCTTCAGGCTGGAAAGCGGGGTGGCCGAGACAAGGCCACCGTTCTGCGAAAAAACGGCGATGGAAACCACCGTGTCCCGGTTCGTCTCATAGAGCAGGTTCATCCCCGCGCCGATGCTGTCCTCCGCCAGGTCGGCGTTCTTGATCACCCGGTAATACATCGTGTCGGAGACCCGCATCATGCCGCGCAGATAGCTGTCAAGATTGAGGTTCACCTGGTCGAGAATCCGGCGGCTGTCCTCGGCGAGCAGCGCGTCGGTCGAGGAGGAAAAGCGCAGCAGCAGCGCGCTGCCGAGCAGGATCATCCCAATCACGGCGACGATGGTAAACGAGAGGGAGATCACGACCTGGATGCTGGAGCGCCGGTACCACACCGAAAGCCGCCGCATCATCGAGTCGAGAAAATTTGACACGGCCAGTCCTCCTTGCTGTCAATTGTCGGCCCGCGAAAAGAGGACCGTTAAAGTTCCTGCCATTAGCCGCTGGTCTGAGAAGGGCGAACCGCTGAAGTTCCCTGCCGCCGGCCGTTGGTCTGAGAAGGGCGAACCGCTGAAGTTCCCTGCCGCCGGCCGTTGGTCTGAGAAGGGCGAACCGCTGAAATTCCCTGCCGCCGGCCGTTGGTCTGAGAAGGGCGGACACCGGGGCTCCCTGCCGCCGGCCTCCGGTCTGAGAAGGGCGAACCGCCGGGGCTCCCTGCCGCCGGCCGCTGATCTGAGAAGAGCGAATCGCCGGGGCTCCCTGCCGCCGGCCGCTGATCTGAGAAGAGCGAACCGCCGGGGGCCTCAGCCCGGTCCGGCCCGGTATCGCGACGGCGAGAGGCCGAAATGCCTCTTAAAGACGTAGCTGAAATAATTTGCGTCCACAAAGCCGGTCTTTTCGGCAATCAGGTAGGTTTTGTCATCGGTGTCCCGCAGCAGGCGGGCGGCTTCCTCCATCCGTGTTCTGGTGACATAGTTGGTAAAGCTCATGCCGGTTTCGCGCTTGAAAATCGTCGAAAAATAAGCCGGACTCAGATGCAGGTGTTCGCAGAGCCGTTCGACCGAAAGATCTCCGTCCGCAAAGTTTTCCCCGATGTAGCCGCAGGCGCGTTCCACGGTGCGCCGGGTCGAGTCGCTGCGCTCGCGGCGGATCAGTTCACGGATTTTCAGGCAGCGGTCGGCGCACCAGCGGCCGAGCTCCCCGGGCGAATTGAAGTCGGTCAGCAGCACCGCGCCGGTGAAATCCGGACCAAACACCTCCGAAAGCCCCAGGGCATTGGCGCGGGTCAGCCGGATCAGGCAGCTCACCAGCTCAAGGAAAAAACATTGGCATTCGGGCAGAGGAAGCCGGGAATCCCGCACCCGCCCCATCAGCCGGTCGATAGCCGCGCGAATCTCCTCCTCGCCGCCGAGTTTGATTGCGCCGGCCAGCTCCCGCTCATCCGTGTCGTCAAAGGCGAGACAGGCCGAGTGGTCCGGCTCAAGGTCGTCGATATAGATCGCCCGTCCGACCCCCAGAAGCACCCGGTAGTCAAGCGCGCTGCGCGCGCCGCCGGCCGAGGCCTGCAATTCCAGAGGGCTTTTGCAGGGCGAGCCCACCCCAAAGGTGAGGATCATCCCGAAGTAGCTGCGGGCGAGCTTGCAGACCCTGCCAAGCGCGTCGAGAAAGCCGAGCACCCCCGCGCCGCCTGAAAAGCTCGCGATCACCGCGACGGTATCGTTGTAAAGGCAGGTTTTGAAGCAGCAGCCGGGCTGGTCCAGATTTTCATCGATCAGCTGCTGGACCGAAAGCGGCAGAAGCTCGCTCTGGCCGATGGCGGCCTCCCCGCCGGCGGAATCAAAATGGGCGAGGGCCGCAACCCAGCTGTCGCCGTCGAGTCCTACATCATACCGCTCGGAAAGCTCCCGCAGCCGTTGGGGGTCTACCCTGCCGTCGAGCAGCCGGGTGTAAAACTGTTCGCGCAGAAGCGGCAGGCTCTCCTGATAGCGGCGGCGCAGCACCTCGAGGTTGCTGCGCTCCTCCCGCTCGGCGTCGAGCTGCGCCTTGATTTTCTGCAGCACGGCGGTCAGCTCGGAGGCGTTGATCGGTTTGAGGATATACTCCGAAACCTTGAACCGGATCGCCTGCTTGGCATATTCGAAATCGTCAAACCCGCTAAACACCACCAACTTGGCGGCGGGCAGCCGCCGGACCAGATGGCCGCAGAGGGTGAGTCCGTCCATATAGGGCATCTTGATGTCGGTCATCACGAGATCAGGACGCAGGCTGTCTGCAAGCTCAAGGGCCTCCTCGCCGTTTTCCGCCTCCCCGACCAGCTCGAAGCCGAGACCTCGCCAATCGATCCTGCTTCCGATTCCGCTGCGGATTTCCTCCTCGTCATCGACGAGCAGCACGCGGTACGCTGACATCGTTTCTCCCCTCCTTCGACTTCCCGGTCGCCAAATTTTGCTTTCAAGGGTATTATATCATATTTTTTCCCGCTTTCCCTCGAATTCGTGAAAAAGACCGCGCGGCACGCGGCGGAAAATCTCGGCCGGAGGGCTTGCTTTTTTTTCCCGGACAGGTTATAATAATCAGGCAGTTCGCAGGTATGGTGTAATGGTAGCATCTTTGCTTCCCAAGCAAATCGAGCGGGTTCGAATCCCGTTACCTGCTCCACAATGAACGCCCGAAAAATGGCTTAAACAAGCCAAATTCCGGGCGTTTTTGTTTTAATGCATTTTGCTGTTTATTCGGGCAAAACGGCAGACAACAGAATCCGGTGCTATTTAATAAGAATTCCGAAAGACCGCATGATGGCCACGATGATTTGATATTACCGGGCGATGCAAAATAATACACCCCTGCATGAAAGAGGCGTCGGGAAAGCGCACCCCTCGGAAAACCCGCCGGCTCGGGTTTGGAAAGGACAATCGGCCGTCAGGCAAAAACGGACGCCCCGGCAGGCTGGTGCCGGGGCGTCCCTGGTTGATCTCCAATGGATTCAGTCGATATCAATGCCAAAGGAACGATAATATTCTTCCAAGAGGGAAAACAGTTTTTTCATAACAGGCTCCTCCTTGCTGTGTCAAAGTGTGAATGGGCGGCGTTCAAAAATTTGCCGAGAAAGTCCGGTAGTACAGATCGAGCGTATGAGCGACGGTTTTCAGCATCTTTTTCATCTTCGGGACCTTCCTTTCGTTTCAATCGGTGTTGAGGGGGATTTTTCATTCTCCCTTTCGACGCCTTTATCATAACACCGAATTTTTAAAAAAGGAAATACATCTATTATTGCCTTTATGATACTTTTTTGATATGATAATGCCGACAGGAGGAATCGGGATGGATCTGCGGACGCTGCGTTATTTTACCGTCGTCGCCCAGGAACTGAACATCACCCGCGCGGCGCAGAAGCTCCATATGAGCCAGCCGCCGCTGAGTCATCAGCTCCGGCTGCTCGAGGAGGAGCTGGGCGCTCCGCTCTTTATACGGGGCAAGCGCAGGCTTCAGCTCACCGGGGAGGGGGCCGCGCTGCTGCGCCGCGCAAATGAGCTCCTTGACCTCGCGGAAAAGGCCCGGCAGGAAGTCCGGGAGATGAAAAGCGGCATCGCCGGCACCCTGGATCTGGGAATGGTGGAGGGACGGGCGCCGTTTCTCTGCGCGCGCTGGATCGCGGGCTTCCGCGACGAATTTCCCCTGGTGCGCTACCGCCTTTGGAACGGCAGCAGCGACGATGTGCTCGACCGGCTGCAAAAGGGGCTGGCCGACCTCGCGGTGATCGCCGCGCCCTACGACACCGAGCACCTCGACGGATTTGTGGTGGGCGAGGAGCCTTGGGTTGCCATCCTGCCGCGCGGCAATCCGCTCGCGGCGCTGCCGGAAGATTCCATCCCCCTCGCGCGGCTGGTGGGACAGCCTCTCATCGTACCGTCGCGCCGGTCCCGCATTCAGGCGATCCGGCAGTGGTTCGGGGAGATCGGCGCCGAGCCGGAGATTCTCTGCGAGATGTCCAACTATCTCGACGCGGTTGCCCTGACCGAGCAGGGAGTGGGGGTAAGCATCTTTCCGCAGACCACCTACACACCCAACGACCTCGTGGTGTCGAGGGTCATCACCGGTCCGGCCCGCCGGGCGCAGTATGTGCTGGTGCGGCCTCGGGGGCGCCGTCCCACGGCGCTGGCGCAGGCCTTCCTCGACTACGTACAGGATTTTCTGGCGGAGGACCGCATTCACTCAGAACGGTTCCGGGTGCGGGAGGGCCACTCCGGCGCCCCCCGCTGGGAGGCTCCGCCCCCGCTGCTCGGCTGAGCAGGCCCCGTCTCGGCGCCGTACCACATCAAACAGGGGAGGAACAAAATTGAACCGATACGACTGGCTGAACGGCTACCTGCTTTCGAAACCCGGAGCCACCGCCGATTTTAAGACCGAATGGCAGTGGCAGCGCTATCAGGTGGGCGGCAGGCTCTTTGCCGCAACCCTCTGCCCCGGCGCGCAGTACAGCGCCGAATACGCGGGCCGTAATCTGCTGACCCTCAAATGCGATCCCACGCTGGCCGAGCTTTACCGCAGGGAACATCCCGAAGTCCTGCCCGGATTTTATACTGACAAACGCTGCTGGAACTCCATCGACCTCGGAGGGGCGCTGCCAGACGGCCTGCTGCGGCAGATGATCGACGAATCCTGGCGGCTGGTTTTCGGGAAGCTGACCAAAAAGATGCAGCGGGAGCTGCTCGCAGGGGCGGGCACGCCGGAGGGCATCTGATCCACGTCGCCCGGCGCGAAAACAGCGAAAATCCCCCGGGGTTGGCCGGCGTCCGCCGGGGAGCAGGAGGCTTTTATATGCGGCTGATTTCACGGGCCGCGGCTCTGCTGCACACCCGGCGCGAAAACAGCGAAAATCCACCCGGGGACGGCTGGCGCCCGCCGGGGAACAGGAGGCTTTTATATGCGGCTGATTTCACGGGCCACGGCTCTGCTGCGCGGAGAGGCGGTCCTCTGCATTGCGGCGCTCTGCGCCGTCTGCTCGATGCCCTTTGTCCCGCCCGACCGAGAGTATCTGGGCTATTTCGACCTGCGGGTGCTCTGCCTGCTCTTCTGCCTGATGGCGGTGGTTCTGGGCATGCAGCAGTGCGGGCTTTTTGCCGCGCTCGCCCAGCGGCTGCTTTCAGGACGCAGGCAGGTGCGGCTTTTGCTGCTGGTGCTGGTCCTGCTGCCCTTCTTCTGTTCGATGCTGGTGACCAATGACGTTTCGCTGATCACCTTCGTTCCGTTCGCCATCCTTGTGCTCGGCCTGACCGGACGGCGGGACCTGCTGATCCGCACGGTGGTGCTTCAGACGCTGGCGGCTAATCTCGGCAGCATGGCTACGCCGGTCGGGAATCCGCAGAATCTCTTCCTTTACGCTTGCTACCGCCTTACACCGGGGCAGTTTTTCCCCGCCGTCCTCCCGCTGGCGCCCACCAGCCTGCTGGCGCTCTCGGCCGCCGCTCTCTGGACCCGCCGCGAAACAGTTGAGGTCCATTTTCGGGAACAGGTCCGCCTCGACAGGGCGGGCCTCCGGCTCTGGGCGGGATTATTCGCCTGCTGTCTGCTCTCGGTGTTCCGGGTGCTGCATTACGGTCTGCTGACCGCCGCCGTCCTGCTCTGCATGGCGGCGTTCGCGCCGCAGCTGCTGCCGAAGGTGGATTACAGTCTGCTGCTCACCTTCGCCTGCTTTTTTGTTTTCGCGGGGAACCTCGGCCGGATCGGCCCTGTGCGGGAGGCGCTCACTGCCCTGCTCTCTCAAAGCACCTTAATTTCCTCGGCGCTCGCCAGCCAGGTGATCAGCAACGTCCCGGCGGCGGTGCTGCTCTCCGGTTTCACCGGAGACTGGCGCGGTCTGCTGATGGGTGTGAACGTCGGAGGACTCGGCACGCCGATTGCTTCGCTGGCAAGCCTGATTTCCCTGCGCCTCTATCTGCGCGCCGAGGGAGCGCGGGCGCTGCCTTTCCTCACCGCCTTTACCCTGGCCAATCTGGCGGGACTGGCGCTGCTGCTTCCGCTCGCCGCAAGGCTGCTCTGAGACGCGGAAGGGCCGGCGGAAGAGCGATCACGTTCCACTGCCGCCGCCCGCCGCAAAGCTGCTCTGGGGCAGTAAAAAAGAGGCCATATGGCCTCTTTTTTACTGCCCGGGGAATTCCTGACGGCGCAGGCCGCGAAGCACAAACAAAAGCAGGGAGGCCGCCAGCAGGGTGGAAAGCGCCCCGGCCGCCGCCGCGGTCAGCCAAACCCCGTCGAGTCCGAGCAGGGACGACAGGAGCGTCAGACAGAACAGCGGAAAGGCGAGGGTCTGGCAGAAGGCCATCACCAGCGAAAAGACAGGGCGGTTGAGAGCGGTGAAGAAGCTGCTCAGTGCTATTCCCGCCCAGCTGAACAGATAGGAGAGCGAGAAGAGCCGCATCGCCCGGGTGCTCATCGCCAGCAGGGCGGGGTCGCTGGTCCGGACGAAGAGGGTAAGGATCTGCTCCCCGCCGAGCAGCATCCAGAGCATGGTGGCCACCGAAAGCAGGGCCGCCGCGCCGAGCACCCATCTTTCGAGCGCGAGGATGCGCCTGCGGTTTCCCGCCCCGTAATTGTAGCTGAGGGCGGGCTGAAGCGAGTCGGCCATGCCGAAAAGCAGCGACTTCACCACGCTGTCAACATACATGACGATCGAGAAGGCCGCCACCGCGAGGGAACCGGCCAGCCGCAGCAGCACCGTGTTGAGGATAATCATCAGGACCGAGCCGGAGATATTCGAGAAAAATTCCGAGCTTCCGTTGGCGAGGATGTTGGCGACCGTCCGCAGCGGCAGCCGCCCGCGCTGAAACCGCAGCGGAAGGTCGTGCCGCATCAGGAAGGGAAGCAGCCCCAGCAGGGTTCCCAGCGCAAGGCTCAGGCAGGAGGCGAGTGCCGCCGCCGCGATACCGCGCCGCAGGACCACCAGCAGCCAGAAATCCAGCAAAATGTTCAGCACCGAGGTTAAAACATTGAGCGCCATGCTGTACCGCACCAGACCGCAGATTCTCAGGTAATTGTCCAGCGCGAAAAAGATCATGATGGCCGGAGAGAAGAGCGCGTAAACCCGCAGATAAGCAACCGCCAGCTCCGCCACCGCGCCTCCGGCGCCCATCAGGCGCACCAGCGGTTCCGCCAGCAGAAGGCCGCCGGCTCCGGCCGCGCAGGAGATGGCGACGATCAGCAGGCTGCAAAAGCTGAAGATGCGGCAGGCCTCTCCCTCCCTGCGTTCGCCCAGACGGATGGAAATCTGCACCGAGGAGCCCGCCGCGACCATGTCGGCGAGGGCAAAACTCATGATGATCAGCGGCATCACCAGGTTGATCGCCGCAAGGGCGTCGGCGCCGATCATCCGGCCGACAAATATTCCGTCCGCCACCGTGTAGAGAGAGGTCACCGCCATGCTGACCATGCTCGGAAAAGCGCAGCGGGCAAAAAGCCGCCCGGGCGCAAGCTGTTCATAAATCTGATTGTGCTGCATCATATCGTTACAATCCCTTGCCGTATTCGGCGCTGAAAATTCCGAGAATTTCACAGAAAGCTTCGATTTCCTGAGGGGTGAACCGCTCCTCCACCAGCCGCGCCGCCCGTTCAAAGGGGCGGTCGCAGGCTCCCAGCGCCTGAGCGACCGGCTCACTGACCGTCAGAAAAAAGACCCGGTGATCCTCGGCGCTGCGGGTTTTGACCACCAGACCCTGCCGCACCAGCTCCCCCACCTTGATGGTGACGGCCGAGCGGGAGATGTGCAGTGTCTCCGCAAGGGTGCTGACGGTGCAGGCGCCCGCGGCACTCTGATAGGAAATGACGTCAAGGTACATCATGCTGTTGTAGGAAAGCTCCCCGCCGCCGGTGCGTCCCAGCCGGCGCAGGTCGCTGACCGTCATATCAAAATAGTATTGATTCAGGCTGTCCCGAAGATTCATGGCCATCTCCTGTAGTTAAATATATTTATATAAAATTGCTTAACCATATTACCATGCGTTGCTTTTTTTGTCAACCGCACATGGACATTCCTCCCGGGCGGGTGGTATACTGAAAAAAACATGGAAGGAGGCGGGTAATCTGAAAAGCGGACTGCGTGTGATTCCCGGGGTGGGACCAAGCATCGAACAGGATCTGATCCGCCTCGGGTATCCCACCGTCGAATCTCTCAGGGACGCAGACCCGGAGGAAATCTACACCCGTGACTGCGCCAGCCGCGGTCCGGTGGACCGCGGCATGCTCTATGTCTATCGCTGCGCCGTCTATTATGCCTCCCATGAGCTGCGCGATCCCGCGCTGCTGCGCTGGTGGAACTGGAAGGACGGCTGCCAAAAGGAGGATTTCGATGAATGAACTGACCGCGCTGCCGAATATCGGGGAAAAATTGGCGGCGCAGCTCCGCGAGGCGGGAATTGAAACCGCCGAAGAGCTGCGCCGGGTCGGGAGCCGGGAGGCATGGGTGCGGATTCTCAGCCGGGACCCCTCGGCCTGCATCATGCGGCTTTCGGCCCTCGAAGGGGCGATTCGGGGAATCCGGTGGCACGACCTCGATCCCGAAACAAAAGCGGAGCTGAAACAGTTCTATCGCTCATATAAACCGGGTAAAAGATCAAAGCCTCCGGTTAAGCCGGAGGCTTGAGCAGGCCCCATAAGGGCCTGATACCGGCGGGCGTTCCAAGACGCACCGAAAAATTTTTCATGCGCATCATATGCTCCGCCGTTATTCAAATAGGGAAAGTGATTCCGGTATCATCTTCCGTTATCCGGAGGCCCGCTGCCTGTCAGCCCGTTTTGCTTGTGTGTGATAAAGAAGCATTAGAAGTGTAAAAAATTTTGCCGTTCCTATCCGGCACTTGGCCATTGTGTCGGATAGGTCGGGCGGTTATTCGGGCAAGTCAATCTTGCCGAC
>JACRTB010000020.1 GCA_014385025.1 Yanshouia hominis | reverse complement strand
GCCCAGCCATTTTTCCGGGACAGGTCTGTCCGGCGCAGGATAAAGGAATACAGCACCTTTGCTTCGTTGGACAGGGGCGTGAATGTGGGGGCTTCAAAAAGGAAATTCGGAAGCCGGGTAAAGCTGGCCGCCTTTTCCGGCTGATGGATATAAATGGTGTTTGTCATATCGTGTTTGTGGACGGTTAGAAGCCTGTTTCCGGGGGCAGACGGTAGTTTCTATTGCCTGCTCCTGTTCTGTGCTTGCAAAGCCTTGTAAATCAAGGACTTTTCAGCTCCTAACTGTCCACACAAGACCTCCTTTTCCGTTCACTTTCTGTTTTCTGCCGCCTGTGAACTCTGGCGGCACAGTCGGGACAGTATTTCGCCCGGTTGGACTTTGGGACGAACACTCTGCCGCAGACCGCACAGCGTTTTAGCTCCTTATTCCGGAAAATCTCTGCTTCCAGCGTTCCGATTTGCGGCAAGACCGACCAGCGGAACCACTTACAGCAGACCGAGAAAGAAATGGTTTGGGGACAGGTGTGGGTGTCCCCATCGTCAAGGAGCATACAGTTCCCGTCCTCATAACAGCAGCACTCCCAGCGGATCAGGGCGTTTGCCTGTTTCCTCTGTGCCGGTGTCATGCGGTAAAGGGAACCATCCTGCCTGCGCTCTATGGGCGGCAGTCGTTTATATGGGTTCTCTCTCATGTGTTCCCTCCATTTTTCCTTTGCCGTTCTCCCCGAAAAAGCTTCCTGCCCCATTTCTGCGGCGTGTTCCGGCGTTGGCACGCTCCCCGGACTTCGGGACATTTTGTCCCGAAGTGGCTCGTTGCGGTGCTTCCCCTGCCTGGGTATTCCTTTTCGGACGGTCATTCATTTTTCAAGGTGCAGCTCATCGATGAACTACCCTAAGTCTACACCTAAAATACCGCCCGCCCCGTATATCCATAAGGTCGGAAATCAGCTCGGAAAACTCTCTATTTCCACGCTCTCGGAATTGTGGTAAAATGAAAGTACTTGGATGGCAATTAAAGTTTGAAAGGAGTGGCGATATGATTTCAACGAAAAATTTGTCTGGATTACCTGATGTAAATCGCCTAAAGGCTTTCTGCAAAGGGCTTGCAGCTTTGGACATCATCATGTTAGAGAAGGAATGGAGTTTCATCCGTCACTATACATACAATCCCATATGGAGAAAGGGAAAAGAAACATTTTGGGCTACCGATGGCAGTGAGCAAAGCATGATTATCATGTTCACATCTGAAGGCTGTGTTATCAATGGTGTAGATTCTGAACTTTACGATTGGGAAGAAAAACTCCCTCGGATAGAGGATTTGACAAATGGGATGCCTTCCGCTTTGCAAAAGCTCATGAATAGCAGAGAAGTCAAAAAGATGAAAAGCACTTTTTGCGTCTGGACGGAAGATGGCGTTGTTTGGCACTGTAATCCTATGGCTGGTGAGGACGCTTCCAAGGATTTACTCTCTATGATTGATGGTAATCCGCAGACCTATGTGGAATACGGGAAGTGGTTTTATCCCGCCGACCTGCCTTTGGAAGTTGTGCGCCAGCTTGCAGACGGGGTGCCGGTGACAAAAGAGATGATTGTTGCATTAAACCCCAAGCGTAGTGAATGGGACGAGATTAAGGCAGAATTAGATGAAATCGGGTATCTGAACAAACTTTGATATAACAGGTAACATAAACAGACAAGGAGGGGGAGTGCATGGAACTATCCATACAAGAACGATTGAAAGACCTGCGTGTGGAGCGTGGGTTGACGCTGGAACAGCTTGCGGAGCAGACGCACCTCTCCAAGTCTGCGTTGGGCAGTTATGAGGGGGATAATTTCAAGGACATCAGCCATTATGCCCTTATTGAGTTGGCAAAGTTTTATGAAGTGACTGTTGATTATCTGCTGGGGCGTTCTCAAACAAAAAATCACCCAAACGCCGATCTTGCAGACCTGCGTTTGAGCGATGATATGATTGAACTATTGAAAAGTGGGCGGGTGGATAATTCCCTCTTGTGTGAGCTGGCGGCACACCCGGATTTCCCCCGGCTCATGGCTGACCTTGAAATCTATGTAAACGGTATCGCTGGCAAACAGGTGCAGAGTGCAAACGCCATTGTAGACGCTGTGAGTACAACCATTATGAAGCAGCACAATCCCGGCTTGACCGACCCGCAGTTAAGACAGCTTATCGCCGCCCATATTGATGATGATAGTTTTTGCCGCTATGTGATACAGCAGGACATAAACAAGATAGCTCTTGACCTGCGGGAAGCGCATAAGGACGATTTTTTCAGCGTCCCGGAGGACAACCCACTGGAAGATTTCTTGCAGACCGTTGACGAAGCTGCCAGCCCAGACAGCGACCCGGAGCAAGCTGCTTTGGCGTTCATTTGCAAGCGGCTCAAATTGAATTTGAAGAAGCTATCTGAAGAAGAAAAGAAGTGGCTGAAAAAGATTGCACAGAAGTCGGACTTGCTGAAAAATCCAAAGCCACAGCGGGGGAGAAAATAGAGAACGAGAAATTGGAGGGAGTAAAGGTGCAGGAGGCAATTATAAAATTGAAACTTCTCGGTCAAATGCCAGACGCAGTGAAAGATGACCCTACAGTAGAAACCATCAACATGTATGACGAATTGCTCTCCAATGTAAAAACGCCATTGACAAGAGAAGAAGTAGGCGTATTGATTGACATTTTCCCCGAAGGTGGAATGTATGGAGTAGAGTGGGATTTGCTAAAGTTGGTAGAGTCTTATTTGATAGAAGCACCATCAAGTGAAGAGTATCGAAAATTGATTACTGCTTGTCCAAGTGAAGAATGGCGAGAAACTATGCAAGCCCGTTTAGATAATTGGGAAAACAACAAACAATAACTTGTTGGGGAGATAGCAAAGCCAGTCGAGCCAGTCAACGGTCAAGATGAACGGCGCATTTCATGCGCCGCCGTTGACAGCCCCGCCCGTCTTTGCTAATGGGCAATCAAGGCGGGAAAGCCCTAAAATGGCTTCCCGCCCATTTCTAAGAACTGATAAGTCAGATTTGCTGAAAAATCCAAATCCACAGCGGGGACGGAAGTAGAGAACAATAAATAAGAATTTACAGGAGGAAAATCAATGGAGAACTTGATTAAGTTTTTAGAAGATAAGATAACGGATAAAATGTCTGTGGAAGAAATAGTTGATGTTTTTGAGCAGATGTGCAGCACACCGCTTGAAGAAGATATGGTTTTATTTGAAACCGGAACATTTACTGCTTTTTCAAAAGAACCATTTTTTCAAATTTCATTAGTTCGACAGTTTTCAAATGATGATGAAGAGTTTTATCAAATCCATGTAGTCATCTTGTATAAGCCAACCGCTGAAAATAAAATTTTCAGCGAAACAACATGGGACGAAGATTTAGACGAAAATATATTTGACTATATCAGAAAATCAGCGTCGTTTGCTTATGCAAGAAATCATGAATACATCGAGGTAAAAATATATATGGACGAAACTTAACTTCTCATTTATCAGGGAGATAGCAAAGCCCTAAAATGGCTTCCCCGCCCATTCCAATTTTGAGAGAAAAATCTGTTTGCTTTTTGTGAGTGTGTCCACAAGTTCGGGACATTTTGTCCCGAAGTCCGGCGTGGGACGAGGAACGGGGGCTTTCATATACGCCCTGTCTGCTGACGAAACCAGCCCTGCGCTTGCGGCTCCACGACACGCAATCACAGCCCTGTTTTCCTGCTGCTTCAAATGCCCTTGCCCGACCCGGCGGCAACCTCATTTTCGCAGCAACGCCGACAGAGCGTATAACACACTACACTTTGCAAGCAAAGTCGTGTGCCAAGGGGCAAGCCCCTTTGGAAACCCCGGACAACAAAACAGGCTGAATATCTCGCACTTTTTCGGTGCTTGATACTCAGCCTTTATTTGTTGTCAGCAGCCCCCGTTTCGTGGTCTGCGTGTAGTTCCTTGTAAACTGACCTAAGCATCTGTAAAAGCTTTTCCTCTTCGCCGGCCAGCATCTTATAGCTGTGCTCAGGAGCAGGGTAAGCGCCGTTGTGGCATTCCTCCACAAAAGCGGTGGCACCCTTGAGTATCTCCTCACGAATATTCGCATACTTTTTTGCGAACTTTGGATTACGGGTAAAGAAGCCAAGCAGATCATACCAGTTGATCATCGGGCTGTCGCTATAGGGACCGCAGCCGGACCCAAGAACCGGAATGGAAGTGTTCTCATAGATGATTTTGGCCACTTCGCTGGGAACCGCCTCGACAACAACGGCAATACAGCCGGCTTTTTCGAACGCTTTGACCACTTCGATCAGCTTGAGGGCCATTTCGGCACTGCGGGCCTGCGTCTTGTAGCCGCCAAGCATGATGGCGCTCTGCGGGGTTAAGCCGGTATGTCCAATGACCGGAATCGCAGCTTTGGTGCAGGCTTCGATGACAGGAACGATCTCCATGCCGCCTTCCATCTTAACGCAGTCCATATCCGCCTCGATCATGTAGCGCGAGGCATTTTTGACGGCCTCTTCGACCGACGCCTGATAGGTCATATAGGGCATATCCCCCATGATAAAGCAGTGCGGAGCGCCGAGACGAACCGCCTTAGCGTGCTCAATCATCACATCGAGAGTCGCCTTGATGGTGCTGTTTCCGCCGAGCATAACGGTGGCAATGGAATCGCCCATGTTGATAATCTCGATGCCCGCCTCATCAGCAAGTACCGCCATCGGATAATCATACAGCGCAGTACGTGCAAGCTTTTCTCCCTTTTCCTTTTTTTCGTGGATCGTCGCCAAGGTTACCTTCTTGCGGGGCTCTGCCGCGGTTTTTTCATCGGTAGTCAGATATCCCATATTCTTTTCCTCCTGTTGTTTCTGCTCTGTTTATTATTTGGTAAGGCTGTAAAATGCAGCCACCTTTGAAACAATAAATTCACCAATGCCATCATAGGCCTCGTATGTGATACCGCCGATATACGGGCTTATAATAAAGCCTTCCTGTCCGAACAAAGGACTCGCAAGCCTTGCATTGTCGGAAAGGCCTTTTCCGGTGAGCTCTCCCGAAAGAACATCCAAGCCAAAGCCCTTGATTTTTCCGGATTTGAGAGTCTCCATCGCCGCGGCCTCGTCAACAATTCCGCCCCTTGCGCAATTGATTACGATGGCGCCCGTCTTCATCCGTTCAAACTGACGAAAAGAAATCATACCCTTCGTTTCGGGCGTCATCGGTGTGTGTATGCTGATATAATCGCAGCGTCCGACCAACTCATCCAGATCTCTCACCAGTTCGGTATCAAGCGCCGCGCATTCCGCAGCAGTCACATAGGGATCGTAGGCCAATGTGGTCATATCAAATGCCTGTGCGAGCTTTCCCACCCGTCTGCCTATCTTGCCGTAGCCAACAATGCCCAGCACATGTCCGCCGAGTTCGTGTCCAGTGTATTTATACTTATTCCAGACGCCTTCCTGCTGCACCTCATTATTGGCAGTTATTGTCATACGTGACAGATCGAGCATTTTTGAGATTGTCAGTTCCGCCACCGCATTGAAATTGATGCCTGGGGCGTTCTGCACTGTGATTCCCAACTGTTCAGCATAGGCGAGGTCGATATGCTTAGTTCCCGCAGAACAAACGGCGATCATTTTCACCCGTTCGGCCGCTGCATCGAGCAATTCGCGGTCCATTTTGGGGTCTGCACGCATCACGAGCAGATCATACTGCGGCAGCAACTTCATCAGCCGCTCTCTAACGGGAAGAATCTCGGTATCCACTTCTACTCCATAGGGCCTTAGTCCCGAAGCAACCAGCGGAGAAACCCGGTCGATAATCAAGGCTTTCATTGAATTCGCATTCCTTTGTAGGAAACCGGAATAAGTTTGGAAGTTCGTCAGGTCTGATTTTATCCTGCTCGTTTGCGTTCATAATGCAAATATATAATATTTATTATATCGATAATCAAAAGTTATTTTGCTGCTTTTTCCTCACATACCCATGTCTTCAAGTATCGGCATGAACCCGCGATGGAATAAGTGGTAGAAACACCAGTGGTTATATGGCGGCCTGCTTTTCTCTGCGGCTCTGCAAATGTTGTCTTCCAATTATTGTGATTTAACCTGATGTATCCCATCAAATTTTAAAGTCATGAGCTATTGGTCGTTATCACTATATCTGCAAGTAATATTTGCACATTTCATACAATAAATCTTTACTGTGGAATCTATTTTGTGGATTTAGTATAGCACCGCTGCTTTATAAATGGAAATACATCGTAATTATCCAACGGATAACCTACAGTTATTACAGACTTGGAGTCATGGGAAAGGCGGCGTTCCTTTTGAAACGCCGCCCTATATCAATCACCTTCCATGTTTCTCTGTCTGCATTGAAAATACTCTGTCACATACCGTTCAAACAACTGCGAAACATAAGACTGGTATACATTGTTGTTTTTCACAAGGCATCCCACCCAAGGGAATCCCCCCTCAATCGGGATCATTTTCAAATTTGGAAGCAAATACTTGTTGGCATACGGCCGGGGAAGAATGCAGCTTCCCACTCCGCGTGAGGTCATTTGCATCAGCATGTTGACCTTTGTGCTGCTGATATTGATTTTAGGCTCAAACCCAGTCTGAATACAGCGCTCCTTGATTTGTGTAAAAAGAGTGGAGGCATTGCTGTAAAAATTTAACGGCTCATTTTTCAGTTCGGATATTTCAAGTGAAGCATGCCGCGCAAGCGGGTTGCTGGTATGTACGCATACAATCATTTCATCCTGAAACAACACTGTGTTTTCGGTATATTCATTTTCGTCGCCAGAGATACAGAGCCCGATATCAATATTTCCCTCCATAAGCTGCCGCCGGATTTCTTTTGAACCGTTCTCCACGAGTTTCAGCTCGACTCCCGGATATTGATTACAGAAATTCACCATGATATCGACAAGGTACAGTGTGCCAAGCATCGGCGTAACGCCCACGCGCAGTCTACCACTTTTGACGCACCGGACATCTTTGGCAAAATTCTGCAAAGCATCAAACTCATTGAGCAATGGAACCGTCTTTTCGTAAAGCGTTTCGCCATAATCGGTAAGATACACGCCGCCGGAGCGCACATCCAACAGCGGCACCTGCAATTCACCCTCCAGCTTTTTCATCATCTTGCTTAGCGCCGGCTGCGAAACATATAAATGCTCCGCCGCACGGGTATAGCTGTGATCCCGTGCGATCTGCACAAAATAGCGAAGCTCTCTCAATTCCATGGTAAACCTCCTCCAGAAAACGGGCGGTACGCAAAATCGGATATTACTACTGTAATACATTTTTAGATATTGTGCAATCTTAAAAACGATATACCCGCACCAGCGAAATGTGCCCGTGGAGTTCAGACCATATTCCATTTCGTACAAAGCTCAGGTCCGTACCAAAAAAATAAGGAACTCTGTTTCCAGAGCTCCTTATTTTTCACCTTATCCGAGGGCGCGCAAAGTTTCTATCTCCGCTTTGTATCCAACCCGTCACCGCCGCGGTGCGCCATCATGCCGGCTCATTGTCAAAAGCGCGCGGCAGTGTGGGGCGCCGGACGCAGCATCTTTTTCGCATGTCCAATCAGTTCCGCAATCATTTCATTATATCGTTCCACAGGAATATTGGTCTTTCCCATCAGGATTTCAATATAAATTGATCGTATTCCCGCTACCAGAAAGGTGGCAAAGAATCGAAATGTCGTTGGATCGATCACCGTATTGTGCTGCAGAAAGCTGTCAAGCATCCGGGACACCGTTTGGTCGAGCTTCTGGGTAATCCGGGTTTCCTGCCCCGCATCGATCAGCGTTTTCATATGCGGTCCCTCCACCCGCATCCCCTCCCCGATCCGGCACAGAAAGGGGTAGGGGTCCTCGATATCGAGCAGAACGTTTTCACGGTTCAGATTGGAAAAAATCTTTTCGACCATCCTGTCCTCGATTTCATCCAACACCGACATCGTATCGTGATAATGCTTGTAAAAGGTCTTGCGGTTGATATCCGCGCGGTCTGCCAGTTCGCTGACAGTAATCGAAGAAAGCGGCTTTTCCTGAATCAGTTCCAGCATGGCATTGCTGATTGCCTGTTTCGTGCGCCGGCAGCGGCGATCCATCGTTTGATTTGGTTGATTCTCCATCTTTTTCACCTTTTTTCCTCAAATGCGCCTTATGTGTCCATAAACGGTACACTCATCCCAAATCAGGCCATTGAAATCGGTACGATTGTATTATAATATACATTTGTCCCTAAAGTCAACATAAAAACCAATAAGCACATTATCGTCCACTATATTTCAGTAAAATTAGATGGGAATCCGGAGGGATGTCTGTGAAGAACCACAAGGAAAAGACCCTCACTGACCGAATCATTGAGACAGTTGTCTACCGCCGCACCAGAATCGAGAAATTTTTTATTCTTCTCATTGTTTTTTCCCTGTTCTGTCTGCCGATGGTGGAGATTAACTATGACCTGACTGAATATCTGCCTGTCTCAACCGAAACCAAACAGGGCATTGATCTGATGGAAAGGGAATTCGGCTATCCCGGTACCGCCCGGGTACTGATTCGGGACGTTTCGGTCTACGAGGCTAAAATCTACAAAAACAGGATCGAACAGATCGACGGAGTCGATACCGTTTCCTGGGCGGATACCGCCGGGGAAATTTATGTCTCGAACGACTTTCTGGAAGCGCAGGACCTTGACGATTATTATAAGGACGGATACGCCGTGATGGATATCCAATTCGTCGAGGGCGATTCCTCCCTGCGCACCGACGCGGCCATTGAAAAAATCCGCGCACTGGTCGGAGACCGAGGCGCGTATTCCGGACCCGCGCTCGACAGCAAGATGCTCAAGGAAAACCTTGCCAATGAGATCGGGCGAGTTCTGATTTTCTCGATTGTGATGATTCTGCTGATTCTGGCCGCCACCACAACCTCTTGGTTTGAGCCGCTTCTCTTTATGCTCACGATGGGGGTCGCCATTCTCATCAATATGGGCAGCAACATTATCTTTGGCCGGATCTCCTTTCTTTCCTACTGCGTGGCGGCCGTCCTGCAGCTTGCGGTGGCGATGGACTACTCCATCTTTCTTCTGCACACCTTCACTGCCGAAAAAGCCCGCGGTCTGGGCACCGAGGAGGCGATGGAAAACGCACTGCACCTCGCGGTCGGCTCCATCGTCTCAAGCGCCATCACCACTGTCGTTGGCTTTGTCGCCCTCGCCCTGATGCAGTTCACCATCGGACGGGATATCGGTTTTGTCCTTGCCAAAGGAATTCTTTGCAGCCTTGTCACCGTGCTTTTCCTGATGCCCGCCCTGATTATCCGCTGGCACCGTTTTGTGGAGCGTTCTCAGCACCGACCGCTGATTCCCCCTCTGGACGGTTTCGCTAAAGGATTGTTCAAGGTCCGCCATTTCTTCGCCGCCTTCTGCATTATCTTGATCGTTCCTGCCTTCGTGGCCCAAAACATGAACCATTTTGTCTTTGGCGGGGCGGCGGTAGGTGCCGGAGAAGGAACTCAGCTTCATGCCGACAAGGCGGAAACCGACGCTCTGTTCGGAGAGAAAAATCTGGTGCTGGCCATCCTTCCAAACTCCAGCAGCGTCACCGAAAAGCGCCTCGCGGATGAGCTGGAGGACCTGCCCTTTGTCAAAAGCGTCACCTCTCTCTCCTCCGTTCTCCCGGATGGGATTCCCGAGAGCTTTCTGCCCTCCGGACTTACCACTCAGCTGCATACCGGCCAATATGCGCGGATGCTGATCTTTCTTTCCACCCCGGTCGAAACCGATTTTACCTTCGAATGCCTCGATACGGTGCGTGAGACAGTGCACCGGTATTATCCTCAGGATACATACATCATCGGCAGCACCCCCGCCGCGCAGGACATTAAAAGCACCATCACCGGCGATTACACAGAAGTCAATCTGATCTCGATGCTGGGGGTAGCGCTCGTGATTCTCTGCTCCTTCCGTTCCATCACGATGACCATCGTTGTCATGGTGCCGATCGAGGTTGCGATTCTCTTCAATATGGCGCTTCCTTACGTCTATGGAAACAATCTGATTTTTCTCGGCTACCTGATGGTGAGCAGTATGCAGCTCGGCGCGACGGTCGATTATTCCATCCTGCTGACCAACAACTATATGAACTGCCGCGCCGCAGTCTCCGACAAAAAGGCGGCGGCAATCCGGGCAATTTCTCAGAGCGCCCTTTCGATTATGACCTCCGGCATCATTCTGACGGTCTGCGGCTACGGACTTTACTATCTCACATCGATTACCGCGGCGGCTGATCTGGGTCGTCTGATCGGCCGCGGCGCCGTCTTCAGCATGATTCTCGTGCTGACCCTGCTGCCGATGCTGCTGACCATCTTCGATAAGGCGATTTTCCGCGACCGCGCTTTCTTTGAAAGGCTTCTGCGGATTGGCGGGAGACTCCCCGCGCGGGACGTGGCTGACAAAAACGCGGGGCAAAGAGAGCTCGTCACAACTCTGCAAAACCGCTCCGGTTCTGCCGACGGCAGCGAGGAGAGCAAGGAGGAATCGAAATGAAATGCAACTGGAAAAGAATGCTCGCGCTGGTGCTTGCCGCTTGCCTGCCCTTTGGTGGGGCGGCTCTGGGGGTCTGCGCCGCGGCCCCTTCCGTAACTACCGATGAAACGGCCTATGTAACGCTGGATTACTACGGTTCGATCGACCATCTGAGCATCGTTAAAGCCTGTTCTCTCAACGGACTGACCACGTTTGCCGATTACGGAAAATATCAATCGGTCAACAATATGACCACCCTCGATGAACCGGTTGTCTTCGGCGATATGGTTGACTGGGAAATCACCGAGGAGGTTCCCAATCGCTTCTACTACGAGGTGGTGCCGGAGGAGCAGTCGATCACCCTGCCCTGGAGCTTCGACATCAGCTACCGTCTCAACGGCAAACCCGCCACCGGGGAATCGCTCGCGGGGGCCAGCGGCCTGATTGATATTGAGGTCGCGGTTTCCGCAAACCCGCGCGCCTCTTCCTACCTGAAAAACAATTTTATGCTGATTCTGGGAACAATGAGCAGCACCGAGGATAACTACAGCTTTTCGGTTCCCGGCGCGCAGCTTCAGTCTCTCGGCAGCTATCAGGCTGCATTCTATCCG
This sequence comes from Yanshouia hominis, assembly GCA_014385025.1. Lineage (GTDB taxonomy): Bacteria > Bacillota > Clostridia > Oscillospirales > Ruminococcaceae > Yanshouia > Yanshouia hominis. The sequence continues at coordinate 40,080 of JACRTB010000020.1, read as the reverse complement.
ATTCTGCCCCGTGGGGAAGAAACCGTCACCTTTTCGTTTGGTTCCGACAGCTTTGAATCTCCCGGCATCTTCATGATGATGGCGCCGATCACCCTGTCCCAGCTGGACGATATCGCAGAGATTCAGGAGCATAAGGCTAACATCGAAGCATCCGGCAATGCCGTCGATGCAATTTTTGACGATCTTTTCTCCATCATGGGCGGCATGAAGGGCGGCATCGGCACGACCGTCGAAGGACTGGGTGAGTTGGAACAGGCCCGGCAGGCGGTCGACAGCAACCGCGATGCCATCAAGAGCGACACCAAGACGTTAATCAACGCGCTTGACCGGTTCCGCCGGGTTACTTGGCATCTCGGAGACGAGCTGGATGACTCCCGGATGGACCAGACGATCGACCGTCTCGGCGACAGCTTCGGGAAAATGGTCGATGCCCTCGGCGGAATGGGCGCGGGGGTCGAAGAGCTTCAGGACGCGACCGTCGAGCTCTATGATCTGATGGATGACCTCGAAAAAGCCCACGACCGCGAAAAGCAGCAGAAGCTGGTCGGACAGATTGGCGAGAAGCTCCAAGAGATCAACAAAATTATGGAGGAGCTCGAAAAGATCGGCGTTTCGGGCGGCATTGACTCCGGTACCTTTGAGGCTTTCCGCGAGGCCAGGCGGGCAATTAACAGCGATCAGGTTCCCGATGAGATGGCCGAGGAAATCGTCAGCGAGCTGCTTGCCACCATGGAGGAGCAGCTCTCCGAAATGAGCGGATCGATTCAGGGAGACCTTTCCACCACGATGGAGCTGCTTGACGGAATGCAGGGGATGCAGTCCAGCATCTATCAGCTTTCCAACGATGTTTCGGTGATCCTCAACGAGACAAGCGACATGATCTTTGGCTTGACCGACCTTCTCAAACCGATGACCCAGTCGCTGGAAACCTTCGACAAAACCTTGCAGGAATCCTCAGACCATCTCAACGACGGTGCGCGCCTTACGCTGAAGGGAATGACGCAGATGCTCAACGACCTTTCGGACGCGCTGGATAAGACGGATGATCTACAGGCACAAAAGGACATCATTTCCGGCATTATCCGAGACGAATGGAAGCGTTTGGACGAAGATCTTTCCCTTCTCGACATTGATACCAAGGCTGAGAAGCGTTCTTTCACCTCCGCCAAAAATCCCCCGCCCAGCAGTCTGCAAATCATTCTGCGCACACAGGAAATTGAGATTGACGAGGAGGAACAGTCCTTCCAGTCACCGGCCGAGGAAGAAAATATCGGCGCCCTCGGACGAATCGGGAAGGTTTTTGAAAAAATCGGCGGCACCATCGGCGGAATTTTCTCCTGATTCCGGGAATGTGTGCCCAGGCACAGCATAGAGTGAAATCAGCCGGAGCCGCACTCGAAAAGTGCGGCTGAGAAAGGTCCACTCTCAATAAGGAGCCTTTACTTTATTGGAAAGCGGCAGAAAATTTTAGTTTTCTGCCGCTTTCTTTCCTATGCGCCTGCCCGTGCGAAGATAGACGGCGTTGCTGGGGTGAATGTCCGGCGAATGGGGCCCCGCCGCACCTTGTGACCCTGGCGGAAGCTGTTGCCCGGCGCGGCGGAGCGTGCTATAATCATGAAAACAGATGATCGGGTATCCGCACGACAGATTAGAAGCTGTGGAGGCATATAACTATGAGAAATATGATTGCATACTGTGGGCTGGACTGTGAAAAATGCGATGCATACCTTGCAACAATCAATGATGACCAGGCGCTGCGTGAGAAAACCGCAAAACTCTGGGCTGAGTTGAATAATGCGCCCATTCGGCCTGAGCATATTAACTGTGAAGGTTGTCGTGCTGATGGGATTAAAACCGTATATTGCGACAGCCTTTGCGGCATTCGTCAGTGCGCGTTAAAAAAAGGTGTAACTACATGCGGAGACTGTCCGGATCTGAAAGGATGCCAGACTGTTGGAACGGTTATTTCAAATAATCCCGATGCTCTGAAAAATTTGAAGGGATAAACTGCATGGGCGGAAACTCCCGATTCTTCGGGATGATTGGCTTTGCGCGGTCATCATTGAAACAAACGGAAAGTATGCAGTCAGGGCCACCCCTTTTCGGGGTGGCCCTGACTCAATGCTCGCTTTTCAGCCCTGCGCCGCAGAGGGACAGCAGCGCATCTCCCTTAATGGGATGATTTTTGCAATACGCAAGGTACCCCGCGTAGACCGCGGCGGTGGTGTGTTCCACAAAAAAGCCCTTTTTCGCCAACGCTTCCCGCGCGGGAAGAATCCCCTGCTCCGGAATGAGAATCACCGTGCGCTCCCCGGGATAGCCGCTGTTGAGGATTTCTTCCCCGCGCATCGGCTTTCCGATGGCGATTCCCTCCGCGAGGGTCGGCTCGGGAGTAATGCGGCGCGGCATCTTCCCGGCGCCAAAGAGCGGCGCACACCGCTCGCTCTGCACCAAAAAAAGATGCGGAAACCGGTCGATGCAGCCCGCTTCCTTCAGCTCCCGAAGAGCCAGCTCACAGCCGATCTGGAGGGTCCCGTTTCCGACCGGGATGAACAGGTTGTCAGGAATCCGGCCGAGCTGCTCATAGACCTCATAGAGATAGGTCTTGGTGCCCTGATAGAAGAAGGGATTGTAGACATGGTTGGCATAGTAGAGCCCCTCCTCCCGGACTTTCGCGCGGCAGGCGTCGGCCGTTTCGTCGCGGGTGCCATCGAAGACGTTGGCCTTCGCGCCATGGGACTCAATCATTGCGATCTTTTTCGGTGAGGTCCCCTTGGGGACAAAAATTTCGCAGCCGATCCCGGCCCGGGCACAATAGGCCGCCACCGAATTCCCGGCGTTTCCGCTGGAATCCTGCACCACCCGATCGACGCCGATTGTTCTGCAAAGCCAGACCAGCACCGCCGCCCCCCGATCCTTAAAGGAGAGGGTCGGCATTGCGTAGTCAAGCTTGACCCAGAGCTTTTCGTCGAGCGGCAGTGTGGCAGTCATCCCCTCTCCGAGGGTAATCCCCCGCCAAAGGTCATTCGCCAGCGGCATAAATTTGCGGTAGCGAAAGATGCTCCACTCGCTTCGATCGACAAGCTCCAGAGAAAAGGGCGGCGGAGTAAAATCGAGTGAAAACAGCCCCCCGCACGCACAGTGAGAGGCACGGGTCGTGAGCGGCGCGGTTTTTCCGCAGCGGCTGCAAACAAACTGTGCCATCACGCATCCTCCTTTTTCATCGCCGCAACCGCCTCAATCTCGACAAGGCAGCCGTAATGCAGAGGCCCGCAGGGCACCACCACGCGGGCGGGTTTGTGATCCCCCAAAAACGCCGCGTACACCCGGTCGATTTCATCCCAATAGGCCACGTCGGGGGTATAAACCCGGCACTGCACCAAATGGGTCCGGTCGATTCCGGCCTCGCGGAGCACTTCATCCACATTTTCAAGCGCCTGCCGAGCCTGTGCGGCAACCCCTCCCTCTTTGGGCCTTCCGGTAGCGGGATCGATCGAGAGCTGCCCGGAAATATAGAGCAGTCCATTGTGGAGCATTCCGGGCACATAGTGCGCTTTTTTCTTTTCGGCGCCATGCGTCATAATCGGCTTCATATGATTTCCCTCAGTTCACCTGATTCTGCGGCTTTCCGTTCAGGAAGGCGCGCAGGTTTTCCACGGCGATCTTCATCAGGCGTTCCCGACTTTCGCGGGGAGCCCACGCGATATGCGGTGTAATCAAACAGTTCTTTGCGGTCAGGAGCGGGCTGTCCGCCGGGATCGGTTCCACCGATGCGACATCAGCCGCATAGAATCCGACCTTCCCGGACTCGAGCGCTTCGGCAAGATCCTCCTCCTGCACCAGCGGACCGCGGGCGGTGTTGATGAGAATTACCCCATCCCGGCAGAGCGCGAGGCTCTTCCGGTTGATCATCCCCTTCGTTTCAGGGAAAAGAGGGCAGTGCAGACTGATGACATCCGAAACGGTCAGCAGCTCTTCCAGAGGCAGATATTCGGCGAGCTGCGCCCCGCGTTCGCTTTGGGACCGGTTGTAGGCAACGGTCCGCATTCCGAATGCGCGGGCGATCTCAGCCGCCCTCTGGCCGATTCGGCCGAAGCCGATGAAGCCCATCGTCTTCCCCTTGAGCTCCATCAGCGGATAATCCCAGTAGCAGAAATCAAGACTGCTGCACCAGCGCCCCTGCCTCACCGTACCGGCATGGTGGCCGACATGATGGCAGCATTCCAGCAGCAGCGCAAAAACATACTGTGCGACCGCATCGGTTCCATAGGTGGGGATGTTGCAAACCGGGATACCCCGTTTGGCCGCCGCTGCGGTATCCACGACGTTGTAGCCGGTGGCAAGCACCCCGATGTAGCGGATGGACGGGCAGGCAGTGAGAATCCTTTCATCGATCACCGTTTTGTTGGTGATAACAATTTCGGCATCCCCAATCCGTTCTGCCGTCTGTTCCGGCCGGGTGCGGTCGTATACGGAAAGCTCTCCCAACGTCTCGAAGTCCGCCCAGCTCAAATCGCCGGGATTTTCAGTGTGTCCATCCAGTATCACAATTTTCATGCGGTCTTTTCCTTTCTCGCCCGGCGTCCGCCGGGTTTTCTGTAACAAAAACATCATACCACGTCTTTGTTTCTTTGTCCACGCAGAAACAGGACCCCGCGCAAAGGTTTGCACGGGGTCCTGTTTGATTTGACAAGATCAGCGGACGGTAATGCACTTTTTGGGACAGGCCTCAGCACAGAGGCCGCAGGCGGTGCACTTGGACTGATCGATGTATGCGAGATTGTCGGTCACGGTAATCGCGCCGTTCGGACAGGTTTTCTCACACTTCTTGCAGCCGATGCAGCTGGCCTTGCATGCCTTCATGGCAACAGGGCCCTTCGCCTTCGAGCTGCAGGTGACGACCACCTTCGAGGCAGCGGGAATCATATCGATAATATGGTTCGGGCAGACTTTCGAGCACATGGCGCATCCGATGCAGAGATCAGGATCAACCTTGGCAACGCCGTTGACCAGATCAATGGCTTCCTTCGGGCAGACAGCGGCACAATCGCCAAAGCCGAGACAGCCATAGGTGCAGGCGCCGTCTCCGCCGTAAAACAGCTTGGCGGCAGCACAGCCCTTTGCGCTCTTATATTCCTGCTTCACCGAGGTGTTCTCGCAGGTTCCGTTGCAGCGGACATAGGCCATCATCGGGATGACTTCCTCAGCGGCAACGCCAAGCGCCGCGCTGATGCCCTGCGCGGCGGCGGCACCGCCGGGCACGCAGAGGTTTGTCTTCACGCCTTCTCCGGAAATCAGCGCCTGTGCATAGGCGTCACAGCCGGCGTAGCCGCAGGCGCCGCAGTTGGCGCCGGGCAGACATTCACGAACAGGGCCGAAACGCTCATCCACCGGAACAGCCATTACCTTGGAGGCGATGGAAAGACCGACCGCACAGATCAGTCCGATCACGGTGACAAGCCCCACCGCCAATACGATTGGACTCATAGTTTCATCTCCATTCTATTCTCATTTGAAGAGATTCTCGATAATACCGGCAAATCCCATGAAGGAAACCGAGGTGATCGAGGCGGCAACCAAAGTGATGGGCAGTCCTTCAAACGACTTGGGCGGGTTGCAATCCTCAATGCGCGAACGGACGCCGCAGAACAGCACCATCGCCAGGAAGAAGCCCATGCCGCATCCAAAGGCATTGACAATCGATTCGACGAAGCCGTAGCCCTCGTCGATGTTGAGAACCGTTACGCCCAGAACAGCACAGTTGGTGGTAATCAGAGGCAGATAGATTCCGAGGCTTGCATGCAGAGCCGGGACATATTTTTTGAGGATGATCTCCACAAGCTGCACCAGCGCGGCAATGACCAGAATGAACACGATGGTTTGCAGATAGCCGAAGCCGTTGGGGTCAAGCAACAGCTTCTGAATCGGCCAGGTCACAGCTGTGGCCAGCATCATAACGAAGATAACCGCAATGGACATGCCGGAGGCCGAATCAAGCTTCTTGGAAACGCCCAAGAACGGGCATATGCCGAGGAACTTAGCGAGCGGGTAGTTATTAACCAGAATGCCGCCCAGAAGAATAATTGCTAATTCTTTCATCTGTTAGCAGCCTCCCTTCGCAGCTTCCGCATCCTCTTCGCCGAGAGGCTTGCAGCCGAATTCCTTCTTTTTGATCGCTTTTCCCTTGGTGATCTTGTTGACAAGAGCGATCATGCAGCCAAATACGAAGAATCCGCCGGGGGCCATCGTCATGATCGAAATGCGGAAATCCTCAGGGATAAGCTCAAAGCCGAAGAAGCTGCCCGCGCCGGGAATCTCGCGGAAGAAGGACATCATGAGCAGGGCAATCGTAAAACCAACGCCCATGCCAAGGCCGTCGAGCGCGGAATCCAGAGGGCCGTTTTTGGCGGCAAACATCTCAGCGCGGCCGAGGATGATGCAGTTAACGACGATCAGGGGCAGATAAATACCCAGCGCCTTATCCAGATCGGGGGCGTAGGCCTTGACAACCAGCTGCACAACGCTGACAAAGCCCGCGATCACGACGATGTAGCAGGGGATGCGGACCTTATCAGGAATACTCTTTCTCAGGCAGGAAATAACAAAGTTTGAGCAAATCAAAACAAAGGTCGCGGCAAGTCCCATACCAACCGAGTTCACCGCAGAAGTACTGGTCGCCAGTGTGGGGCAGGTACCGAGTACCAGAACAAAAACCGGATTTTCTTTGATAAATCCGTTTGTAATCGTAGAAAGTTTGGACATAGCGCTTAAGCCCCCTTTACAATATCATAGGCGCTAAACGCCTGAGTGACCATGCCGATGAAGCACCTCGAAGAAACCGAGGCGCCGCTGATGACCGATACGCCCGAGAGGGTGGAATCCTTGCCGGGGAACTGGCTCTGGAACGGCTCCTCCGCGGTCTTTCCGCCAAGGCTGGGGGTCTCGGAATGAGAAAGGATCTTGGTGCCGGTAATGATTCCGCCGGCGTCAATGCCCACGATCCCCTTTACGGTGCCGCCGTAGCCCTTGCCCTCAACCATGAAGACAAAACCGGCTCCGTTGGTCGCCCGGTAAACCTCGGTAACACCGTCGGGCAGACCGGTGGCCTGCACCGGCTCAAAGCTGTCGGCGGAAGGCAGAACCTCGCGCTCGGCCGCCTCGGCGGCGGCCTTTTCCGCGGCCGCAATGATCGGCGCGGTGGCCTGCTCGGTAAAGGCCAGCGCCAAGGAAACAACGATGCAGATAACCGTCAGGACTACAATCGGGAGTACAAAATCATTTTTTGCATTGCTCATTTCGAGACACCTCCCAAGGGCTTATTCAGGGTAAGATTGGTGATGTGCGGCGCGATGATATTCATCAGCAGAATCGAGAACGAAACGCCCTCGGGATAGTTGCCGAAGATGCGGATCATAAAGGTGATGAAGCCGCAGCCGATCGCATAGATAATCTGACCCTTGACGGTCAGCGGAGAGGTGCTGTAATCGGTCGCCATGAAAATCGCGCCGAGCAGCAGGCCGCCGGCAAGAACCTGATAAACGGGGTTATAGCCGACCAGCGCGGTAAGTACGAAAACAGTGCCGACAAAAAACACCGGGATATGCCAGGTGATCACCTTGCGGTAGAGCAGATAGGCAAACCCAAGCAGCAGAGCCAGTGCGCTGGTTTCACCCAGACAGCCGCCGATGGTTCCGAGGAACATCGAGGTCACGGGGGGAAGCTTCTCAAGCTCGCCCGCGGCGATCAGCCCCAGAGGAGTCGCACCGGAAACAGTATCCGGAATCACCCAAGTGGTCATCGGTCCGGCGAAGGAGATCAGCAGCACAATACGCGCCGTGATCGCCGGGTTTGCAAAGTTATGGCCGATGCCGCCGAAGAGCTGCTTAACCGCGACGATGGCGACGATCGAACCGAACGCGGCCATCCAGAGCGGCAGCTCGGGCGGGAGATTATAAGCCAGCAGCACGCCGGTAACGGCGGCGGAATAGTCGCTGATGGTAATCGGGCGGCCGCAGGCCTTTTCGAAGAGATACTCCGAGCCGACCGCGAAGATCACGCAGACGATCACCCGCAGCAGCGCGGAAAAACCGAACACCAAAACAGAAGCAATCAGCGCAGGAACCAGCGCGATCAGCACGTCGCGCATGATCGACTGGGTCGAAGCGTTGTCCCGGATATGCGGAGAGCATGTTACAACCATTGGATTACTCACTCGTGTTCACCCCTTACTTTTTCGGAGGCATGGCCGCTCTGACCATCCCCTTGGAGAGTTTGTTGACCAGAACAAGCTCACGTTTCGCCGGACATACGAACGAACAGCAGCCGCATTCCATGCAAAGCATAACCTTGAGGCGGTTGAGCTCATCGACATTCTTGAGCTTGTAGGCCCGCTCGATCTGCATCGGCATCAGCCCGGCGGGGCAGGCGGCGGCGCAGCGGCCGCACTTGATGCAGGCGGTGGTGGCGGGAAGAGAAGCTTCCTTTTCCGCAAAGGCGAGGATCGCATTGTTGTTCTTCAGCAGCGGAACCGAATCGTCCGGCACCGCGATTCCCATCATCGGGCCGCCGAGCAGAATCTTCTTCGGCTCGGCCTTGTAGCCGCCGCAGAAAGCGAAAATATCGGAAAGCGCGGTCCCGATCGGAGCGATCACGTTCTGGGGATTCGCAACGGCCGATCCATCCACGGTAATGCACTTTTCAACGAGCGGCATGCCGGTCTCGAGATACTTGGAGATAAAGGCCAGCGAGGTGCAGTTGATCACGATGCAGCCGACGTCGAGGGGCAGCTTGCCTTCCGGCACGTCGCGTCCGGTCACGTTATGGATCAAAACCTTTTCACCGCCCTGCGGGTAAAGCGAGGGCATCGCCTCAACAGTGAAGCCTTCGATGTCGGCGGTCTTTTTGCGGAAAATCTCGACCGCCTCGGGCTTGTTGTCCTCAATGACAATGGCGATGTTCTTGACGCCCAGGAATTTGCGGATGGTCATGGCGCCCTTGACGATATGATCGGCGTCATCGACCATCGTGCGGGTGTCGGAGGTGATATAGGGCTCGCATTCGGCGCCGTTGATCAGCAGATACTCCACCTTGCTCGGGTCCTTGACGCTGAACTTGACGGTCGTCGGAAAGCCTGCGCCGCCGAGGCCGACCAGACCGCTCGCACGCAGCGCGGCGGTAAACTGCTCATAGGTCTCGACAACCGGCGGGACAACCGTTTCGCTGACCGCCTGCTCGCCGTCCGACTCAATCACGACCGCCTTGGCGAAGGAACCGTTGGCGACCTGAATCTCGGTGAGCGCAGTGACCTTGCCGGAGACGCTGGCATGGACCGGCACACTGACAAAGCCCGCGGCCTCGCCGATGACCTGCCCTACCTTGACAAGGTCTCCGACCTTGACGACCGGCGTACAGGGCGCACCAATGTGCATCCCCATCGGAATGGTCACCTTGGCGGGAGCGGGCATGCGCACCGGGGCGCATGAGGCGGTGTTCTTGTAATGTGGCACATGAGCACCGCTGAGTCTTTTGATAGACACGTTTGTTTCCCCCAATACAAAAAAGTGTTATTTGAACGCCTCATCCGCTCTTCGCAGATAAGGCATAACGAACCGCAGCAGAAGCCCGGTGAGCATCCCCATCAGAATCCCTGAAAGGATCATCACCGGGAGGTAATAGAAAGCAAAAACAGAGCGCAGCAGCAGTCCCGCCATCGCAAGCTGCCCCACATTGTGGGCAATGGCCCCCGCAATGCTGGTCAACCGTTCCCCAAGAGAAAACAGCCGCCGGCAGCAGAGCATCACCGCGAGCGAAAGAAGTCCTCCCGCAAAGCTCATCGCCGCCCCGGCAGGGCCGCGGGTGAGCAGGACAAAAAGGGATTTCAGCGCCGCGACAGCGAACGCAGGCTTTGCCCCCAGAAAAAAGAGGCAGTACATCGTGACAATATTCGAAAGCCCAAGTTTAACCCCCACCGGCAAAAACGGCAGGGCGGGCAGCATCGACTCAAACAGCGACAGCACCAGCGCGAGGGAAAGCATCAGCCCAATCAGCGCAATGCGGTAGGCGGGGCGTCGTTTGGAAAAATCCGGCATCTTCGCCCTCCCGAACATTCAGCTCTTGTGAAAAGTATATTGGGTTTTGGACGGATTGATTGTAAAATCATCCCAAAGACCGGGTGTGGCATACACCTGAAGATCTTTTGTGACAGCAATCACCCGGCAATCGTCCCGGGCAAAATACTGTTCGAGCGCCCCGCTTCCCCGCAGAAAAATCGAGGTTGAGAGGCAGTCGGCCAGAGTGCCGTCCGCGGAAATCACCGTGACGGAGATCAGATCGCTGGCGGAAGGGCGTCCGGTAAAAGGATCAAGCACATGGTGATATCGCACGCCGTCCTGTTCAAAGTAGCGTTCATAGTCACCGGTCGTGGCCATCGTCAAGCCATCCATCGCAAAGGAACCGAGCGCCTCGCTGGCCTCCCCCCGCGGATCGCGCAGTCCAACAAGAAAATCCTGGCCATCGGGCTTTTTACCGCAGACCATCGTGTTCCCGCCGATCGAAAGATAGCCGGAAACGCCATGCTTTCTGGGAATTTCAGCGCAGACGGAAGCGGCCATACCTTTGGCGATGCCGCCGAGGTCCACCTTCATTCCTTCCCGCGCGAGCATCGCGGTCTGCGCTTCCCGGTCAAGGATCAGGCCACGGTAATCGACCAATGCCTGTGCCGCCGCGATCTCCTCTTCCCCGGGGATATGCGGCTCACCACTCGTAATTCCCCACGTGAGAGTCAGCGGCGCGATGGTAACATCAAAAAGTCCGCCCGATTCGGCGGAAAACTCTTTGGCGCGGGAAAGCAACGTGAAAGTGTCCCGCGAAACCCGTACAGGCTCCCGCCCGGCGGACGCATTCAGCGCCGAAATCTCACTGTCCTCCCGGTAAAGCGAAAGCCGCGCTTCGAGATCACGGAGACATGCCATGATATCGTCGTAGGTTTCCTGTGCCTCATCACCATACCAGCGCTGCTCCACCCAGGTATTCATGGCGAACTCCACTCCGGAAACCGGCTCGGCAGAGCGCCCCGTCATTGCCCGACATCCGCCGAGGAGCATCAGGACCGCCAGCAGCAGCGCAGAGATTCGCAAGGTAGAGGACATCAGCTTTCTCCATTCGGGTATGAAAAATTTGGGGAATTGTGCCGGAAGGGTCTAAGCGCACATACTATTTTTATCGCTTTTCTGAGCAAAAGTCAAGTATGTTTCGCGCTTTTCAAGCCACTTTCCGCTGGGCAAACAGCTGGAAAATCCACACATCACGCACGGTTGAAACTCTCCTTTCAGTATGGGGGGAAAGGAGATAAAAATGAACAAATCATTTTTATTCTTGCAATTAATTTTTACGTCGAACTATTTTTCTGCGTCGCCTGCGATTTACGCGAAAATAGAGAAAAAACATCAGGCAGGCCAGAAACAAAAAGAACCACGACGCCGCCCGGAGGGGATCGCCCTCTTCCGGCGGCTCCTGACCGGCTTCCCGCCGTGCCAGCTCCTCTGAAACCGAGACGCCATAGAGTCGCTCGGCTTCCCCAAGCAGACCCTCAAACAATGCCGATGTGCCCGCGTCATAATTTCCGGCGTCAAAGTCCTCTTCAAGACACTGATCGAGAAGCTCCCGCAGCCTTTCGGGCGGAAGAGACTGTGCAAGCCCCTCTCCTGTCAGCAGGTAGTAGTCCTCCTCCCCGGTGCAGAGAAGAAGCAGCATCCCGTTTCCCTGATCCGGGGCGCCGGGCGCACGTTCTTCAAACAGGAAGCGCGCGGCTTCCCCGACGGTCCTTCCCCCGAGAAATTCGACGGTAACCACCACAATCTCCGCGCCGGTCAGATCTCGGAGCACCGCGCCGTCGCGTTCCATCCGCTCCACGGTCGCCGGAGCAAGCACCCCTGCGCGGTCCTCAACCAACGGCAAAGGCGGCGGCACGGCCTCTTCCGGTTTTTCGCCGGCCGGGACACAGGCGGAGAGCAGACAAAGCAGCAGGCAGGCTGCTGCCAGACGGATCGGCCCAGAGGTTTTCTTCATCGGCTTTCTCCCTTCTTTCTCAGGAGCAAACCACGAAGCTCCTCCCGGGTTCTCCAAATGAGAAAATGTTGTATTTCAGGCATCCGGCACGGGCGCCCGCAGGCTCACTGCCCACTGCGCTTAAATTTGGGGCGGCTCGCAGGGCTTCCGCTCCCGCGCTGCGCCGGAGCGCCGACCTTCGGTTTCCGGACAGACGCGGTCCGCCCCGTTCCCTGGCGCTGCTCGCGGGGCGGACGCGGGGGGCGCGGCTGCTTCGGCACCGATTCAAAAAGCTCCATCGGGAAAGGATTCTCCTGCACAACAGGAATTTTCTGCCGGGTGAGCTTTTCAATTTCCTTGAGATAGGGCAGTTCGTCAAAGTCACAGAAGGAGAAAGCCGCTCCCTGCGCTCCGGCGCGGCCGGTCCGGCCGATCCGATGGACATAGGTTTCCGGCTCATTGGGAAGCTCAAAGTTGATGACATGAGAAAGAGAATCGATATCGATTCCGCGCGCGGCAATATCGGTGGCAACCAGTACGCGGATTTTCCCGCTCTTAAAGTTGGCCAGCGCCTGCTGGCGCGCCCCCTGGGACTTGTCGCCGTGAATCGCCTGCGCCGGGATCTTCGCCCCGTTCAGTATCTTCGCCACCCGGTCGGCGCCATGCTTGGTTCGGGTAAAAACAAGCGCTGAATAGATCGAGGGGTTTTGCAGCACCCATACGAGAAGCTGTCTCTTTTTCGCCTTGTCGGTCAGATAAACCGACTGTTCGATCAGTTCAACAGTGGTGGCGGGCGGCGCGACCTCCACCTTGACCGGGTGGCGCAGCAGGCTGTCGGCCAGCTGTTCGATTTCCCCGGGCATCGTCGCGGAAAAAAGCATCGTCTGACGCTGCTGCGGCAGTCTGGCGATCACCTTGCGGACATCGTGGATAAAGCCCATATCGAGCATCCGGTCGGCCTCATCGAGGACAAAAATTTCAACCGCTTCGAGATGAACATATCCCTGATTGATCAAGTCGTTGAGCCTGCCGGGGGTGGCGACGAGAAGATCGACGCCGCGTTCCAGTTCATCTGTCTGCGGATTCTGCGAAACTCCGCCGAAGATAACCGCACTGCGCAGGGGCAGATTTTTCCCATAGGCGACAAGATTTTCGTGAATTTGCAGTGCCAGCTCCCGGGTCGGCGTCAGAATCAGGGAACGGATCGGGCGCCTGCCGGGCTGCTTTCCGGCCGCGTGCAGCCTCTGGAGGATCGGCAGCGCGAAAGCCGCCGTCTTGCCGGTTCCCGTCTGGGCGCAGCCAAGCAGGTCCCGGCCTTCGAGGGCGGGCGGAATGGCCCGCTGCTGAATCGGCGTCGGCTCGGTATAGCCCTGTGCGGAAAGTGCTTTAAGAATCGGGGGAATTAGTTTCAGTTGTTCAAAGGTCATGTGATGTGTCTGTTTCCTTTTCTTTCTTGTACTTTTTATGATGATCCTGCAAAAACGAAGGTGATTGCATTTCATTAAAGGTATAGTATAACAGATTGACCTGAAAATGTAAACGCCGGACTCCGGCCGTCCCTTTTACCTCGTGTTGATTTAGGCTTATTCATCAACCCCTTCGTTGATTCGACAGAAAAAATAGGCTCCACAGGATTTCAAAAATCTTGTAAAGCCTATTTTCTTTTAGTCATTGGCAGCGATAAAAGTAATATCTTTTCCGCTCCAGAAGTCAGGAGTAAAAAGAACCTCAAGCTTTTCCCAATTAGCAGGAACTTCGTAGCCGATGACACCGTTAAACTTTTTGCCTGGAGCAACAGTTCCATCCAGTTGGTTTTTGTTGCCCTTTTCCATCAATGCGCCGAGACTGAAAGTGCAGGTATAGTCGTCACAGTATGCTTCAAAGCTCATCATAGATGAAACATTGATTTCCTTATCAGAATTATTTGCAATCTCAAATTCGCAAAGTACAAATATATTCCCCCTGGCGGGAGTATTATATGTAGAACCCGTGCTCTCAGTTACACTGGAAAAAGCAACTCTTACATCTTCCAACTCTGCGGTTTCTCCGACATAAAATACGTTTTGAGTTGGAGCAGCTCCAGCCTTGTGAGATGGAGGTTCTGCTTCTTGGTTGGGGGTAATTTCAGCACTCTGCGCCGGCGTAGAGGCTTCGACTTTTTTAGGCCCATCACCGTCACCAGAAGAACCAATAATAGCAGCAAGAACAAAGAACACCAGAATGGCAATTAAGATTGGCCATCTCTTTTTAAGCTTAGCGCCACAATTTGAGCAGGATCTTGCGCTTTTTGCAACTTCTGCCCCGCAGACTTTGCAATTCTTGATTGCACCAGCTCTCATTTTTCTACCATCCCTTTCTGAAATAAATCTATTGTTCATATATACAGACACACGAAAAAGTTGGAATGAACGATTTAAGTTTACCACCATTTTGGATATATGTCAATAATCGTATATATGAATTATAGCAGATATTGAAATCCGTATATACCTCCTATACTTAATACATTATAGTTGGGGGGTGTTTTCAAATGATAAGCTATGAACCGCTATTTCAGACAATGAAAGAAAAAGGAATTACATCCTATCGCTTGGGAAAAATGGGATTTCCTCTGTCAAATTATTATGCCATGAAACGCGGCGAAAACATCTCCACACACACATTGGATCAATTGTGTAGATTGCTTCAATGCAAAGTGGAAGACATATTGGAATACTTAGACGAAAAATGAACTGCGGGTATGAAAGGCGAATTCATATCCGCAGCTTTTGCTTCTCCGACAGGAAACGATTAAATAATGTTTCAATATACGACTTTAGTGAAATCACCAGAGATTTTTCCATTAACACAAAAGGTAAAAGGGAACCCCGATCGGCGGCGTGTGCCGCGAAAAAGACTCTTTGCCATTTCCACAGAAAAAGCCGCGGGACAGAAGCCAACGCTTTCTGCCCCGCAGTTCGCTCAAACTGTGTCAGCCGCTGTCTCCGCCTGTTTTTGATGCATTCTCACCGGCATCATCACAGGCGGAGACGGCCCTTTTTCTGCAATCCTACTTTTTCATCCAGGCGGGAAGCTCCTCCGCCTTTTTGCCGCAGTAACGGCAGAACTTATAGCGGCACACCTCGCAGATGCCCTTGTTGCCCTTAACGGGGGGTTCGCCCTTGATCTCGGTTTCAAGGAACTCAACCAAAGCCTTGATATCCTTTTCATCGCCGTCAACGGCCAGCGTCACCGCGCCCTCGTTTCCGCCCACACCGCCGCAGCAAACCAAAGTGGCGTCGGCATTGAAGAGCATCTTGATGGCTTCGATCTCGGTGACGATGGTGCTGGTGCCGATGCAGTACATGCCGGGGTCGGCTCCCATCGAGATGTCGATATGGGTGGCGCCGCCGAGCGCCTTGGCGGAAGCCTGTACCGAGGGAACAAGCTTTTCGAGCCCGACGGGAGTGATGAACTTGAGACCCTTGGAGGTGACCGGTCCGATGATGCGGGGAACGGTGCCTCCGTCGAAGCCGGAAGTGATGATGCCGACATAGCCGTTCATATCGACGGCATTGGCACCCTTGATCACCACCGTATCGGCGTGGAAATCAGCCAGCGCCTCAACCAACGTCTTGTCGGATTTTTCGCCCTTGTAAAACACGTTCGGGAAGCTCTTGCGGCTGTCGGGATTGGTGACGCAGAGCAGCCCGTCGGTGCTGATGCCGACGGTGCAGCGTCCGGGTTCGATGCCGTCGCGTCCCAGAAGCTCCTGCGCGATGAAAGCGTTGGTGGTACCGCCGGCCAGCAGCAGATAGGCGGATTCCCAAGCCTTCTTAAACTCGGGCATGGCGACGACCGCCTTGGCAATCAGGCGCCGGGACTCAGCGGATGTCAGTGTGAATACGGTTTTCATAAGAAATTCTCTCCTGTCTCTATGTAAATTTCAGGCTTTTGCTTACTGCTTTTCAGGATGGAGCTTGAGATCGACGACGGGATTGACGAGCGGCTCCATCGAGAAGCCGTCCGGGCCGCAGATGCGGCACTCGGCCACATCGCCGTCCTGAATATGGAAGGCGCGCGGGGTGCCGGTGGACAGAACATCTCCGGCAAGCCAGCCCTGAATGCTGCTGTGCAGAGAAACCAGCTTGGCCGGCTGATGCATCATGTTGCTGACCACGTTCTTGGCATAGACCTCGCCGTTATGGACCGACTGGACCTCCAGCTTCAGCACGTCGGGCACCTCGTCCGGGGTGACCAGCTGAGGCCCGAAGGAGAAGAAGGTGGGGAAATTCTTCACGATGGTCAGGTAGCGGGGATTGCCGCTTACATAATCGTTGCCCTTGAGGATCGATTCCTCGGTCATGTCCAGAATCGTGGTGTAGCCGACGATGACCTTTTCCCAGTCCTCCTCGGGAACATCACGGCAGTCCCTGCCCAGAATAACGCCCAGCTCCGCTTCGGCGGTGGTCTTCTGCGCTTCTTTGAGGGCCGGGGTCTTAATCTCATCACCGGGTCCGATCAGGGTGTCAGCCTGCTTGAAAAAGCTGCCCGGGAATCCGGTCGGGGCGGCGGAGCCGATATCTCCCGCATGATCCAGATAGTTCAGGCCGATGCCAAAGATACGGCGGGGGGTGCGGTAAAGAGGCCCATATACCACCTGATCGGCGGGAACCAGCCCGGGAAGGGTTTCAAGCTCTCCGCGTCCGCCCGCATTATACCAGGCGGTCAGGCCGGGAATCTGCCCCGCGCAGATCAGGTCGTACATTTCTGTTTTCCATGCGGTGCCCTTCGCCGCGTTGAGCGCCTCAACCGGAAACACGCCGCCCGCGGTCACGATGCCGGCAATCTCCCGGCCGTTCTGCTTGATGGTTGCAAGTCTCATAACTGTTTCCTCCTCCAGATCTTTTAAATGATGCGTCCCACGGGTTCCTTTCCGTCCAGAACCGCAATGGCGTTCTGGGCGGCAATCTGGGAAACCCGGGTCGCGGATTCGATGGTGGTGGGTGCGTAGTGCGGGGTCACGATCACATTCGGCATTGAGAACAGGGGGCTTTCCGGCGCGACCGGCTCCGGGTCGGTCACATCGAGGCCCGCTCCGGCAATCCGACCCGACCGCAGCGCCTCGATCAGCGCCGCCTCATCGACCATTGGACCGCGCGCGCAGTTGATCAGGAAAGCGCTGGGCTTCATCAGCGCGAGACGCTCGCGGTTGACCATGCGGCGCGTCTCATCGGTCAGGTTCGCGTGCAGTGAGACAAAGTCCGCCTCACGGAAAATTTGCTCCGGGGAGCCGGCCCGCTCCACCCATGCGGGCATTTCGGAAACATAGGGGTCATAGGCGAGAATCCGCGCGTCGAACGCGCCATGCGCCATCTTTGCGAAGTGGCTGCCGATGCATCCAAAGCCGATCACACCGACCGTCTTTCCGGTCACCTCAACCCCTTCCCTGCTGTTCTTGGCGGCAAAACCGATCTCCCGGTAAGCGTTGGAGACGGGGATGATATTTTTCGCGAGGGTCAGCATCAGGGTAAACGCGTGCTCCGCAACCGACAGGCTGTTGGCATTCGGGGTCACCGTCACCGCAACCCCCGCCTTCCGGCAGTAATCCAGCTCGATGTTGTCAACCCCGACTCCATGCTTGCTGACAATGCGCAGATGCTCCGCCGTCCCCAGCAGCGAGCCGGACAGGTCGATAATCCGCACGATCACGGCATCCGCATCGATGATCTCACGCGCAATCTGTGCCATATCGCGGTTTTCCACCTGCACAACCTGATGACCCGCCGCCCGCAGAAGCTGCGGACCGACGGGGTGCACCTTTTCTGTAATCAATACCTTGCCCATTGTGCCGTTCCCCCTTTATGACAGGCTCACGCCATAGCGCGCGCCAATTTCCTGAAGCTCCGCATAAACCGCATCGGAAATCTCAATTCCCTTCTCAAGGCGCTCGGCATGACGGCGGCATTCGATCTCGCCCGGCATGAAGATTTCAGAAACACCGGGGTTTTTGTGCAGCGCCTTGATCTCCTCAGACATTTGGGAAATTCTGCTTCTGAAGGTTTCGAGCGGTACAAATTTCGAAATATCAATCGCGCAGAAGATATGTCCCACTCCCTGCGGGTTGACCATATCCGCGTAGAGGTCGTTGAGATGGGGGCCGAATTCGCCGCCGCTGAGGACGCCGCAGAAGATATCCACAAAGATGGCGAGGCCGCTGCCCTTTGGACCGCCGATCGGCACCAGCGTTCCCTTCCGCCCCACCGCAGGGTCGGTCGTGGGCTTTCCGTCAGGACCAAGCGCCCACCCCTCGGGGATGCTTTTGCCGAGTTTCTGCGCCAAAATCAGCTTGCCCATCGCGACAACGCTCGGAGCCATATCAAGAACCACCGGCAGTCCTTCGGAGGGGACGGCAATCGAAATCGGATTGGTACCCATGTATGCGTCACTGCTGCCCCACGGCGCAATTTTAGCGGTTACATTGGTCATTGCAATTCCGATCATCCCGGCGGAAGCGGCCATCTTGGTGTAATAGGCCGCCGTACCGAAATGGTTGGAGGATTTCACCGTCGCCCAGCAGGAACCCGCCTGCGCTGCCTTTTCGATACATTTTTTCATTGCGAAGGTCGCGCCGACCGCGCCCATGCAATTGCCCGCGTCCACCGCCAGCGCGGCGGGGGATTCGCTGAGAACCCGCACCCGGTTTTCCTTTTCTACCACGCCGGCGTCGAGACGCTGCAGATAGATCGAAAGCCGGCTTACCCCGTGGGATTCCACGCCTGAGAGATCGGCATCGACCAGACAGTCCGCGACGGTTGCCGCGTCGGTGGGTGAAATTCCCGCGCGGGTCAGCACCTGTGTGCAGTAAGAACGCAATTGTTCTCCGGTAAAGCACCTCATGGATTTTCCTCCTTCTCCACTTGCATATTGATTCTGATTGACTTACAATGGAAGCATAATGTTTTTCTTATGAAATTTTATTTTCTTCTTTGACATTTTTATCATATCATGCCACCTGTTTTGACGCCATCGTGAATATTGATATAATATCATAAGCAATCAGCTATGGGGGGACGCAAATGGTTCCAAAGAATCCTGAGTATTTTTTGACAATCGCCGCCGAACGTTCCGTCTCAAAGGCCGCCGAGCGCCTTTATCTTTCACAGCCCTATCTCAGCCAGTACCTCGCGCGGCTGGAAAAAGAACTCGGAGCAAGGCTTTTCGACCGCTCGCACACACCGCTGCTGCTTACGCCGGCGGGTGAGCTTTACCGCAGTTATCTGGAAAGTGTTTCGCTGCTCGGCAGGCGGCTCGATTCCCAGCTCAGCGAGCTTCAGGAACATAAGGGAAATACCCTGCATATCGGCGTGGCAATCTGGCGTGGCTCGGTGCTGCTGCCGGATATTCTGCCGCGGTACACCGCCGATCATCCCGAGGTGCGCATTGTGCTGCATGAGCACCCCTCCAATGAACTGCTTGAGCTGATCCAAAACGATGTCATCGACTTCGCGGTGCTCCACACGCCCGACGATACCCGCGAGATCACCTATGAGACCATCTTCCATGAACGGCTGCTCCTGGCCGCACACCGCGGCAACCCGGTGGCCGCTCAATTCGAAACCAGCGTTGAGGACCCCCGGCCGGTGGATATCCGACTTTTCGAGCGGGAACGCTTCATTCTTTTGCAGAGCAGCCAGATTATCGCTCGGGTGGTGGAAAACCTGTTTCAGCGTCATGGGATGAACGTTTCCCACACCATTCGCACCACCAGCAGCACCACCGCCGTCAATCTGGTCGGTGAAAACTTTGGGCTGACCTTCCTGCCGGAAGCCGGAATCCGGCGCGCCGCCGGACTTTCCCAGCTTAAATTCTTTACGGTTGATTCTCCGACTCTGACCATCCCGCTCTCCATCGTCTACAAAAAGTCCGCCTTTATCTCCCCCGCGGCCCGCGCATTTATCGACCTGACCTATGAGCATTACTCCTGTTACCGAAAAAAGAGCTAGCATTTTCTGTCACGCAGCGGGCAAACGTCGGTATCTAAAGCCGTCTGCGCCTCCAGTCCCTTTGCCTTCTTTCTCTGCCGCCCCATGCCCGTTCAGTCCCTCGTAAAAAGGTCCAGCATTGGCTTTCCACTTTCAACCTGTGTATCGGATCAGGCGGATGTCCTCCACTTTTTCCATTCAAAGCCATTTTGCAACAGGCGGATTCACCGCAGCACCCGCGTGGGCAGGAGGTGCCGGCTAAATAACCGATGCCGGTTTTGAGTCCTCGGCCGCGTGTGATCCTGTTGTCTATTGCGTCGTTATCGTCCGCCGCCGATATCATGCCCGCCCGAAGAATCGGGCAGGGCAATTTTTGCTGACAGAGGATCATTACTCCTGCCGCCGGAGACCATGCCCAAGGTAAGCATGGATTAAAGAACTGAGATGCCCTGCTGCCGCAGTGTGTCAATCTCTCATCAACACAAAAGCAGCCGGAGATTTCTGTCATGCAACAGAGCTCCCCAACCGCTCATGGGCGTTTCGGAAATTTGATGACGTTCATTTTTGAATATCGAGAGAGGATTGCCGGTCTTTCCATAGACAGGGCGCTGCTATAGCGCGAAAAATGCTCTGCCGCGCTTAATCTTTCAACTTTAAAACAGCGTCTCGACCCACACACAAGATAAAAGACAAAATTATACAGGCGGCTTTTTAATGTCCCAGCTCCCTCAATCTTCTTTTGCCGTCCTGGCTACAGTCCATCGCGAGAGGGAATAAAAGAAATCTCCTGACTGACTTTACGAATCGCATCTAAAAATTTGCAGGCGCTATGAGGAAAATATTTGCTTTCCAGACGGCTTGCGGCAATCCTGTCACTGTAAGGAAGCGAAAAAATATGAATTTTCCCCTTTCCCATGCGCTGAATCTTTTCATAGTACTGATTCAGAAAAACATTTGGGCAAACCAATATCCCCATGCCCTCCAGGCAGAGAGCTATGACGATGTTGATGCTGTGAGATTCCAGTACGATCTCAGGAGACATATTTGACTGCGCACAAAAATCGCGAAAAACCTGACCGACCAGAGAACCCTTGCGAGATGCGAGAAATGGGCATTGCTCAAAATCCTTCAAGGAGACTTGATAATCTTCTGATAAAATAGCTTCCTTTTTTTCCGGAATATATTGGTTGATGATGCAATCCGGCACGATCAGCAGATACCGCTCCATCCACACCGTTTCACTTACAATTCCAAGAGCATCTTCCGGAAAGCGCCCCAGAATAAGATCAACTTTTCCGGCAAGCAACAATTGTTCCAGGGCAAAAGAATTTTCCTCAACCAGATGAAGTTTAATTTGGGGGTAATCCTGACAAAATTTGGGCAGAATCGCAGGAAGGTAGACGGCAGCCCTCGCTCTGGTAATCCCAATGAAGAGCTCACTGCTTTTGAAGTCCTTGATATCCTGCATTTCGCGTTCAAGTTCATCTGTGGATTGCATCAGCCGCTTCGCATGACGGACCAGGCATAGACCCGCATTCGTCAGTGTCATAGGGGGAGTGCGGTCAAACAAATCCGCGCCGAAATAGCTCTCAAGTTTAGCGATATGATTGCTCAATGACTGCTGAGTAATATACAACCGTTTGGCAGCTTTGGTAAAGTTCAGCTCTTCTGCGGCTACGAGAAAGTACTCCAGATTTAAAAGGTTCATCCTCATCAGTCTCCCGTATCACTGTAGTCCGTATTCTTATACAATAGATTACGACAGCCTGCTTTGTCAAATAAATTATTGACCTGATTCACCGCAGAAATCAGAAAGCAAGAGATGGGAAAATTCGCTGCCATCCCGGATAAAGCTCAATAGCCACATGACTTTTGCCAGCAGCGCCTCTTTGGACATCACATTCGGGCAAAGCACTCCCTCTTTTAAGGCAGATTGTCCGACCTCATAAATGCTCATATCGCATTTTCCACGCACACATTGCGTCGTGACAATGACCGGAATATTACATTGCCTCAGTTCAGAGATCTTTTCCAACAAGCCGTCTTTCCCTGCTGGAATTCCTCCCAATCCAAAGGCCTCGAGAATAATTCCAGCATAGTGATGAGATCGGGCAAATTCCAGAAGGCCCGCATCAATGCCGGGTGTTATTTTTAGATAGAGGACCTTGCGGTTAAGGTCCATATGCCAAAAATATCGCGCGTCACAGCAACGCCGCGGGGGATCAAAGAAGACCAAACGGTCCTCTTTGACGACTCCCGCCAGCTTTTCGTTGGGGCTTTCAAAGGCGCACAGCTTTGTTGTGTCAGCCTTACTGCAGCAGCATCCATTCAGCAAGTGACCGGCAAACATCACAAAAACGCCGGGGAAGGGACAGTTGCATGCGGCACAAACCGCATCCCGAAGATTTCTTGGAGCATCACTGTCAGATAAAGCCAGCGGCCGCTGCGCTCCTGTAAACACGACGGGAATAGAAATACCCATGGTCATGAAACTAACTGCCGCAGCGGAATATGCCATCGTATCAGTTCCATGCAGAATAACGATTCCGTCGTAGAGCTGCTGCTGTTCAAAAACGGCGCGTGCGATTGTGATCCAATCCTGCGGCAGCATATTGGAACTGTCCTTATTTAAAAGCGGACAAATGTGTACATCCGCATATTGAAGGACCTCGGGAACCGTGCCAAGCAATCGGCCGCCCGGAAGAGTGGGGGCAAATCCGTTTCCTCCGGGCGTACAGGCAATCGTTCCTCCCGTGGTAAGCAAAAGGATTCTTTTTTTCATAACCATTCCCAGCAAACAGGTTTATTCGGGATAAGCGCGTTGGGAAAATGCCATATTAGAGAGAATCTCCCCAGCGCAGCAAAAGAGAAAGCACATCGGTCTTAAAGCACCTCAGACATATCCACGTCAAATTCGGGTCCATCCATCTCGGCATGATCCGCAAGCAGATAGCGATAGGCTTCCACAAGCAAGTCGATTCTGGGCGTGGGAACACCGTATTTTTTGCCCAGACGGCTGACCGACATATACCCATAGGGAACATCCTCGGTAAGGAAGCGATGGTATGGAGTCTTCGGAAGCTTGACGGACTTCAGGCTGGCATTCTCAAGGCCTAGATCCTTAATGTTGTCATAGTCTACCTTCCACGCGTCGTTCATCAGTCTCAGAATCGATTTTGGCTCTGCGCCAAGAGCTTTTGCCACGGCACAGCGTTCTGCATCGGCCGCCATGGTAAAATCAAGGAGAATGGGAGGCAAACATTCACCATAGAACTGTGCGTCTTCCCCATTTGCCATACGGGTAATATTAAAAATGCAGAATGGAACGTGGACAGGCGGATTGGTATTGTTCAAAGAAGTATCCAGCACATTTTCAACCGCATAAAATTCAGGAAAAGCCTGGTGAAGTTCTTCCACAACACAAGGGGCAGCCGCGGCAGGAATCGTTGCAAAACTCATGCTCTTTTTTGAAGGCTTCATGAGTGTGGTAGCCGGGTAGGTCAGTGTAGGAGACGCCGCAAGATTTCCGCTGGTTTCGCCGATGACGATTTGTTTGGCAATAGCCTCGTCCTTGAGTACGCTGTAAAACTCGTAAGCCCCCCAATTCCCGGTAATAATTACAACGCGCTGTCCTTCCTGCAAATGCCCTTTCAGCAGTTTGGCCATGGGTTTATGTCCCTTGGATGTCGTGGTAACGACCAGAAATTTTGCGCCGTCAACGGCCTTTGCAATATCGGTTGTTGCCTTAACCTTGAAGTTTCCGGTCAGCGCACCTGAAACAGTAATTCCATATTCATTGACAGCCCGAGCCTTGTCTTCATCCCGCGTGAAGCCCACGACCTCAAATCCGCGCTCTGTCAGCAGCGCTGCTGTGTTATGACCGATCTTTCCCAAACCTAGAACTGCAATTTTCATAATAGTTTTCCTCTCACGTCATCAAAACAATTGATAGAATTCAGGCGGAAGGACATTCATGCCAAGTGTCCCTCCGCCTATTTCAGTTGGATAAATGTTTAGCGAATGATACGATCTTCGCCATAGGCGGTAAGAATTTCACATCCATCTTTTCGGACAACAACCGTATCAGAATGGCGCGTGGAGCCCCAGCCGGCAAAAACCAGACCCGGTTCCACCGTAACGCACATACCTTCTTCGAGAACAAGAGCGCTATTCTTCGCCAAAGAGGGGAACTCATGCAAGCTCAGGCCAACGCCATGTCCCACGCGTCCAGGCAGATAATCCCCAAAGCCGGCTTCAATATAGGGCTCTACACCAGCGGTATAGACCTCGCCGGCCGTCACGCCGGCTTTCAGCATCTTAAAGATATTGGCACGTCCGGCCAGCATCGCATCATAAGCCTTTTCATAATTTTCCGGAAGACGTCCAATGATAACCGTGCGTTCATTCTCAGAGTGATAACCGTCAATGGCAGCCCAGCAGACGGGCAGGCAAACTTCTCCCTCCAGCGGAATGCGGTTGCTTGAGCACTCAACACCAAAAGGCACACGATAGCCGGAATTGGAGTAGCTCCAGAGGGCAGTAACGATACCGCCTTCGGTGTTGCCGAAGCTGCTGATCTCGAATTCACTAAGATTCTTTACCCAAGCTTCCCGCATGGCAATTTCCGCCGCGGCGCTGGCGGAAGCCTCACTCTTGCGGATATTGTCAATCGCGGCTTCCATACCAACATTGGTCAGGTAGGAGGACAGACGCAGCAAATTAATTTCATATTCATCTTTGATATTGCGGGAACGCTTCAAGAAATCAGAAACATCGACCATTTTGGATGCACCGGTAATTTCCTGCAGCTTGCCATACTGTGCAAAAGAGATGAAATCCCCCTCATATCCGATTACCCTACCGTTGAGCTTTAAATCATCAACGATAATTTTAATGGCATCATACGGATCGTTGGCAATGGGCTTTTGGTTGGCCCACATGCCAAACAAACGAATGTCTTCAATGGCAGCCTGCTCCGCAGAGTGACTGGCGCGCAGACAGTGAACCAGCAAAACCGCATTTCCCTCACGGGGAACCACCACAACCACGGGATGGCTGTATAAAATAGGGTTAAAGCCAGACAGATAGAACGTGTCCTGCGGCTTAAAGCAGACAATCCCATCAATGCCCATTGCGGTCATGGCCTGCTGAACTTTAGCGACCTTTTCCTTATAAAGCTGCTTACGGTCATACTTTTTTACATGTTCTTTAATTTCTGCAATATTCATAAAACATCAAACTCCTCAAACAATCACATCATAAAAGTGACACCAGGTCCCATTGGGATCTTGAAAATGTACCAGACAATAAATTGTGCAATGTATATAGCAAAGAACGTGGCACTATACGGCAGCATATTGGAAATCAATGACCCAAATCCAAAATCATCGTCATATTTTCGACAAAGGGTCAGCAGCATTCCAAAATAGGCATAGGAAGGACAGATTGGATCGCTGGCTGCATCGCCAATGCGGAAGCACATTTGTGTGACGGAAGGGTGGAAATTCAGCAGCATAAACATGGGGACGAAAACAGCGGACATGAGTCCGTATTTGGCAGAAGCGCTTCCAACAAAAATGTTCAGGAACCCACACAGGAAAATGAACAGAATGAGGATCGCCAAATTGGAGAGACCACTGTTGGACAGCAGTTCCGCTCCCTTAATCGCCAAAATCGTGGACAGCTTGGACCAGTCAAAATACTTGAGGAACTGAGCCATGACAAAACACAGGGCAACAAAGGGACCCATGTCGCCAACCGCATCCCCCAACGCATTGACCAAATCATCACTTTTCTTAAAAGCGCCGGCGGTAAAGCCATAGGCAACACCGGGAATAAAGAACAGCAGAGTGATCAAGAAAGGCAGGCTGGAGATGAAAGGTGAAGAGGCAATCACAATACCGCCTGTTTCGGCATCGCGGAACCAACCATTCGCGGGTACAACCATAATAAGAATAAACGCAATGTAACATAGTACGGCAATGGCTGCATTGCGCAGTCCACGGTTCTGCTGGGGAGTTAAAACCTCAATCTGGGAAGCAATGTTTTTTTCCAAGCCAGCACGTATTCTCAAACGGGGCTCAACGATTTTCATAGTGACAAACAACGACCCCAAGGTGAGAGTAAATACCGCGAAAGCAGAGAAGTAGTAGGTCATAGCGGGAGATCCGGAAAAATTGGGATCAATTGTCTGCGCAGCAGTCGTGGTGAAGTTGCAGTTGACGATGTCCATGTTGGTAAGGAGCAGATTGGCACTGAACGCACCGGAAACCGTAGCATAACCGCAAAGCGCACCTGCTATCGGGCTTTTATGCATCGTGGAAAACAGCCCAGCTCCAAGCACCGGCATAATGACATATCCGACACCGCCCGCCGCGTCGGCAAGAACGCCGATAAATGTAAACACCAAAAGGACAAGCAGATCGGAGCCGTGGGCGCCCTGAACAAGCTTTTGAAGAACGACGTGGAACAAGCCCGACTTTTCGCAAATGCTAACGCCAAACATACACACAAGAACCGGGCCGAGAACGGATAATGTCTGGAAGTTGCTGACCATACTGGTAAAGATCTTGATAATACCATCTTTTGACAGCAGATTTACCGCGGTAACAACCTCGCCGGTAGCCGGATTGGTGGCGCTCACGCCCAGTGTTCCGCAAATAAAGGATGCAACCAGAATGATAACAGCAAACCAGACAAAAAGCACCATGGGGTTGGGAATTTTATTCCCCGCTCTTTCAATTTTGGCATAAAATCCTTTGCCGAGAACCTGCTCATTTGTTTCCTTTTTGCTCATGGGGAGACCTCCTTACTAAATAAAATTCTCCCAGAACCATCCCGCAATTTTAGGGAATGCACAAAATACATAGGTAAAACATCCGCTGCAGTCAGAGTTTACAAACATATTATATGGCTATCTCATCACATCCGTCCAACACTTTTTAGACTTGACGGGTATCGATAAACAGCTGTCGAAATGAGACAGTAAAACAAAATGCAGCCATTGAAACAGTGCAACATTCTCTATACGAATATGGAGTCTCTCCAACATGAATGAAATTGCTTCATTAAAATCAGCAAAACAGGACGGTGCTGTTTCTCATTGGCTTGATCCTCCGTCATCATCATGGAGAAAAGTCATAATTCTTGTAAGAACGGCTTTCAGAGACACCCATAACTTTTATGAGATAGATGGCAGGTCGATTCTAAATTATATAAATTTTCTAAAGCCATGAAATTTTTTCTGTTATCTGTTATTGTAATGAGTATATCTATGCGCTTTGTTCCAATGCGGTCCACGCAGTAAAAAGGCGCGGGGCATTACGTGCCCCGCGCCTTTTTGCTGCTCCTCGCCACAATAATTTTAAACAGATTTCTCTCATGCTTTACTCTGGCTCTATCAATATTTTTCTTTCAGAAGTTCTCCTCAGCTCCTGTTTGTTTATCGCGGCTTGAATGCGTTCTAAAAAGCGAATGCCAAAACAGGAGCAGCACTACGGCAAATTGCACGCGGAAACAAAACAGTGCGGCAGGAAATATTGAAAAGTCTCTTGCCGTTTTCGTTCGAGACAGAAAATTCCAGGTCCGGACCTGCTGGGAATATGGCATCGGATCACTGCATTCGCACAATGAGTCAAGCGACATTCCTCTGTTCAGGTGTTCAGGCAGAATCAGATTCGGCAGTCTCTGTAAAGCAGATAAAAAAGCTTTAACACGCGCCGCACAACTTGATTTATCCTTATGCCATATTCACGCCGCACCCTCCGAATGGCTAACCGCCGCTTACAAGTTCTATTCAGCATAATATCAATCTTCCCTGTCGGGTTCTATAAGCGCGCCGCAACACCCACAATCCAAAAGACTGCCTTTTGATAACAATGTCCGCGAAATTCCTTGTGAATTTTTAAAACTGGAAAATTTTCTCCCCCCGCACAGCTATCATCGTTCGCATCCACGTTCTTTATTATGATTCAACTTTTTTTGCTTTCCGTCTCGCCAGAATCTCATCAAGCAGCCGGGACGCCACCTCGTCCTTGCCGAGCAGGGGCAGCTCCAGCAGCTCCTCCCCGGTGATCAGGGTCACCACGTTGGTATCCACCCCGAAACCGGCCCCGGCAACCCTGAGGTTATTGGCCACGATCATATCCAGGTGTTTGCGCGCCAGCTTTGCACGTGAATTTTTAATCATGTCGCGGGTTTCCATCGAGAAACCGCAGAGAAACTGGCCCGCCCTCCGATGTTCTCCGAGATGCTTCAAAATATCGTCGGTCCGTTCGAGCGCAATCGCCGATCCGCCGTCGAGCTTTTTGATCTTATCCTCGCTGACCGCCGCGGGCCGGTAATCGGCCACTGCCGCAGCCTTAATGATGATATCCTGCTCCCACGCGCGGGAGGTCACCGCATCGAACATTTCCCGGGCGCTTTCCACCGGAACGGTATCCACAAAGAGAGGCGGCTCCAGTGTCGTAGGACCGCTGACCAGCGTGACCGCAGCGCCCCGCAGCGCTGCTTCCCTTGCGATCGCGTAGCCCATCTTGCCGGTCGAATGGTTGGTGAGGTAGCGCACCGGATCGAGCGCTTCACGGGTGGGCCCGGCGGTCACCAGCACCTTCAGCCCTTTCATATCCTTGGAGGCGGCCGCATATTCCAGATATTCCAGCAGGACCGCAGGCTCGGGCAGCTTGCCCGGGCCGACATCTCCGCAGGCCAGACGGCCCGCCGCGGGTTCGACCACTGTAAAGCCAAAGCCGCGCAGCTGCTCAAGGTTCCGCTGCGTCGCCGGATTCAGATACATCGCGGTATTCATTGCCGGAGCGGCCAGCTTGGGACAGGTGCAGGCCAGTACTGTGGTGGTCAGCATATCGTCAGCCAGTCCGTTTGCCAGCTTGGCAAGGACGTTCGCAGTGGCGGGGGCGATCATCGCCAGATCAGCCCGTTTGGCCAGAGCAATGTGCTCCACCTCAAACGCGTAGGAGCGGTCGAAGGTATCGACCGACACACGCCGCCTGGTAATCCCCTCAAAGGTGTGGGGCGTAATAAAATGGAGCGCGTTGGCGGTCATGACGACGTCGACCGAAGCGCCCGCCTTGACCAGCGCGCTCGCAAGAGCCGCCGCTTTATAGGCCGCAATGCCGCCCGAAACACCCAGCAGAATATTTTTTCCTTTCAGCATCCTGTCTTCTCCTTTTGAGCCGAGGTCCGGCTGCTCATGCCGGGCTCCCGCTTTTCACAATACAGCAGATCCACCCGAAAGAAGGCGTCCGCGGTCTCTGAGTCTCTTCCCGGTATATCCCGGCCGGCCTGTCATCCGCCCGGAATTTCCGGATTTCAGGCGCGGCTTCAAAGCCGGCGCGGATATCTTCAGTATATCAACCGTTGAATCGGGCGTAAAGCCGTTTTCGGAAAAGATTTTTCGATTTCGTTGCTTTTTAACCCGCCATCCGATATAATAGGCGCGGGACGGGACATGCTGTCCCGGTTCCCTAATATTGCGCCGCATCCCGCAGACGGCGGGAGCGACAGCAGGAGGAATTGTCATGGAAAACCGCATCCCCAGCCAACGCGGGACCGTTGTCCTCGCACTCTTCGCGGCGATTATCGTCGTGCTCGCCTTCACTCCGCTCGGCTTCATCCCGCTGCCCTTCATCAAGATGACCATCATCCATATTCCGGTCATTCTCGGAGCGCTGCTTCTCGGGCCGAAATGTGGGGCCTGTCTCGGATTTCTTTTCGGATTGACCAGTCTGATCAACAACACGATCAGCCCGGCAATCACGTCCTTCACCTTTACCCCGTTTTATCCGCTTCCCGGATCCGACAAGGGAAGCTGGGTTTCGCTGATTGTCTGCTTCGTCCCACGCATCCTGGTGGGCGTGATCCCTTATTACGTCTACCGGCTGATTCAGCATCTGCTTCATGCGGAAAAGCCCGGGAGCACCGTCTCTCTCGCCGCCGCAGGGATCGCGGGCGCTCTGACCAACACCATCTTTGTGATGGGGCTGATCTTCCTGCTGTTTTCCGACGCCTATGCCGCCGCGAAGGGGATCGGGCCTGAGCTCGTCCTCGGGGTGATTCTCGCCATCGTCGGCACCAACGGCATCCCGGAAGCGATCGGTGCGGGGATTCTGGTCGCGGCCGTCGGCAAGGCGCTCTTCGCCATCCAAAACAGCAGAAAGGGGCTGGCATCCTGATATGATCCTCGCCATCGACGTCGGCAACACCAACATTGTGCTCGGCTGCTTCGACAGCCAGTCGATCCGCTTTACCGCGCGGCTCTCCACCGACCGGTTCAAAACCGGTGACGAGTACGCGGTGCTGATCGCCAACCTGCTGTCCCTCTACAAGGCCGATCCCGCCGAAATTGAGGGCGCCATTCTCTCTTCGGTGGTTCCGCCCCTGAAGAGGGCGATCAGCGAGGCAATCCGGATCGTCACCGGGCAAAGCTGCATGGTGGTAGGCTCCGGAATTAAAACCGGGCTCAACATTCAGATTGACAATCCCGCGCAGCTCGGCAGCGACCGGGTGGTTGACGCGGTGGCGGCTCTGGCGGAATACAAGCCCCCGATTATGATTTTTGACCTCGGCACCGCCACCACCGTGTCTGTGATCGACCGCGGCGGCAGCTATATCGGCGGGATGATCATTCCCGGCATCATGGTGGCCCTTGACGCGCTTTCTTCGCGGACGGCGCAGCTTCCCCGAATCGGGCTGGAGCTTCCCCGCAGGATGATCGGCGCGAATACCGAGGACTGTATGAAAAGCGGTATCCTCTACGGCAACGCCGCGATGATCGACGGCATCATCACCCGCGCTTCCCGCGAGCTGGGGGATATTCCCACCGTCATTGCGGCGGGCGGCCTTGCCAAGATCATCATCCCGCTCTGTGAACGGCCGATCATACTGGATGACGACCTGACTCTCAAGGGTCTGCGTATCCTTTACGAAAAGAACCGGCCCTTACGGTAGCATTCCAATGCATCAAAAAAGGAGCTGTTTTGCAACAGCTCCTTTTTCTTTGGATGTTTACAGGGAAAGGGCTTCCTTGACCTTCGAGATGATGTGGGCACCGATATCGCGCGAAGCATCAACCGACTGTGCACCGATGTGGGGGGAGACGATGAAGTTGTCCAGCTCGAAGAGCGGGGAAGCAAAGCTCGCGCCCTCGGTCAGGCCGCCGCCGGCCAGCTCGTTCTCGAGCACGTCGGCCGCGTAGCCGCCGATCTTGTGGGCCTTGAGCGCCTCATACATGTCCTTCTCGTTGACGATGCCGCCGCGGCTCATATTGAGAACGATGCAGTCATCCTTCATGTAGGAGATCGACTTGGCGGAAACCATGTCCTTGGTTTCGGGGGTCAGCGGAACATGGATCGAAACATAATCGGCGTTCTTGAGCAGCTCTTCAACGCTCACGCCCTTGGCATGCTCCTTTTCAAAGTCCTCAGGTTTGAGGTAGGGATCATAGGCGAGGATGGTCATGCCGAACGCGCGGGCAATCTCACCGAGACGGCGGCCGATCCGGCCGAAGCCGACGATGCCCAGGGTGCGTCCGCGAAGCTCACGGCCGACATACTTGTACTTATCCCACTGATGGTTGACCTTGACGTCATGGTTGGCAGCCATCGTATTGCGGGAGAGGTCGAGCATCTTGGAGATGGTCAGCTCGACGACCGCGTTGGCGTTGAGGCCGGGAGCGTTGAACACCTGAATGCCCTTCGCCTTGGCGGTTTCCATATCGATATGGTTGAGACCCACCGAGCAGACGCCGATGACCTTCAGATTCTTGGCGGCGTCGAGGATCTCCTTGTTGATCGCAGGGTCCACGCGCATGATGAGCACGTCATACTCAGGGATGATCTCGGCAAGCTCCGCCTGAGTGGGCAGCATCTTGTGATCGACCTGCATAAACTTTCCGAGTTCTTGAGCAATGGCTTCATGCACCGAATCAATGATTAAGCACTTCATGAAAATTCCCTCCACATAATAAAATCCTTGGGTTACTGGTTCATCATACCCCAATTTCTCCCATCCGTCAAGTGGTGATATTTCTGATTCTGATGCGGTTTCCCACTTCCACGACCCGTCTATTTTTTGACAATCGGGAATATGAATGGACAAGAATTTTACATGCATATTTCTCGAAGCATTCAGGGCCCGCGCAATATTTTTTGCAAGTTTGTCGGATCTGTCATGCAAATAAAATTAAGATTGAAAAATGAAATTTTCTGTGTTAGAATTGCTTTAACGATGGAAATCACGAAAATAAATTAAAAAACAGGGAGCGTGTGCAAAAATGTTCTGGCAAAAGGAACTCGAGACGATGAGCAGAGATCAGCTCGCCGATCTCCAGCTGAAAAAACTCAAGGAGACGGTGGCGCGCTGCTATCACAACGTGCCTTATTACCAGAAGATATTCAAGGAGCAGGGCATTCTCCCCGAGGATATCAGGAGCCTTGACGACCTCAAAAAATTGCCGATGACCAAAAAGGCGGCCCTGCGGGAGAATTACCCGTTCAAGCTTCTCGCCTGCCCGATGCGCGACGTGGTGCGGATTCACGGTTCCTCCGGCACCACCGGCAAGCCGACCATGGTTGCCTACACCCGGCATGACCTCGATATCTGGAGCGACTGCGTCACCCGCGTCGTCTGCGCGGGCGGCGCAACCCCCGATGACGTGGCGCAGATCGCTTTCGGCTACGGACTTTTCACCGGCGCGCTCGGACTGCATCAGGGACTGGAAAAGCTCGGCTGCGCCGTCATTCCGATGTCGGCGGGCAACACCGAAAAGCAGCTGATGCTGATGCAGGATCTCGGGGTTACGGTACTGATCGCCACCCCTTCCTATGCGCTTTACTTAAGTGAGGTTGCCGCACAAAAGGGAATCATCGGCAATCTCAAGCTGCGGATCGGCTTTTTCGGCGCGGAGGGCTGCACCCCTGAAATGCGCCAGAAGATTGAGGAAAACTTCGGCATCATCGCCACCGACAACTACGGGATGAGCGAGCTGACCGGCCCCGGCGTTTCGGGAGAATGTGAATACCGCTGCGGACTGCATGTCTGGGAGGATCACTTTATCCCGGAGATCATCGATCCCGAAACCGGCGAGGTGCTGCCCGCGGGTTCCACCGGCGAGCTGGTTGTCACCCCGCTCTTTAAAGAGGCGCTTCCCCTTCTGCGCTACCGCACCGGCGACATCACCCGCCTCGACTACTCCCCCTGTGCCTGCGGGCGCACCCATGTCCGGATGGAAAAGGTGCAGGGCCGCAGCGATGATATGATGATCATCAAGGGCGTCAACGTCTTCCCGTCCCAGATCGAGAGCGTGCTGCTTGGCGTTGATCAGGTTGGGCCGCATTATCTTTTGATCTTGCGCAGAAAGAATTTTCTTGATACACTGGAGGTACAGATTGAGCTCATCGACGGAAGCCTCCTCGAAGACTTCCGCCAGCTTCAGGCACTGCGCAACGACATCCGCGCACGTCTCAAGACGGTGCTTGGCCTCGACTGCGCGGTCACGCTGGTCAATCCCAACACCATCGAGCGGTTCCAGGGCAAAGCCAAGCGTGTCGTTGACCTGCGCAACCAGCCGGAGCAGTGAGCATTCGTTTTACCGTCTGCAAATTGAGGAGGGATTTTTGTGTTGATTAAACAGATCTCGGTCTTTGTGGAGAACCGCCCCGGACGCCTCTTTGAGATCACCGGCGTGCTGCGTGACGCCGGTGTGGATATCCGCGCACTGACCATCGCGGATACCACCGATTTCGGAATTCTTCGCCTGATCGTGGACGATCCCGACAAGGCCAAGGTGGCGCTGCGCGGCGCGGGACTCACCGTAACCATCACCAATGTCATCGGCGTGCGGCTGCCCGATTCCCCCGGCGGACTTTGCGGCGCTCTCGGAGCACTGCATGAGTCGGGAGTTTCGGTTGAATATTGCTATGCGTTTATCAGCCATTCCAACGATGACGCGCATGTGATTCTGCGGGTTGACAACGACGAGAAGGCGGTCAAGGCCCTCGCCTCCGCCGGATACAGCTTTTTGAGCGGCGACAAATATTACCGCTGATTCCACCGGCGCAATGCCCCGCTGTTTTTTGGACAGCGGGGCATTTTTACGCCGGAGGGAAGGACGCCCTCCCCTCCGTGCTTGACCGGCTCCCCCCATTTCTGGTATGATGGCCGGGAAATCAATCTTTGGAGGCTTCCCCCTATGCTCACCTTTCAACCGGTCAGCGCCCACCCCTCCGGCAACTGCCATCTGCTCTGCAGCGGGGAGGACGCCATCCTGATCGATGCGTCCATCTCCTTCTGCGGCGAAGAAACCGCCGCAATCGCAGAGCGTGCCCTGCGGGGCCACCGGCTTTGCGCCATTCTTCTCTCCCATTCCCACTATGACCATACCACCGGCCTTTGGTGGCTCCACAGGACTTTCCCCGGCGTTCCGGTGCTCGCCCACCCGGCGGCGATTCAAAACTTCGCCCGTCCCGGGGCGCGCAGCGCAATCCGCGCGCTCTGCCGCAATGCGGCCACCCTCTACACCGGAGACGCCGAAAGAGGTTTTCTTCCCGAAGAGAGCTTTTCCTCCTGCACCCCCTGCGCCGACGGACAGGAAATTCCCTTCGGCCGAAGCTGCGCCCGAATCCTCTTCACCCCCGGCCACACCCGTGATTCCCTCTCGGTGGATTTCCCCGGGGAGGGGGTTCTCTGGCTCTGTGAAACGCTCGGCTTCTGGGACGGGCGGTCGGACGGCGCGATCCAGCCCTGTTATCTGAGCGGCTATCAGGATACTCTCGATTCCATCGGGCGGATGTCTGCCCTGCTTCCCCGGCGGCTCATCCTCACCCACTCCCGGATGCTCGACGAGGCGGGAAGCGCCTCCTTTCTGCCGCGTTCCCGTGAGGTCGCCTCCGGATGTGCCGAGCGGATTCTCAGATGGCACGACGCCGGACTTTCCCTGCCGGAGATGCTGCGCCGCTACGAGGAAGTCTACCATGACGAAAAATGCGCTGATCTCCAGCCGATGGAAGCGTTTCGGATCAATGCGGAAGCGACCATCCGCGTCACCCTGCGCGAACTGCGCGGGGCCGGCCACATATAAAAGGCCCTTTGGGCCTTTTTCTTTTTTATTGTGTAACAAAACAGCCGGTTTCCCGATCAAAGGGAGGAAGGAGGATAACAGGATGCTTGAAATGGATGGCGTCTACCGCCAATACGCGGAGTTGATCTGCCGCTTTCTCTTCAGCCTCTGCCGGGATGCGGAAACCGCAAGGGAACTGACTCAGGAAACCTTCTATCAGGCCGTCAGAAGCGCGGGTCGGTATGACGGAAGCTGCAAAGTTTCAACCTGGCTCTGCCAGATCGCCCGGCATCTCTGGTATCAGGAACTGGAACGCCGTTCCCGCCGCCCCGGCGCCGGGCTTCCCGAAACGCTTGCCGACCCTTCTCCCGGCCCCGAAGAAGCGTTTGAGTCCTCACAGGACAAGGTACGGCTGATGAGAGCGGTGCTCGAGCTTGATGAAACCGCCCGGGAGGTGGTGCTTCTGCGAATCACCGGAGCGTTTTCGTTTCGGGAAATCGGCGAAGTGTTTCAAAAAAACGAAAACTGGGCGCGGGTGACATTTTACCGCGCAAAGCAAAAGCTGATGAAAGGATGGCCGTCATGAAATGTGAAATCATCCGGGATTTACTCCCGCTCTGTCTCGACGGACTGGCCAGCGAGGAGAGCCGCCGGGAAGTCGGGGAGCATCTCGCGAGCTGCCCCGCCTGCCGGGAGGCCGCCGAGGGAATGAAGGCCCGCATCGAGGCCCCCCTTCCGCCTCTCTGTCCCGACACGATCCGCCCTTTTCGAAAGCTGCGGCGGCGGATGGTTCTGGCGGTGCTTGCCGCCATCCTCGCCTGCACACTGGCGGCGGGCTGCGCCTTCTTCCTCTGCGGAGTTGGATGGCAGGTGGATTCCGGCAGCGTGAGCATGGAAGCCTCCGTGCAAAACGGCATTCTCACCCTCGATTTTACGCTCAGGGACGGAGGAATCCTCCATGCGGTCAGCCGTTTGGAAAGTCCGGGCGGCGCCTGGAGCATCGAATTTCGCGAGTGCCTCCCCTTCCCGCTCGACGACCGGGGAAGCAATCCGGAACGCTACTCCTGGGGACTGCATACAAGGGATCAGGATGGGAATCCCATTCCCCTGCCGCAAAGCGTGGTGCTGCGCTTTCGGGATAAGAGCGAGGTTCTTTCGATTCCGGACCTGCTTTTGGAGGCACAGGACTGAACAAGCGGCCGGCGTGAAAAACCACCTCCTCCAGCTCGGTTTTGATATCTCCCAAAATCCGGACTAAGCAAGCGGGCAGCGTGAAAAATCACGCTGCCCGCTTGCTTAGTCTTTTTCACAGAGTGCGAGCAGATATCCCTCAATCCGGCTGTCAATAGAAAAACGCCACCCGCCGGGCCCGGCTGCTTCGTCTCCGGTCCCTATCTGAAATTCGGCCGCGAATACCGCTTCGGTCAGCTCGCCGGACGCTTTGAGATAGCTTTCCTTCAGGGTCCAGAGCGCGATGGCCGCGCGCCGCGGGTCCGGCTGCCGTTCCAGCCAGGCAAGCTCTCCGGCGGTGCAGAAACGCCGGACTGCCCGCGCGCTGACCGGCACAATCCGCTGGATATCCACCCCCACCGGAACCGGGGCAATCGCACAGGCGGCATAATCTCCGCTGTGCGACAGGCTGACAAAGGCCGGGTTCCCAGCAAGAAACGGCTTCCCCTCCGGACCGGTGCGAATCTGATCCTCTCCAAGTCCGCAGAGAAACAGCCCATGCCGCAGCAGAAGGCCTGCCGCCAGACTTGCGGCCCGACCCCGCACGGAACGGATTCGCTCCGCCTTTTCCCGGCGTGCGGGCAGGCTCGCCGCTCCGGCCCTTTGAAGGAGCGCGCCATCATATTGCAGTCGGCAGCACAGCAGCATTCTGACCCCTCTTTCGTTGTAATGATTCCCGGCGTTCCCGCCCCGGGAGACGGCCGCATAGAATAGAGGAAGGAAATAAACGCGGGAGGGTGGAACATGTCGCAGGAGGGCAGCGCATCCGCTACCGGCATGACGCTGGCCGCCATCGTCATCGGCCTTTCCATCACCGATGAACTGTCGGCCAATGACCAGAACATCGTCGCCAATCTGCTCTTTGCAGCCGCGCAGGCCATCTCAACCCGCGCATCCCTGCTGCCGCAGGGCGACGGTTCCTCCTGCGTATCCGCCGGCCGGGAGGAGGAAAATACCGTTTTGAGCGACGCCCGGTGACATTTCGGAAAATATACCGTTCCGGCAGTGCCATGGGCCTTTCCATCCTTCCTCCGGCGCAAAACGATTTCTTCGCGGCCGGTCCGCTTAAAGATGTGCTTTGTTATCCTTCCGCCAGAACAAAATCGATTCGTCCCGTAGATACCGTCGCCGCCGCAACCTTCACCCGGATCCGGTCTCCGACCCGCAGGCGGCGCGCGCCGCTTTCGGTGCAATACTGCATTTTTCCGTCATAGAGCATTCCTTCCCCAAGCGCCTCGGTGCGGACAAGTCCTTCCACCGTATTGTCAAGCTGAACATAAATGCCGTGCGGCGCCGCCGAGGAAATCATCCCTTCAAAGACCTCGCCCAGATGACGGTGCATATACTCGGCCTTGTAACAGTCCTCACAGGCGCGCTCCGCTCCCATTGCGGAAAGTTCGGCGGCGCTCGACTGCTTTGCCGCCGCCGCGGCGAAGGACGCGTAACGCCGGCTGATTTCGGCCGGGCGCACACCTGTGCAGAACGCCGAGAGAATGCGGTGGATTGCAAGGTCGGGATAGCGTCTGATCGGCGAAGTGAAGTGAGCATAATTGGCAAGCGCCAATCCATAATGGCCAAGGTTTTTATCGTCGTAGCGGGCCTTCTGCATCGCGCGCAGCATCGCGGAGTTGACCGCCACCGCGTAGGGCCCCTCCTTCGCGCGGGAGAGCAGGGCGGAAAGCTGCTTTGGCAAAACTCCGGGCGCAACGGCGCCGGAAGGAATCCCCACCGTGTCAAGCAGCTCCTTGAGGACCGCCAGCTTCTCCGGAGCGGGCGGCTCATGCACCCGGTAAACAAACGGGAGCAGCTTCTCCAGCGCAAGGGTGGCGGCCGCCTCATTGGCCACCAGCATCATTTCCTCGATCAGGCGCTCCGATTCGCCCTGCACACGCGGCTTGATATCGGCGGCGCGTCCCTCTTCGTCAACAAAAATCTTTGCCTCCGCCGAGGAGAGGTCGAGCGCTCCGCGTTTTTTGCGCCGGGCCGCGAGAATTCCGGCAAGCTCCCGCAGGAGGGGCAGCTCGTCTGACACCTCCCGGTATTTGTCAAGCAGCGCCTCATCCCGCTCCCCCTGAAAAATCCGGTTGATCTCGCTGTAAACGCCCTTGACCCGCGAGCGGATTACGCTCTTTTCAAAGCGGAATTTCTGGATTTCCCCCTCCTGATCCAGCGAAACGAGGGCCGAAAAAGCAAGCCGGTCCTCCCGCGGATTGAGGGAGCAGGCGCCGTTGGAAAGGGCGGGAGGCAGCATCGGAATGACCGAGTCGGCATAATAAACCGAAGTTCCCCGGGAAAATGCCGTCTCGTCAAGCAGGCTTTTCGGTGCGACATAATAGCTCACATCGGCAATATGCACCCCCAGTTCCCAGCCGCTTGCGGTGCGTTCGACCGAAACCGCGTCGTCGATATCCTTGGTATCGGCTCCGTCGATGGTAAAGATCGGGACGCCGCGCAGGTCGAGCCGGCGCGCCATCTCCTGTTCCGCCGGCTGCGCGGCCGCCTGCTCCGCCTCGTGCAGCACCCCGGCGGAGAATTCCCGCTCAATCCCGGCCGCGTCGAGAATTGCGCCGCAGCAGTTTTTTGCAAGCTCCGCCGCACCGAAACGGCTCTGCACCACCGCGCGGCAGTCCCGGTGGCTGTCGCCGTGCTGAACCAAAAGCGCCACCGCTTTTTCTCCCTCCGAGGCGGCGGCCTCCTGCCCCTCGAGATAGACCGGAGCGAAGGCAGAGTTGTCCGGGGCAAATTCCAGCTCGCCGTATTCGTTTCGGACCACGGTGCCGGAAAGACGGTTTTCCGCCCGCTCAATGACCGAGAGGACCTCCCCCTCATCGAGCTCCCCCTCCGAACGGCTCACCCGGACCATCACCCGGTCTCCGGGCAGCGTTCCCATCAGCTGACGCCCCGGGACGAAAACATCCTGCTGCGCATCGTCGATCCGCGCAAAGCCAAAGGTCTTTTTTACCTTGACGATGGTTGCGGGCCTTGCGCCGACACAGCGCGCCAGAACCACTTTGCGGTTTTGCTGGCGCACCAGTTCCCCCTGTTCGGTCATTTTCGAGAGCAGAATGCTGAATTCCTTTTTCTCCGATTTTCCCACCCCGGCGCGCCGGCTCAGCTCATCCGCCGCGAGGGACTTTTTCCCCGCCCTGCGCAGCTGCACCCGCACCCTGTTTTCCAAATCCGACATCAATTTCCTCCCATTTACATTTCTTTTACAGATTCCCGGATAAAAACAAAACCCTGCCAAGCGGCAGGGTTTCAAAACCATTTGTCCTTAGTGGGTCGACACGATCACCACAACCAGTGTGATGACCGCAAGCGCAACCCCCGAAACAGTGCTGGCGCGAACCAGCATCGCCTCCTTGGTTTTGCCGCGGTTTTTGTCAAAGAAGGTGCCCGTGGACTCACCAGAAATGGTACCCAGCCCGCTCTTCGACTCCTGCGCGGTGACCGCAACGATAATAACGGCGCAAACAGCGATCAAAAGAAAACCGCCGACGATTTCTAACATTCCCATTTTTCCGACCTCCGATTCATTGAGAGCATGACAGGCATGCTTTGACCAAATAATGATAGCATAAACCATATTCCTTTGCAAGAATCTTTTGAAATTTCTTTTCCCGCCGGATGTAGAGGTACAATACATGTTGGACAGTTAAAAAAGAAAAAGGATGAAGGATAAGGCCTCATCGGTTAAAGTTGGAGTTGCAGACAACAACTTGACGAGAGGGGGCCATATCCTTCATGAGCAAGAGTATAACACAGGAC
>JACRTB010000019.1 GCA_014385025.1 Yanshouia hominis | reverse complement strand
TGGGCGAAATAAGAAGGTGATAGAGGAATACATAAAGAACCAACTCCAAGAGGATATAGCAGCAGATCAAATTTCGCTCAAGGAGTATATGGACCCGTTTACGGGTGCTAAGAATACAAAGGCATAATAACAGGCCGCTTTAGCGGCCTGTAGAAAAAATGCGATTGGCAGACCTTTCGATGCCTCTTAAGAGGCTGCCTGTAATATGCTCTTCCAGGGCTTGGAGCAAACCACCAGTTCAACTGGTGGTTTTGATTGAGATCGGAACTTTTATCCCCGCGCCGGCGATCTCCAAAAGAAGGCTTCATCCCGGACGCCGGATGAAACAGAATGCAAAAAGGCGATTTGGTCGTTCAGCAAAAGCATTGCGGAACCAGAAAGCTGCCCGCATACGGGCGGCAAAGCAGGCATTGCGGGAGAAATGTTCGATGCTGTATTTTCCTGAGGCATTTCCCGGTAGGAAGCTCTGGTCGAGTCAATATAAACTTCCGGGCGGGCGTATGGTTGAAAACAGGAAAATTTATACTGTTTTTATTCCAGAAACTACATCTGTTAAAAAGCAACACAAACTTCGCTTTTTTCTTTAAAATGAAGAGGAGATTCTTTGAAGGAGGAGAAAGCATGGACCAGCAATACGGATACGTGCGGGTATCCACCCGGGAGCAGAACGAGGAACGGCAGATGATTGCAATGCAGCGTTTTGGGCTGACTGAAAAGCAAATTGTTGTGGAAAAACAGTCGGGAAAAGATTTTGAGCGTCCCAAATACCAGCGGCTGCTCAAAAAAATAAAACCGGGCGATACGCTTGTCATCAAGAGCATCGACCGGCTTGGCAGAAACTATGAGGAGATTTTGGAACAATGGCGGCTGATTACCAAACAAAAGCAGGCGGACATCATTGTACTGGACATGCCGCTGCTTGATACCCGGCAGGGGCGGGATCTGACCGGAGTGCTGATTTCAGACATTGTGCTTCAGCTTTTAAGCTACGTGGCGCAGACTGAACGGGAATTCATACGCCAGAGGCAGGCGGAGGGAATCGAAGCGGCCAGAGCCAAGGGAATCCGTTTTGGACGGCCCAGACTGGACCGTCCGCAGGGGTTTGAGGCGCTGCGGATTCAGTGGGTGCAGGGGAACATATCATCCCGAAAGGCGGCCGCACAGCTGGGAATTTCCTATCAGACCTTTCTGCGCTGGGCCAAGGAAAAGACGGAGCCGGACGGGGAAAGTCCGGAGAAAGTTTTGAAAGAGGAAATTATGTGACGGAAGGTAGACAAATTGAGGCAGACGTTGTAAAATGGAAACAGAAAAATTTTTTCCTGTTTTGCAGTCGAATTTTACCGATATTGCAATGACACAATTTGTCTACATTATGGAACAGGCCGATGCATAAACGACAGAAGAGGTGAACCCATTGAATGAAACCACAGCGAGGGCCGATTTGCTTGATGAACTGTACCGGCACTCCGGCTGCGGATTCCTTTCCGATCTGCCGAGGGAGGAGAATCGCGAGGGACTGCAACGGGCGCTTTTAGCGGTTGAGCCGGACAGTTTTTCCATGAAAGCGTGGGAAGAAGCCGTCTTTTACCTCTGCGGAAGCAGAAAGCATTTCGAAGCGGCTTCCGCGGCGCGCGATTATTTGATCCGGAAAATCGGATGCGGGCAAAACCGGCAATAAGAAGGAGCGTACCGAAAGGCACGCTCCTTTTGCTTTGCAGAGTCTGTCCGTTTCAGAACCGTTTTTCAGAAGGCCCGTCCAAACGGACTGCGTTTGCCGCTGACCCTTGTTTTCCGATTCCGGTGCCCCGCTGGGACGCTGTTTTTCAGGAAAGGGGGCAATTACAGGGCGGCAAGGCGTTTGACGGCAATATCGATCCGGCGCAGGGTATCCTGCTTGCCGAGCGCGGCCGCAAGCTCGATGCCGCCGCCCGGGGTAAACTGCTTGCCCGAAACGGCGACCCGCAGCGGCCAGAGCATAACGCCGTTTTTGCAGCCGAGCGACTCGATGAGCGCGAAGAGGGCGGTGTGAATCGCCTCAACGGTGAAAGAATCCAGCCCTTCGAGCACCGGACGGATCTTTTGCAGAGAATCAAGGGCGACGGCGGGGTTGGTTTTCATCTTTTTGGAGGTGAAAAGCTCAAGGTCGTAGTCAGGCAGCGCATCGATAAAGTCGAGCTGGGCGGGGATATCGCCAAGCACCTCGCAGCGCGGATGCAGCGCTTCCGCGAGGATCGAGAGGTCGACATCCTCCCGCGTGACCGCCCGGCGGATCCAGGGGGTGGCGACCGACAGAAATTCTTCGGGTGACATCCTGCGGATATATTCGGCGTTGACGAAGTTGAGCTTCATCGGGTCGAAGATGGCGGGAGATTTGGAGATATCCTCGATCGCAAAGACCTTCTTCATCTCATCGAGGGTCATGATCTCCGCGCCGCCGCGGGGACTCCACCCAAGCAGGGCGATATAGTTGAGCACCGCCTCGCGGAGATAGCCCTTGGCGACAAGGTCCTGATAGGAGGCGTCGCCGTTGCGCTTCGAAAGCTTCTGGGTGGCGTCCTTCATGACCGGCGGGCAGTGGAGGTATTTCGGAATTTCCCAGCCGAAGGCCTGATAGAGCAGGTTGTACTTCGGCGCGGAGGAAAGATACTCGGTGCCGCGCACAACGGTGGTGATGCCCATCAGGTGGTCATCGACGACATTGGCAAAGTTATAGGTCGGCATTCCGTCGGCCTTGACCAGCACCTGATCGTCGAGGGTGGCGCACTCGACGGTGATGTCTCCGCGGATTTCGTCGTGGAAGGTGACCGTTCCTTCGTCGGGAATCCGCTGGCGGATGACATGCGGCACACCGGCGGCGAGCTTTTCGGCAATTTCCTCTTTCGAGAGGCGCAGGCAATGGCGGTCGTACTTCGGCGCGATGTTGGAGGCGCGCTGCAGCGTCTTCATTTCGTCGAGCCGCTCCTTGTCGCAGAAGCAGTAGTAAGCATCGCCCTGCTCGATGAGCTGGCGGGCGTATTTGGCATAGATTTCTCCGCGCTCCGACTGGATATAGGGGCCGACCGGGCCGCCGACGTCGGGGCCTTCGTCCCAGTTGAGGCCGGTTTCCCGCAGGGTCTGGTAGATGACGTCCATCGCGCCTTCGACGAAGCGTTCCTGATCGGTGTCCTCGACGCGCAGGATGAAGGTGCCGTTCTGCCCGCCCGCCTTGGCGGCGAGATAGGCGTAAAGGGCGGTGCGCAGATTGCCC
Organism: Yanshouia hominis; assembly: GCA_014385025.1. GTDB lineage: Bacteria > Bacillota > Clostridia > Oscillospirales > Ruminococcaceae > Yanshouia > Yanshouia hominis. The sequence continues at coordinate 50,274 of JACRTB010000019.1, read as the reverse complement.
ACGTGCATGTAGCCGGTGGGGCTCGGCGCAAATCGGGTGCGGGGATGGCTGTAATCAATCATTGATTTGTTCCTCCATGGCCGGTATTCCGGCGTAAATCTCCGGGGGTATCCGCCGGATGTGACAACCTTATATTAGGACAGACCGGAGGCATTGTCAAGAAATCCCGTAAAAACAGAACGGCAAATTCCGGCGGGGGCCGCCGCCGGAAACCGGGCGCATCCTCCGGAAATCCCAAATCCGCCGAAGGTCCCGCGCAGAGGCGGAGATTCGACCGATTCCTCCCCGCGGTTGCGACAGCATTCTCAGAAGGACAAGGCTACAATAGAATAACCAGATTTATCCAATTTTATACAACCGCAAAGGGGACGTATTCAATGGACATGCCTACCGCGCAATCTTTGCGCCTGCCACAGCGACTTTCCGCGCTGCGCGCCCCGCTGGAACAGTTCCTTTCCGCCGCCGTCGGGTTTGTAATGAGCGGCGCCTCCATCCTTCTGGCCGCCGCCCCGTTCGGGGTGGCATGGGCGGGAGCCGCGCCGCCCGATTACGCTGTTTCCGCCACCCTCGGGGCGATGGGCGGCTATCTGATGCTTTCCGCCGGCAGCGGCACGCTGCGCTATCTCGCGGCATTGGTTCTGCTGTTCGGGCTGCGCTGGGCGCTCGGTTTTATCCCAAAGAGCCGGATTCAGTTTTATACCCCGCTGCTCGCGGCGCTTGCCATCGCCGTGACCGGGCTGGCGGTGGTCCTCTCCGAACCCTCGACCGTCTACGCTTATGCGCTGGTCGGCTGCGAAGCGGCGATCACCGCGACGGCGGGGATGCTCTTCGTCAAGGCGGGCCGCTCCCTTCAGGAGGGGGCGCCGCTGACACGCGCCAACGGCGTCTGCACCGGCGTGGGGCTTGCGGTCCTTTACATGGGCTTTTCGGCGTTCCAGATCGGCGGATTCTCCCCGGCGCGGATGCTGGCCTTTTACTGCCTGCTGCTCTGCGGATGCTGTCTTTCGACCGGGGCGGGCTGCGCCGCGGCCATTGCGGCCGGACTGGTGGCGGCGCTGGCCGGACAGCCGCAGCTTCTGGCCGTTTACTGTGCGGCCGGTCTGGCGGCCGGGGTTTTCGCTCCGCTGGGCCGGGCGGGAAGCTGTGTTTCCATGTCCGCCGGCGCGGTGCTGGCGCTGCTGGCCCAACGGCCGGAATCCCCCTCCGCCGTGCTGCTGGCCCTCGAATGCGCCGGCGCCTCGGCGCTCTTTCTCCTCACGCCGGGCGAGGCGGTGCAAAAGCTGGGCTTCATCCGCAATGAGGGGACGGCCTCGGGGGAGATGCTGCGCCGGGTGGTGGTTGCCCGGCTTGCAAGGATGGGGGAGGCGCTTTCCGGCATCGGGTCTCTGACCGGGGAGATCGCCAAACAGCTTGAGACGATCAAAGGGGAAAACGGCGATGAGCTGCTCGGTTCCGCCTGCGCGGAGGTCTGCCGGAGCTGTGACGATTCCCCGCGCTGCTGGCAAAGCGGCTATCACGATACTGCCGATGCGATTGAGCACGCCTTTGCGGCGGTGCGGAGCGGGGGCGCCGCGAGCGCCGGCGACCTGCCGGATCATTTTACCTGCCGGAGAAAGTCCCAGCTTCTGGAGGCGATCAACGCCCGGGGGGAGACGGTGCGGGCGCGCAGAGCGCAGCGCCGTCAGGCCGCTCAGCTGCGCAGCGTGACCTCCGACCAGTTTGACGGCATGAGCCTGCTGCTTTCCTCGCTGAGCGACCAGCTGGTGCGGTACGCCTGTGCGCCCGCCCAGGCCGGAGATTCGGCGGAGAGGATTCTGCGGGCCCGCTGCGGCGAGCTGGAGCATGTCTGCTGTTACCTTGACGGAGACGGAAGAATCGGGATTCTGGCGGAGCTTCCGGTCTACAAATCGGCCCGGCTGACCGGCCCGGAGATCGCCGCCGAGCTTTCGGAGGCGGTGGGGCAGGAGCTGGGGCCTCCCGAGGAGGATCAGCGCGCGGGGCTGACCCGGCTGACCTGGACGGCGCGCGCCCCCTTTGGGATTGAGACGGCCTTTCTTCAGCGGGCGGCCAACCGCAACCGCTTCTGCGGGGACAGCTGCCGGGCAATCGGAGAGGCGCACGGCCGGGCGGTGCTGCTGCTCTCCGACGGGATGGGGATCGGCAGCCCCGCCGCTATCGACGCAACCCTCTGCACCGATTTGCTTGACCGCCTGCTGACGGCGGGCAGCGATTTTGGAGCGGCACTGCGGCTGGTCAACGCGGCGCTGCTTTCAGGCGGCGGGGAGGAGCGCCTCTGTACCGTCGACGCGGCGATCCTCGATCTTTTCACCTGCCGTCTGGATCTCTTTAAGGCGGGCGCGGCTCCCACCTATATTCTGCGCCAGGGCCGGGCGGCGGTGGTCGAAACCCCCTCGCTGCCAGCCGGAATCCTCGACGGTGCACAGGCGGAACATACCGTTTTGACCCTCGCGGAGGGGGATCTCATCGTAATGGTGTCGGACGGCCTGACCGATTCGGGCGGCGGCTGGATTCCGTCACAGCTTGTTTCCCTGGCGCAGCGGCCGCTGGAGCGGCTCTGCGAGGAGCTGTTAAAAACCGCCGCCGACCGCAGGATCGACGGGCATGAGGACGACATGACGGTGCTCGCGGCGCGGATCATCCGCACATAAACCGAAAGCTTCCCCTCTTGCGCCCGGTTCCGAAAAGTCGTATCATGTCAGCAGATTCTTTTGAAAACGGGAGAATTGCCATGCTGATTGCCGACCTGCACATTCATTCCAAATATTCCCTCGCCACCTCGAAGGACTGCGAACCGGAGACGCTTGATCTCTGGGCCCGGCGAAAGGGCATCGGCCTTGTGGGGACCGGGGATTTCACCCATCCCGCATGGCGCGCGGAGCTAAGGGAAAAGCTCGTCCCGGCGGAGGACGGGCTTTTCCGCCTGCGCCCCGGGGCGGGAATCGGGGACCCCGCGGCCTCCGGGGAAGCGCCCCGTTTTGTGGTCACCGGGGAGATCAGCACCATCTACAAGAAAAACGGCAGGACCCGCAAGGTCCACAGCCTGATTCTGCTGCCGGGGCTTGAAGCGGCGGAGGAGCTTGCCCACCGGCTTGAAGCAATCGGCAACATCCATTCGGACGGGCGGCCGATCCTCGGGCTGGACTGCCGCGACCTGCTTGAAATTACCCTGGAGGCCTGCCCGGAAGCCATCTTCATCCCGGCGCACATCTGGACCCCTCATTTTTCTTTGCTCGGGGCCTTTTCGGCCTTCGGTTCAATCGGGGAATGCTTTGAGGACCTGACCCCGCACATTCATGCGCTCGAAACGGGGCTTTCCTCCGACCCGCCGATGAACTGGCGGCTTTCGGCGCTCGACGGCTACCACCTGATCTCGAATTCCGATGCGCATTCCCCGGCCAAGCTGGGGCGGGAGGCGAATCTGCTCGACATCGAGATGGGATATGAAGAGCTTCGCGGCGCGCTCGAGGAGGGACGCGGACTCATGGGGACCCTCGAGTTTTTCCCGGAGGAGGGGAAATACCACATGGACGGCCACCGCGCCTGCGGCCGGTGCATGACGCCCGCCGAAACGGCCAGGGCGGGAGGGCGCTGCCCGGTCTGCGGCAGAAAGGTTACGGTAGGGGTGCTGCACCGGGTCGAGGAGCTGGCCGACCGCGAAGAGGGCTATGTCCGGCCCGGCGCGCCCGGATTTCAGAGTCTTGTGCCGCTGGAGGAGGTCATCGCCGCCTCGGACGGCGTTGCCGCCGCGGGGGTGAAGGCCCGGGCCAAGTATGAACGGATGCTGCGGTCGCTCGGGCCGGAGTTTACCATCCTGCGGGAGACGCCGCTGGAGGACATCGGCGCGGTGGCCGGTCCCTGCGTGAGGGAGGGAATCCGGCGGCTGAGGGCCGGGGAGGTCGAGCGCAGCCCCGGCTTCGACGGGAAATACGGGAAAATCGGGCTGATTTCCCCGGGGGAGCGGGAGGCGCTCAACGGGCAGGTGAGCCTGTTTGGGGAACCGCCGGCAAAGCGCCGCGCCGCCGCGAAAAAGGCGGCTCCAAGGTCCGCGCCCGGCCGTGCGGCGGCGCAGCAGGCGCCGGAGGCTCTTTTGCTCAACGGGGAGCAGCGCGCCGCGGTGACGGCGGAGGAACGGGCGGTGGCGGTGACGGCGGGCCCCGGCACCGGCAAAACACGCACCCTCGTCGAACGGATTCTCTGGCTGGTGAAGGAGCGGGGGATACGCCCCGGCGAGATCACCGCCGTCACCTTCACCAACCGGGCCGCGGAAGAGCTGCGCGGGCGGCTGGAGGCCGCGCTGGGAAAGCGTGCCGCGAAGGGGGTCACCGTCGGAACCTTCCACGCGGTCAGCCTTGCGCTGCTCGGGGAGGTCCGGCTGCTCGGGGAAGCGCGGGCGCTCGCCCTTGCCGGGGAGACGCTGCGCGCGCTGGATGAAAAGGTTCCGGCGGCCGTTCTTCTGCGGGAGGTTTCCCGGCGGAAAAACGGCCTGCCGCCCCTCGAGGAGCTGGACCCGGCGCTTCTGGACGGGTACGCCGGACGCCTGAGGGAGAGCGGCCTGCTCGACTTCGACGACCTGCTGCTCGAGGCGCTGAGGCAGGCCGAGACGGCAAAAACGCCGGACAAGCGGTTCCGGCATCTGCTGGTCGATGAGTTTCAGGACAGCAACGCCCTCCAATACCGGCTGATCCGGGCGTGGAACCGGGAGGGAAGCGGCCTCTTTGTCATCGGGGATCCGGATCAGGCGATTTACGGCTTCCGGGGCGCGCGGACAGGCTGCTTTGAACGGCTCGGCGAGGATTTCCCCGGCCTGCGCCGCATCCGGCTGGTGCAGAACTACCGCTCGACCCCTGAAATTCTCCGCTGTGCGCTGCCGGTGATCGATCAGAATCCCGGTCCCGCGCGTAAGCTGCATTCCTGCCGGGAGAGCGGCGCCCCGGTGCGGCTGATAACCGCCCCAAGCGAGCTGGCCGAGGCGGTTTTTGTGGCCAAGGAGATCGGACGGATGGTCGGCGGGGTGGATATGCTGGAATCCGACCGTCAGGGACCGGGCAGGCGCGAGCGGGTATGGAGTTTTTCCGAAATCGCGGTTCTCTACCGCACCCACCGTCAGGCGGACCTGCTGGAAAAATGCCTGCGCCGGGACGGAATCCCCTGCGTTGTCACCGGGCGGGACGACTTTCTGAGCGATCCGAGGGTGCTCGAGGCGGTCGGCTTCTTCAGCCGGATGCTCGGCGGGGAGCTGCTGCCGGGAGAGGAGAAATTCGCCGCGCATTTTCTGCCGGGCGTCCGCGGGGAGAAGCCGCGGATATTGCTCGGAGAATGGGCCGAGAGGACCGGGAACACCGGGTCTGAGGCGGTGGAGCGGCTTCTGCACACCTCGGTGTTTCACCGGGACATGGTCTCGCTGCTGAACACCCTGCTGCTCGGGGCGGAAGGGGATGTGCGGCGCAGCGCGGCCGACTATCAGGCGGGAGCGGTGAGCCTGATGACCCTGCACGGAGCGAAGGGGCTGGAATTTCCGGCGGTCTTTCTCTGCGGAGCGCGCCGCGGGCTGATTCCGCTGGAATCGCAGCGCCGTCCGGCCGACCCGGAAGAGGAGCGGCGCCTTTTCTACGTGGGAATGACCCGCGCGAAGGACGAGCTGGTGCTGCTGACCTCGAAGGAGCCTTCCCCCTTCCTCGATGAGATTCCAAAGGAGCGGCTGGAAGCCGGGACCGCCGGGCGGCCTCGGCCGGAGGCGGTGCAGATGAGCCTGTTCTGAGCCGCAAGGGGTTGACACCGGACGCGCGATCGTGTAGAATAACCGACGGGAATGAAGTTCTCCCACGGGCAACCGGAACCGCTGTGAAGGCTGATGACTTCTGTGATGTGATGTCGCAGAAGGCGTCGGCCTTTTTTGCGGCAAAAAGGAGAAATGTGTATGTTAACCTCGCTGGCCCTGATTCTTCTGGCGGGTCTGGCCGCCGCATCGGTTTGCCGGGCACTGCGCCTGCCGCCCATGGTCGGAATGCTTGCCGCGGGAATTTTGCTCGGTCCGCACGCGCTGAACCTGCTGGACGGTTCGATTCTCGGCATTTCGGCCGATCTGCGGCAGATGGCACTTGTCATCATCCTGATCAAGGCGGGGCTTTCGCTTCGCCCCGCGGATTTGAAGCAGGTGGGCCGTCCGGCCCTGCTGATGTCCTTTCTGCCGGCCTCCTTCGAGATCGCCGCTTTTGTGCTGCTGGCGCCGATGGTTTTCGGCGTGAACAGGCTGGAGGCGGCCATCATGGGGTCGGTGCTGGGGGCGGTTTCCCCGGCGGTGGTCGTGCCCCGGATGGTGCGGCTGATGGAGGAGGGGCGCGGCGTCGGCAAGGGGGTCCCGCAGCTTGTTCTGGCGGGAGCTTCGCTCGACGATGTGTTTGTGATTGTGCTGTTCGGCACCTTCCTCGGGATGGCGCAGGGCGAGGGCGCGTCGGCGGCGGGGCTTGCGCGGGTGCCGGCGTCGATTCTGCTGGGAATTGCAGGGGGAATCCTCGCGGGGCTGGCGCTGCACCTGCTGTTTGAAGCGCGTTACATGAGGGGCGGAGCCGTCCGCAACAGCACCAAAACGATTGTGATTCTCAGCGCGGCCTTTCTGCTGGTCGCGCTGCAGGGGACGCTGGAGCATGTGGTCCCCTTTTCCGGGCTGCTGGCGGTGATGGCGATGGCCTGCGCGCTGCGGGTGAGAAGCCCCGGTCCGGTGGCGGCGCGGCTCTCTGAAAAATTCGGGAAGCTTTGGATTGCGGCCGAGGTTCTCCTTTTTGTGCTGGTGGGGGCGGCGGTGGAAATCCGCTATACCCTTGCGGCCGGATGGCGGGCCGTGCTGATGATTCTTCTCGCTCTTGTGTTCCGCAGCGCGGGGGTGGCGCTCTGTCTGCTCGGCACGCGGCTCAATGCCGGAGAGCGGCTGTTCTGCGTGATTTCCTATCTGCCGAAGGCGACGGTGCAGGCCGCGATCGGCGGCGTTCCCCTTGCGGCGGGACTGCCCTGCGGCAGGCTGGTGCTTTCGATGGCGGTGCTTGCGATCGTGCTGACCGCTCCGCTCGGCGCGTGGGGCATGGATGCCTTTTACCGGCGGCTGCTGCGGCGGGACTGATGCGGCGCGGGGTCTGCCGAAGCCAAAAAACGCACCGGCGCGGGGAGGTCCCCTGCCGGTGCGGCGGTTTAGTCAAGCTGGTTGGGGGCGAAAGCCTCAATGAAGCGGAAAAGGGCTTCGCGCTGTTTGTCGGTGAGGTTGTGGAGACGAAGAGAAGGGTCGCTTTCCCAGCCTACGAGATAATCCAGCGAAACGCCGAAAATCTCTGCAATACGTTTTGTACGCTCAAGGGGCGGCATCTGAACATTTGCCTCATAGCTGAAAACGGTTTGCTTTGAAACACCAATGCGCTGCCCCAGCTCTTTCTGCGACCAGCCCCGTTCTTCACGAAGCTGTCTGATCCGCAGTCCGAAATCAAATGCAGCTTTTTCTTCTTTCATGATACCACCCCGCTCTCTTGGTGACATCATATCCTAATTTAGAACTTAAATGCTTTAACTTTTAATACAGATATTTATAGACTTCTCCTTTTGAAAATGCTATACTTTCCTCAAAAGATCACAAAATAAAGGAGGAAATGCAATGCATCTGGTAAGAATGCTTGCCGACGACAGAAAAATTGACGCTCTCGGGCGGCTGGTGCTTCCTGCCGAGGCGCGTCGGGCGCTCGGGCTTGGAGAAGGCTCCAGTGTCGATATCTACCTCGGCGGGGACGAGGAAACCCTCCTGATTCGCGCGAGCATTTCGAGCAACCGCTGCTTTTGCTGCGGAGCCGCCGAACACCTCCGGCGGCTTCCGAACGGCAGGTATCTCTGCGAAAGCTGCATCCGGGCGGCGGTCTGACCGTCCGCCGGGCCTTTGCGGGGCAGACCGTCGCCGCGCGGCAGAGCATGCGGCCGGCCTGAATCCCCGACTGCCCGCCGGCCTTCACGGGGGCGGGCCGGTACTATCCGGATGGCGGGGTAAAACACCGGCCGTCCGCCGGGCCTTCGCAAAGACAGACCATCCCCGGTTGTATCCTGTAAAAAAACAGCCCCGGACTGTGCGGACAGCACAATCCGGGGCTGTTTGTGATTCTCAGAGAGCGTTGAGCGGCAGCCCGCTTTGGCGGTCTGCTCCGTTCTACTGGACGGATTTTCAGATATCCTGCTTTTTGGTGCGGATTTCTTCCTTCGCGTCGCTGATGAACTGACCGACGGCCATCGCGCCGAGGTCGCCGCGGCTTCTCGAACGCACCGAGACGGTGTCGGCCGCGACCTCCTTCTCGCCCACGATCAGCATATAGGGAATCTTCTGGAGCTGCGCCTCGCGGATTTTATAACCGATCTTCTCAGGGCGCAGATCGCTCTTGACCCGCAGGCCCGCCGCGTCAAGCTCGGCGGTAACCTTCTCGGCATAGTCGGCGTACTTTTCCGAAACGGGCATCACGACCGCCTGCACCGGCGAGAGCCAGAGCGGGAACGCGCCCGCGAAATGCTCGATCAGGATGCCGATGAACCGCTCGATCGAGCCGAAGGCCACCCGGTGAATCATGACCGGACGGTGCTTCTCCCCATCCGCGCCGGTGTACTCCAGCTCAAAGCGCTCCGGCATCTGGAAGTCGAGCTGGATGGTGCCGCACTGCCAGGTGCGTCCCAGCGAATCCTCCAGATGGAAGTCGAGCTTCGGCCCGTAGAACGCGCCGTCCCCCTCGTTGATCTCATAGCTGCGGCCCTTCTCCTCCATCGCCGCGCGCAGGGTGTTGGTGGCTTCCTCCCAGACGCGCTCGTCGCCCATGTGGTCTTCGGGCATTGTCGAAAGCTCGATGTGGTATTTGAAGCCGAACAGGGAATAGACCTCGTCAATCAGATCCATGACCCCCTTGATCTCGCTCTTGATCTGATCGAAGGTCATGAAGATGTGCGCGTCGTCCTGGGTGAAGCAGCGCACCCGGAAGAGGCCGTGCAGCGCGCCCGAAAGCTCATGGCGGTGCACCAGGCCCAGCTCGGCCACCCGCATCGGCAGGTCGCGGTAGGAGTGCGGCTCGGTCTTGTAGACCAGCATTCCGCCCGGGCAGTTCATCGGCTTGACCGCATAATCCTCTCCGTCGATGACGGTGGTATACATGTTGTCCTTATAGTGGTCCCAGTGGCCCGAACGGTGCCAGAGCTGCTGGTTGAGGATGATCGGAGTGGAGATTTCGACATACCCGTGACGGTGGTGGATTTCGCGCCAGTATTCGAGCAGGGTGTTCTTGAGCACCATGCCGTTGGGCAGGAAGAACGGGAAGCCGGGGCCCTCGTCAAGCAGGGTGAAGAGGCCCAGCTCCTTTCCGAGCTTGCGGTGGTCGCGGCGCTTGGCTTCTTCGATGCGGGCGAGGTATTCCTCCAGCTCCGACTTCTTCGGGAAGGAGATGCCGTAGATGCGCGAGAGCATCTTGTTCTTCTCGCTGCCGCGCCAGTAGGCGCCGGTGCAGGAGGTCAGCCTGATCGCCTTGATGCCGGCGGTCGTCATCAGGTGCGGACCGGCGCAGAGGTCGGTGAAATCCCCCTGGCGGTAGAAGCTGATGCGCTCGCCCTTGCCGGAATGCTCCTCAATCAGCTCGACCTTGTAGGGCTGGTCCTTCATCAGCTCGAGCGCCTCGGCCGGCTCGAGGGTAAAGCTTTCGAGCGGGAGCGCGGCCTTGACGATCTTCGCCATCTCAGCCTCGATCTTTTCGAGATCCTCGGCGGAAAACGGGGTGGGAACGTCAAAGTCGTAGTAAAAACCGTTGTCGATCGCCGGACCAATGGCGAACCTCGCCTCCGGGAAGAGATGCTGCACCGCCTGGGCCAGAATGTGCGAGGTGGTGTGCCAGAAGGCGCGCTTGCCGTCCTGATCCTCAAAGGTGAGGATTTCGAGCGCGCAGTCGCCCTCCAGCGGGAAGCGCAGATCGCGCACCTCGCCGTCCACCCTGCCCGCGCAGGCGGCCTTGGCCAGACCCGCGCCGAGCGACGCGGCGACCTGCCCGACCGTCGTGCCGGACTCGTATTCGCGGACAACGCCGCCCTTCAATGTTACCTGGATCATAGAATCCATCTCCTTTTCACGTTATATTCTTTGGAAAAACAAAAAAGCCCCACCCCAGACGGGGTGAAGCTCCTGATGTCAGGCTCCACGGTTCCACCCGAATTGTATTTTATTCCGCCGGGAATAAAATACCGCTCTTTCGGCCGGTAACGCTGCCGGGGCGGCGGGTTTGGGAAAAGGGCGGACCCTTTCTTAATCCCGCACTCAGGGGCGGTAATCGCTGGCAGGGGCGCTGTCAAGCCGTTTTCAGCCTGTGACGGCTCTCTCTGAGGGCGGCGCGCGGTGCCGATTTCCCCTTCGACGCATTGTTGGATGAAGCTTTTCACATGGATGATAACACTCGGCGGCGGGCTTGTCAACCCCGCAAATCTTCTTGACAGAATCCTCATATAAATGTAAAATATTTTTGTCTGCATGTACAAGTTACTGTATAAAACGCAGGCATTGACCATGAATTTTGAAAATTTGAAAGAAAGGAGGAATTAATGATTCATGGGAAGCTACATTGTAGGATTCATTGCATTAGTAATCGGTGTTGTAATTGCCTTTCCCCTGGGCATTCAGTATAGAAAGCAGATTGCAGAGAAGGAACTTGGAACAGCCGAAGCCGAGGCAAAACGAATCGTAAGTGAAGCGATCAAGTCGGCTGAAGTCAAGAAGAAGGAAGCCCTCGTCGAAGCAAAGGATGAAATCTTCCGGCTCAAGAGCGAAGCCGAACGCGAAATGAAGGAACGGCGCAACGAAGTCACCCGTCTCGAGCGCCGGGTCCAGCACAAGGAAGAGACGGTGGATAAGAAGATCGACAACCTCGATAAGAAGGAGGAGGCGCTCCAGCAGAAGCTGCAGGACGCCGAAACCAAGCTCGAGGAAGCCGAGACGGTCAAAAAGAGCCAGTTCGACCTGCTCGAAAAGATATCGGGCTTTACCGGCGAACAGGCGAAGGAATACCTGCTCAAAAACCTCGAGGAGGAGCTGACCCACGAGAAGGCCCTGCGGATTTCCCAGATGGAGAGCCGCCTGAAGGAAGAGGCCGACCTCAAGGCCCGCAACATCATTTCGCTGGCGATCCAGCGGTGCGCCGCCGACCAGGTCGCGGAAACGACCGTCTCGGTCGTGCCGCTGCCCGGCGACGAGATGAAGGGGCGGATCATCGGCCGCGAGGGCCGCAATATCCGCGCGCTTGAGACGCTTACCGGGGTCGATCTCATCATCGACGACACCCCCGAGGCGATAACCCTTTCGAGCCACGATCCGGTCCGCCGCGAGGTGGCCCGCATCGCGCTCGAGCGGCTGATCAACGACGGCCGCATCCATCCCGCCCGCATCGAGGAGATGGTTGACAAGGCCCAGCGCGAGGTTGACGCCAAGATCAAGCAGGACGGCGAGCGGGTCGTGCTGGAAACGTCGGTCGGCTCGGTCCATCCCGAGCTGGTCCGCCTGCTCGGCCGGATGCGCTACCGCACCAGCTACGGGCAGAATGTCCTGATTCATTCCACCGAGGTCGCCTATATTTCGGGGATGATCGCCTCTGAAATCGGCGCCGACGCCACCCTTGCCCGCCGGGCCGGCCTGCTGCATGACATCGGCAAGTCGATGACCCACGAGATCGAGGGCTCGCATGTCGCCATCGGCGTCGAGCTGGCGAAAAAGTATAAGGAATCCCCCGACGTCATCCACGCCATTGAGGCGCACCACAACGATGTCGAGCCGCGCACCGTCATCGCCTGCATCGTACAGGCGGCCGACGCGATTTCGGCGGCCCGTCCCGGCGCCCGGCGCGAAAACATTGAGAACTACGTCAAGCGTCTTGAGAAGCTTGAGGAGATTGCCACCTCCTTCAACGGCGTTGAAAAGTGCTTCGCCGTTCAGGCCGGACGCGAGGTGCGGGTTATGCTCAAGCCCGATGTGATCGATGACGACGGAATGGTGATTATCGCCCGCGAGATCGTCAAGAAGATCGAGAATGAGCTGGATTATCCCGGGCAGATCAAGGTCCACGTCGTGCGTGAGACCCGCGCGATTGAATACGCCAAATAAGGATTGTGTGCCGGAGCTTTCAGAGGGCCGCCCCATTGGGGCGGCCCTCTTTCTGTAGGAAGAAAGCCGCCCGGCATCCCGGCGGACGGTTTCTTTGCACTTGCGCACCGGACATAAACGTGTTATTCTGACGGTGCGGAACATCAGCCCTTGGCCAAATCGTTTGGCGCCGGCGGCGATTCGCCGCCGGTTCGAGAAACCTCTGCGTATTCGCTGCGCTCCAGCGGCGGTGCTCGCAGTATTCCGGCACACTGCGTGTGCTCAGGGGCGCACCCGGTGCGCCCTTCCCATACTGCTGCGCCCGCGCAATACACATTTTGTTTTGTTCCGCGGAAAGGGCGGGGTATCGTGATTGTCTATCGTGAGCTTTCGACCCTCGCCCGGGATCTGGGGGTCAGCGGCCGCACCCTCTACGCGGTGAGCAACAGCCTGCCGAAGCACTATCGGACGGTTGAGCTGCCCAAGGGGGACGGCGCTGTCCGCCGCCTGAGCATCCCGGACCGGGAGCTGATGGAGATTCAGCGCAGGATTCTCAACCGCCTTCTGGTTTACATGCCGGTTTCTCCCCATGCCGCCGCCTACCGCCGCGGTGTGGACCATGCGGCCGGCGCGCGTCCGCATACCGGCCGCCCGGTGCTGCTGCGGCTGGATATCCGGCATTTTTTCGACAGCATCCTTTATTCGGACGTGAAGGAATACGCCTTTCCCGCCCGCATCTACGCCGAGCCGCTGCGGGTGCTGCTTTCAATCCTCTGCTACCGCGGGGATACGCTTCCGCAGGGGGCGCCGACCTCTCCGGCTGTTTCGAACCTGATCCTCCGCGATTTTGACCTGGAGACGGGCGCCTGGTGCGGCGCCCGCGGCATCCGTTATACCCGCTACTGCGACGACATGGCCTTTTCGGGGGAGTTCGACCCGGCTGAGGTGAGCCGCCTGATCGCCGGAAAGCTGTGGGAAAGGGGCTTCCTCCTCAATGGAGAAAAGACGAGGGCCATGTTCGCGGGGCAGCGGCAGACGGTCACCGGCCTGGTCGTCAACGAGCGGCTGAACGTCCCGCGCGAATACCGCAGGGCGCTGCGTCAGGAGCTTTATTTCTGCCGGCGCTTCGGGGTTTCGGCCCATCTCGCGCGAACCGGCGCCGCGCCCGAGCCGGAGGGCTGTCTTCGAAGCCTGCTCGGCCGGGTTGCCTATGTTTTGCAGATCGACCCGGAAAACCGGGAGATGCTCGGATACAGGGAATGGCTTTTGCGGGAGCTGGCGCTTCTGCATTCCGGCGAAAGGGATTCCTGACCGAAAGAGGCCGCGCGAGGGCTTGTCCTGCCTCCGCGCGGCCTCTTGTTCGATGGGCTATTCCTCTTCCCGCGCGCCGGTTTCGCCGTAGTGCTCCAGAAAGCTGTGCCGGACGCCGTCAAGGGTGGTGTAGCCGATGATGGTTTCGAGCTTGAGATTGTGGATGCTGCGGAAAATGTTCATTCCCACCTGCGGATTGCCCTTTTCCAGCGCCGCGATCAGCGATTTGACCTCAGCGCGCTTCGAGAGGTGTTCCTCCTCCGCGGCGCTTTCGGTAAAGCGGCAGGCGCACTGCAAAAAGCGGAGGCTGTTATAATCCTTCCAGCGCAGCACGTCCCGCTCCCGCACGAGATAGAGCGGACGGATCAGCTCCATCCCGGGGTAGTTGGAGCTTCTGACCTTCGGCATCATGGTGCGGATCTGAGAGCCGTAGAGCATGCTCATCACCACCGTCTCGATCACGTCGTCGAAATGGTGGCCGAGCGCAATTTTGTTGCAGCCGCGCTTCTGTGCCTCGGTATAGAGCCAGCCGCGCCGCATCCGGGCGCAGAGGTAGCAGGGATTGTTGTTGATCTTGTAAACCACATCGAAGATGCGGGTCTCGAAAATCTCGATGGGAATGCGCAGCGCTGCGGCGTTTTCCTCGATCAGCGCCCGGTTGGCGGGAAGGTAGCCCGGGTCCATGACAAGAAAGCGCAGCTCAAACGGGAAATCGCTGACCCGCTGAAGCTGCTGCATGCACTTGGCAAGCAGCATGGAATCCTTGCCCCCCGAGATGCAGACCGCCACCCGGTCGCCGGGCGAGAGCAGCTCATACTGCTTGATCGAGCCGACGAAACGGTTCCAGATGGTTTTGCTGAACCGCTTGTGGAGGCTGTGTTCAATTTCCTGATAACGTTCCATAAAGATCTCCTGTCACAAATGTTCCGGCAGAAAAACAGCCGCAGAAGCTGCGGCCGTTTTTTCTTGTTGGTTACGGAAACCACCGGCTCTGCCGGTGGAGATGCCCCGTCAGAAAAGCTTCAGCTTCAGGCATCGAGCAAAGTGAGCCGCTGACAACCAGCCTTACAGTGTGGGAAAGCTTTCATTGGAGCGGAGATTCGCCTGTTTACAGGCTGTGATGCAAGTAAAAGAAATTTTAGCGCGTCTTGAGATGCCGGCCGGTCATATGCCTTATAGGGCTGGCGCATACCGCGCGTTGAACGCGTGGTTTTGATTGAAAAGCCTTGCACCTTGGCGGGACGGGGAATCGGGCGGAGAGCCGATGCAGACGCGGAGAAGATTGCCGAAATCTTTACCCCTTGGCGGAACGGGGAATCGAGCAGAGGGCCTTCGAGATCGCCGCGCCGAGCAGGCAGCAGGCCGTCGTTTCGATCACGCCGTTGATTCCTACGAAGGCGACGCAGAAGGCGAGGACATTTTTTCCACCGGCAAGACCCTGAATAAAGTCGGTGCGGTAAAAAAAGACACAGAGCGAGGTCATAAAAAGCAGGGTGTTGAGCAGGGGGCCCGCAAGGCAGGCCGCGGCAAAGACGCCGAAGCGGCTGCCGAAGAGACGGCGCAGAAGCAGAAACAGGACGCCGGCCAAAAAGCCCATCAGGATCCGCGGAATCATACAGGTGATCAGGGTGCCGACCGGATTGATCCCCATCAGGGTGGTGCCGAACGGTTCGAGGCCGAAGCACTGGATGACGCTCGTAACCCCGAATACCGCCCCGAGGATTGCTCCGGCGGCAGGTCCGAGGACGATGGCGCCGATGACCACCGGGATCGGAAGAAGGGTAATGCTCAGGAACCCGGTGCGGAAGTATCCGAGCGGGGTAAAGGCCATCACCGCGATGACGGCCGCGAGCAGGGCGACCCGGACAAGGAAATCGGTGCTGGAATGGCGTTCATGGGATTGCGGCATATTTTTCACTCCTTGCTGCCGCTCCGGGCAGGCCCGGATGCAGCGCAAATTTTATCCGCAGCGCCCGCGCGGGGCGGTGGGAACATGGAAAAAGAGCGGCGGAATTTCCCGCCGGTTCAGCGGTTTTTGCGGTAGACGGCGAGCAGGCCCGAGAGCAGCAGGCCCTCGTCGAGGATGATCCGGCGGCGGCAGTGCGGGATCACCATCGGCGCGAGGCCACCGCAGGCGACAACCGTTTTGGCCTCTCCGATCACCTCGCAGAAGCGGTCGATCATTCCGTCGAGCATCGAGGCGGCGCCGAGAATGCTCCCGGAGAGCATTGCGCCGGCGGTGTCGCCGCAGATCGGCTTGATTTTGGAATCGAGCGAGACGGCGGGCAGCAGCGAGGCGCTTTTGGTCAGCGCTCCGAGCGAAACGGCGACGCCGGGGGCGATCGCCCCGCCGATATAGCGGCGGCGCTCGTCCACCACCGTAATTTTCGTCGCGGTTCCCAAATCGATGATAATGGCGGGAAGGGGGTAATGCTCCATCGCGCCGACGGCGGTGCAGACAAGGTCGCCCGCAAGCTCGCCGGGGTTGTCGATGCGGATGTCCAGGCCGGTCTTAACGCCCGGGCCGACGGCGAGGACCGGAAGATCGGTCAGCAGCCCGACGGCGGCGCGCAGCACCGGGGTCAGCCCCGGCACGACCGAGGAGAGGGCCGCGCCCTCAAGGCTTTTCGCCGGACAGTCATGGAAGGCGAGCAGATTGGAAAGCAGCACCGCATATTCGGTTTCGGTGCGCAGCGGATCTGTTTTGACCCGCGAGGAGAAGAGAAGCCGGTCTTCGCCGTACACCCCGAAAACAATGTTGGAGTTGCCGATGTCGATGGTCAGGATCATGAGCCGCGCCCTCCTTCAAAAAGCTCTGGAAATCCCATTTATCATACCCTTCCGCCCGCCGTCTGTCAAGAATTCGGACGAGAAAAGGGGGCCTGAAAAAACAGCGGGATTTGCCCGCCGCGGGTGGCACGCGCCGCTCTTTTGTGGTATAATGTCCGAAAAGCGGACATGACGCGCCATTGCGCCGCCGCCCCCTTTGGGCGGGAACGGCTTTTGATGGCCGGTGCCGCCGCCCTCCGCTTCGCGGCCGCGGCATCGTATCCGAAAATCGTCCGGCTGTCCCCGGTTGGGAAACAGAGGCCGGCCGGCAGAAAATCTCCGGGAGGGACCGATTTGGGCCGTGTGATCGCAATCACCAATCAAAAGGGCGGAGTGGGAAAGACCACCACCGCCGTCAACCTCGCCGCCTCGCTCGGCGACAGAGGACGGCGGGTGCTGCTCGTCGATACCGATCCGCAGGGAAATTCGACCAGCGGGCTGGGTGTCAACAAGAAGGGGCTTGAGCACTCCACATACCATATGCTTGTCGCGGGAGAACGCGCCGATGCGGCGAAGATTTCCACCCGGTTCCGAAACGTCGATCTTCTGCCCGCGGGAATCGATCTGGCCGCCGCGGAAATCGAGCTGGTCGACCTGCCGGAGCGGGTGTTCCGCCTGCGGGCGGGGCTGCTTCCGGTCAAGGAGCAGTATGATTACATCCTGATCGACTGCCCGCCCTCGCTCGGGCTGATCACCCTCAACGCACTCGCCGTGTCGGACAGCCTGCTGATCCCGATCCAGTGCGAGTATTACGCGCTCGAGGGGCTTTCCCAGCTCATGGCGACGGTCCGTCAGGTCAAACGCCTTTATAATCCCCGCATTGATGTCGAAGGGGTGCTGCTGACGATGTTCGACGGACGTTTGAACCTCACCAATCAGGTGGTTGACGAGGTGAAGAAGTTCTTTCCGAAAAAGGTCTTTGCCACCGTCATCCCGCGCAATGTGCGGCTTTCCGAGGCGCCGGGCTTCGGGATGCCGGTGCTCTACTACGACCGCGCCTCGCGCGGAGCGGCCTGCTACCTTGAGCTGGCCGACGAACTGATGAAAAACCGCCGATAACGTCCAAGAAGGAGGAACCGGTATGCCAAAACCCAAGCGCGGCCTCGGCAAGGGGCTCGAAGCGCTTTTTGCCGATAACGACACCGCCGATGTTGCGGTTTCAACCCTGCAGATCGGAGAGATCGAGCCGAACAGCGAGCAGCCGAGACGGGAATTTTCCCCCGAGGCGCTCGACTCGCTGGCCGCCTCGATCCGGGAGCATGGAGTGCTTCAGCCCCTGGTGGTCCGGCCGCGTCCCAACGGGCGCTACCAGATCGTCGCGGGCGAGCGGCGCTGGCGCGCCGCCCGGATCGCGGGACTGACCGAACTGCCGGTCGTCATCCGGGAGCTGACCGACGAGCAGGCCTTCGAAATCGCACTCGTGGAAAACCTTGTGCGCGCCGACCTTAACCCGATCGAGGAGGCGATGGGCTACCGCACCCTCATGGAACGCTTTTCGATGACGCAGGAGCGGGTGGCCCAGCGGGTAGGGCGTTCCCGCCCGGCGGTGGCCAACGCGCTGCGCCTGCTCACGCTGCCCGACGGAGTGGTGGAGATGCTCCGCCGGGGAGATCTCTCGGCCGGACACGCCCGGGCATTGCTGCCTCTCGAACAGGCTGCCGCCTCCGAGCTGGCCAAGCGGATCATCACCCAGGGGCTTTCGGTCCGGCAGGCGGAAGAAGCGGTGCGCCAGCTGATGAAAAAGCCGGCGCCCAAGCGCGGGAGCGCCGCTCCCACTCTTTACCGCGAGATGGAGCTGGCCCTCGGCGAGGTTCTTTCCCGCCGGGTGCGGGTGACCAGAAAGGGGAAGGACAAGGGGGAGCTGACCGTCGAGTTCTACTCGGAGGAAGAGCTGCGCGACTTTGCCGCCCGGCTCGAACGCGGAGAAGGGAACAGGAGCTGACCATGCTGGAAAGCCGAATCATCCGGCGGGACCCCGAGCGGGTCAAGGTCGCCTGCCTCCTGCGCGGCGTCGACCTCGGCGCCGAGGTCGACGAGCTTGCCGCCCTCGACGCAAGGCGCGGGGAGCTTCTTTCCGCCGCGCGGGAGCTGCGAGAGCAGCAGAACCTGCTGCGGCTGCGCTTCCCGGAGCTGGAACGGGCCGGGAAAAGCAGCGTCCCCCTGCAGATCGAGCTGCGCCTGCTGGCGCGCAAAACCGCCGTCCTTGAAGCGGAGCTGGAAGAGCGGGAGGAGCGCCGCCGCGCCCTCCTTCTGCTCTTCCCCAATCTCCCCCGCGGGCGGGCCGCGGAGCCGGTCCGCCGCTGGGGTGTGCCCGCGGTGTTTCCCTATCCGCTCAAAAGCGCGCGGGTCCTCGGGGAAGGACTGGGGATTTTTGTCCCCCCGCCCGGTCTGTTTCCAGGAAATGAAACGAAGGCCCGCACGAAGGGGCCGGGTATTCCCGTGTTTCCGGACGGTCCGTCCCCAAGGACCGGGGCGGGGGCTTGCAGGGAAGACAGGAGCGTTCCCGCCCCCTCGGATGGCCTGCCCCCTCTGCTCGGAATGGGCGCGCGGCTTGCCCGCGCGCTGGAGTCCTATTGGCTCGACGCCCTCGCGGCGGGCGGGCTGACCGAATACAGACTTCCCGACGGACCGGCGGACGAAATGCAGGGGGTGACCCCCGCGGTGGGCGCGCTGATGCGGCCGCACCGCGGCAGGGTCTATCCCGCCGGATGCGCTCTGCCCGGCGGCTGCGCTGTCTTTTCCGGCCGGGAAGGCGGGGATATCTCCGCCATGCTCCTGCTGGCCGCACCGGGTCAGGACGGCATGGCGATGGAACGTCTTCTGTCCCTGACCGGCAAAGCCCTGCGCGGGTTGGGGCTTCCTTTTGAACTTTCTCCGCTGGAACCGGCGCAGCTTCCTTTTGAGGCCGCCGCCGGATGGTCCGCCGGAGTGTGGATGCCGTCGTCCGGACGCTATGAGACGGCCGCGGTCATAAGCGCCTGCGGAGATTTCCTCTCCCGCCGCATTGCCTGCCGCTGCCGGCAGGAGGGAGAGCGGCGCCTCCGTCCGGCGGAGACCGCCTGCGGGACGGCCGACCTTTCGGTGCTGCTTCGCGCCCTTCTGGAGAACGGACAGGACGGCGGCGGCTCGGCCGCCGTCCCCGAGGCTCTGCGCCCCCTGACAGGCGCAAAACGGCTTGCGCGGCAGCGGCAAATCGGTGAAGCAAGATAACGGCAGAGCCGTGCGGCAAATAAAAGCCTCGCCCGCCGACAGGCGCAAAACGGCTTGCGCGGCAGCGGCAAATCGATAAAGCAAGATAACGGCAGAGCCATGTGGCAAACAGAGGCCGCGTCTCCTGACGGGCGCGGAACGGATTACGAGGTGGAATGTTTTGACAAAGCGCTATCCCTTTTCCCTGCGGCTGCGGGTCCGGGGATTTGACTGCGACGGGCAGGGACGCCTGCGGGCGGCCTGTGCGCTGCGCTATGTGCAGGAGGCGGCGGGCGGCCATCTGGAATCGCTCGGCTTCGGCTTTCAGAAGCTGAAGGAGGAGGGGATGTTTTTCGTCCTCATCGGCCAGGGGCTGCGGATTCTGCGCACCCCGCGCGAGGGGGAGCTACTGACCGTCGCAACGGCCCCGGTTCCGGCGCGCGGGGCGCGGATGTTCCGGGAGACGGTGCTGCTCGACGGGGAAGGGAATCTGCTGGCTGAAAACCAGACGGCGTGGGCGTTGCTGGACTTCGAAACCGGACGGCCCTTGCGTTCGTCGAGCTTCCGCCATGAGCTTCCGGCCCTCGGCGGGGAGTGGACGCCCTTCGTCGACCCTTCCCGGATCAGGATTTCCGAGGCGCAGGAGCCGTGCGGCGGGCGCGAGGTCCGCCTTTCGGATCTGGACGTGAACCGGCATATGAACAACACCGTCTATGCGGACGCCGCACTCGACTGCTTCCCGGAAGAGGTGCTCTGTTCCGCGGGGGTGGACACCATGCTGCTGCGCTACCAATATCAGGCCCGTCTGGGCGAGACGATCAGCCTTCGGCGCGGCCGGGAGGACAACTGTTTCCGCGTCAGCGGCAGCGTCGGAAATTCCGCCTGTTTTTCCGCCGAATTTTCTCTCAAAGCCCTTGCAACAGAGGACCATGGGTGATAAAATGGGAAAAATATTTTGCGATATGATAAGCCGACCGGCATGAAAGGAGAGATTGGATGCTTAACATCGACTATTCGTCCAAGTTCGTCAGCGAAGGACTCACCTTCGACGACGTGCTGCTGATCCCCGCCTATTCGGAGGTAACCGCCCGGGATATCGACCTGCATACTGTGCTGGCCCGGGACATTGTCCTCAACACTCCGCTGATCACCGCCGCGATGGATACCGTGACCACCGCGCCGATGGCGATTGCCATTGCCCGCGAGGGGGGAATCGGGGTCATCCACAAGAATATGACCATCGAGGAACAGGTGACCGAGGTGGACAAGGTCAAGCGTTCTGAAAACGGGGTCATCGTCAATCCATTCTACCTTTCTCCCGATCACTATGTGACCGACGCCGACGCGCTGATGGGCCGGTATAAGATTTCCGGCGTGCCGATCTGCGACGGAAGCATGCGGCTGGTCGGCATCATCACCAACCGCGATCTGCGCTTCCTGACCGACTTTAACGTTCCGATCAGGGAGGTCATGACCAAGGACCATCTGATTACCGCGCCGGTCGGCACCACCCTCGAGGAGGCGCAGAAGATTCTCTCGAAGTACAAAATTGAAAAGCTGCCGATCGTTGATGACGATTATAAGCTCAAGGGCCTCATCACCATCAAGGATATCGAAAAGGCGGTCCGGTACCCCAACTCCGCCCGCGATAAGGGAGGACGCCTGCTCTGTGCGGCCGCCATCGGCGTCACCGCCAATGTGCTGGAACGGGCCGAGGCGCTGATCGAGGCGCAGGCGGACGTTCTGGTTCTTGATTCGGCCCATGGCCACAGCAAAAACATTCTGGACTGCCTGAAAAAAATTCGTGCCGCCTTCCCGGAGATTGCGATCATCGCCGGCAACATCGCCACCGCCGAAGGCGCCGAGTCGCTGATTGACGCGGGCGCCGACTGCGTCAAGGTCGGCATCGGCCCCGGCTCGATCTGCACCACCCGCGTCGTCGCGGGCTGCGGCGTTCCGCAGATCTCCGCCATTTATAACGCCTGCCGTGCCGCCGCCAAACGCGGTGTTCCGGTCATTGCCGACGGCGGCATCAAATATTCGGGCGATATCGTCAAGGCGCTCGCCGCCGGCGCCAACGTTGTAATGCTCGGCAGCCTGCTCGCGGGCTGCGCCGAATCCCCCGGTGAAACCGAGATTTACCAGGGCAGGAACTTCAAGGTCTACCGCGGCATGGGCTCCCTCGCCGCGATGGAGAAGGGGTCGAAGGACCGCTATTTCCAGGAGGGCGCGAGCAAGCTTGTTCCTGAAGGGGTTGAGGGACGGGTCCCCTACAAGGGACCGGTTTCGGATACCGTTTATCAGCTGGTCGGCGGTGTGCGCTCCGGCATGGGTTACACCGGCTGCCGGACCATCCCCGAGTTGCATGAGCGCGCGCAGTTTGTGCGGATCACCGGCGCGGGGCTGAAAGAGAGCCATCCGCACGACATCTATATCACCAAGGAAGCACCCAACTACTCGGTCGGAGTGTAAACAGGAAATCATTGGCTATGGAAAACAGGCGCGCCGTCGCAGCGGCGCGCCTGTTTTTTCAAGGAACCGGATCAGGCGGGAGAAAGCAGCCGCGCTGTTCCCCGCGGAACCGGATCAGGCGGGAGGAAACAGCCGCGCTGTTCCCTGCGGAACCGGAACGGGCAGGCGGAAGCAGTCGTGCTGTTCCCCGCAGAACCGGATCAGGCGGGAGGAAGCAGCTGCGCTGTTCTCCACAAAACCGGATTAGGCAGGCGGAAACAGCCGCGCTGTTCCCCGCGGAACCGGATCAGGCGGGAGGAAACAGCCGCACGTTTTATCCATAGAACTGGAGCAGGGCAAGCAGGATCAGCATCGCGCCGCAGAGCGGTGCGAGCGGGACAGGAACGGTGCGGGCAAGACGTCTGCCGATCGCCTCCCCAAGCCGCACCCCCGCGAGATGGACCGCGATCGAGATCAGCAGCACCGAGAGCGGACCGAGGCAGACCGCGCCCGCCCCGATGCCGGCTGCCGCCCCGTCGAGCGAAAGAGCCAGCGCCAGAGCGCAGGCTTCTCCGGGGGAGAGTGTGCGCGAGCAGTCGCGGTCCGCGCAGTTGGGACGGCAGTAGATGGAAAGCAGGGCGCCCGGGGAAAATGCGCGGCCCGCCGGCGGACAGGGCGGCGGCGCGCGCCGCCGCTTGAGAGGCTCCTCAACCAGCTTGGCGGCTCCAAGAAGAGCAAGAATGCCACAGCCGAAGAGACGGGCGGCGGCAGGTGGGAGCAGAGGAGCCAGCAGTCCTCCCGCCAGCAGTGCGGCGGACAGAGCGCCCGAGCAGATCAGCGCGATTACCAGCAGCGAGCCGGTGGGAATCCGAATGGAGGCGGCCCCGTATCCGAGCGCCGCAACGAAGGCGTCGAGCGCCAAGGCGACGACGAGAAGAAAGGACGCAAAAAAATCGCCCATCCAATCAGCAACCCCTTTCTTTTGACGGACTGCTTTTATCTTATGGGGCGGCTGGGCGGAAGGTGAGGCGCCCTGTTTTTGTATTGGGCACAGAAAATGTAAAAATTTTCAAAATAATGCGAATTTAACTCGCTTTTTTAACACCCAACGATTATAATAAGAAATATATTGACAAGCTGGTGTTTCGATCCACAGTCTCAGAGGAGGAAAATGTATGGAAACGTTTACCGAACCGACACCGCGCGAGCCGATCCATATTACTTTTTTCGGCGAATTTTCACTCTGCGCCGGCAAGATTCGGATTGACGACAGCCTGAACCGGTCCCGCAAGATGTGGAATATGCTGGCGTATCTGGTGGCCCACCGGGAACGTGCAATCCCCCAGAGGGAATTTGTCACCATGCTGTGGGGCGAGAGCGCGGGCGGACGGGATACCGCGAACGCCTTGAAAACCCTGCTTTACCGGATTCGGGGATTTATCGAGCCGCTCGAGCAAAAGGTGGGCCTGCCGCTGATCCTCTCCCAGCGGGGCGCCTACCGCTGGAACAACAAGGCCGCCTGCGAATCCGACGCCGACCGGTTTGAAGCCATCTGCGGGCAGCTTCGGGCGGAGGGGCTTTCCGACGGCGAATGCGAGGCGCTCTGCCGCGAGGCGATCGGGCTGTACCGGGGAAGGTTTTTTGCCAAGCTGGATAAGGTGCCGTGGATCAGCGTTCTTTCCGCCCATTACCACGGGCTTTATCTCGATCTCGCGGACCGTCTGGCCGGACTGCTGACCGCTCAGGGCAGGTTCGGAGAGGCGACGGAGCTCTGCGGGCGCGTGCTGGCCATCGATCCCTGCGACGAGAGAATCCACTGCCACTGCATTCGGGCGCTGCTCTCCCAGGGCGCTTATGACGAGGCGCGCCGGCATTACGAAAAGGCGACCGATCTGATCTATCGCTATCTGCGGGCCCGCCCCTCCGAGGCGCTGCGCGCGCTTTCGGATGAGCTGATGAAGGTTGGACTCAATCGGGAACTGGAAACCGATCTCTGGAAAATCCGGGATGAGCTGGGCGGCAACGAAGCCGGTGACGGGGCGTTTGTCTGCGACTACGGTTTTTTCAAGGAAGCCTACCGTCTGGAGCTGCGCCGCAGCACCCGTTCAGGGCGCACCATGATGCTGGGACTGCTCACCGTCACCGACCCCTCGGGGAACGTTCCCGAGCTGGAGGTGCTTAACCGGGCGATGGATCAGCTGCTCTCGGTGCTTCAGGGAAGCCTGCGCCGGGGGGACGTTGTTTCCCGCTACAACGGCGCACAGTATGTCCTGCTGCTGCCGACCCGCGGCTATGAGGCGGGCGAGCGGGT
The DNA here is from genome assembly GCA_014385025.1 of Yanshouia hominis. Taxonomy (GTDB): domain Bacteria; phylum Bacillota; class Clostridia; order Oscillospirales; family Ruminococcaceae; genus Yanshouia; species Yanshouia hominis. Next base: position 26,044 of record JACRTB010000019.1, on the reverse strand, counting down.
GATGCGCCGCACCGTCGGCCTTTTCTGCCGCCGCTACCGCACTTCCCTTCAAATCCATTACAAACTGCAGGTGCTCGAGCCGGCGCCGGATAAGGCGCAGGCGGACGGATGAAGAGCGCGGAGCCCTCTTTCCGGCTTCCTCCGCCCGCAAAATTTCCGGCGGCCGCGCGCGGACCAATGGACAAAATATCCCCTGACGTGGGAAAACAGATTGAACCGCCCCGGATTGTGCCGTCCGCACAATCCGGGGCGGTTCAATCTTGTGCATTCGCGGGAGATAAAGAGGCTGCCGCCGTGACTGTCGGCAGCGGCGCGGATGCTCAGTTTTGTGCATTCGCGGGAGACGAAGGCGAGGCCCCGGTCCGGCCGAAGCCTTTGTCCGTTCCGGAGGACTCCCCGTTTGTTATCTGCGCGGCAGCGGTTTCGGCTGTGAGGATCTGTCCAAAATGCTGGCAGATCTCCTCACGACGGCTGTTTGACGCCCGGCTTGGAGCGGTGGAAAAAGAAACTTCACGCCATAAGGGCATGGCTGGACGGGGCGGCGTGCGCTCCCGCGCCGCCCGGCAGGGTTGAGGTTTTGCAGCGCATGGCCCCGCGCGCTCCTTTTTGAGAAGAGCCTGCCGGCAGCAGCGCGTTGCTCCGGACGTGGAAATGCTTTTCCGCGGTTTGGCCGGCCGCTCCGGAGGTTCTAAACCGAACGACAAATCAAAACCACGCGTTGAACGCGTGGGATGCACCAGCCCTAAAAGGGCGTGATACCGGCCCGCCCTTTAAGAGGCGTCGAATTGTTTTTCTTACGCATCACAGCCCGGCGCGGGCGGCCCGCAGGCCGCCCGTTCCCCTCTCCCGGCCCGCCCGCTCCGCCTGTCCGGTGACCGGCGCGCCCGAGCGGAGGGCAGCGCGGCTCACACGCATAGAAGCTGCCAAAGCGGTGATTTTCTCCTTTGATTAACCTTCTTCGTTTCTGAATATTTGTCATTTCGCCGCGCTCAATGCTATAAGCTGAAGATTTTTCCTGCCTGCCGGCATAACCGGAGGCTGCTGTCGCTAAAGCTGCAAAGCGAAGCCCTCTTTGCCTGATGCAAAGAGGGCTTCGCAAGGGAAAAAAGCTTCAGGTGAACCGCTTGGGTATTGGGATGGGGCGTTTAAGCAGGCTTCGTGCGCGGGAATTTTCAGGGCTGTTTCATCAGCAGCGCCATCACGGCCTTCTGGGCGTGCAGGCGGTTTTCCGCCTCGTCGAAAATTTCTTCGGCGTGCGCCTCAAAGGTTTCGGCGGTGATCTCCTCCCCGCGGTGGGCGGGCAGACAGTGCAGCACCAGAGCGCCGGGATTGGCCGCGGCCATCACCGCGCGGTTGACCTGATAGCCCGCAAAGACCTTGGCGCGTTCCTGCTGCTCCGATTCCTGGCCCATCGAGGCCCAGACGTCGGTATAGACCGCGTCGGCGCCGGATGCCGCCTCGAGGGGGTCCTGCACCCAGGAGAAGCCCGCGCAATTGCGCGCAAACGCGAGAACCGCCGGGTCGGGAGCGTATTCCTTCGGAGTGGCGACCGAAACCTTCATCCCGGTTTTGAGTCCTCCCACAATCAGGGAATTGGCCATATTGTTGCCGTCGCCGATAAAGCAGAGCTTTTTGCCGGCGAGGTCCTTTTTGTATTCGCGGATGGTCATCAGATCGGCGAGCACCTGACAGGGATGGCAGAAATCGGTCAGCCCGTTGATAACCGGAATCGAACCGTGCATAGCCAGTGCCTCGACCTCCGCCTGTTCGAAGGTGCGGATCATGATGCCGTCGAGGTAGCGGGAGAGGACGCGCGCGGTATCCTGCACCGGCTCCCCCCGGCCGATCTGCAGGTCGCGCGACGAGAGGAAAAGCGCCTGACCGCCGAGCTGGTACATCCCCGTCTCGAAGGAGACGCGGGTGCGGGTCGAGGATTTTTGGAAGATCATCCCCAGAGTCCTGCCCGCGAGCAGCGGATGGGGGATGCCGTGTTTCTGCTCATATTTGAGCTTGTCGGCCAGATCGAGAATCTCGAAAATCTCCTCCGGCGAAAGGTCGGAGAGCTTGAGAAGATGCTTTTGCTTCACGATGCCGCCTCCTTGAGCACCTGCTTGAGAATCGCGGTACCCTGCTCAAGCTCCGCGTCGGTGATGACGAGAGGCGGCAGCAGCCGCACCTTGTCCTTGGCGGTGAGCACCAGCAGCCCCTTGCCGCGGCAGCGGTCGAAGATTTCGTGCGCGTCCCCCTGCTTGGGCAGCACGCCGAGCATCAGGCCCATGCCCGTGACCGAGGCGACGTTTTCCGCCCCCTCGAGCGCCTTTTTGAGCTTTTCTCCCTTGCGGGAGACCTCCTTGAGAAACGCGTCGTCCATTCGGTTCAGGACGACCTTCGCGCCCGCGCAGACGATGGGATTCATGCCGAAGGTGGTGCCGTGGTCGCCCGGCTTGAGGACATTTTCGGTCTTTTCCCCGAAGAGAACCGCGCCGATGGGCAGGCCGTTGCCGAGCCCCTTGGCGGTGCTGACGATATCCGGCTCCACCCCGAAGGCCTGATAGCTGTAGAAGAAGCCGGTGCGCCCGTTGCCGGTCTGCACCTCGTCAACGAGCAGCAGGATGTCCCGCTCCTTGCAGAGGGCGGCGATTTTTTTCACAAATCCGGCCTCGAGCGGGACGACGCCGCCCTCCCCCTGAATCATTTCAACCATAATTCCGGCGGTGTGTCCGCTGACCTTTGCAAGCAGGTCCTCAAAGTTGTTTGCCTCGGCATAGCAGAAGCCGGGGGTAAAGGGATAGAAGAACCGGTGCATCGCCGGCTGTCCGGTGGCGGTCAGGGTCGTGACGGTGCGCCCATGAAAGGAGTTGACCAGGGTGATGATCTCGCTGCGCTCGGGGCCGTATTTTTCCTGGGAGTATTTCCGCGCGGTTTTGATCATGCCCTCGTTGGCCTCGGCGCCGGAGTTCGCGAAAAGCACCTTCTTCATCCCGGATTTTTCGCAGAGGAGCTTTGCCGTTTCCTCGCCGGGGGCCGAGTAGTAGTAGTTGCAGATATGGGCGTATTCCCCCGCCTGCTTTGAAACGGCGGCCACCCATTCCGGGTCGGCGAAGCCGAGGGAGGTGACGCCGATGCCGCTGGAAAAATCGATATACTGTTTGCCGTCACAGTCCCAGCAGGTCGCGCCCCTGCCGTGGGAGGGCAGGAACGGCGCGCGCCCGTATGTGTGGGCGACATAGGATTGGTCAAGGCTCATCGCTTCCTGAAGGGTCATCATGCTTCCTCCTTTTTGTCGTGGTAGATCATCGTGCCGATGCCCTCGTCCGAGAGCATCTCGATGAGGATGGCGTGAACAATCCGCCCGTCGATGATCGCCGCTTTTTTGACTCCCGCTTTGAGGGTGTCCACGCAGCACTCGACCTTGGGGATCATGCCGCCCGCGACGATGCCCTGCCCGATCAGCGGCGGAACCTGCGAGATGGTGACCGAGGGGATGAGGGTCGTCTCGTCGTTTTTATCCCGCAGCAGCCCGCGGATGTCGGTCATGAGGATGATGGTTTCGGCCTTCAGCGCGCTGGCCACGTAACAGGCCATCGTGTCGGCGTTGATGTTGTAGGTCACGCCGCTGCTGTCCATGCCGATCGAGGTGATGACCGGGATATAACCCTTGTCCAGCAGATCGGTGATGGGATCGGGGTTGACCTTGACCAGTTCGCCGACAAAGCCGTAGTCCACCGGCCCGCCCTTGCGCTCGACGATGACCATGCCCCCGTCAACCCCGCAGAGGCCGACCGCCTTGCCGCCCTGTGCGTTGATCTGGGCGGTGAGGTCCTTGTTGAGCTTGCCCGCGAGTACCATCTGGGCCACGTCGCGGGTTTCCTCGTCGGTGTAGCGCAGGCCGTTGATGAACTTCGACTCCTTGCCGATCTTTTTGAGCATTCCGCTGATCTCGGGGCCGCCGCCGTGCACCAGCACCACTTTGATGCCGATGCAGGAGAGCAGGACGATGTCGCCCATGACGGCCGCCTTCAGCTCGTCGTCGAGCATGGCGTTGCCGCCGTATTTGACGACAACCGTTTTATTGTTGTATTTCTGAATATAGGGGAGCGCCTGGCTGAGAATGTCGGCCTTCTGTGCGGTGGTGGCGTTGGTCATGGGGAATTCCTCCTGTCGAATGGTTGCGGCCGTCAGAGAAGGCCGGTGGTTTCGTCGAGTCCGAGCGCGATGTTCATGTTCTGCACCGCCGCGCCCGAAGCGCCCTTGCCGAGGTTGTCGAGGCAGGCGGCCAGCAGCACGCGGTCGTCGTTGCCGCAGACGAAAATTTGCAGCAGGTTGGTGCCGGCGAGCTGGTTGGACGGCAGGAATCCTCCCTCGAGCACCCCTTCGCCCATCAGGGGCATCACCTGAACGAAATGCTGGCCCGCATAGTATTCGCAGAACATCTCGTGGATCGCCCGGACCGAGGGCTTGCCGGAGAGCAGCCTGGTGTAGAGAGGCACCGATACGGTCATGCCGCTGTAGAAATCGGAGACGGCGGGGTTGAAGATCGGGATATCGGCCAGGCCGGAGAGCACCTGCATCTCCTTTTGGTGTTTGTGGCTCTGGGTCAGGCCGTACTGCCGCACGCTTTGGTATTCGGCGGGGCGGTGGGGGTCGGCGTAGGCCGCGATCATCTTTTTGCCGCCGCCCGAATACCCTGAGACAGCGTGGCAGACGACCGGATAATCCGCGGGCATCCAGCCCTTCCTCACCATCGGAGCCGCGACCGAAATGAAGCCGGTGGCATAGCATCCGGGATTGGCGATCCGGTGGGAGGCGGCAATCGCCGCGCGGTGCCCGCCGGAAAGCTCCGGGAATCCGTAGGCCCAGCCGGGCGCGACACGGTGGGCGGTTGAGGCGTCGATGATCTTGACATGGTCGTTGGTCGCCAGCGCCGCCGCTTCAATGGCGGCCGCGTCGGGAAGGCAGAGGAAGGTGATGTCCGACGCGTTGATCAGCTTCCGGCGCTCGGCGGGGTCCTTGCGCTTCTCCTCGTCGATTTTGAGGATTTCGAGGTCGGGCCTCGCGGCGAGGCGGTCGAGGATTTTCAGGCCGGTGGTCCCTTCCTGTCCATCGATGAAAATTTGATAGGCCATAATGTCCCTCCTGTTACTGAAACGGCGCGGCGTCGTCGAGCGCCGAGAGCCTGGCGGTCAGTTCTTCGATCTGCGCGGCGACGGCCGACGGGGCCGGGCCGCCCGTTGCGGTGCGCTGTTCGACGCAGGTGCCGATGTCGATCGCGCGGTAGAGGTCGCCCGCGAAAGCGGGGCAAAGCATCTGATAGCTCTGCAGCGGAAGCGTTTCGAGGGTGCAGCCGCGTTCGATGCACATCTTCACCAGCCAGCCGGTGATCTGGTACGCCTCCCGGAAGGGAATCCCTTTCCGGGTGAGGTAGTCGGCGCAGTCGGTGGCATTGATGAAGCCGCGCGCGGCGGCGGCGCGCATCCGTTCCTTTTTGACGGTCATCGTTTCCAGCATCGGGGTGAAGGCTCCGAGGCAGAGCTTCACCGTTTCGACGCTGTCGAAGATGGCCTCCTTATCCTCCTGAAGGTCCTTGTTGTAGGCGAGCGGGAGCCCCTTGAGCATCGTGAGCAGCGCGGAGAGGTTTCCGTTGACCCGCCCGGTCTTGCCGCGGATCAGCTCGGCGATGTCGGGGTTCTTTTTCTGCGGCATGATCGACGAGCCGGTGGCAAAGGCATCGTCCAGCTCGATAAAGTGAAACTCCGACGAGCACCAGAGGATGATCTCCTCTGAAAAGCGGGAGAGATGGGTCATGATGAGCGAGAGGGCCGCGCCCAGCTCGACGCAGAAATCGCGGTCGGATACCCCGTCGAGGCTGTTCTGAGAGACGGCCGAAAATCCGAGCAGCTCCGCCGTCATCGAGCGGTCGATCGGATAGGTCGTCCCGGCCAGCGCGCAGGAACCGAGCGGCATCACGTCCATCCGTTCATAGCAGTCGGAAAGCCGGCCGAGGTCGCGGGCCAGCATCTGGGCGTAGGCCATCAGGTGGTGGGCCAGCGTCACCGGCTGCGCCACCTGAAGATGGGTGTAGCCCGGCATGACCGTTTCAAGGTGCTCCCGCGCTTTGGTGAGAAGCACGCCGGTCAGCTTGCGGACTGAGGCATAAATCTCCGCGGTTTGGTTCTTTAAGTACATCCGCAGATCGAGAGCGACCTGGTCGTTGCGGCTGCGCGCGGTATGCAGCCGCTTGCCCGCGTCTCCGATCCGTTCGGTGAGCACCTGTTCGACGAACATGTGGATATCCTCGGCCGCGGGATCGAAAGGGAGCGCGCCGCTCTCGAGATCGGCGAGGATGCCTCTCAGACCCTCCGCGATCTTTTGGGCATCCTCCGCGGGGATGATTCCCCGTGCGCCGAGCATCGCCGCGTGGGCGATCGAACCCGCGATATCCTCGCGGTACATCACGTGGTCAAAGGAAATCGAGGAGTTAAAATCGTTGACGCCGGCGTCAAGCTCCTTGGAGAAGCGCCCGGACCACATTTTCATAACCGCCGCTCCTTACCTGCCCTGTTTGGCCAGCATCTGCGCCCGCACCTTGAGGGGCAGGCCGAACAGGTTGATGAAGCCTTCCGAATCCTTCTGGTTATAAACCTCGTCCTCGTCAAAGGTGGCCACCTCCATCGAATAGAGGCTGTAGGGGCTGGTGGTTCCCGCGCCGATGACGTTTCCCTTGTAGAGCTTGAGCTTGACCTCGCCGGTCACATACTCCTGCGTGGAATCGACGAACGCCGAAAGAGCCTCCCGCAGGGGAGTGTACCACTGGCCATTGTAGACGAGATCCGCGAACTTGAGGGCGACCTGCTGCTTATAATGCATGGTTTCCTTGTCGAGACAGAGGCTTTCAAGCTGCTCGTGCGCAAAATAGAGGATGGTGCCGCCGGGCGTCTCATAGACTCCGCGGCTCTTCATGCCGACCAGCCGGTTTTCGACAAGATCGGTGATGCCGATGCCGTTTGCGCCGCCCAGCTCGTTGAGCTTCCAGATGAGATCGGCGGGCTTCATTTTGACCCCGTCAACCGCGGTCGGAACGCCCTTTTCAAAGCTGACCGTCACATAGGAGGGGTGGTCGGGCGCCTTTTCGGGGGAAACCCCCAGCTCCAGGATTTTATCGTACATCGGCTCGTTGGCCGGATCCTCGAGGTCGAGCCCCTCGTGGGAGAGATGCCACATGTTCTTGTCCTTGGAATAGTTGGTCTCGCGGGTGATCTTCAGCGGGACGTCATGCGCTTCGGCGTACGCGATTTCATCCTCCCGGCTTTTGAGGTCCCAGATCCGCCACGGCGCGATGATCGCCATGTCGGGGGCGAACGCCTTGATGGTCAGCTCAAACCGGACCTGGTCGTTGCCCTTTCCGGTGCAGCCGTGGCAGATGGCGTCGGCGCCCTCGGCCTTGGCGATTTCGACGATCCGCTTGGCGATCAGCGGCCGCGCGAAGGAGGTGCCCAGCAGATATTTGCCTTCGTAGACCGCCCCCGCCTTGACGGTCGGAATGATGAAATCCTCGGCGAATTCATCGGCAAGGTGTTCGATGTAGAGCTTGGACGCGCCGGTCTTGAGGGCTTTTTCCTCAAGGCCATCGAGTTCCGATCCCTGGCCGACGTCGGCGGATACGGCGATGACCTCGCAGCCGTAGTTTTCCTTGAGCCAGGGGATGATCACCGAGGTGTCAAGTCCGCCGGAATATGCCAAAACAACTTTTTTAAACTGTGTCATGAGAATGCCCTCCCCAATTTGTCTGACTTGTATTGATTTATAATTATACACATAATTTGCAAAAAATAAAGAGTTTTTCGAATAATTATTCAAAATCAGTGAAAATTTATACTTTTGCTCATGCGGCGGAAACGCAGGGGCCGCTGTTTTGTGCAATCTGCGGGGAATCTCCGCCGCCGTTTCCCCAGATGCTCCGGCACACAAAAAGGAGCTGTGTAATCATTGCGTAAAATAAAACCGGGTTTTCAGATAAAACAAAATATTTTAATAGTGAAAAGAGAGTTGCACAACTCCGTTGAAAAAAGGGGAAAAGTATACTATAATAATAAAAATGACCCGGTGGAGCCGGAACGTGATGGGGAGGGATCGGTGTGGCAAGGGTAATTTTGAAATTTCGGGAATGGCTGTTTTCCCGCGTTGTCATTGTCGGCCTGCTCATCATTGTGCAGGTTGCGATGCTTGCCGTCGTCGTACTGCGCCTTTCGCGGTACTTTGCGATTTTCTACGGAATTTTTATGCTTCTTTCGGTGCTCATGACCCTTGTGGTGATCAACAAGGAGGAAAATCCCTCCTACAAGCTGGCGTGGATTATTCCGATTATGGCATTTCCGCTGTTCGGAGGATTTTTCTACCTGATGTTCGGCAATCCCCGCCTGAGCCGCCGGCTTTCCGAACGGCTCGGAAAGGTGCATAACCGCTTCGCCGAACTGGTTCCGCCGAGCCGCTCGGCCTGCGCGCGCGCCGCCGAGCTTGGCGAGGGACTGCGCAACCAGTCGGAGTATATCACCCGGATGGGCTTCCCCCCTTTTGCACGCACCGAAACGACCTATCTTTCCCCGGGCGAGGAGAAGTACAAGGCGATGCTCAAGGTGCTTGAAAGCGCCAAACGGTACATTTTTCTGGAATACTTCATCATTGAGGAGGGCCGGATGTGGGATTCCATCCTTGAAATCCTCGAGCGCAAGGTGAAGGAGGGGGTGGAGGTCCGGGTGCTCTATGACGGCTTCGGCTGCCTGCTCACCCTGCCGGACGACTATTTCCGGACGCTGCGGGAAAAAGGGATTCAGTGCATCGAGTTCAATCCTCTGATCCCGGTGCTGACGATGTTTATGAACAACCGCGACCACCGGAAAATTCTTGTGGTCGATGGACATACCGGCTTTATGGGCGGAATCAATCTTGCGGATGAGTATATCAATGCAAAGGTCAAGCACGGCCACTGGAAGGACGCCGCGGTCATGCTGCGCGGCGACGCGGTCTGGAGCCTCGCGACGATGTTCCTGACCATGTGGGACAGCATTTCGGACGAGGAGATCTCCGACCCGGAGCGTTACCGCCCCCTGCCCGAAGAGCTGCCCGGCGGCTTTAACGGCATCGTGCAGCCCTACGCCGACTCCCCGCTCGACCGGGATCTGGTCGGCGAGATGGTTTATCTCAACATCATCAACCGCGCCCAGCGGTACCTCTATATCTGCACGCCCTATCTGATCGTGGACAACGAGACCCTCACCGCGCTGCTGCTTGCCGCCAAGAGCGGGGTGGATGTGCGGATTATCACCCCGCATATCGGGGATAAGTGGTATGTCCATCTCCTCACCCGGGCCTGTTATCCGCAGCTTGTGAGGGGCGGGGTGAAGATCTACGAATATACCCCCGGCTTTATCCACTCAAAGACTTTTGTTTCGGACGATGAGGTTGCAACGGTCGGAACGATCAACCTCGACTACCGCAGCCTTTATCTCCATTTTGAATGCGGCCTTTGGATGGCGCACAGTTCCTGCATCAGCGCGGTGCGGGATGATTTTCTTGAGACGCTCCGGGTCTGCGAGCAGGTGACCCTTGACAGTCCGTTCCTCAAGCTGAACGGATTCGAACGGCTGCTGCGCGCGGTGCTGCGGATTTTCGCGCCTCTGATGTAGAAAGCAAAGCACCCGGCGGTGCGTGAAAGAAAGCGAAGAAGAAGAGAGGAAGATAATTGATGAAACGAACTCCCGGCGCAGACAAAGCGACCCGTTCCAACCAGTCCTCCGAGAAGCTGCTGACCATTATGGAGTGCCTTTCCGCGCAGGACGAACCGGTTCGGCTTCAGGAAATCGCGCGTCTCGTCTCGATGAACGAGAGCACCACGCTGCGCTACATCGCCACCCTGCAGAAGAGCGGCTATGTCGTGCAGGACGTCGATACCGGCCGCTATTCCCTCACCTACAAGATTTGTGCCATCGCGGCCAATGTCTCAAGCCGGAAGAATATCCGCAATATCTGCTCGCCCTACCTGCGCTCGATCGCCCATATTTTTTCCGAGTCGGCGAACGTGGCCGAGGAACATAATATGATGGTTGTCTATATCGAGGCGATCAGCGGTCCGCACCAGCTCCTGATGACCACCCGCAGGGTGGGGAACGTCTCACCGATGCACTGCACGGCGGTCGGCAAGCTGCTGCTGCTCAATTATACCCAGCAGCAGCTCCACCAGTATGTCGCCGCCAAGGGACTGCCCGCGATGACCATGCACACCATTACCGATCCGGCCGCCCTCTTCGCCGAGCTCGACAAGGTGCGGGCGCAGGGCTACGCGTTTGACAACGAGGAGTATGAACCGGGCGCGCGCTGCATCGCCGCGCCGATCTACGACTATACCGGCAGGGTGGTTGCCGGTCTGAGCGTCTCCGGCCCGGTGACGCGGATGACCGACGAGCATATCTATGAGAAGCTTCCCTTCCTGCTTGACGCCGCCGCGCAGGTTTCGCAGCGGATGGGCTATGACGAATCGGTGCGGGGGGTAAGGAACGGCTGATGGGACCGCTTACCCTCTGCCGCCTCACCGGCGGCTCCATCGGGCTTTCGATCCTGCATACGGTGGACGAGCTGCTCGAGGCCGATCTCGGCGGGGTGTTCTGGATTAGCGCGCCCCGGCTGCATCCTGACGAATACCGTGTCCTTGGGGAACGTCTCGGCCTGCATCCGATGGTGATTTCCGACCTGTCCCACGCGGCCCGCCGCGCGTCCCACGAGGATTACGGCAGCTATTCCCACCTTGCCCTGAACCTTGCCTGCGAGGACGCAAAGGGCCGCCTGCGGAGAAAAAACATTCAGTTTCTGCTCTGGCAGGAGAGGATGGTCAGCTTCTGTGAGCATGGCGAGGAACAATTTGCCGCGACCTTTGAGCTGCTGCGCAGCGGATACCTCAGGCCGGACGACGACCTCGTGATCCGCAGCTTCTGTCTGGCGATGAGCGACATTCTCCGGGATGCCGCGGCGCTGGCCGAGCGGATCGACGCAAGAATCGACGCGCTGGAGGACGAGCTGTTCCGGGGCGTGCAGTCTTCCCAGCTCGAACGGATTCACGATCTCAAGAGCGGCACGCGGGAAATCCGCCGCACGACGGTGCCGATGCGCGACGCCTTCCTGATGCTGCTGCGCGGAGGCGGGGACCTGATGTCCCAGAACGTCTACCTGCGGGATGTGGGGGAGCAGATCGCCCAGCTCTGCGAGATGGCCGAAAACAGCCGCGAGACGGTGGCCGACCTCGCGGACCTTTATATGACCCTGATGAGCAATTCGACCAACGCGGTGATGAAGACGCTGACCCTTGTTTCGACCATCTTCATTCCGGTCACCTTCATCGTCGGGCTTTACGGGATGAACTTCCGCTATATGCCGGAGCTTGGATGGCGGTACGGCTACCCCGCCTGCCTGCTGCTGATGGCGGCCGTCTCCGCCGGCATGGTCCTTTATTTCCGCAAAAAGAAGTGGATGTGAGCCTGTCAGAAATCGGGGGAACCCCCAGAACAAAGGCGGCCGGGGAGGTTCCCCGGCGTTTTGCCGGGAGAGTGTTATGAGAAAGGATACCATCAAACTCGCAGTGCTGATTCTGGTGCTCTGCTGCGGAGCCCTTGGAGTTTTCGCGGCGGCCTCCGGCCTTTTGGCGCCGGAGCAGGGAGGGGAATCCTCCGTGTCCGCGGGCCCCGTTTCCTCCTCCGCCGCGGAGGAGCCCGCGCCGCCCCCCGACGCGGTGGTGCGGCTGCGCGCGGTGGGGGACAACCTGATCCACGACAGCATCTACCGGCAGGCGGCCGAGTACGCGGGGGGAAACGGCTTTGATTTCGGCCCGGTTTACGAGCATGTCGCCCCGCTTGTTGCCGACGCCGACCTGTCCTTCATCAATCAGGAGACGATCATTGCCGAAAGGCTCTATCCTCTTTCCGGATATCCGATGTTCAACTCTCCCGAGGCGGTGGGGAGGCATATGAAAGAGATCGGCTTCGACGTGGTCAGTGTGGCAAACAACCACATGTTTGACATGGGGGAGGCGGGACTGGCGGCCGCCCTCGATTTCTGGGAGGGGCTGGGCGTCGATGTGTTCGGCGCCTGGCGCACCGAGGCGGCGATGGAGCGGCCGGTCCTTACCGAGTGCAACGGCATTACCTTTGGATGGGTTCCGATGACCGAGCACACCAACGGCCTGAGCCTGCCCGCCTCGACCGAGATGCGCTATATCCGCACCGACGAGCGGGAGCTGATGAAGCGGCAGATTGAGCTTGCGCGCGGGGCCGCCGATTTTGTGATCGTTGTGCCGCACTGGGGCACCGAGTACAGCCTGGAGGTCAACGACAACCAGCTCGAGCTGGCCCAGTGGTTCGCCGACCTCGGGGTGGATCTCGTCATTGGGAGCCATCCGCATACGCTGCAGCCGGTTGAATGGAGGACCGGGCGGCAGGGCCACCGGATGCTTGTCGCCTACTCTCTGGGCAATTTTGTCGGCAGCATGCTCTATCCGCAGAATATGCTCGGCGGGATGCTTGATCTCGACATCACCAAGGACGGGGAGACGGGGGAGACCTCCATCACCCGCGCCGAGCTGATTCCGACGGTGATTCACTACGAGGGACTGGGCAAGCATCTGCGCACCTATCCCTTCTCGGAATACACCGGGGAGCTGGCCGCCGCCCATGGCATCGTACAGCTGGCGGCCTCCTATGACGTTGCGATTGCGCCGGGAGCATTTTCGCTTGACTACATGCGCGGAATCATCAAAAAAAATGTGCCGGAGGAGTTTCGTCCGAACCTCCCGCTCGGAACACAGAAATGAAGGAAGGGAGGGCTCGCGCGCCACGCGGCCTTCCTTTTTTGCGGCGCCTGCAAAATTTGGCACGGAAGAAGAGTCTCTTTTCCATGACGCATGTGTGTGGAAAAACAACACAAAGGCCCTGAATATTGAGATTGCATCGTTCCTTCTTCGCCACTGCAAAAAAAGTTTTAAGAAAGTTCAAATATAAAAAGCGCTTTTCAATATTCAACAGGTTTCGCAGGATTTAATTCATATAGGGCTTTCTCGGGAATTTGAAGGAAAAATTTTCAAGGGGGTCAAATTCCTTAGCGATTTCCCCGTTTAACTCGTCAAAGCATAAAGAAAATATGTGATTATGCCCAAAAATTTCGTGATATTTCTACGCCCTTTCTTCGGAAAAATTAATTTGCGGGCAAAAAAATCTCTTGAATTGCCGGGTGGAACGTGCTAAGATTAAGTCGTTGAGGAAATCTGATATGCAGGTTTTCCTTCAAAACACGTTCGTTACTGTTATGTCAAAATTTGAGGAGGCAATCTGGTTATGAACGCTTATATTCAAAGAGTGATTGACGAGACCAAAAAGAAGAACCCCAATGAGCCTGAGTTCCTGCAGACCGTTGAAGAGGTTCTCTCTTCCCTCAGCCCCGTGATCGACGCACATCCCGAATATGAGAAGGCCTGCCTGCTGGAGCGGATGGTCGAGCCCGAGCGCACCGTCGAGTTCCGCGTGACCTGGATGGATGACAACGGCCAGTATCACGTCAACCGCGGCTACCGCGTGCAGTACAACGCGGCCCTTGGTCCGTATAAGGGCGGCCTGCGCTTCGATCCCTCGGTCAACCTCTCGATCGTTAAGTTCCTCGGCTTCGAGCAGGTCTATAAGGATGCTCTGACCGGACTGCCGATCGGTGGCGCCAAGGGCGGCTGCGACTTCGATCCCCGCGGTAAGTCCGACGCCGAAGTGATGCGTTTCTGCCAGGCCTTTATGACCGAGCTCTATCGCCACATCGGTCAGGATATCGACTGCCCCGCCGGCGACCTCGGCTGCGGCGGACGTGAGATCGGCTACCTCTATGGTCAGTATCGCCGTCTGGTCGGCGCTGCGGAGTTTGGCGCGGTCAGCGGCAAGGCCGTCTGCACCGGCGGTTCGATTCTGCGTCCCGAGGCGACCGGCTTCGGCGCGGTTTACTACCTCTGCGAAGTCCTCAAGCATGACGGCGAGGACATCAAGGGCAAGCGCATCGCGATGTCCGGCTACGGCAACGTAGGCTGGGGCATCATGAAGAAGGCTGCCGAGCTGGGCGCCAAGGTCGTCTACTTTGCCGGCCCCGACGGCTATATCCACGATCCCGACGGCGTCGATACCGAGGAGAAGCTCAACTACATCCTCGAGATGCGCGCCAAGGACCCGATGCACTGCCAGCCCTATGCCGAGAAGTTCGGCTGCGAGTTTGTCGCCGGCAAGAAGTGCTGGGGCGTCAAGGACGTGGACATCTACATGCCCGCGGCCACTCAGAACGACGTCAACATCGATTGGGCCAAGAAGATTGCCGAGTCGGGCGTCAAGTACTACATCGAAGTTGCCAACATGCCTACCACCAACGAGGCGCTTGAGTTCCTCAAGGAGCAGAAGCACATGATCGTTGCTCCTTCCAAGGCTGTCAACGCCGGCGGCGTGTCGGTTTCCGAGCTTGAGATGGCGCAGAACGCCGAGCGTCTGTACTGGACCGCTGAAGAGGTCGATGCGAAGCTCAAGGGCATCATGAAGAACATTTACGCTTCCTCTGTTGAGGTTGCCGAGCGTTATGGTCTGGGCTATGATCTGGTTGCGGGCGCGAATATCGCCGGCTTCCAGAAGGTTGCCGACGCCATGATGGCGCAGGGCATTTTCTAAGGATTCACTGTAGAAAAAGGGGCCGTCCCAAAAGGACGGTCCCTTTTTTCGCTTGCTTTGGCGGATCATCATCGGCCCTGCCGGTGAGGATAAAAGCTTTCGTTTCGAGCCGCGGGCGAAGCAGTTTGACGGGCAGCCAGCCTCCGAAGAATAAAAGCCACAATAAAAAGCTTCGTTGTTTGAGCAGCAGGGCATGTGATGCGGGCGGAAGAAGTTTCGGCTCTTCCCGAGGCGCCCGCCGGTACGGGTTTTGTCAGAATTTGTTCAAGCCTCCGGTTTGGACAGGGATTTTGACCGCCCCGCGAAAGCGGTTTTACTCGCCGCCTCCCGGCGCCGGAAATGCCGTCCCCTTTCGTTGCCGCCCCGCGAAAGTGTCTTTGCCAACTGTCTCCCGGCACCGGAAACGTCATCCCTTTTTGTTTTCGACCCGCGAAAACAGAACTGCGCTAAAGCAGCCGGTCCGGGTCCCTCAGGAAAACAAAGCGGTCCTCGCCGGATAACTCGGGCGAGAAGCGATAGCGCAGGCGCCGGAAATTCTTTGCCCCTTCGGGGGCTCGGATGCGCTGCTCGGCAAGATAGCGCACCATCTCACCGCGCGCCATCTTGCACTGGATTCCCTTTTCGAGAATCCGCCCGTCCTTCCGCTCCCCAAAGACGCAGGTGATCAGCCGCACTCCCTCCGGAAGCCATCCGGCGACAGCCCGGCTGTATTCCTTTGAGGCAAGGTTGAGGATGACCTTCGTTTCGCTGGCCAGCTGCGCCGCCAGCCTGCCGCCCCAGAACTCGTACAGCGAGCCGAACCCCTCTCCGGCAAGCTTTGCCTGCATCTCCAGACGGTAGGGCGCCACCCCGTCGAACGGGCGGAGCATGCCGTAAAATCCGGAAAGAATCCGCAGATGTTCCTCGATGTAGCGGAATTCCCCGTCGGTAAAAACACCGGGAGCCATGTGCCGGTACTGAATTCCGTCGTAGGCAAGAACGGCGGGTGTCAGCCGCCTCCGCAGGTCCATGGTGCGCAGGCGGCGCTCGTTGAGCGCCGCGATCTGGCCGTTGCAGTTCCAAAGACGCTGAAGCTCCGGGCCCGACAGAGCACAGAGCGCCATTCGAAGCTGGTCGGCCTGTTCCAGATACTGCGGGAGGCTCCGGGGCTCCAGGCTGTCGTCCTCATTCATTTTTTTGGCAGGGGAAATGATGATTCTCACGAAGCTCCCTCCCGGAAAGCGGTGGATTTTGCAGAGACGGGCCGCACTGTTTTTTCATATTGTAGCATTCCTGCGGCGCGGCCGCAAGCGATTGCTCTTTCACGCGCCGCGGACGGCTCGGACTTGATAAACGGCTCGGATCGTTTTATAATAAAAGACAATTACGGATGGAAGGGGACCATTTGCCGCCGGGGCGGAAATGTGTCCCGGGAAGAGGCGTTTCATGGGTACGGAGGAAATTCCGGCAAAAGAAAAAAGAAACGAGGAGGAGGCCCTGCTCTCGCCCGAACTCCGGGCGCTCGGCATCGCGGGGCAGGAACCCTGCCGACTTTCGGCCGCGCAGGCATGGCTGATGCTCAACTACCTGCAAAGCGCGTTTGATATCGTGCGTCTGGTCGATGCCGCCACAAACCGGCAGTTTTTTCTGAACAATGCGGGGGAGGCCGCCGAAGAGCCATACCGCTGCTATGCGGTGTGGAAACGCGGGGGGCGCTGTGAAAACTGTATTTCCGCCAAGGTGTTTTCCACCAGGGGAAGAGCCGCGAAATTTGAGTTTGTGGACGGCGATGTCTATCATGTTCTGGCGAAGTATCTCGAGGTGGAGGGAGTCCCCTATTCGCTGGAGCTGGTTTCCCGCATAACCGATGAAACGCTGTTCGGCGCCTATGGAAGAAGCGAGCTGGTCCGTTCGATCTCCAATTATAACCGCAGGCTCTACTGCGATCCCCTGACCGGTGCGCGGAACCGGCAGTACTACGCGGAACAGCTCAAAGAGCTGCGGGGCGATCTCGCGGTGGCGATGATGGACGCCGATGATTTCAAGGGCATCAACGATACTTATGGCCATCAGGCCGGAGATCTCGCGCTGAAGGCCATCGCCAAAACGGCGTTTGCCTGTATGCGCGGCTCGGATTGCTGTGTCCGCTACGGCGGAGATGAGTTCCTGCTCCTGTTTCGGGAGATTCCGTTCGACCGCTTTGCCGCCCGGCTGGAGGAAATCCGTCTCGCCGTTTCGGGCGCCACCCTTCAGGAATATCCGGAAATACGGCTTTCGGTGAGCATCGGAGGAGCCTACGGCACGGGTGGGATGCCCGAGCTGATGCGGCTGGCGGATCAGATGCTCTATCAGTCCAAGGCGGCCGGGAGCAGCGCCGTACAGAAATACGCTGGCCCGCCGCGGGAATTGTGAACCAAACGGGCGGGAAGCAGACCCTGCTTCCCGCCTTTTTCAGCCGGGTGACCGGCGTGGAGGGAGAACGGATGGCGTATTTTCCGATCTTTATCGAGCTTCGGGACCGTCCCTGCCTTGTGGCGGGAGGAGGAAAGGTGGCGCTGCGCAAGGCGCGCGCCCTTCTCTCCTTCGGGGCGCGGGTCACGGTGGCCGCGCGGGCGTTCCTGCCGGAATTTGAGTGCCTGCCGGCGGTGCTCATCCGGCGCGGGGTGCTTTCCTCCGACCTGCGGGGGATGGCGCTGGCAGTGGACGCCACCGGCGATTCCGCCGCGGGGAAAATGCTGTCCAGGGAGTGCGCGCGGCGCAAAATCCCCCTCAACGTGGTGGACCGGCCCGATCTCTGCAGCTTCTTTTTTCCGGCGGTGCTGCGCCGCGGCCCTCTGACGGCGGCGGTAAGCACCGGTGGAACAAGCCCCACTGCCGCCGCATGGACGCGGGACCGTCTGGACGAGGTGCTTCCCGCCCGCTTCGAGGAGATTCTTGAGCAGATGGGGAGGCTGCGCGCCCGGGCCCGCGGGGAACCCGGCGGTCCGGACCGCCGGGCGGCGCTGCTTCGGCGCTGTTTCGCGGCGGCGGTTGAGAAGGAAGGCCCGCTCTCCGAGGAGGAGCTGCTGCGGCTTTGGGAGGAAAAGGAATGACCGGGTCGGTTATGCTGGTGGGGGCGGGATGCCTCTCGCGGGATTTGATCACCGTGCGGGGGCTGGAATGTCTGCGGCGGGCGGACGCGGTGGTTTATGATGACCTGCTGGCCGACGGCCTGCTGGAAGAGGCCCGCCCGGATGCGCGGCTGCACTACGTCGGCAAGCGCAGCGGCAGGCACAGCCTGCCCCAGCGGGAGATCAGCGCCCTCCTGATCGGGCTGGCGCGCCGGGGGCAGCAGGTATGCCGCCTGAAAGGCGGGGACCCTTTTGTGTTCGGGCGGGGCGGCGAGGAGGCGGAAGCGCTGCGCGAAGCGGGCATTCCGTTTCAGGTTGTGCCGGGGATCTCCTCCTGCATTGCCGTGCCGGAGCTGGCCGGAATTCCGGTGACCTGCCGCGGGCTCAGCCGGTCGTTCCATGTGGTGACGGCTCACACCGCCGGCACCCCGGACGGTCTGCCCGAGGATTTTGACCGGCTGGCCGCCCTCGACGGGACGCTGGTGTTTCTGATGGGACTTTCCAGGCTGGAGGAGCTTGCCCTGCGGCTGATCGCGGCGGGAAAGCCCGCGGATACCCCCGCCGCGGTGGCGGGGGAAGGGGTGCTGCGCGGCACCCTCGCCGGAATCGGGCGGGAGGCCCGGGGCTTTCCCGGTCCGGCGGTCGTCGTGGTGGGGCCTGCCGCGGCGCTTGACCTGCGGGACCAAAGCGTTCTCCCGCTTTGCGGGGTATCGGTGGGACTGACCGGAACCGCCCGGCTGCGCGAAAGCCTGCGCTCCGCGTTTGAGGCGCTGGGGGCGCGGGTCCGCTGCATACAGCCCGCCCGGCTTGAGGACGCCTGCACCGCCCCGGAGCTGGCGGAATGCCTTGCCGGGGGCTGGAACTGGATCGCTTTTACCAGTCCGAACGGCGCGGAGATCTTTTGCCGCCTTCTGCGGGCCGCCGGATACGACCTGCGCCGCCTCGCCGGAATCAGGCTTGCCGCGGTGGGTCCGGGAACGGCGCGGATGCTGGCGCGGCAGGGGCTGTTTGCCGATCTCGTTCCCGGGCGGCATGACACCGCATCGCTCGGCGGGGCGCTGGCCGGCGCCTGCTCCCCCGGAGACAGGGTCCTGCTGGCGGGCGCGGAGAACGCGGGCAGTGCTCCCGAGCAGGCGCTGCGCGAAGCGGGGATTTCCTGCGAAAGGCGGGTGCTCTACCGCGTCATCCCGGGACCGCTGGATGACCGTCCGGTGGATTATCTGGTGTTCGGCAGCGCGGGCGGGGTGGAAAGCTACTGCCGCGCGGGCGGGGCGCTGGAGCGGCGCACGGCCGTCTGCATTGGGACGGTGACCGCCGGATGCGCGGCAAAATCAGGGGCGGCGCGGGTTCTGACGGCTCCTTCAGCCTCGGCGCAGGGGCTGACCGCGGTAATTTTGGACGATGTAAAGGAGAAAAGATGATGAAAAACGCCCTCCGGCGGATGGCGGCGCTGCTCTGCGCGGCGGTTCTGGCGGCCTGCGCCCCCGCGTCTCCGGCCGGCACGCCGGAGGGGGAGCGGATCAGATTTGCCGACGACCTCGGGCGCGAGGTAAGCGTTCCCAGCCGGCCCAAACGGACGGCGGCGCTGATCGGCAGCTTTGCGGACGTCTGGCTGCTGGCGGGCGGAGAGCTTGCCGCGGCGGCGAACGATGCATGGACCGAATTCGGCCTGAGTCCGGACAGCGGGGTGGTGAATCTGGGCAAGACAACCGAAATCAGTCTGGAACGCCTGCTTGCCGCCGACCCGGATTTCATCCTTGCCAGCGTCAATACCCAGATCGACCTCGAGCTGCGTGAAACCTTTGAGGCGGCGGGGATTCCCACTGCCTATTTCGATGTAAACGTCTTTGACGAGTATCTCCGGATGCTGGAGATCTGCACCCGGATCACCGGACGGGCGGACCTGTACGAAACCAACGGGCTGGAGGTGCGGCGGCAGGTTGGGGAGGCGCTCGCGCGCGGGATGCCTCCGGGGGAAGGCCCGGAGGTGCTCTACCTGCGCGCGACGGCCAAAAGTGTCAAGGCAAAGGGAAGCGAGGGCAATGTGCTCGGCGAGATGCTTCGGGACCTCGGCTGCGTGAACATCGCGGACAGCGATCAAACGCTGCTCGACAGCCTGAGTCTGGAGGCGATCATCGAGCGGGACCCGGAGATGATCTTCGTGGTGAAACAGGGGAACAATTCCGCCGCCGTGGACGAAAATCTGGACGAGCTGGTCTTTGGGAACAAAGCCTGGAGCACCCTGACCGCTGTGCGGGAGGGGCGTGTCTATGAGATGGAGTCCCGGCTTTACAACCTGAAGCCGAACAACCGCTGGGGAGAAGCCTATGAAACGCTCTGTGATATCCTGTATGGGAACCGATAAGCGTCCGGCGCTGGCGCTGGCCGGTCTGGCCTGCCTTGCCGCCGCGCTGCTCAGCGTCTGCCTGGGCGCGGCGAAAATTTCTCCGGCGGAGCTTTTGGCCGCCCTTTTCAGCGGCGGCCAAACCCCGGCCGCGGGAATCGTGCGCTATGTCCGGCTTCCCAGAACGGCGGCATGCCTTGCGGCGGGCGCGGCGCTGGCGGTATCCGGCGCGATCATCCAGTCGGTGCTTGCGAATCCGCTGGCTTCCCCCAACATCATCGGGGTGAATGCGGGCGCGGGGCTGATGGTGGGGCTTTGCTGCGCCTTCCTGCCGACGATGGGCCGGGGGCTCTCGGGTGCGGCCTTTCTCGGCGCGATGGCGGCTGTACTGCTGGTGCTGGGGATCGCACGGCGGATCGGCGCCTCCCGGATGACGGTGATCCTCGCGGGGGTGGCGGTCAATGCGTTCCTGAACGCCGGAACCGACGCAGTAGTGACCCTTTTTCCGGACGCCGGGATCGGAAGCGCCGATTTCCGTGTGGGAGGCTTTTCGGCGGTGCCGACGGGAAGGCTCTGGCCCGCCGCGCTGCTGATTCTCATGGGGGTTGCGCTCTCTCTCACCCTCGCCAACGAGCTTGACCTGCTGGCGCTGGGGGAGGAGACGGCCCATGGACTCGGCCTTTCAGTCAGGCGGATGCAGTTCCTGCTGCTCGGAATCGCGGCGGTGCTGGCCGGGGCTGCGGTCAGCTTCGCGGGACAGCTTGGCTTCGTCGGCCTGATCGTCCCCCATCTGGCCCGCCGGTTGGTGGGGGGCGGAAACGGCATTCTGCTGCCGATGTGCGCTTTGAGCGGGGCGACACTGGTAACCTTCTGCGATCTCGCGGCGCGCCTGCTTTTTGCGCCCTATGAGCTGCCGGTGGGAATCCTGCTGTCGCTGATCGGCGGGCCCTTTTTCCTGATGCTGCTGGTCCGGCAGAGAGGGGGCAGGCTCCATGATTGAACTGCGGGAGCTCTGCGCGGGCTACGGCGGCAGGGAGATCCTGCACCGGATCAGCCTTACCTTCGCGCCGGGGCAGGTGTATGGGATCATCGGCCCCAACGGATGCGGCAAAAGCACCCTGCTCAGATGCATCACGGGGCTGCATCCGCTTTCCTCGGGCACGGTGCTGCTCGACGGCGCCGATCTGCGCGGCCTGACTCCCATTCAGACGGCGCGGCGGGTGGCCTATCTTCCGCAGAGCCGCAATGTTCCGGCGATTTCGGCGGGGCGGCTGGCGCTGCATGGGAGGTTTGCCCACCTCTCCTATCCCCGCCGCTACCGCCGGGAGGACGGCGAGATCACCCGCCGGGCGCTGGAATGGACAGGCGCGGCGGATTTTGCCTCCCGTAATATGCAGGAGCTGTCGGGCGGACAGCGGCAGAGGGTTTATCTCGCGATGGCGCTGGCGCAGGATACCCGAACAATCCTGATGGATGAGCCGACGACCTATCTGGATATCGGCAGCCGCTTCGAAGTGATGGGCCTCGCCCGCAGACTGGCGGGAATGGGGAAAGCGGTGGTGTTGGTGCTCCATGACCTTGAGCTGGTGCTGCGCTACGCCGATCGGGTGGTTGTGATGAACGGCGGCCGGGTGAAGGCGGAGGGTCCGCCTGACGAGGTGTACCCCTGCCTGCGGAACTGCTTTGGGGTCGAGGTATGCAGAATTCCCTCACCGGAAGGCGTTTTTTACAGCTTTTCCCCGAGGCACGATGGATAGCCGGTTTTGAAACAGCCGGGCATCTGCCGGTTGGACCGCTCGCGCAAAGCGGACAAAGAAATTGCCCTCTGATGCAGAAAAACAGAGCTGCATCGGGGGGCAAATTTGTGTCAAGCAAAACCATCGGTTGAACTGGTGGTATGACTAAGACCTAAAAATGTATCTTTCCGGCCTGCCTTTTAAGAGACTCCGAACGTTCTTCACATGCAGCACACGCGAGCGGCCCGCGGACTGCTCGTTTTCCGCCGTTCCCCGTCCTGCCTGCTCCGCCTGTCCGGTGCCCGGCGCGCCCGAGCGGAGGGCGGCACCGCATTAGGCGGGGCCGCATGGTCCGCGTTCAAAGGAGATTTTCGGAATTATACAACAGCTTTCGCATGTGAGAGGCCTGTATGCGGATAAAACTTTGAGAGGCCGATTCCCCGGACAACATCTAACAGACAGGCACTCCCACATAGAGATAAACGAAAAGGAATAAGGGGGTCGCATGATGCTGATGGAAACGCTGCTGCTGGGACTGCCGCAGCTGCTGCGCCTTTTTTTTGTCCTCCATGTCGGAAGCGGGCACTCGTTTCCCAAGCCGCTTTCTGCGAGAAGGGAACGGGAATGTCTGGAACAAATCCGCGCCGGAGATTCTGACGCTAAAAATGAGCTGATTGAGCACAATCTGCGCCTGGTTGTTCACATTATCAAGAAATACTACTCCAACATGAAGGATCAGGATGATTTGATTTCAATTGGAACCATTGGCCTGATCAAAGCCGCCGCAACCTTTGATTATGAAAAGGGAACCCGGTTTGCAACCTATGCTTCCAGATGCATTGAGAATGAGATCCTGATGTATTTCCGCAACCGCAAGAAATCGGCGCAGGACGTTTACATTTCTGACCCAATCGATACCGATAAGGACGGCAACGCGCTGACGCTTCAGGATATTATGGCTGACGACACCTGTATCTTTGACGACATTGAGCTGAGGCTGCGGGCGGAACAGCTCCACCGATGCATCGAGCAGAGCCTTGCGGGCCGGGAACGGGAGATTGTTGTGCTGCGGTATGGTCTTAACGGCAAGCGTCCGCTGACCCAGCGTGAGGTGGCGAGCCGTCTGGAAATCAGCCGCAGCTATGTATCCCGGTTGGAGAAGAAGGCGCTGGAAAAGCTGCGGACAGAGCTGGAGAAGTGCGGAAAGTAGCGAAAAATCCCGTGGCAGCAACGGGGGATCTTTGGCGGCGGATTATTCCGCCGCCAAAGATCCCCCGCTTTTTGTCCGCCGAAAGGGCGCGGCGGAAAATTGGTCTTTTCCGCCGTCAGTAATGAACATTGTAGTCCCGAAGAATGTTCTGCCGGGTTTCCAGTTCCCGGAGGGTGCGTTTTTTATTGTGCCGCCCAATTCCGATGACCACAGCATTGAGAATGGTCATGGCGGAGACATAGGAGAAGGTGGTGGAGCTGTTCTGTGCGATCAGAACAGCGTCGGCCATCGAGGCGAGCGGAGAGGAAAGCCGGTCGGTCAGCGCCACAATCCGGCAGCCGTGGTCCCGGAAGAAGCGGGTGATTTCGCAGGTGGCCTTGGTATATTTTTCAAATCCGATGGTTACCAGAACATCCTCGGAGGAGATGTGCAGAATCCGGTCAAATACATCGCCCTCGCCGAGGGAAAGCAGGGTCACGTTGTCCTTGAAATCGCTCAGGGTAAAATAGAAGTAGTAGGCGACCGCGTAGGCGGAACGCAGGCCGATCACGTAAATCCGCCGTCCAGCGCAGAGAATATCGACCGCTTCCCGAAAAGACTGGGCAAGGTGGTCCGAGTAAGTGCGCTGAAGGTTCAAAATATTGGTGTCGATCGTATCCTGAAGAAGCTCGTCGTTTTTGGGTCCGCCCGAGATTGAATTTTTAATTTCCCGCATGGCGAACATCTCCTGCTGCGTCATTCGCTGCAGTTCCTTCTGAAAGGAGGCGTACCCGGCAAAGCCGATCGCTTTGCAGAAGCCGGTGATGCTGCCGACACTGACATCGATCTTCCTGCTCAACTCGACGATCGAAAGATAGGAGAGATCGAGGTAATTGCTGCGGACATAGTCGCAGATAATGCGGTAGGTTTTTGAAAAGCCCTCATAATGCTGGTCGAGAAGCTGAAAGAGGTTGGAAATCATAAAAGCTCCTTTCGGAAGATCTGGCTGACATAGAGCCGGGATATGTAAAGCGGAGCGGTCATCGGAAAATTCAGGAATTTTATATTAATTATACCATGGCTCTGCAAAAATTGTAAAACCCAAATGAAGGTTTGGCGACTTGAAAATTTTATGTTTATTATAGCATAGCTCCGCAAGAATTGTAAGATGTGAACGAATTTTCAAATATTTGAAAATTTGTCTTGATTTTTTCGACACAGTGGGGTAGTATGGAAATGAAATGAAAATTGTTTCAAAAATATACTATAATTTGAAATTTACAAACACTTTACGAGAAGAAAAACGAAGCATCTAAGAGAAGGAGGAGAATGGGAATACCAAATTTTTCAAAGACCAAAAACAGAAAGGAAGTCCATCATGAAAGACTCAAACAAACTGACAAAACGAATCCTCTGGGCAATGATTATTGGCGTAGTGCTCGGAATCGCACTGCACAACTTTGTTGAAACCCCTTTTGTAGACAAATATCTTGTCGGATTTGTCTTTAAGCTTTGCAGCAAGGGATTTGTCAATGCGATTCAGATGCTCGTTGTTCCTCTCGTACTCTTTTCACTGGTGGTCGGAACCTCCGATATGGGGGATGTGGCCAAGCTGGGACGGATCGGCGGCAAAATCATGGCGCTCTATCTGGGCAGTACGGCTATCGCCCTGCTGATCTCCATGGCGGTCGGCTTTGTCGTTCGCCCGGGTGTTGGTTTCGATCTGAGCCAGTATTCCGAGACGATGGCCAACTACAAACCGGGCACCCCCACCCCGGTGGTCGATGTCTTCCTTGGAATCATCACCAAAAATCCTTTTGCATCTCTTGCCGACGGCAATATGCTTCAGGTCATCTTTATCGCCCTGCTGATGGGATGCGCGATCACCATCCTCGGGTCGAAGGTTGAGCGGGTGAAGGAAGTCTTTACGCAAATGAACGAGCTGACCCTTCAGCTTGTCTGGATGGTAATGGCATTCGCCCCTTACGGCGTGTTTTTCCTCGCCGTCGATACCTTCACCAAACTTGGATTCGCCGCCTTCAAGCCGTTGGCCCTGTACATGATCGCTGCTTTCATTGCGCTGTTTGTCCACGCGATCGTTTCCTACGGCAGCATGCTGACCCTTTTGGTGCGGGTCAGCCCGTTCCAGTTCCTCAAAAATTATGCCGATGTCAATTCGGTCGCCTTCTCGACCGCGAGCAGCAACGCGGCGCTTCCGATCGCACTGGAGGCGATCACCAAAAAATGCGGCGTTGATCCGAAGATCAGCTCCTTCACGATTCCGCTCGGCTGCACCGTCAACATGGACGGATCGGCCGTCACCCAGGCGATGGCCACCGTGTTTATTGCACAGGCTTACGGAGTTAACCTCGGCGCGCGGGAAGTTGTCACCATCGTGATTATGGCGACCCTTGCCACCATCGGCGCGGCGGGTGTGCCCGGCGCTTCGATGATCACCCTCGCAATGGTTCTGAATCAGGTCGGACTCCCGGTCGAGGCAATCGGAATCATCCTCGGCGTGGACCGCATCCTCAGCATGACCAGAACCTGCCTGAACGTCTCGGGAGACGCGATCTGCACCATGATTGTCGCAAAGTCTGAGGGGATGTTCAACAAGGAAGTCTTTAACAGCCGGAAGTAACGGTTTTCCCATGGCATGCGCGCTCCGTTCGGGAAACCGCCGAATATTCCGAACGGAGCGGGGGAGTGCCAACCATGCAGCTATCGGAAATTAACTGGGCGGGGCTGGCCGCCTACCTGCGGCAGATGAATCTGGTATCGATCCTCTGCCGCTTTGTCCTCGCCGCCGTCTGCGGCAGCGTCATCGGCTTCGAACGGGGCAAGAAGCGCCACGCGGCGGGACTGCGGACCCACATCGTCGTCTGCATCGGCGCGATGTCCGCGATGCTGGTGAACCAGTACATCATCACCTACTTTAATCCAAACTCCGACCCGGCCCG
>JACRTB010000018.1 GCA_014385025.1 Yanshouia hominis | reverse complement strand
AGTTTCGGTTTTTGTGTCTGTCAAGGGCCGGGCGCTGCGCCCCTTCCGAGACAGCTTTGCTATCATACCACGCCCCTTCCCCTTTGTCAACTCCTTTTTTGCACCTTTTTGCAATTTTTCTTTCTTTTCGGCAAATTTCCTTTGGATTCAGCCGAAAACGCCTTTTTAACCACAACCAGTGGTTAAGCCGGTGGTTTGGATTAATCCCTCCCAGTACCTGGCACTGCCAAGCGTCTCAAGGCGCATCGAAATTTCTTTTCACTCGTATGTGATGCGGACCGCTCGTTCCCCTCTCCCTGCTCTGCCTGCCCGGCGCGCCCAAGCGGAGGGCGGCGGCGTTTCTCTTTGTTTGCCGCCCGGAGCGCAGCAACGCGTGGACGGGCGAGTGCGGACGGGCCCAGACGGCGGCATCTCGGAATCAGCAATGCCCTCTGATTGGCCCTTCTATTTCTCCACGGCTTGTCATTGTGCCGCACTCATTACTTGCAGCGAAAGTTTTTTATGGAGTGTCCTCCGCCAGCAGAACCGGCGGTTTTCGTTCAAAACGAAGACGACGCGGGCCAAAAGGCCCGCGCCGCAGATCGATTTTTCAAAGGATTATTCCTCGGCGGGCTTTTCCTCTTCCTGCTGCTCGGAAGCAGGGGCAGCCTCTTCCTCGGGCGATTCGAGGTCAAAGTCTTCCGCGTAATACTCCTGGCCGCCGTGGTAGAGCTCCTGCTCATAATCGTCGTCCTCAAGCATTGCTTTCTTCCGCTCAAAAAAGCCCATCAGCGCCACAGCCAGACCGGCCAGCGCCGCCAAAAAGGCGAAGACCGCGAGCAAATAGGTCAGCTTTTTCATGAGATCTCCCTCCTTGTGATAAAAATCAATTGCAATATGGCCGCTATTCAGCATTATGATACTACAATTTTGTCCCAAGGGCAACAAAAATATTGCAAATTTCAGCAGAAGAGAGATTTCCCGCTCATTTCGGCAGGCGGATCGATTCCGAGCAGTTCCAAAACAGTGGGGGCAAGGTCGCAGAGAGCGCCGCCCTCGCGAAGCTCCCACCGCTCCCCGATCGAAAGCACCGGCACCCGGTTGGTGGTATGCGCGGTCATCGGACTGCCGTCCGGATTCTGCATCATGTCGGCGTTGCCATGGTCGGCGGTCAGCAAAACGGCGCCGCCCAGTGCCAGCATCCGGCCGACAACCCGGCCCAGACACTCATCGACCGCCTCAACCGCCTTGACCGCCGCCTCAAACACGCCGGTGTGCCCAACCATGTCGCAGTTGGCATAATTCAGGACAATCATGCCGTAGTCCTTTTTCCCGAGCGCCTCAAGCAGCGCATCGGTCACCTCATAGGCGCTCATCTCCGGCTTGAGGTCATAGGTCGCCACCTTGGGAGAGGCGATCAGAATACGGTCCTCGTGGGGCGAGGGAGCCTCAACGCCGCCGTTGAAGAAAAAGGTCACGTGGGCGTACTTCTCGGTTTCCGCGATCCTCAGCTGGGAAAGGCCGGCCTCCTCAACCACCTCGCCGAGGGTATGGGTCAGCTCCTGCGGACAAAAGGCAACGCTGCAGTTCGGCATCGTTGCGTCGTAGCAGGTCATGCAGACATAAGCCGCGAGCCCCGGCCGGACAACCGGGAACCCGTCAAATTCCGGATCGACAAAGGCGCGGGTCATCTCCCGCGCCCGATCGGGCCGGAAATTATAAAAAATAATGGAATCGCCGTCCCGCACACCGCCGTAGCCTTCGCGCACCAGCGGCTTGACAAATTCGTCGGTCACATCGGCGGCATAGCTCTCCCGCACCGCCGCGGCCGCGTCGGTGAAGGAAGTTCCGCGGCCGAGGGCAACCGCCTCATAGCCCTCGCGGACCCGTTCCCACCGCTTGTCGCGGTCCATTGCGTAGTAACGTCCGGTAACGGTGGCGGAAAATCCGGTTCCGAGGCGCTTCATCTCCGCCTCAAGCTCCTCGAGATAGCCTGCGCCGCTTTTGGGGTCGGTATCCCGGCCGTCCAGAAAGCTGTGCACCGCCACGCGCCTGACGCCGCGGCGGCGCGCCAGCTCAAGCAGCGCATAAAGATGGGTGTTGTGGCTGTGAACCCCTCCGTCCGAGAGCAGTCCCATCAGGTGCAGGGTGCCGTCCGGGCCAAGCGCATCGATTGCGGCGTTAAGGGCGGGATTGGAAAAAAAGTCCCCGTCCCAAATCGCCTTGGTGATGCGGGTCAGCTCCTGATAAACAATCCGTCCCGCGCCGATATTGGTGTGGCCGACCTCGGAATTTCCCATCTGCCCGTCGGGAAGCCCGACATCGAGTCCGGAAGCTCCCAGGGTCGCGTGGGGCCATTCGGCCCAAAGCCGGTCGAAATTCGGGGTTTTCGCCGCGGCGATGGCATTGCCCGCGGTCTCGGCACGCAGGCCGAAGCCGTCCAGAATCATCAGCATGACTGGTTTTTTCAAATTGATTCCTCATTTCCGTCCCCGCGCGGGGACGCGGTGTTCTTGGCAGGGCAAAAGGGGCCGGGAAATCCCCGGCCCTCCCTTTATTCCTTCGCCGCCGCGACAATCGCCGCGAAATCGGGGGCCTTGAGTGACGCGCCGCCGATCAGGCCGCCGTCGATATCCTTCTGAGCCAGCAGCTCGGCCGCGTTTTTGGCGTTCATCGAGCCGCCGTACTGAATCCGCATGCCGTCGGCCGCCTCCGCGCCGTAATGCTCCGCAAGGAAAGAGCGGATCAGCCCGCAGACCTCCCCTGCCTGCGCGGCGGTCGCGGTCTTTCCGGTGCCGATCGCCCAGACCGGCTCGTAAGCGATCACCATTTCCCGGAGCTGTTCCCCGGTGATCCCCTCGAGGGCGCCGGCCATCTGGCGGCGGATCACCGCCTCCATCTCGCCCGCCTCGCGCTGTTCGAGCGTCTCCCCGACGCAGAGAATCACCCGCAGCCCGGCCGAAAGGGCCGCCTTGGCGCGCGCGTTGACCGTCTGATCGCTCTCGCCGAAATACTGCCGGCGCTCAGAATGGCCGATGATGACATAGGCGACGCCAAGCTCCCTGAGCATATCGGCGGAGATTTCGCCGGTGAACGCGCCGGAAGCCGCCCAATGGCAGTTCTGCGCGCCAAGCCGGATGCGGCTGCCCGCCATCGCGGCGCCGGCGGCTTCGAGATCAGTGAAGGGGACGCAGAGCGCCACCTCGCAGGATGCGTCCTTCAGGAGGGGCTTCATCTCCCCGATCAGTGCGCCGGCGGCGGCGCGGGTCAGATTCATCTTCCAGTTTCCCGCCACAAGGGGGGTGCGTTTTGCAAAATCCATGATTTCTGTTCTGTCCTTTCGTTTATCGGTCGTTAAGGCAGGCGATTCCCGGCAGATCGAGTCCCTCGATGAACTCGAGCGAGGCTCCGCCTCCAGTGGAGATATGGGTGATCTTGTCCTCGAAGCCGAGCTGGGCGGCGGCCGCGGCCGAATCCCCGCCGCCGATGATGGTCACGGCGCCGGAATCGGCCATCGCCTGCGCCACCGCACGGGTTCCCTCGGCAAAGGGGGCCATCTCAAAGACTCCCATCGGGCCGTTCCACATCACGGTACCGGCCTTTTGGATCGCGCCGGCAAAAAGCCCGCGGGTCTCGGGGCCGATGTCCATTCCCATCCAGCCCTCGGGGATTCCGTCTGAGGGAACGGTTTTGGTGCCGGCCTCCGCAGAAAAGGCGTCCGCAACCACATTATCGACCGGCAGGAGCAGGGCGACCCCCTTCTCCCTCGCCTTTTCGAGCAGGGAGCGCGCGACGCCGAGCTTCTCCGTCTCGCAGATCGAGGAGCCGATTTCACGTCCCTGCGCCTTAAAGAAGGTATAGGCCATGCCGCCGCCGATCAGGATGCTGTCGGCCTTGTCGAGCAGACTTTCGATGACGCCGATCTTGTCCGAGACCTTCGCGCCGCCGAGAATCGCGACAAAGGGGCGCTTGGGGGTATCGAGCGCACCGCCCATGATCTCCAGCTCCTTTTTGATCAGGAAGCCGCTGACCGCCGTTTTCAGGTAGCCGGCCACGCCGGTCGTCGAGCAGTGGGCGCGGTGCGCGGTGCCGAACGCGTCGTTGACAAAGAGATCGGCCAGGGCGGCAAGCTTCTCCGAAAGCTCGGGATCGTTTTTCGTCTCCCCCTTCTCGAAGCGGACGTTCTCAAGCAGCAGCACCTCGCCCGGCTTGAGGGCGGCGGCGCGCGCGGCGGCGTCCGGCCCGACCACGTCGGCGGCAAGCGCCACCGGCATGCCGAGCAGCTCGGAGAGGCGGACGGCAACCGGCTTCATCGAAAATTTTTCCTCCGGGCCGTTTTTCGGGCGGCCGAGATGGGAGCAGAGGATAACCGCCGCTCCGTGCGCGAGCAGATAACGGATGGTCGGCAGCGCCGCGACAATCCGCTTGTCGTCGGTGATGACCCCGTCGGAAAGCGGAACGTTAAAATCGCAGCGCACCAGAGCCTTTTTCCCGTCGAGAGCGATATCCTCAATCGTTTTCTTGTGGTAGGTTGGCATCAGAATTCCTCCTTAGATTGCAGGAACTGCCGCAAATGAGACGTTTCCCGTTGCGGCAGCTCCCTGATGATCACTTGGTACCGAAAATGCGGTCGCCCGCGTCGCCGAGGCCCGGAAGAATATACTTGTTCTCGTTGAGCCGTTCATCCCGCGAAGCGGCATAGATCTGCACATCAGGATGCGCGGCGCTCAGCGCCTCAATCCCCTCGGGGGCGGCGATGATGCAGACAAACTTGATGCTGCGGGGGCTGCGCTTCTTGAGCGCGTTCACCGCGTCGATGGCCGAGCCGCCGGTGGCGAGCATCGGATCGAGCAGAATGACGTCCCGCTCCTCGATGTCGGCGGGCAGCTTGCAATAGTACTCATGAGGAGTATGGGTTTCCGGATCGCGGTACATACCGATGTGCCCGACTTTTGCCGCCGGAACAAGAGCCAGCATTCCATCGCACATGCCGAGGCCGGCGCGCAGAATCGGCACAAAGGCGAGCTTGCGTCCTGAAATCACCTTGGACTTGGTGACGGTCATCGGCGTTTCGATCTCGATCTCCTTGAGCGGGAGGTCGCGGGTTGCCTCATAGCACATCAGCATCGCGATCTCGCTGACCAGCTCGCGGAATTCCTTGGAGGGGGTGTTCTTATCGCGGATGAGGGTGACTTTGTGCTGGATCAGGGGGTGATCGGTGATGATTGGTTTTGACATGGTGATTCCTCCTATTGAATCAATCGTTCTTTTAACCTATGTTTTGAAGCCAACACCGGCTCAGAAAAGCATCTTCACGCCGGAAACCGCCATGATCAGATAGACGAGGCGGCGCAGGGTGGCGGCGTTTATTTTGGAAAAGATCTTTCCGCCGATCGTCACGCCGATGAGCAGCGCCGCGACGGCGGCACCCCACGCGGTGAGTACCGGGACGGTGATCAGTCCGTTGTACCAGCGGACCGCCGCGCCGTACCAGTTGCCGAGGGCAAAATAGCATTGACTTGAGGCGCGGTATTCCTCTTTTCCGTGCGACGCCGCCAGCAGGAAAAGGACCGCGGGCGGACCCCCGATGCTGCAAAATCCCGCGCCGAAGCCTCCCATCAGCCCGAAGAGAACGCCGTTGAGGATGGTCGGGCGGATTTTCAGCCGGTCGTTGAGGAACATGAAGTAGGCGGAAAGTAGGATCAGCACCGCGCCGAGCGCCCGCATCAGCAGCTTTTCAGGCAGCACCAGCGTGAGACGGACCCCGATCGGAAAGGCGGTATAATATCCGGCCAGCAGCGGCAGAATCAGCCTGATGTTGATGTGGCCGCGGTGCCGGATCGCCACAAAGGAAGCCATCGTCGCGGCGCAGAGTCCCGAAACGGCGACGGCCATATTATAGCTGCCGAGCAGCAGCGGGAAAAAGGTCATGCAGAAGATGGCAAATCCAAATCCCGAGACCGACTGGATTACGCTGCCACCAATGCAGCCGAGAAAAAACAGCAGGCCCGTTAAAGTCATTTCGCCGCGTTCTCCGCCTCGATCTGCGAAACGAGGTCGATGCGGCGCTGATGCCGTCCGCCCTCAAATTCGGTGTCAAGGAAAAGGGCGACCATTTCAATCGCCAGCCCGGGGCCGACCACCCGTCCGCCCATGGCCAGAATGTTGGCGTCGTTGTGCATACGGGTATACTTGGCCGAGAAGCAGTCGGAGCAGCAGGCTGCGCGGACCCCCTTGACCTTATTGGCGGCGATTGAAATGCCGATGCCGGTCCCGCAGAAAAGCAGCCCCCGCTCATATTCGCCGCTGGCCACCGCCTCGCCCACCATTTTTCCGAAGACCGGGTAGTCGCAGGAATCGGTGGAATGGCAGCCGAAGTCGTGATAGGCAATCCCGCGGGAGTCAAGGTATTTCTTGACCTCCTCCTTCAGGGCGTAACCGCCGTGATCGCTTCCCAATGCCAGTACCATAATTCTTTTCCTCCTGTATCTTTGCAGTTTTATTGATCGCCACTCTGCCGCTCTCTGGCCGCGCGTTCCCGCTCAGCCTGCGACAGCCGGTGATATGCAACCGTCAGTGCGGAGGCCGGAACCTCCGAAAGCCCCTCGGCCGCCAGCGCCGCCGAGGACGCCCGCTGGAACCGCAGCGCGGCAGGCGCGGGGCGCAGCCGCTTTGCCTCGCCGAAGGCGCGGCAGACCAGCTCGGTGCCGTCGCCGCAGACCATCGCTCCCTCCGGCAGGATTCGTCCCAGCTCCTCCAGAGTCATCGCGGCGTCCTCCGTCAGCCGGGAAACCTTGCCCCCGCGCACCGAAAAAAGCGCCGCAAAAACCTGTCCCACCCGCGCGTCGAGCGCAGCGCAGACCGTTCCTTCAAAGCAGAGCAGATTGTACGCCAGCGAGAGAAGGGTCGAAACCCCCACGCAGGGGAGATCACCCGCGAGGGCCATCCCCTTGACCGCGGCCATCCCGATCCGCAGCCCGGTATAGGAGCCGGGCCCGACGGTGACGGCGAGCCGGTCAACCGCGCCGGGTCCAAGACCCGCGTGGCCGAGGGTGTCGCCGACGAGACGCATCAGCGTCGCGGAATGGGTCAGCCCCACATTCAGATAACATTCGGCCAGCAGGGTCCCGCCGCGCACCAGCGCGCAGGAGCAGGCCTTGGAGGAGGTGTCAACCGCCAGTGTCGTCAAAGCCCCTTCCCCTCCATTCGGATGATTCTGCTCTGGTCCCCGGTCCGCTCAAAGGTCACCGTCAGGGCGGGCTCGAGCGCGACCTGCTCGCTCCATTCGACCGCGGCGGCCCAGCCGGCGTCGAGATAGTCGTAAAAGCCAATGTCGAACAGCTCGTCGGCGCTTTGCAGCCGGTAGGCGTCGAGATGGCAGAGGTTGAGCCGGCCGCCGCGGTACTCATTGATGAGGGTGAAGGTCGGGCTGGACACCTCGTCCGCGCAGCCCAGTCCGCGGGCAAGCCCCCGGGTGAAGGTCGTCTTGCCCATCCCCAGCCCGCCGCAGTAGGCGACGACCTCCCCCGGCTGCAGCAGTCCGGCAATCGCCCGGCCCGCCGCTTCGGTCTCGGCCGGGCTGTTTGAATGAATTTCGCGCATGGAATTCCTCTTTCCGGGATTATATGGGAAAGCGCCTGCCCACGATAAGAAAAGGCCCCTTCCCGCGGCGCCGTTCCCTGTATTTGGCAGATTCGGAACGATCAAGGCCGCTTCGCGGCTATTATAGCACAAATCGCCGTCCATTTACATCCTTTCACGAATTTTTCCAACGGCGCGGCGCTTGTCTTTGCCAAACGATTCCCCTATAATAGAAACGCAGGGCGTGTCCTGCCGGGAGGAATTCACATGAATCACATCTGGAGCAGCTGCGTACAATTCTATAAGCGCACCGACCGCTGGCTGCTGTTTTTCTGTCTCGCATGTTCGGCCTTTTCGGCCTTCCTGCTCTGGGGGATTTATCTCTCGGGCTATATCAAGCTGCGGGTTTTTCTGGTGCAGATTTTTGCAACCGCGCTCGGCTTTTTCGGGGCCTGCTTTCTCTCGGGCTTCGACTACCGCGAGCTGGCCGGGCTTTGGAAGGTCTATCTGCCCGTTGCCGGAGGGCTGGTGTTCCTCACCTATTTTATTGGCAAGCAGCGGTATTCCTACATCGACGACCGGGCATGGCTCGAAATCCCGTTTCTGGGACTGAGCTTCCAGCCCTCTGAAATTCTCAAGCTGGCCTTTATCTTTTCCTTTGCGCTGCACCTGGAAAAGGCGCGGGAATCGATCAACCAGCCCCGGACGCTGGCCCTGCTCTGCGTCCATGGGGCGGTTCCGACCCTGATGATCGTCGCGCAGGGGGACCACGGCACCGCCATGGTGTTTGTCGCCATCTTCGCCGGCATGCTGTTCACCGCCGGCCTGCATCCGGGCTATATCCTCGCGGCCGGGGGCACCGCGGCCGCCGTTTCCCCTCTGGTCTGGTTTTTTATTCTTGATGACGACAAGCGCGGGCGGATTCTCACCATCCTCAATCCCGAGCTGGACCCCTCGGGGGTCGGCTGGCAGCAGTCTCTGGGAATGACCGCCATCGGCTCGGGGCAGATCTGGGGGAAGGGGGTTCTCACCGGAGAACACCAGTATGTTCCCGAGATGCACAACGACTTTATCTTCGCCTTCGCCGGGGAAGCGCTGGGCTTTGTCGGCTGTGTGGCCATCATGCTGCTGCTGGGAATCATCTGCATCAAGCTGCTTCTCGACGCCCGCCGCTCCCGCGACCCGCTCGGCCGCTATATCTGCACCGGCGTGTTCGGAATGATCGCATTCCAGACCTTCTGGGGAATCGGAATGTGCCTTTCGATGCTTCCCGTCGCGGGGCTGACCCTGCCGTTTTTCTCGGCGGGAGGCACCTCCGTCGTGTTGACCTGGCTCGGGATCGGCATGGTCCTCGGGGTGCACCGGCATTCCTTCTCCGGCCTCTTCGAGGAGGTCTGATGCCTTTCCCTTTTCCGAAATCGGTCGATCTCTTTCTTTTTCGGCCTCCGGGAGAAGTATTTTCATCAAAAACAACGAAATTGACTCTTCTTCCCCAAACCGCTTGAAATTTGGCCTTTGATTTGCCATAATGTAACTGTGCGCGCCGCGAACCGGATGTGAAGCTCCCGCTGGAACACGCGCGCCGCAGCGGAGAGAATGGAGGTTGCCATGGATCAGCGAGTTGCCGCCGTTTTGCTTGCGGCGGGAGATGGAAAACGGATGAAATCCTCCCATCAAAAGGTCTGCTGTGAGCTGCTCGGGAAGCCGATGCTCCGCTGGGTGCTTGACGCCTGCGTCCGTGCCCAAATTCCCGCTGAAAATATCTGCGCCGTCGTCTCGGATGAGCCGCGCGGCGTCACCGGGCTGCTGCCCGAGGGCTGCCGCACCGCCGTTCAGAGCGAGCGCCGCGGCACCGGCCATGCCGTGAGAATGGCGCTGCCCTTTCTGCGGGAGATGCTTGCGCGCGGGGTTACATCGGTCGCCGTCCTCTGCGGAGACGCGCCGCTGATCGATGAGGAAACGCTGCTCGCCGCCCTTGAATTCCACCGCGAAGGCCGTTTTGCCGTCACGGTGCTGACCGCCAGAGTTTCCGACGCGGGCCGCTATGGACGGATTGTCCGGAAAAACGGAGAATTTTCCCGCATTGTCGAGGCGGCGGACGCCGCCCCCGAAGAGCTTCTGATTGACGAGATCAACTCGGGCGCCTACTGGTTTTCAACTGAATATCTGATTGCTTCGCTGCCGCTGTTGCAGGATAAAAACGCGCAGGGGGAATATTATCTGACCGATCTGGTCGGGCTGGCCCCCTCCCTTTCTGGAAAAGCGGGAGCTTTCGTCTGCCCTGACGCGCGCGCCGCGCTCGGCGCGAACGACCGCAAGGGGCTTGCCGCCCTCAACCGCATTGCCCGCGAGATGATTCTGGACCGCCTTTACAGCGAAGGGGTGGATATTCCGATCTCCGACGGGGTGATGATCGGCCCCGACGCCGTCATCGGCCGGGACACCAAAATTCTGCCCGGATGCCTGATTCTCGGGCGGGTCACCATCGGAGAGGGCTGTGTGATCGGTCCCAACACCCAGATCACCGACTGCGAAATCGGGGACCGCTGCATCATCGATTCCTCCAAGCTCACCGAAAGCCGGGTTGGGGCAGGGGTGCGCATCGGGCCGTTTGCCCAGCTCCGTCCCGACTGTGTCATCGCGGACGCGGTCAAAATCGGCAACTTTGTCGAGGTCAAGAACTCAACGGTGGGGGAGAAGACCTCCTTCGCCCATCTGACCTATATCGGCGACAGCGACTTCGGCGCCCGGATCAACGTCGGCTGCGGAGTCGTCACCGTCAACTACGACGGGCTGCACAAATACCGCACCACCGTCGGGGACCACGCCTTCATCGGCTGCAACACCAATCTCGTCGCGCCGGTCACCGTCGGCGAAGGGGCCTATGTCGCCGCCGCCACCACCGTGACCGAGGATGTCCGCCCCGACGCGCTCGCCATCGGGCGGGTCCGGCAGCGCCAGCTCGCCGGATGGGCGAAGGGTAAAATCAAATAGGGACCAACCGGGTCCGCCCGGTCGCAATAGCAGGATCATCAAACATTTCATGGGGAACAATGAGGGAGAGGTTTTATCATGAATATCCACGGCAAGGACATCAAAATCTTCAGCTGCAACGCCAACCGGCCGTTCGCCGAACAGATCGCCCGCGCGCTTGGGCTTCCGCTCGGCGATATGCAGGTCAAGACCTTCTCCGACGGGGAAATCGCCCTGTCGATCAACGAATCGGTCCGCGGCTCGGACGTTTTCGTCGTCCAATCGACCTGCCAGCCGGTCAACAACAACCTGATGGAGCTGCTGATCTCCATCGACGGCTTCAAGCGCGCCTCGGCCGGCCGCATCACCGCGGTGATGCCCTACTTCGGCTATGCCCGCCAGGACCGCAAGGCCAAGGCCCGCGATCCGATCTCGGCCAAGCTGGTCGCGGACCTGCTGACCACCGCCGGCGCCGACCGGGTTCTGACAATGGACCTGCACGCGGCACAGATTCAGGGCTTTTTCAACATTCCGGTGGACCATCTGCTCGGCGTGCCGATTCTCGCCAACCACTATGCCGATAAGTTCAAGAACACCCCCCATGACGAGATCGTCGTCGTCTCCCCCGACCTCGGCTCGGTCACCCGCGCGAGAAAATTTGCCGAGCGGGTCGACGCCTCGCTTGCCATCATCGATAAGCGCCGCCCGACCGCCAACGTCTCGGAGGTCATGAACATTATCGGCGACGTGCGGGACAAGACCTGCATCCTTGTCGACGATATGGTGGACACTGCCGGCACCCTCTGCAACGGCGCCAACGCCCTCGTCACCAAGGGCGGCGCGAGGCAGGTCTTTGCCTGCGCCACCCACGGCGTCCTTTCCGGCCCCGCTCTCGACCGCATTGAGGAAAGCGTGCTCAAGGAGGTCGTCTTCCTCGACACCATTCCCCAGCGGCACAACACCGCCTCCGGCAAGCTCAAGGAGCTGAGCGTCGCCTCCGTCTTTGCCGAAGCGATCAACCGCATCTATTCCGACCGCTCGGTTTCCCCGCTGCTCGGCTGATTCGGAACAATCTCTTCACGGGCTGCCGCAAAATGCGGCAGCCCCCCTGTTTTTACAAAATCTTTACCCCGCCGGGGCGTATCCTGACGGGTGGAAAAGGAAATGGTTATGGCTGACCTCTTTACCCTTTTTAAGCAGATCGCGCAGGACCGCGCCCCCGCCCCGGCCGGGCCGGTCGAATGGATCGTCGCTGGGCTGGGGAACCCCGGCGCCAAATACGAGAACACCCGGCACAATGTGGGCTTTCTTACGCTTGACCGGATGGCCGGGAAGCTGGGCTTCCGGATCGACCGGCTCCGCTTCCAAAGCCTGACCGGCGAGGCAATGATCGAAGGACGCCGGGTGCTCTTTCTCAAGCCCGCCACCTTCATGAACCTTTCCGGGCAGGCGGTGGTGGAGGCGATGAACTTCTACAAAGTGCCGGTGGAACGGGTCATCGTCATCCACGACGACGTGTCGCTGGCTCCGGGCAGGCTTCGCATCCGCCAGAAGGGCTCGGACGGCGGACACAACGGACTGAAAAACATCATCTATCTGACCGGGAAGAACACCTTCCCCCGGATTAAAATCGGAGTGGGCGAAAAGCCGCATCCCGACTATGACATGGCCGACTGGGTACTCGGGGTACCGGACGCCGGCGACCGCAAACTGATCGAGCAGGCCATCGACAAATGCGGCGGGATCGTGCCGCTGCTCGTCGCGGGCAGGCTCGATGAGGCGATGAACAGGTATAACGGAGCATGAAGCTAGGCGAAGTTTTATCGAAAATCCCACAATTTAACGAGCTGCTCAGGGGGGTGTCGCAGGGACAGTCCCCCTTCGGCTGTGTCGGGCTTTCCCAGATCCACAAGGCCCACTTTGCGGCGGGTCTCTATGAAAGCCTCGCCGTCCCGGCGGTGCTGGTCGCTCCTGACGATCCCTCCGCCGTCCGGCTCTTTGAGGATCTTTCCGCCCTGCTGCCGGAGCGGCAGGTGCTGCTCTTTCCCTCGAAGGAGATCATGCTGCATTCGGCCGAGGCCGCGAGCGGGGAGTACGAGTTCGCGCGGCTCGGGTGCCTCGAGGCGCTGCGCCACGCAAGGCCGTTTGTCGTCGCTTCGGCCGAGGCCGCGATGCAGTACACCATCAGCCCCGAGGCCCTGCGGGAGCGCAGCGCCCTTTTGAAGGGCAGCTTCAACGGGGGACCGGAGGGGCTGGTCTCGCTGCTTGTAACGGCCGGCTACACCCGCTGCGAACAGGTGGAGGGCACCTGCACCTTTGCCACCCGCGGCGGCATCGTCGATTTCTTCTCCCCCGCCGCGCCGGAGCCGGTGCGGGTAGAGTTCTGGGGGGACGAGATTGACTCGATCACCTGCTTCTCCCCCGACACCCAGCGGCGGGGCGACTTTGCCGACGAAGTGATGATCACCCCCGCGCGGGAGGCCCTTCCCCCCGGAGAGGGGCTCGCGCCCTTCTGCCGGAAGCTTTTTGACTCTCTTTCCCCAAAGAGTCCGGCGCGGGTCAATCTCGCGCGGATGGCCGACGACGCCGAAGCGGGGCTTTCTCCCGGTTCACTCGACCGGCTGCTGCCGGTCCTCTACGGCAGGCCCTATACCCTGCTCGACCACCTCGCGGAAAACGGGCTGCTCTTTCTCTCCGATCCGGCCGCCTGCCGCGAAAGCCTTGCCGCCGCCGGAACTCTTTTCGCCGAGGAAGCCGCCGGGCTGTTTGAGTCGGGAATCGCCTTCCCGGGTTGCGACCGCTGGATCGGTTCCTTCGACGACCTGCTCTGCGAAACGGCCGAC
This sequence comes from Yanshouia hominis, assembly GCA_014385025.1. Classification (GTDB taxonomy): domain Bacteria; phylum Bacillota; class Clostridia; order Oscillospirales; family Ruminococcaceae; genus Yanshouia; species Yanshouia hominis. Next base: position 44,408 of record JACRTB010000018.1, on the reverse strand, counting down.
CGGCGCAGCGCGGTGCTCGACACCTTTGCCCGCACCATTCCCGACCTGCGGCTCCGCGGACTCGCCAGCGTGCAGGCCCTTGCTCTCGCCCCTTGGGGAGGCGAGCTGGCGGCGCTGCTAGAGGATATCCGGCCCTACCTGCACAACGGCGCCTCCGTGACGGTGCTGCTGCCGACCAAGCGCGGCTGCGATGCGCTGCTCAGCGATCTTGCCGCCGAGGGAATCCCCGCCCGCTACGCCGAAAGCCCCACCTTTGAGGAGGGGGTGCAGGTCACCGATCTGACCCTCTCGGCGGGCTTCGAATATCCGGCCGCGAAGGCCGTCGTGATCGGCCACGCCCGCGCCGCGGCCCCTGCCCGCAAGCTCAAAAAGCGGCGCGCCACCGACGCAATCCGCTCCCTCTCGGATTTGAACCGCGGAGACTATGTGGTGCACGCGGCGCATGGCATCGGCGTTTTTGAGGGGATCGTCAAGCGCGAGGTGCTCGGGATTCCGAAGGACTATATCAAGATTCATTATCAGGGAACCGACACCCTCTTCGTGCCGGTCACCCAGCTGGATCTTGTCAGCAAGTATATCGGCAAGTCGGAGGATGGAACGGTCCGGCTCTCGAAGCTCGGCTCGGCCGAGTGGCAGAAAACCCGCTCGCGGGTGCGCGCGGCGGTTGCCGACATGGCGCAGGAGCTGACCGCCCTTTATAAGAAGCGCCTGCACGCCGTCGGCTTCCGTTTTTCCCCCGACACCGACTGGCAGCGGGACTTTGAGCTGCGCTTCCCCTATGAGGAGACTGACGACCAGCTCCGCTGCATCGCCGAGATCAAGGCGGACATGGAATCCACCCGCCCGATGGACCGGCTGCTCTGCGGGGACGTCGGCTTCGGAAAAACCGAGGTCGCCCTGCGCGCCGCTTTCAAATGCGTCAACGATTCCAAGCAGTGCGCGGTGCTGGTGCCGACCACCATCCTCGCGTGGCAGCACTTCCAGACCTTCACCCACCGGCTGGAGGGCTTCCCGATCAAGGTGGAGCTGCTCTCCCGTTTCCGCACCCCGAAGCAGCAGGCCGAAATCATCCGGGGACTGGAGCGCGGGGAAATCGACATCGTCATCGGCACCCACCGCCTTTTGCAGAAGGACGTCGCGTACAGGGATCTCGGTCTCTGCATCATCGATGAGGAGCAGCGTTTCGGCGTCGCCCACAAGGAACGCTTCAAGGAGCTGCGCGAGTCGGTCGATGTGCTCACCCTTTCGGCCACCCCGATTCCCCGAACCCTCTCGATGGCGATGAGCGGCATCCGGGACATGTCGATCATTGAGGAAGCTCCCCAGGACCGGCATCCCGTCCAGACCTACGTCATCGAGCACGACTGGGGCATCCTTGCCGAGGCGCTGCGCCGTGAGCTGCGCCGGGGCGGACAGGCGTTTTACCTGCACAACCGGGTGGAGTCGATCGACGGCTGCGCGGGCAAGCTGCGCGAATTCCTGCCCGACGCGCGGATCGCCGTCGCCCACGGCAAGATGACCGAGGAGCAGCTCTCCCGCATCTGGCAGGGGCTGGTCGATCAGGAGATCGACATTCTCGTCTGCACCACCATCATTGAAACGGGGGTGGACGTGCCCAACTGCAACACCCTCATCATCGAGGACGCCGACCGCATGGGCCTCTCACAGCTCTATCAGCTGCGGGGACGGGTCGGCCGCTCGACGCGGCGCGCCTTCGCCTACCTGACCTTCCGCCCGATGAAGGCACTGACCGAAATCGCCCAGAAACGGCTCAACGCCATCAAGGAATTCACCTCCTTCGGCTCGGGCTTCCGCATTGCGATGCGGGATATGGAGATTCGGGGAGCGGGCAGCGTGCTCGGCGCCCAGCAGCATGGGCATATGGAGGCGGTCGGCTATGAGATGTACCTGCGGCTGCTCTCCGAGGCGGTGGCCGAATCGAAGGGCGAGCCGATCCAGCGCAGCGCCGAATGTCAGGTGGACATTCAGGTGGCCGCCCACATCCCGGAGGATTATATCGAAAGCCTTGCCCTGCGTCTGGACATCTATAAGAAAATTGCGGCGGTGCAGAACGAGGAGGATTCCTCCGACCTGCTCGACGAGCTGATCGACCGCTTTGGAGAGCCTCCCGCCGCCGTGGGCGGACTGATCGATGTGGCGCTGGTGCGCAACCGCGCCGCCGCGCTCGGAATCCGGGAGATCAACCAGCGCAACGAACAGCTTCTCTTCTATTTTGAGCATATCGACCCCACCCTTGCGGTGACCGTCGCTTCGGCCCTCAAAGGGCGGGTGCTGTTCAGCGCCGGAGCCAGGCCCTACCTCTCGGTCCGGCTGCGGGAAAAGGATGAGCCGATCGACGTGATCCGCGAAACGCTCGACGCCGCCGAGGGGCTGTAACGCCGGACGTCTGTTCCATCGCCGCGGCTTTCGGCCGAACCGAAGGCCTGAGAAGGTTCTTGTCAGGCCCGATACCGGCAGGCCGGCAGGGACACATGCTAAAAGGGGCGGCCGGGCCGCCCCTTTGTTTTCCATCCGCCGGCGTTCGCCCGGTGAGCGGCACGCCTGAGCGGAGGACGGCCGCCTGTCAACCTGCTCCGCCCGCTGCCTGAAGCGAAAGACTTTTCCACACCAGCAGGGCGGTGCTTCTGCCCGCTCAAGCGATATCAAAAATCCATTCCGCCGTTTCAAATCGGGAGGCGGCCGCAGAATGCATCTTCCGCGGCCGCCTCCCGATTCCATCGCCGGACTCACTCCTCTTCCTCCTGCGAATATCCCATCAGCTCATTGTTCACCACCGAGCCGGGGGCGATGATTCCGCGCCCAAATCTGCCGCGCAGGGAATCGACCGTCCGTTCCAGATTGAGCCTGCGTCCGCGTCCGGCCGGGTCGCTCTCATCAAAAAGCGAAAGCTGCTCCGATGCCAGCGAGGCCTCCACCAGATTGCAGGCGGTAACGGTGAGCATCCGCACCGGAAGGGCCATGTCCCAGCTGGCGCGGGCCAACTCCATCGCCGCGCCGGACAGCTCGCTTGCCAGAGCCGTCGGGCGCGGCAGCGGCCGCTGCCGCGAAATGACCCGCAGGCGGGTATCCTTGATTTGAAGCTGAATCGTGGCGGCGCAGAGCCCGTAGCGCCGCAGTCTGCCCGCCACCTCATCCGAAAGCACCGCGATGCCGGTGCGCAGTTCGCGCTCCCCTGAGAGATCCCGGCGGAAGGTCATCCCGTTGCCGACCGATTTGATCTCCCGCGGGGCGTCGGCCCGCCTCACCGGGCTGTCATCCAGTCCGTTGGCATAGTCGTGGAGCTGCCGCCCATGCTTGCCCAGCCGGGCGGAAAGCTGGGCCGGGTCGGCGGCGGCGAGCTGTCCGATGGTGGAGATATAAAGTCCCGACAGCTCCCGCCGCACCGCTTCTCCAACATAGAGCATCGCGGTGACAGGCAGCGGAAAGAGCATGTCCCGCCAGTTTTCCCGCGAGATGACGGTGGTCGCATCCGGTTTTTTGTAATCGGAGCCAAGCTTGGCAAAGATCTTGTTGAAGGAGACTCCCACCGAGATGGTCAGTCCGGTTTCCCGCCGGACCTCCTCCCGCAGCCGGTCCGCGATCTCCTTTCCCGTTCCGAAGAGCCGCTGCGATCCGGTCACGTCGAGCCACGATTCGTCGATGCCGAACGGCTCAACCTGATCGGTGCAGCGCTGGTAGATGGCGTTGACCCGCCGGGAATACTCGGCATAAGCGTCCCGGTGGGGGGCCACCAGCTTGAGTCCGGGGCATTTGCGCTGGGCCTGCCAGATTGTTTCGGCGGTCTGCACACCGTATTTCTTTGCCGCCTCATTCTTGGCGAGGATGATGCCGTGCCGGCTTTTGGGGTCTCCGCAGACCGCCATCGGCCCGGCGGAAAGTCTGGGGTTGAGCACCGTCTCGACCGATGCGTAGAAGCTGTTGCAGTCACAATGCAGAATCACCCGGTCGATGGCGGCCGCCTCCTCTCTGATTCCTCCCGCCCGCGGGAGGGTGTTTTTTTCATTGTACTCAAAACATACGTTCCCGTCAAGGTACCGAAAAATGATTTCCATTCGGAGCCATGACGGTAAATTGTGAAAAAAGATAAAATTTTCTGTCGAAGGACTGCCATTTTCGGTGCAATTCGTGTATAATGAATTTAAATCAACGATGCGCGGTATCGCTTCAAAGGAGGAAATCGGATGCAACTGACCTTTCTGGGCGCAACCCACGAGGTAACGGGGAGCTGCTTTTATCTGACCGCCTGCGGGAAAAAGATTGTCATCGACTGCGGCATGGAGCAGGGACCCAATTACTTTGAGAACCAGGAAATTCCCGTCGCGGCGGGCGAGGTGGATTATGTTCTGCTGACCCACGCCCACATCGACCACTCGGGAATGCTGCCGCTGCTCTGCAAGAACGGCTTCTCGGGCGAAATCCACTCGACCGACGCGACCGCCGACCTGTGCAGCGTCATGCTGCGCGACTCGGCGCATATTCAGGAATTTGAAGCCGAATGGCGCAACCGCAAGGCGCAGCGCGCCGGGCGCGAGCCGTATGTCCCGATCTATACGATGGACGACGCCGTTGCTGCCATCGGCCTCTTTGTCCCCCATTTTTACGATCAGAAATTCGCCCTCTGCGAGGGCGTTGAGGTGCGGTTCACCGACGTCGGGCACCTGCTCGGCTCCGCTTCGATTGAGATCTGGGTCACCGAGGGAGACGTCACCAAAAAAGTCGTTTTTTCGGGGGATATCGGCAACCTGCATCAGCCGATCATCCGCGATCCGCAGTATATCGCGGACGCCGACTATGTGGTGATGGAATCAACCTACGGCGACCGCAGCCACGGTCCGCGCCCCGACTACATCAGCGAGCTTTCCCAGATCATGCAGCGCACCTTTGACCGGGGCGGCAATGTCGTCATCCCGTCCTTCGCGGTGGGCCGCACGCAGGAGATGCTCTATTTCCTGCGGCAGATCAAGGAGGAACGGCTGGTAACCGGCCACGATTTCTCGGTTTATGTGGACAGCCCGCTCGCCGTTGAGGCCACCAACATCTTCCGCGAAAACGGAGCCGAGTGCTACGACGACGAAACCCGCGCGCTGATCCAGAAGGGAATCAACCCGATCAGCTTTGCCGGACTCAAGGTTTCGGTTTCCGCCGAGGAATCAAAGGCGATCAACTTTGACGCCTCCTCCAAGGTGATCCTTTCCGCCAGCGGCATGTGCGACGCGGGCCGGATCAAGCACCATCTCAAACACAACCTTTGGCGCAGGGAGAGCACGATCCTCTTTGTCGGCTATCAGGCGGTCGGCAGCCTGGGACGTCAGATTCTCGAAGGAGCCGAGACGGTCAAGCTCTTCGGAGAAGCAATCGAGGTCAAGGCGGAGATTGCCCGTCTCGCCGGAGTCAGCGGCCATGCCGACAAGGAAGGTCTGCTGACCTGGATCGGGCATTTTTCTCCCAAACCGCAGCGGGTCTTTGTGGTGCATGGCGATGACGCGGTCTGCGAAGCCTTTACCGCCGAGCTGACCTCGCGGGGATTTTCTGCCGTCGCCCCCTATTCGGGCAGCAGCTTTGATCTGGCCACCAACGTCTGCCTTGTCGCCAAGGGGCCGGTGCCGATCAAGAAGGATTATGCCGCCCGCCGTGCACAAAGCACCTTTGAGCGCCTGCTGGCCGCCGGAAAGCGCCTGCTCACCGTCATCGAGCACAACAAGGGCGGCACAAACAAGGATCTCGCCCGCTTTGCCTCGCAGATTGATTCGCTCTGCGACAAATGGGACCGCTGAGGCCGGACGCCGCAAAAAAGCGCAGAGCCTCCCGCGCAGGAATTTTCTCCTGCGCGGGAGGCTTTTCTTGTGTTCGGAGGTCTTTGGCTCCGCCGCGGGAAGCCCGCGCCACAAACTTTCGCTCCGGGCATCAGAGAAGCGGAGTACGCAGGGGCGGACAATCTTTTGCGGCGCGCCCTTTGCACTCTGAAAGCCCTCGGCTCCGCCGCGGGGGAAACCCGCGTCACAAGCTTTCGCTCCGGGCATCGGAGAAATGGAGTACGCAGGGGCGGACAATCTTTTGCGACGCGCCCTTTGCACTCTGAAAGCCCTCGGCTCCGCCGCGGGGGAAACCCGCGTCACAAGCTTTCGTTCCAAGCATCTGCGGGGCGGGGCGAACAAACATGCCCTAAAAACCGGCAAGGGCCTTTCCGGCAAAAAAGCGGCCCGTTTACGGACGTTGGGGCGGGCGGCGCGGGAAAATAAATTCCCAATGCGTCCCAGCGCCTGCCGAAAAAGGTGCTGACAACATTGGAACTGCCGGTTATGGCACTGCATTCCGCCGCTGCTCCCAGCACAGAATCAGCTCCGTCTCGCCGGTCTCCCGGTCGGTCTGACGGCCCTGAATCAAAAATCCCTCCCGCCGGTAAAAGCGGACGGCGCCCTCGTTCTTTTGATATGCCCTCAGGGTCAGCGCGCCGCATTCCTGCTTGGCATGGTCGAGCAGCGCTTTCCCGATTCCCCTTGAGCGCGCGGACGCATCCACAAAAAGCCCCTCGACCGTTCTGCCGTTCAGGCCGAGGAATCCCAGAATCCGCCCGTTGGTTTCCCAGACGAACACCGACGCCTGCGGGAGCAGGGCTTCTACCGCATCAAAATATTCCTCCCAGTGGCTGTGGGGGATAAAATCGTGCGCCTGCCCGTTCGCGGAAAGCCAAAGCTCCATTACCCGCTCCAGATCGTTCGGCTGAAAGGTGCGAATCATATTTCTTCCTGCCCCTCACTTCAGCGGCTGACAGACCGGGCAAAAGTAGACCGCGCCGCCGAGATAGATTTCTTTGACAATCGGCCCGCCGCAGCGCGGGCACCCGGACCCAAGGGTGTTTTTTGAGAGCGTTCCCCGGTAGCCGCCGGGATTTCCGAAGAGATCCCGCTCGGTCTCCCTGCCGCCTTGCGCCGCCATCTCCGCAAGCACCGTCCTGACCGCGGCAAAGAGGGCCGCGTGTTCCGGCTCGCCGAGGGTCCCAATCCTGCGCTTCGGGTGCACCCCCGCCGTCCAAAGGATATCCTGCAGCACTCCATTGCCCAGCCCCGGAATCCGCTGGCCGGAGGCGAGCAGCGCCTTGGCGCTCAGGCCCGGCTTCTCCCCCTCGAAAATCCGCTCAAAGCAGGCCCGGCCGTAAGCCGGATCGAGCGGGGAAAGGCTCTGCCGGCTTTTGCGGTAATACTCGTTGTCATAATCGCCCCGGTGGCAGATGATGCCGCCGTACATCGCCACTGTGAAAACAAGCGCGCTCGCATCGGTAAAGCGGATCAACAGCTGGTATCTGGCCGGCGCCGGTTTCCCGGGGGCGAGCAGGCGGAGATTCACCCCGTCATTGACGCAGAGCCGGACTCCGCCCGAAAAGGACAGCTCAACATAAATGCCGAAGCTCTCGGCGCCCTCCACGGTTCTCTCCGCCAGCGCCGCATGGTAATCTGCCGGATCGCCCCGGAACCAGCAAAACTTATGCGGCGCGGAGGGCGGCAGAACCTCTTTTACCGTTTTCCCCGACAGCGCCGCGCGGCACTGCCCGGCAAGAACGATCCCCTCCGGCAGTTCGATCATCTTTTCCACCCTTTCCTTGTCAAAACAGGCTGGTCTGTTCCGCCGCATATCCCGCCCGGCTCGCCCGGACAATATCCTTCATCTGATAAAGAATTCCCAAGCGGTTGCATTCCTCTGAAAAGAGCTTCCAAAGCGCCGGGAGGCCGGGACAGCGGCATTCATAGGAGCCGCCGTACCGGCGCCTGTACCGCTCGGCCAGATTTTCCCCTGGAAAAAGCGCCTCGAGTTTCTCAAAGTACCAGTCCCGCTGATTTTGCCGCAGCGTCATGCCGAGGGCCGGGTAAATAAACCGCGCCCCGGCCTCCTTCGCACGCCGCACAATGCCGAGGATATTTTCCGGTGAATCCTCAAGGAAGGGCAGCACCGGCATCATCAGCAGTCCGGTGAAGATTCCCGCCTGCGAAAGCCGCGCCACCGCCTCAAAACGCCGGGAGGAAACCGATACATGCGGCTCAATTTTCCGGCAGAGCGCGTCATCCGCCGTCGTGACCGTCACTTTGCAGAGCACCGGGGCCGCCTGCGCAACCTCCTGAAGGACATCGATATCCCGTTCAATCAGCTCGCTCTTGGTGGCGATTGCCGCGCCGAAGCCGTAGGCCGCCAGCAGCTCGAGTGCGTGGCGGGTGAGCATCAGCTCCCGCTCGAAGGGGTTATAGGGGTCGCTCATCGCTCCGGTGCCCACCACCCCGGTTTTTACCTTGCGGCGCAGCTCCCCCCGCAGGAGAAACAGCGCATTTTCCTTGGCCCGCACCGTGTCAAACCGGTCGTTGCCGTAGCAGTCGCTGCGGCTGTCGCAGTAGATGCAGCCGTGGCAGCAGCCCCGGTAAAGGTTCATGTTGTAATTGATGCCAAACCAGTCGCTTCCCGGCCTCCATCCCGAGAGGATCGTTTTGGCGGGAATATATTCCATGACGGCCCTCCCTTCAAAAATGTCCCGCGCCCCTTGATGGTGCGCAGGACATTTTCTGTTTTATTCTTCCTGCCAGCCGGTAATTTCGTAAACCCGTATGGCGTTCTCCCACGCCGCCCGCAGCAGCACGTCCCGGGAAATTCCCTTCGCGGCGGCCAGCGCGTCCGCGGTGGCGTGCAGCATCGTCGAATCACAGCGCCTGCCGCGATAGGGCACCGGTGCGAGATAAGGGCAGTCGGTTTCGATCAGAATCCGGTCGAGCGGCACTGCCGCGGCGGCTTCCAGCGGCTTTTTCGCGTTCGGGAAGGTCACCACCCCGGTGAAACCGAGGTACATGCCCAGCTCCGCATACTCCCGCGCCTGTTCGGCCGAATAGGAGAAGCAGTGGACGACGCCGCGCGGCCGGTATTCGCGCACGATTTCGAGGGTATCCTGCGCCGCGTCCCTGCTGTGGATGACCACCGGAAGGTCCAGCTCGCGGGCCAGAGCGAGCTGACGGCGAAACGCTTCGCGCTGCACCTCCCGCTCGGAACGGTCGTAGTAATAATCCAGCCCGATCTCCCCGAGGGCGACGACCTCAGGCTCCCGGCAGAGACGGGCGATCTCCCCGAGCGCCGCGGCGTCGAGGGTCTTGGCCTCGTGGGGATGGACCCCCGCCGAGGCGCGGAAGAAGGGGTAGCGCTTCGCCAGCGCCAGCGCGGCGCGGCTCGATTCCAGATCGCTCGCGGAATTCATCACCGCCCGCACCCCGGCTTCCCGCAGGGCGGCAATCACCGCTTCACGGTCGGCGTCGAAGCGGTTGTCATCATAGTGGGCGTGGGAATCAAAATAGAAGGCCATCAGCGGATCCTCGAGCCCACCGGAACGGCGTCGTCGATGAAGAGAACCTTTGCATCCTCGCCGACATCGGCCGCCAGAATCATCCCCTCGCTGACCACCCCGCGCAGCTTGGCGGGCTTGAGGTTTGCAACAACGACGATCTTCCGGCCGACGAGGTCCTCCGGCTCGTACCACGCGTGGATGCCCGAGACAACCTGTCTCGGCTTGCCCGAGCCGTCGTCCAGCTCGAGGCGCAGCAGCTTGTCGGCCTTCGGCACCGGCTCGCAGGCGGTGACCTTGGCCACCACGAGCTTCACTTCCATGAAGTGGTCAATGGTGACGATCCCCTCGGGCTTCGGCTCCTCCGGGACTTTGGCAGCTTCTCCGCCGGCTTTTTTTGCTTCCTTTTCCAGCTTGCCGGCAGCCTCGGCGCGGTGCTTTTCCTCCTCGGCGGCGAGCAGGGCAAGCTCCTTCTTGGCGTCGATGCGGGGGAAGAGATTCTCCTTTTTGTGGATGCAGTAGCTGGTATTGGCGTAGTAGATCGCCTTATCGTAGCCGTGCTCATACTCGAGGCAGCCGAGCTGGCTGAAGATCTTCACGCAGGTGTTCGGCATAAAGGGGGCCAGCAGGCTCGCGCAGATGCGGATCGTCTCACAGAGGTTGTAGATGACGGCGGCAAGGCGGTCGCTCTCGGCGGGATTCTTCCCCAGCACCCAGGGGGTCGTTTCATCGATATATTTGTTGGCGCGGGCGATGACCTTGAAAATCTCGGCGAGCGCCGACTGGAAGGTAAAGGTCTCCATCAGAGAGGCGTAGTTCTCCCGCACCTCGTCGAGCATCGCGATCAGCTGCTCGTCGGGGGATTCAAAGCGGCGGTCCTGCGGGATGATCTGCCCGAAATACTGCTCCGCCATCGAGAGGGTGCGGGAAACGAGGTTGCCCAGGTCATTGGCGAGATCGGAGTTGATGCGGTTGATCAGCGCCTCGTTGGAAAAGACGCCGTCCGAGCCGAAGGGGAACTCCCGCAGCAGGAAATAGCGGATGGCGTCGACGCCGTACCGCTCGCAGAGGATGACCGGATCGACGACGTTGCCCTTCGATTTGGACATCTTGCCGCCCTCAAGCAGCAGCCATCCATGTCCGAACACCTTTTTGGGCAGCGGCAGGTCGAGGGCCATCAGCATGGCGGGCCAGATGATGGTGTGAAAGCGGGTGATCTCCTTGCCGACAAAATGAACGTCGGCGGGCCAGTATTTTTCAAAGTCGTGATACTTCTCGTTGCCGTAGCCAAGCGCGGTGATATAGTTCGAGAGCGCGTCCACCCAGACATACACGATATGCTTGGGGTCGAAGGTGACCGGGATTCCCCATGTGAAGGAGGTGCGCGACACGCAGAGGTCCTCCAGGCCGGGCTTGATGAAATTGTTGACCATCTCGTTGAGGCGGCTTTCCGGCTCGATGAAGGTCGGATTCTCCTCGTAATAGTAGTGCATCAGGCGGTCGGCGTACTTCGACAGGCGGAAGAAATACGCCTCCTCCTCGGCGTCCTGCACCTCGCGCCCGCAGTCGGGGCATTTGCCGTCGACGAGCTGCGTCTCGGTCCAAAACGACTCACAGGGGGTGCAGTACTTGCCCTTGTAGGAACCCTTGTAGATCTCGCCCTTGTCATAGAGCGTCTTAAAAATCTTCTGGATGCTCTCAATGTGGTAATCGTCGGTCGTGCGGATAAACCGGTCATTGGAGATGTTCATGAGCTGCCAAAGCTCCTTGATGCCGGAAACGACCTTATCGACATACTCCTGCGGCGTCACCCCCGCGGCGGCGGCCTTCTGCTCGATCTTCAGGCCGTGCTCATCGGTGCCGGTCAGGAACATAACGTCAAATCCACGCATTCGCTTATAGCGGGCCATCACATCGGTCGCCACGGTGCAGTAGCTGTGGCCGATGTGCAGCTTGTCCGACGGGTAGTAGATCGGCGTTGTAATATAGAATGTTTTTTTCTTCATTCCAGGTTCCTCCGTAAATTGTGGATTTGACATACAGGTTAAAGTATAACACCGAAACGGGGAAAAAACAACCTTCGGCGCTGTTGGGGCCGCATTTTTCCGGCTATTTCGCCGCGCGGTCAAAAAAGATGTTCTTGCCGCCGACCGAGAGCGGCAGCGCCATGATGTTTTCGGCGCCCTCCCCCAGCAGCCCAAGCTCCATCGCTCCGAGGCCCCCGGTATACATGATGCGGTTGTCGATCCGCAGGTCGGCGGCCAGAGCGGCCGCCGAGCCGCTGGCCACCCCGAGGTCAAGGTCGTTGAAGGCACAGCGGCAGCCCGCCTTTTCGGCCGCCGCGCAATCCTCGCGGCCGCACATGCCGCAGTGCTTCTGGCCGCGCCGGTTTCGTGCGACTCCGATCAGCACAACCGCTCCGCTTTTGCGGATGCTTCCGCCGTCCCGCAGGAAGATCGGCGCGTCGTACCGCTCTCCCAGGCGCTCGGTCGCCCGGGCAAGCGCCTCCTTTTCCTCCCCCGTGACCACCGCCGTCAGGATAAAGTCCCGCCCTCTTCCCTTCGGTGCCGTCCGGGCCGCCGCGCAGAGCGCGAACGCCGCGTCAAGCAGCGCCTTTTCCTCACATTCAGCAGACGAATAATACATTGCCGCCGCCTCCATCGTTTTTGTTTCATTACACCACATGACGGAAAAAATGTAAAGCCGCGGCGCGCTCCGTCCCGTATCACCCCGGAAGATAAATTGGTCAAATCGACGATTTTTCATCGAAAAAAGCGCCGCGAAGCGGGACGTCATGGGCTTTTTGCAGCTTCTCTTTCTTTTCAAAATGGCTCTGCAATGCGGCCGCTAATAATTTCCACAATTATTTTGGTGAAAAATTCATTTTTATGTTGCAAATGTGGAACGTTTTATGTAAAATGAATACTAACAAAGTGTGTGCTCTGTTATTCTTGACAATTGAGAGGGGATTTGTATGTCGAACCGACTGTTTCAAGGCATCATCCACCAAATGCACGACTCGATCGACCGGGTAATCGGCGTGATCGATGACACCGCGCATGTTGTCGCCTGCTCCGACCTTTCCAAGCTGGATACCTCGAGGGAATACCTCTCGATCGACCTGGCCGAGGGCCGTACCTTTGTGCGGGACGGCTATACCTACAAGCCGTTTGGAACCGGACGCCACCCCGAGTTCGCAGTCTTTGTGGAAGGCGCCGATGAGATGGCCGGGCGTTATGCCGGAATCCTCACCGTTTCCATCGCGGGCATCAAGCAGTATTACGACGAGAAGTATGACCGTGGCAATTTCATCAAAAACGTGATCCTCGACAACATTCTGCCCGGGGATGTCTACATCAAGGCACGGGAGCTTCACTTCAACACCGACGTCTCGCGGGTCGTTTTTCTGGTCCGGATCGTCTCGACCTCCGGCGTTTCGGCCTTCGACGTGATTCAGAATCTCTTTCCGGACAAGCAGAAGGACTTTGTCTTCAACATTGCCGAAAGCGATATCGTCATTGTCAAGGAGATCAAGCCCGGCATCGAGGCCAAGGATCTTGAAAAGCTCGCCCGCTCGATCGTCGATACCCTCGCCGGGGAATTCTATACCCGCGTGACGGTCGGAATCGGCACCGTGGCGGTTGGGGTCAAGGACCTCGCCCGCTCCTTCAAGGAGGCGCAGGTTTCTCTCGAGGTCGGCAAGGTGTTCGATACCGAAAAGGCCATCGTGCGGTATGACAACCTCGGCATCGCGCGGCTGATCTACCAGCTTCCGACCACCCTCTGCGAGATGTTCCTGCGGGAGGTCTTTATCAAGGGCTCGATCGACAGCCTTGACAAGGAAACCCTCTTCACCATCCAGAAATTTTTTGAGAACAACCTCAATGTCTCCGAGACCTCGAGGAAGCTCTTTGTCCACCGCAACACGCTGGTCTACCGGCTTGAGAAGATCAAGAAGCTCACCGGGCTGGACCTGCGCGAGTTTGACCATGCCATTGTGTTTAAGGTTGCGCTGATGGTCAAGAAATATTTAAGCGCAAATCCCGTCAAGTACTGATCCCGGCGTTTTGACCGCCCCGGGCGGGGCACAGATAGAAATGGAGTATCAAAGGCAAATGGTAGAACTGGTCAACGTGTCTAAGTCCTACGGCAAGGGGCCGCTGGCACTCGACGACGTCAGTCTGACCGTTGAGGACGGGGAATTCGTCTTTATCGTCGGTTCCTCGGGCGCGGGGAAAAGCACCCTGCTCAAGCTCCTGCTCCGCGAGGAAGAGCCGACCGGCGGAAAGGTTCTGGTTGACGGCGTCGACCTCGGGAGGCTTACCCGCCGCCGGATTCCCTATTTCCGGCGGAGCATCGGGGTCGTCTTTCAGGACTTCCGCCTGATCCCCCAGATGAATGTGTTTGAAAACGTGGCGTTTGCGCTCCGGGTGACCAATGTGTCCACCAAGGAGATCAAGCGCCGCGTTCCCTACGTTCTCGACCTTGTGGGGCTGCTCCCCAAGGCCAAGCGTTTCCCCGAGCAGCTTTCAGGCGGCGAACAGCAGCGGGTCGCCCTCGCGCGGGCGCTCGTCAACAACCCCTCGATGATCATCGCGGACGAACCGACCGGCAACATCGATCCGGCGATGTCCTTCGAAATCGTCGAGCTGCTCAGCGAAATCAACAAATGCGGCACTACCGTCATCATGGTTACCCATGAGCACGAGCTGGTCAGCCGGTTCCGGCACCGCACCGTTGTCATCGACCGCGGCCGGGTTGTGGCGGATGGCAAGATTGGAGGCAAACGTGCGCGGCAGTAGTTTTGGATACTTAATCAAGGAGGGCTTCCGCAACCTGCGGCAGAACCGCGCCATTTCAGTCGCCGCCATCGGCGTTTTGGTGGCCTGTCTGCTGCTGGTGGGCGCCTCTCTCCTCTTTTCCATGAACATCAACAGCCTGGTCGGCTACTTCGAATCCCAGAACGAAATCGTCATCTTTCTGGATGACAGCGTTTCAGGCAGCCGGCTGACCAGGCTTGACGACGAGCTGAGAGCCGTCGGAAACATCTCCTCGGCGACCTTTGTCAGCCGGGAGGAGGGCCTTGAAACCTGGATGAAGGAGCTCGGCGACGACGGCACCCTGCTCGAGTGGCTGGTGGAGGACAACCCTCTGCAAAATTCCTACCGGGTGGTCATCACCGATCTTTCAAAGATGGATGAGACGGTGGACGAAATCAAGGCGATCCGCGGGGTCGAGTCGGTCAGCGCTTCAAGCGAGGTGGCGCACGCCGTCACCGGACTCAAGCAGGCGGTATCGCTGGGCAGCCTTGCCGTCATCGGAATTCTCGCGGCCGTCTCGCTGTGCATCGTCGCCAACACCATCCGGATCACCGTTTTCAACCGCCGCAAGGAGATCAGCATCATGAAGTATGTCGGTGCGACCGATACCTTCATCCGCCTGCCCTTTCTCTCGGAGGGGGTACTCCTCGGTTTTCTGTCCGCAACCATCGCCTTCTTCCTGCTCTGGGGAGGGTACGAAGCGCTGCTCTACTGGCTGAACGACAGTGCCCTTGAATGGGCCACCCTCATCACCGGCCAGCTCATTCCCTTCAAGCAGGTTGCGCTGCGGGTTTACCTCTGCTTTCTTGCCACCGGCGTGGCGATCGGCGGAGTCGGCAGCAGCTTCTTCGTCGGAAAATACCTCAAGGTTTGATGGGTGTACGCCCCTTCGCTTGGCGCAAAAAGTCGCTGTGAGGCCTGACTTTTTGCGCCAAGCTTTTCAAAAAGCATCCGAACGTGTCCTGTTTTCCGGTATGACGGAACATTCTGCGGAAAAAGCTTCCTTTGATGAAGCATATTTGCAGTTTTTTCACACATTTCTAACGAAGATCAGTTTTAATAGAAAAGATGGGAGGAATGACCGATTGCAGAAACAGCGAATCCTTTCCTTCTTGCTGGCCGGCATGCTGGCTTTTTCCCTGCTTGGCGTGTCCGGCGCCGCGACCGATGACGACGCCGGCGAATACAAGGAGGAGCTTGACGCCCTTTCCAGCCGCTACGACGAGCTGGAGGCACAGCAGAAGGCCATTACGGAACAGATCAACAAGACCAAAAGCGAAAAGGATAAGTACCTCCTCCAGAAAAAGGAGCTGGACAACCAGATCTACAGCGTCCGTCAGCAGATCGGCGTGCTCAGCGACAAGATCACCCTGCTGGAAGGACACATCGCCGAAAAGGAAGACGAGCTGCAACAGCAGAACGAGGAGATCGAGGAAAACTACGAGCTGCTCAAAAAACGGCTGCGGGTCATGTATAAGGCGGGGAACGCGAGCGTTTTAGGGCTGGTGCTCGGCGCGGAGGATTTTTCGGAGTTTCTCACCCGCGGGCAGGTTGCTTCCCGGGTGGCCAAGCACGATCAGGAACTGATCGAGGAGATGCGGCGGAAGGTCGCTGAAATTGAGGAGACCAAGGCGGCCATCGAGGCGGATAAATCCGATCTGGAGGGCAGCAAGAGCCAGCAGGCCGCGAAGCAGACCCAGCTCGCCGGACAGATCGCCGACACGCAGGACCAGATTCAGGACATTACCGCTCTCGAACAGGACTATCTCGCCAACAAGGCCGCCATCGACAAGCAGATGAAAGAGGTTCAGGCGGAGGTCGATGCGATCTACTCCAAGATCAAATCGGTCGGCGAATATGAGGGCGGCATCATGCTCTGGCCGGTCGAGGGCTACCAGACGGTCACCTCCGACTACGGCTGGCGGTTCGGCGGCACCGACTTCCACACCGGCATCGACATTGCCCGCCTCAACGCGCGCGGCGAGGGAATCTATGGCAAGCCGATCCGCGCGGCGTCGGACGGCACCGTCGTCTTTACCCAGACCACCTACACCTACGGCCGCGGCTACGGTATCTATTTGATCATCGACCACGGCGGCGGAATCTCGACCCTCTACGGGCACACCTGCGGCCTCAACGTCAGGCTGGGCGACAAGGTCAAACGCGGCCAGACCATCGCCTTCGTCGGCTCAACCGGCTGGTCCACCGGTCCGCATCTGCACTTCGAGGTCCGCGTCAACGGCGCGTACACCAACCCCTGGCCCTACCTGCGATAAGAATATCCGCAAAGGAGCTTTCGATGAACAGAAAAATCACCATAGGCGCGGCCATTACCCTCGCCTTCATGTTCTCCACCGTTACCTTCATCACGACCTGGATCTATTCCACCAAGTCGTTCAACAGCACCGTTTTCAACATCCGGGAACGGGAAACGATGTATGCCAAGATCAAAGAGGTCGATGATCTCGTTCGCCAGCAGTATTATCACCCAATCGACGAGGATGTGCTGGGCGAGAATCTGGTCCGCGGTTATGTGCAGGGAATTCAGGACCCCTACGCGACCTACCTGACCGCCGAGCAGTACGCCGAAACTCAAAGCGATTTCGCCGGGCGGATGGTTGACATCGGCATCGTATGCAGCCAGAGCTCGGACGGATACATCCGGATCGACCAGGTCTATGAGGATTCCCCCGCCGCCCTTTCGGAGCTTGCGGCCGGGGATTTGATTGTCAAAATTGACGAGCTGAACGTCACCGCAGAAAACTACGAAGGCGCGACCGACGCTCTCAAAGGGGAGCCGGGCACCACCGTCACCCTGTTGGTGCGCCGCGACAGCGTTGACAAAAGCTACACCATCACCCGCCGCAAGGTGGAGGTTCCGACAGTGAGCAGCCGGATGATCGGAGACGCGGGCTACCTGCGGATTACCGAGTTCAACGACGCCACCCCCGATCAATTCGGAAAGGCGCTCAACGAGCTGCTCAGCGGGGGAGCGAAATCCCTTGTATTCGACGTGCGCAATAATCCGGGCGGGACGATTGACTCGGTCGGAAAAATTCTCGACATTCTGCTGCCGGAAGGTCCGATCGTCTCGGCCACCTACCGCGGCAGCACCGAGCCGCAGGTCCTGCTGACCAGCGACGCCAACGAGGTCGATCTGCCGATGGCAGTGCTGATCAACGGGCGTTCCGCCTCCGACGCCGAGCTTTTTGCACAGGCGCTCAAGGATTACAGCAAGGCCAAGGCCGTTGGAATGACCAGCTACGGCAAGGGCTCCATGCAGGAGGTGCACAAGCTCTCGGACGGCTCCGCCCTCGTCTTCACGGTAGCCCTCTACAACCCGCCCGGTTCGCCCAACTTTGAGGGAGTCGGGGTCAAGCCGGATTACGAGGTCCGGATGCCCGCCGAACTGGAAAAAGAATTCGAAAATCTCGACGAAAACAGCGATCCTCAGCTCAAAAAAGCACTTGAGGTCGTCGCCGGGCTGATCAAGGACCTCGCCCCTGTCGAGGAAGCCGCTCCCGATCCCACCCCCGCTCCGTCGTTCGAGTCCTCTTCCGAGGCCGGTACGGAAGCGGACGAAGAAGAACCCGAGCCGGAAGCAGAAGAAGAACCCGAGCCGGAAGCAGAAGAAGAACCCGAGCCGGAAGCAGAAGAAGAAACGGACGCGGCATAAAATGCCGCCCGCAGAAACAGCGTCAGGAAGATTCCTGACGCTGTTTCTCTCGCTGAAGTCATATCAGCAGAACCACTCGTATCACAGCGCCCCCGCTGATCTCGATATCGCCCGCGCCTTGAAAGGCGGCGAAACGGCCTGTAGGCCGCATATTCCTACGGGAGGCTGCGCCGCGAGGTTTATCTTTTCCACGCATAGGCGCATCCTTTTGGGAACCACAGGCACGTCCCGTGATTTTCCGCCTGCAGGAAAAGCGAAGGAAGCAGGATACTCCCGCTTCCTTCGCCCGGTCTTTCATTACACGCTTCCCCATCACGCCTGCTTGGCGGCGACAAGGGTGCGGGCGCTGAGTGCGGGGCGCAGCACCTCGCGCAGCTCCCCGTTATGTTCCACAACAAAAAAGGTGATGTGGGTGAATTTGCTCCAAATCCTGGTCGTGACCGAATCGCCCTCCTGCGGGATTCCGGTCAGCACATAGGATACCTTGTTATCCTTGATGTAGCGGATGATCGCTTTCGCAACGTTCTCCGAGTAGAGAAGCACCATTTCCGCGTCCTTCTCCTTGGAAACACTGAACAGATACTCCAGTGATTCGGGGTCCTGGGGCACGCCGGGCTTCGCCACATTGATCACCGCGAGATCGGTATCGGACATCTCTGCAAGCACCTGTCCCGCCCGGATAATCCGGTCGCAGCGGCGCTGATCGGTGACGCAGACCACTGTTTTGGCACGAGCGGCCAGCGGCATCAACGCAATCTCCTTTTCCGACACTGCCTCACCTCCTATTGTCTATACTATAACATACTTTTGTGAATAATTCATGTGAACCTGTTAAGATTTGCTGAATTGAGAAACAATTGACAAGCGTCTTTCTTTGTTATACAATTTAACAATATGGACGTACTAAGGCAATCCCACCACAGGAGGTGCAACGATTTTGCCAAAAAACCAATATGTCTCTACTGCCGTCATCCGGCGGATGCCCCGATATTACCGTTTTTTGGGAGAACTGCTTGAACGCGGCGTCACCAGGATTTCCTCCAAGGAGCTCGCCGCCCTGATGAACCTGACCGCCTCTCAGATCCGTCAGGATCTCAACTGCTTCGGCGGATTCGGACAGCAGGGCTTTGGCTATCACGTCGCGCTGCTCCATGAGGAGATCCGTAAGATTCTCGGGCTGGATCAGGGCTTTCGGGCGATCCTGATCGGCGTGGGCAACCTTGGCCGCGCCTTTGTCAATCATGTCGATTTCACAGGTTCCGGGTTCGATCTGGTGGGACTCTTCGATAAAAATCCCGCCCTCATCGGCAAGAAGATTTCCGGCCTCACAGTTCAGGACGCCGACGAAATCTCCGCTTTCTGCGCCGCGCACACCGTCGATGTGGCGGTGCTCTGCGTGCCCAGCGAGGCCGCTCAGCAGACCGCCAACGGCCTGATCGACTGCGGCGTGACCGCTTTCTGGAACTTTACCCAGTACGATATTAAGGTGGAGCATCCGGAAGCGGTGGTCGAAAGCGTCCACCTCGCGGATGGATTGATGGCCCTCTGCTATCAGGTCAACGACGCCCGAAGGTCGTCCTCATCGGCGGAAAAATAGCGCCGATCCCCGCGCGGGAAGCTTCCTCCTTCGCCCGCCGCGGGAACCGCCCCGCCGCCGGAAAAGAAACGGTGTCCCTCACCGCGGAAACCCGTCCTTTTCGTCTCATCGATCAAATAAATATCCGCCGGCGTAGCCGGCGGTTTTTCTCAGATGGGCGAAGCCCTCTGTTATTAACGGACCGCATCACACTGCGTTGGTACCATCTCCCAATTTTGAACCATTCGCCCAGCCAGTGGTTTTCTTCATACAGCAAAGGGAGGGAGCCGGTGCTCCCTCCCGAAATATTTCTTCGCCGTTTTCAGCGGCCGACGCTTTCCCCTTCCGGGAGGGCGTTTTTTATACGTTCGCTTCTATGGCCCGGCCCGCCGCAAGCGAGGCGGCAGGGTCCAGCAAGCGCTGATTGCGGCTTCCCCGAAAGCGCAGGGTCAAATCCCGCTCGGCCAGCACAAATCGTCCGTCAATCAACAGGAAGGCGAGGGAAAGCAGCTCGCGCACCGCAGGACGGCGCGTTCCCATCTCCAGCAGCTGCTCAAAGGTATAGCCCGAAAAAATCACAAGGTCCCGGCCCCTTGCGCGCACCTCCCGGGCAAAGGGAAGCAGCGCCTCCGCCTGTTCCATCGGTTCCCCGCCCGAAAGGGTGACGCCGCGCACCAGCGGGTCGCGGTCAAGCTCCTCGAGCAGGCGCTGCGGCGCACAGTCGTAACCGCCCGCCGGATCATGGGTCTGGGGGTTGTGGCAACCGGGGCAGTGATGGGGGCAGCCCTGCACAAAAACAGTGAAGCGAATTCCCGGCCCATCGACAATAGACTCGCGGACAACGCCCGCGAGTCTGATTGTTCCGTTGTTTTTCTGCGCGCTCACAGCTGCTCCATCTGATCCGAAAGGCCGTGCTTCACCCGATCGGCCACCTCGGCGCGCTTGGCATTGTTAAAACGATCGAGCGTTCCGACCAGATAGCCGGTGATGCGGCGGATTCTCTCAAAGCCAACGCCTTCGCCCACCATTACCGTGTTGTTTTTCATCGTCATAAAAATTCCTCCCAAAGACTGTGATATGGATACAGGTTTCTTTATTCGACCGGATTGACAATGCGGTCCGCTTCCTCCTCCGGATTGCCGCAGCAGCCGAGGGTCTGTGCATTGAGGTGGCGGTAGAGCCCCAGCTTCTGGAGCTTTTCCAGTTCAATGGCCTCCCCTTCGTGCCGGCCGCAGCGCGGGCAGACGTCGTCGATGATTCCGGTATAGCCGCAAACCGGGTCGCGGTCAAGCGGGTGGTTGATCGAGCCGTAGCCGATGCCGACTTCCTTCATAAACCGCACCACCGATTCAAATGCATCGAGGTTCTTGACCGGATCGCCGTCCAGCTCGATGTAGGAAATGTGTCCGGCATTGGTCAGCGCGTGATAGGGAGCCTCCAGCCGCAGCTTTTCGTAGGCCGATATCGGAAACCACACCGGGATGTGGAACGAATTGGTATAATACTCGCGGTCGGTCACACCCGGAATGGAACCGTAGCGCTGGCGGTCCAGCCGGACAAAGCGTCCGGAGAGCCCCTCCGCCGGAGTGGCAATAAGGGTGTAGTTGAGTCCGGTCTTGGCGCTCTCCTCATCCATCCGCTTGCGCATGCAGCCGATGATTTCGAGGCCGAGGTTCTGCGCCGCCTGGGATTCGCCGTGGTGCTTGCCGATCAGGGCGGTGAGGCATTCGGCCAGTCCGATGAACCCGGCGGTCAGGGTGCCGTGCTTGAGCACCTCGCCGATGGTATCCTCCGGGCCGAGATGCTCGGAGTCGATCCAGATTCCCTGTCCCATCAGGAACGGAAAGTTCTTGACTTTTTTTCCGCACTGGATCTTGAAACGGTGGTTGAGCTGGTCGATGACCAGATTGAGCTGCTGATCGAGCTGCTCAAAGAAAAAGTCGATGTTGTGATTGGCTTTGATGGCCAGCCGCGGCAGGTTGATCGAAGTGAAGCTCAGATTTCCGCGCCCGTTCACGATCTCGCGGGAGGGATCGTAGACATTGCCGACCACGCGGGTGCGGCAGCCCATGTAGGTGGCCTCCGTCTCGGGATGGCCGGGCTTGTAATATTTCAGATTGAACGGCGCATCGATGAAAGAGAAGTTCGGGAAAAGCCGTTCGGCCGAAACCTTGCAGGCCAGCTTAAAGAGGTCATAGTTGGGGTCGCCGGGGTTAAAGTTAACCCCCTCCTTCACCTTAAAGATATGGATCGGGAAGATGGCGGTTTCCCCGTTGCCGAGACCCGCTTCGGTGGCAAGCAGCAGATTGCGGATGACCAGCCTCCCCTCCGGAGAGACGTCGGTGCCGTAGTTAAGCGACGAGAAGGGAATCTGCGCGCCGGCGCGGGAATGCATCGTATTGAGGTTATGCACCAGAGCTTCCATCGCCTGATAGGTGTGGCGGTCAATCTCGCGGTCGGCGTAGCGCCGCGCAAAGGCCTGCGCTTTTTTGACCGTCTCCTCGCCCGCCGCCGGAGCGAGCAGGGCGAATTCCAGCTCGGTATAGCCGTTCTGGGCATCCACCGCGGGCCAGATGCCGTTCTCCGCCTCGATCTTCTCCGCCGCGTCCCGGGCCAGCTTCTCGGCGTTTTCCACTCCCTCGAGATCGAGCGCCTTGATCATGTTCGCGCGGTAAAGGGTCCGGTAGCTCTTGGCGACGCCGCGCGCCATGTCGAAATCAAACGCCGGAACGCTCTGCCCGCCGTGCTGGTCGTTCTGGTTGGCCTGAATCGCAATGCAGGCGAGCGCCGAGTAGCTCTGAATCGAATTGGGCTCGCGCAGGAAGCCATGCCCAGTCGAAAAGCCGTCCTCAAACAGGCGGGTCAGGTCGATCTGGCAGCAGGTGGTGGTCAGGGTGTAAAAATCGAGGTCGTGAATGTGGATATCCCCTTCGCGGTGCGCCTTGGAATGCTCCGGCTTGAGGATAAACATCTCGTCAAACTGCTTGGCACCCTCCGAGCCGTACTTGAGCATCGTGCCCATCGCGGTATCGCCGTCAATGTTGGCGTTTTCGCGTTTGACGTCATTCTCATGGGCCTCGCGGAAGGTCAGATCCTCATAGATCTTCATCAGCTTGGTGTTCATCTCCCGCACCCGGGTGCGGGTGGAGCGGTAAAGGATAAATTCCTTGGCGGTGCGGGCATGTCCGTTCTCAATCAGGGTATGTTCAACAGCATCCTGAATCTGCTCAACCGACGGGGTTTCGTTTCCCTTTTGCTCCAGATAGGCCACGACATCGGCGGCCAGCTTCTCCGCCATCGAGCGGTCCTGTCCGCCCAGCGCCTGAGCCGCCTTATAGATCGCCTCGGTAATCTTGTCGAGCTCAAACGGCACCACCCGTCCGTCCCGTTTTACGATCTGTTGAATCATAACCGTTCTATCCTCCACAATATATTGTATTCAGCTTTACAATTCTACACCATATCCTGCGCCCTGTCAATCAATCCGCGCGGAATTCTCCCGCGCATCCCTTCCAAATATCACATTAAAATTTTGGTTTCTTTTTTCTGTTCCCGCAGAACCCACACATTTTATACCGCTCCGCGCGATATTTTGAGCATGACTTCCGAAAAAAACCGCTGCAATCGCAGCGGTTTTTTGGTTCGCAGCTTTGGCGACAGCAACCATCGGCTATGCCGGTGGGCAGAAAAAAGCTTTGGCTTATGGCGTTGAGCGCAGCAAAATGACAAATATCCAGAAGCGAAGAGGGTCAATCAAAGGAGAAAATCACCGCTTTGGCAACTGCAGTGCGTGTAAGCGGTGCCGCCCTCCGCTCGGGCGGGCCGGTCACCGGACGGGCGGAGCGGGCGGGCCGGGAGAGGGGAACGGGCGGCCTGCGGGCCGCCCGCGCCGGGCTGTGATGCATAAGAAAAATCATTCGACGCCTCTTAAAGGGCGGGCCGGTATCACGTCCTTCCGGGGTCCGTTCAACGCGTGGTTTTGATGATGCGGCTCAGTAGCGGCTCAGGCCCGAAACAATCAGGATCGCCGCCGCCCAGAAGCTCTGGTAGATCAGAATCTGTGCGAAGCCAAGGGACGCGACCGCTCCCGAGAAAGCGAGGAAGGCGACCAGCGCGTACCCGAGGATCAGCCCGGCGATCTGCAGGGCTGTCGCGGTCATGATCGAGCGGCGCAGGGTCAGCAGCGCGGCCAGCGCCCGCATCCGCACCGGGAAGCCGCCGATCGACATCACATAAGCCCGCCCGCGCTTGCGGGGGGCGACCGTCTCGAGGTATTTGCCGCGCAGCTTGGCGGGGATAATCCGGATAAACTCCTCCGGGTAGCCGTAATCCTTGGCAATCCGCGCCTCGGTGATGTTCGGGTCGGTCGACTGCACCACCAGACTGATCTCCCGGCGCGCCAGCACGTCGAGCCAGCGCTCGATGGCCGGACTGGTGCGGTAGCTCAAAACAAACATCGCCGTCACCTCGCCAGAATTGGCAAGATAGAGAATCTCCCGGTCGCCGCGGACAAACTTCTTTTCATAGTCCTTCGAGGGCATCGAGATATTGAACTGCTCCATCAGGGTGCGGCTGCCAATCAGCACCGTCTTGCCGTCAACCTCGGCGCAAAGGCCCGCCCGGTCGTAATAGGCGACCTGATCCACCTGCTTGAGAATGCGGGTGTTCCCGCCGATCATCTCGAGAAAAATATCCTTGAGCAGGCCGTCCACCCTGACCATCAGGCTCGCCGCGTCGAGAATCGCCTCGTCGATCCGGCTCTGCGCAAAGGATTTGATGCTGTGCAGCTCGACCGAACCAACCGGGTAAAGGCCGTTCGCATCGACCGCGACGGTGTTGACCTCCTGGAATTTTTCAACCGATTCCATCCCCGTCACAAAAGCCCCCGCCTTGCTCAGCGCCTTGGAGGCGCGCAGCAGCGGCGTGTTTTCGACTAACAGGGCGGTCAGCGGAGAGGCCATGCAGAGGGTGGCGCAGGCGATGGTCAGCCCGCCCAGCCCGCTCTGCTCAAAGAAGAGGACCGAGACGGCCCCGAGAAGCACCGAGAAGAGAAGGAAAAAGTAGGGCAGATAGCGGGAAAATCCCTCCGGCGCGTCGTCCGAGCGGGAGAGGCGGATAAAATCATCCGGAAAATCAACCGCAACCGGATAAGCGACCGCGGGCTCCTCAAAGCCCTGTCCTTCGGTCAGCTCGGCGGCAAACCGTCCGGTGAGGAGATAATCCCCCACGTGGCCGGCGTCGGCCGAGGCCGCCGCAAAGTTGCGTTCCATCCGCACCGCCGCCGAACGGCGGCCGGCCGCATTGGCAAAAAGCGCCGCCGCCGCGATCACAAAGTAAAAGGAGCCTTCCCCCGTATGCAGCCCGTCCTCCGCGAGAATCAGCGCCATCCCGTGCACAATCACCGCGATGGTGCAGAGGGCGGCGGGGGTATCGTGGTTCGCCCGGCCGGTAAACAGGCCGATGATCCCGTTTCCGAGGGCCGGTGCGGAGGCGATCGCAACAGCCAGCAGCAGGATCAGATGGGACAGCAGGAACATCCGCATATCCACCTCGGGGCAGACCGGGTGCAGCAGCGGAATCGGATAGAGGTTGCAGAGCGAGAGATAGAGCAGCAGTCCGGTTCCCGCTCCGGTCAGGATCACGCGGATCGAGCAGGCGCGCTTATCCCGCAGAATCCGCCCGCGCACCTCCCGGGCCTGCGCCGGAGAACGGTACTCCCCTTCCACCGGGGCGGCGCGGCGTTCTCCGCGCTCCTGCGCCTGTGCCGGACGCCGCCCGGCCTTGGCCTCCCGCGCGCGCTCACGGGCGGGAGGTTCCTCCCCGCGGGGAACCGGGCGGTTCCGGCCGCGTTCGGGCGGGGCCGGGGCCTTGCGGTCAACCGCGGCCGCAGGGCCGACCCGCCGCAGCCCCCCGAAGAACTGGGAGAGCGATCCGATGGCGCCATCCTCCCCGTCCTCTTCTTTGTCTTCTCTCTCGTCCTCCTCAAAAGCGGGCCGGGGCGTCTCGAGGAACTGCCGGACCTTCTCCTGACGCCGCTGCTCCAGAGAGCGGTCCTCCCCCCCGGCGCGCTGTGCCGGAATCACCTGCGTCGCGCCCAGATCCCGGGCGCGCTGCGCCGGACGCCTGCCCTCCGGCCGCTGCGCCGGAAGATCGACCCGCGTTGCCATCGGGTCGGAGGGAACCCCCTCCTCCGCGCGGGAGCTTTGCCGCCCCGCCGGAGGCTCAAACTCGCCGGTCATCCCCGTCAGCCGGAAGGGAGCCGCGTCGGACGCGGCGGAAGTCCGCTCCGGGGCGCGCCTCTCGGCACGGAGACGGGGAGACTGCGCTCCCTCCTCCTGCCGGCGGCGCTGCTTCACCTCGGCGAGAATATCATCCACACTGTATTTGTCGGCCATCTTCTACCGCCTCTCTGCTCTATCTAGCCTTGATCCCCCGGCGCTGGCGCGCGACCTCGTAAAGGAGGATGCCCGCCGCCACCGAAGCGTTGAGCGAATTCACCCTGCCGTACATCGGCAGGCTCACAATCCGGTCGCTGCGTTCCCGCAGCAGACGGGACACCCCGGACCCTTCTGAACCGATGACAAGCGCCACCCCGCCCGCGTAATCGACGGTGCACCAGTCCTCGCCGTCCATATCCGCGGCATAAACCCAGATGTTTTTTTTCTGCAGCTCCTGCACCGTGGAGGCGAGGTTTGCCACCCGCGCCACAGGCAGATGCTGCGCGGCCCCGGCGGAAGCCTTCATCACCGCAGCGGTCAGTCCGGCGCCTCCGCGGCGGGGAATGATCACCCCATGAGCGCCGGCCGCGTCGGCCGAGCGGATGATCGCCCCGAGGTTGTGCGGGTCCTCGATGCCGTCCGCAATGACGAGGAAGGGCGGCTCCTCCCCCGCGCGCGCGAGCAGCTCCTCCACCTCGCAGTAGGAACAGGCCGCGGCAAAGGCGGCGACTCCCTGGTGGTTGATTCCGGGACAGAGGGCGTCGAGCTTCTCGCGGGCGGCGTCCTTCACCGGGATTCCCGCCTGCTTGGCCATTGCGACGATTCTGCCGAGGCTGCCGCCGCCCTCCTGCTGTCGGACAATCAGAATTTTATCGACCGGCCTCCCGCTCCTGAGCAGTTCGATGACCGGGTTGCGCCCCGCGACAACCTGATCCTCCTGCCGGGCGTCCGGCGCGGCGCTGTGTTCGGTGCTTCTCTGCTTCTCCATCTGTTTCCCCCGTCGGGCGGCATGCCGCCGTATTTGGCCCGGGCGCAATTTCTGACGAAAGGGCGCGGAAAGCCATACTAATTGTCATTATAGCATATTTCGTGCTGAAAACAAGCGCCGTCCCCCGATTCTTTGCCGCCCGTACTCCGCCGGCACCTCATGAGTGTGGGAAATCCATCCGGGTGATATACGCAGCGGGGAAATCCTGCATCAACATTTTCACCTTTTTTACCGTTTGTATTCGCCTCGATTTTCCACAGCGGCGGAGAAAATGTTGAAAACTCCGTTGAAACCGTGGAAAACTCCCCTGTTTTTCCGCCTTTTCCAACTGTGCGCCCGGGGAAAAGTTGGTGTAAAATCAGTGTGAAAGAAACGGCGGCAAAAAAAATTTTGTTACAAACAGTTTAATCTCCTTGTCATTGTGGTCGATTCCCGTCATCTTCTTGCGTATTTCACCGAAAATCTGTTATACTGGTTGCACCGAGGGCTCCGCGCGCCCAAAGGTCCGAAACGGCCCGCCGCGCGGTTGACGGGAGTCCCCCGGCTCATCCCTCAAATACCGTCTGGAGGACTTTTTGCGATGCAACAGCTTTCCGCGCTTTCTCCGCTGCGGCTGTGCCTGCCCGGATTCAGCCTTGCACAAACCCTCTGCTGCGGTCAGGCCTTCCGCTGGCGCGAGCAGGAGGACGGCTCCTTTCTGGGCGCCGCCGGAGCGCACCGGGCGGTCATCCGGCAGCGGGGGGAGGAAATTCTGATCGAGTCGGACGCCTCTCCGGCGTTCTGGGAGAACTATTTCGACTGCCGCACCGACTACGAGGCGATCCGGCGGACGGTCGCCTCGATTCCGGCGCTGGAGCCCGCCTGCCGCTTTGCGGGCGGCATCCGGGTTCTGCGGCAGGACGGATGGGAGGCGCTCGCCAGCTTCATCATCAGCCAAAACAACAACATCAAACGCATCACCGGCATCATCGAGCGTCTCTGCTGCCAGTTCGGGGAACCCATCGGCGGCGGGCTCTGCGCCTTTCCCCCGCCCGAACGGCTGGCGGGTCTTTCCCCCGAGGATCTCGCGCCGCTGCGCAGCGGCTTTCGGGCGCGTTACCTGATCGACGCCGCCCGGCAGGTGACCGGCGGAACGGTCGATCTCGCCGCCCTGCCCGCCCTGCCGACCGCGGAGGCCCGCGCCGAGCTGATGAAGATCGTCGGCGTGGGGAAAAAGGTGGCCGACTGCGCTCTGCTCTTCGGCTTCGGGCATGGGGACTGCTTCCCGGTCGACGTCTGGATCGGACGCGCCCTCGCCGAGCTGCTGCCGGAGGGACTTCCTCCCTCGCTCGCTCCCTGCGCGGGCATTGCGCAGCAGATGATCTTCCATTACATGCGCGCCTGCCCGGACCGGGCGGCGGCGAAAGCGGGGGAATGCTGATGCGCGAGCTGTTTTTCGACTGCGGCAGGGGCATCAGCGGCGATATGACCCTCGGGGCGCTGGTCGATCTCGGGGTTCCCTTTGAGGAACTGAAGGCGGCGCTCCAAACCTTGCCGCTGACCGGTTACCGGATTTCCGCCGCGCCCGCCGAAGGCTGCGGAATTTCCGGAACCAAAATTTCCGTTTCGCTTCTGCCCACCCATCCCGACAACCGGCGGGAGCGGTACTTCCCCGAGCTGCTCGCCATGATCGAGGCCGCGCGGCTGCCCGGTCCGGTTGCCGGGAGGGCCGCGCGCCTGCTCCGGATTCAGGCGGAAGCCAATGCGGCCGCCCACAGAATTTCTCTCGCGGAGGTCTGCTTTCACGAGCGGGGCGCGGTCGATACGATGATCGATCTCGTCGGCGCCTCCTTCTGCCTTTACCGGCTCGCCCCCGACCGGATTCTCTCAACCCCGCTGACCGATGGGACGGGCAGCATCCTCTGCCGCCGCGGAAGGCTGCCGGTTCCGGTTCCGGCGGTGCGGGAGATCACCGGCCGCTTCTCGATTCCGACCCGCGGCTGTGCCGTCTGCGGAGAGCTGGTCACCCCGACCGGAGCCTCCATCGCGGCAGGCTGCTTTGACCGATTTCAGGAGACGCCTCCCCCCGGCCCCGCCCGGCGCGGCGCGGGCTTTGGCGACCGCAACCGCGAGCAGGGCGGATTTCTGCTCTGTTATCTGCGCGAAGCCGGGGAATAAGCCTCCGAAAAACAGGGAAGGGGAAGCGGAGCGGTCCCGCACATCAGACGCCGGTTCGTGTCCGCTGCTTCGGGAATGCCGCGGCAAAAGTCCAGCCGTCACAAATTGACCCTGGAACCAAAGCGGGACAGAGAAGCGGAACCGGGAAAACGAATCATCGACCCTCTCGATCGCGCCTTAAATCATCCCGGAGCGAAAAGCAAACTTCCCACTCTCTCGCCTGCGCCTTAAATTGCCGCAAAAGAAGAAACGGCCTTTCGCTCACCTGCGTCCTAAATTGCCGAGGGAGGGGAGAAAGCAAATTTGCTTTCTCCCCTCCCTCGCGCCGTGCCATTCAGCCCTTCGCCCTGCGGTATTGCAGCGGAGTTTGGCCGGTCAGGTTTTTAAAGACGACATAAAAATATTTGGTGTTTTCAAAGCCCACTTTTGCCGCGACCGTCTCAACATTCAGCTCTCCGTTCTCAAGCAGGGCGCGGGCGCGTTCGACGCGTGTATGATTCAGGTATTCGCTGATCGACATCTGGTAGCTCTCCCGAAACATACGGCTGAGATAGGCGTTGCTCAGACCCATTTCGTCCGCAATTTTTGAAGCCGACAATCCGCTGTCTTCATAACCCACCTCAATCCGGTGAGCCACCTGCGCCGCGATGCTGTCGAGACGCTGCCGGCGTTTGTCGGCATTGAGCGCGGCAAGGCTGACAAAAACCGCGTCATACCGCGCGTTGAGGGCGCCGATATCCTCGAGCTCCTCGAGATGTTCGGCCAGCGGAACCTCCCGCGCACGAAACGGCAGTCCTGCCTCGGCAAGCATTTCCCGCAGAAGCTGCGCCACCCGGTTGAACACAAACCGCTGGTCCTGATAGTGGCCGCCGCTGATCGAATCAAGAACCGCCTTCCAGCAGGAGCGCGCCCGGTCAAGCTCTCCCGCCCTTAAAGCGGCCAGAAGCTGGCTGAGATCCTTTTCTGAAAACCCGCTCTCACCGCTGCGCTTCCCGAGCCGCTTTTCGGAAAGGATCCGCTGGCCGGGATACCAGAAGCGGAGCTGCCGCAGCTCCTTGAGCACCGCAAAACAGCCGGGCAGCTCCGACGGCGACGGGCGCGGCATGCTGTAGTAGCAGCGGCATCCGAACCGCGCGGCCAATCCGCCGCAGAGCGAAAGCGCCTCCATCTCAGCGATTCCCGGGAGCAGGGCTACCCCGCATCCGTTCTGATGAGTCACCAGCGCCTCCGGAAACTCGGCCTGCAAAAAGCGCCTCAGACCATTCTGTGAAATGGATTCGGCCAACAGCAGCACCGCCGGGAAATCGGGAAGCCGCTCCCCCGGGGGGTCCTTCCCTTCGAGCAGATTATCGAGCAGACGGGACTGCCGCAGCTCCAGCGAGCTTTCGACCAGCTCGGTCAGCCGCTGATCGGGCGGAAGTGCTTCGGGGGCCGCCGGGCCGATCCGGCGCAGGGCCAGCCTCATCCGCCGGAATGGAAAATAGATGTAGAACAGCATCAGCCCACAGAGCAGAGCAAGCAGGGTCAGTCCGAAGGAGAACCCCGCCACAAACCGGTTCCGCAGGCCGGGCAGGCCCGCGAGGCAGCGGTCAAGCGGCAGAATCCGCAGGCAATACCATCCGGTTGAGCTCATTCTGGAGTAGAGGCAGACAGTCTGCACCCCGCCGATCTTTCGCAGCAGATAGCTGTCCTGTTCCTCCTGCGGCCGGCCGGCGACGATATCGTTCCAGAACAGGGCGGCTTTTGAGGGAAGGGTCTCCTCCCGCGCCGCAATCAGTCCCCCGTTTTCATCGAGCAGGATATAGCTTCCCTCCTGATCAAAGCCGAGAAGCTGTCCCTCGTACCACTCGCTGCGCAGATTGATCATCAGCGCATTGCCGCGCGGAATCCCCTTGCGGCTCGTTTCAAAGAAGAGAAAGGAGTAAAACTCCCGCTTGCGCCCGGAAAGCGGTTCATCAACGGTGCGGCGGATCGGCCTCATCCGGGTTTCCACATTGCGGCTGAGAAAAAGCTCCGCCGCGCTGCGGTCGGCGTATCCGCCGATCGGCGCGCTCAGAAAGTTGGTGTCGGTGGTATAGACCATGTGGGTATTCTGGTTGTAGACGCTGATGGAGTCAACAAACTCGCTGCTACTGACATAGGTGTTGAGTTCCCGCAGACCATACACCCTCTCGACGTTCGAAAGGCCGTAGCCCTGCCGCAGCCGGGTCACCGCCGGGGTGTAAAACACCTGCAGGCCGTAGCTGCGCACCGTCGTCTGTACAAGGCTGGAAAGCGTATCCATCTGCACCGAAAACTCGCTGTTGAGCTGGGCGAGCGATTGCAGGGTGATCTCCTGAAACGCCCGGTAAACCACCCCCACCATGATCGAAAGCAGCACAAGAAAGCCCGCGCAGCCGCACAGGCAGGGCATGCCGTATTGCTTGAGACGGGAACGAAAGTGTGCCGAAGGGGTGAGGGATTCCATCGTCTTCCTCCTGATCAATGCCGGAATCCCCTTGCGGAAGAGGAATGCCGGAACGGAAAAGTTTAAAAATAGTATATCAAAACAGTTCAACGGATTCAATATTCCTTTACAACAGAGCAAAAACCACATAAAATAAGAAGGAATCCCCCACCTTTTCAGGAAAGGAGGTCCTCCCCCGGTGATCAAACAAGTCTTGATTTCAGCACTCTGCGTCCTGCTGGCCGGCTGCGGCGCAGAATCCTCCGCCGCCCCGCCGCCCGAACCGGACAGCCCCGCGAGCTACACCGGGCGGGTGATGCTCTACTCCTCGATGCAGGAAAATCAGATTCTCGCTCTCAAGGAGGGCTTTGAAGACAAATATCCAAACGTCACCATGGACTACTATTTCGGAGGAACCGGCAAAGTTCTGACCAAAATCGCCACCGAAAACCAATCGGGCCATGTCTTGGCCGACGTCATTTGGGTGGGCGACCCTTCCGACTATCTTGATATGAAGAGCGCGGGCATCCTCTCCCCCTATATCTCGCCGCAGGGCATCCGGATTGACTCCGCCTATATCGATCCCGACCACTATTTCACCGGCGCACGCCTGATGAATGTCGGCATCGCCTACAACACCGATCTGATCACCGCCGCCGAAGCCCCAAAAAACTGGAACGATCTGTTGAATCCCCGCTGGAACGGCCAGGTGATCATGACCGACCCCGGCAGCTCCGGAACCGTGAAGTATTTTGTCGGTGCGCTGATGGCCGATGACCGCTACGGAACCGACTACTTTGTCCGCCTTCAGGCCAACGGATGTGAGCTGGAAAGCGGAACCAACGCCACTCACCGCCAGGTTGCCGAGGGAAATTTTCCGGTCGGCATCTGTCTCGACTATGTGGTGGCCAGCTTCGCGGATGCGGGCGAGCCGCTCGCCTTCCTCTACCCGAAGGACCTTATCTCCATTTACAGCCCGGTGGGGCTGGTCGCCAATTGTCCCAACGAGCGAAACGGAAAGCTTCTCTACGACTTTATCCTCTCGCGGGAGGGACAGGAAATTCTGGTGAAAAATAATCTGATGAGCATCCGCAAGGATATCGAGCAGCCCAACACCGACTTTGAGGCGATCGCCCAGCGCAGCCTGCCGACGGACGCCCACTGGATCGCGGAACACGCGGGCCAAATTATGGCGGATTTTGACGGAATTTTTCAGTAGAAGATTCCGGGGCCGGGGCAGAACGCCCCGGCCTTTTTCCGCCTGAGAAAGATGCGCCGCCGAAGGAAGTTCTGCTTTGACGTTTTTCAGCAGAAGGGATGCGGATTTTTCATCAGAACAGCCGCAGGCCGGAGCAGAACGCCCCGGCCTTTTTTCCGCCTGAGAAAGATGCGCCGCCGAAGGAAGTTCTGCTTTGACGTTTTTCGGCAGAAGGGATGCGGATTTTTCATCAGAGCAGCCGTGGGCCGGGGTATTCTGCCCCGGCCTTCTTTCCGCCTGAGAAAAATATGCCTCCGGGCAGGGAATTTGCAAAGGGGCGAACCCCTTCCCCGCCCCGCATCTTCCTGCATAGCGGCGCGGCGGCATGGGCAGACTTGAGAGGAAATCCTGTTTCCGAAAGGAAGATGCCGATGCTCCGCTGTATGATCCTTCTTTTCTCTTTTCTGCTCATCACCCTGTCGGCCGCGCATCTGGGGCGGGACGAACAGCTCGTCCGGGTGCTGGGACTGCGCCCCGATCCCGCTGTC
Organism: Yanshouia hominis; assembly: GCA_014385025.1. Lineage (GTDB taxonomy): Bacteria > Bacillota > Clostridia > Oscillospirales > Ruminococcaceae > Yanshouia > Yanshouia hominis. Next base: position 11,450 of record JACRTB010000018.1, on the reverse strand, counting down.
ACAGTGCGCGAGGACGCCCGGAACATTCCCGTTCTGCCGCAGCAGCAGGCCTCCTCCTCTGGCAGCAGCGCCTCCCCTTCGTCCACAGCGGATGTGCCGCCGGCGGAAAGCCGCCCGCCCCGCTTTGTTCTCGATGCGCCGCTCCCGGAATACAGCCTGCCGCCCGAGGCGGAACAGGAGCCTTCCGTTCCGCATCCGCTCGACCCCTCGGCCCATGCGCTGGTCAGTCCGGCCGAGCCACAGGAGGAATATATCCCGCCGGTTCTCACCGAGGAGCAGAAGCTCAAGGTCGCCGAGCCATATGTCAAAGAACTTTTCGCGCTGAAGGAAAACGCCCTGCGGGCGATCGGCGAGCTGGGTGATCAGGCGATCGGGGACTACCTCGCGGCCGACCCTTCCGCCCGGGCCGCCGCTCTGCCCGAGGTTGCCGCCCGCTATCTGCCGCAGGTTGAGACATTGATCGCTCAGGCCGACCGGCAGGCTGAGGACATCCTGATGCGGATGACCGGCGCGCTCGCCGCCATCGGCGCGGATGACGGCATTGCACAGGATGCCCGCGCTGCTTACGAGCGCAGCAAGCAGGAGGAAATTGACCGGTATACTCTGATCTTTTCGGAACTTCCGTCCTGAGTTTTCCCGTCATCGAAAGGAAAATGCCTGCCGGAACCGTGCGCGGGTCCGGTAAAAGCAGACAGCGATGAAATATCTCCTGATAAGGGAAAATGCCCTGAATCGGGCCGGTGAAAACGAACGACAGCAAAACGCCTTGACGCGGCAAAACAGTCGAAACCGCCCCTGACTGTGCTGACAGCGCAGTCAGGGGCGGTTTCGACTTCGGCGGATAAATCCTTTTGCTTTTCTCCTATTCCCCCATTGTTTTGAGAGAAAAGAGAGTCGCGCGGTAGCGGTCGGCCAGCGCCTCATCGTCAGCCGGCAGGTCCACATTGGCCGCGAAGGAATAATACTTTTCATTCATTTCGTCGTTGCAGAGGAAGAAGCGCATCGAGCGTGTGTTGGTCGCCGGGTCGATGAACTCGATGAAAAAGCCGTCCCAGCCGAGTGTTTCGAAGGTTGCCTGCTCCGCAAAGACCAGATCATAGCCGAAATCCTCGACCACCGCTTTTTTCCGTCCCGCAAACACGTCGGCCGCCGGGAAGTAATGGGCCTTCATCCGTTCAAGCTGTTCCGCCGGGTCGGAGGTCCCATAGTATTCGGCGAGATCGGGCGGGGCGGTTGTGATGGCAACCGTCCCATACTGCTTCTTTTCGCTGCCCGCCGCGTCGCCTCCGTCGTAAAGGGTGTAGTTTGCGACAAAGTCCTGATCCCCGAGCCAGTCGGTGTTCATCGTTCTGAGGAAATCAAGCCCAATATGCTGACCTGTCACCGCCGTTGCAGGCGGCTCGTATTCCATCGTAAAAAGCGCATCCTCAACCGGGGTAAAAATAAATTTTCCGTCCTGGATCAGGTGGGAGAACGCCCCGCCGCTTGGAGCGGAGGACTGTGACGGGGCCGGTTCGCTGCCGGAAGACGCCTCCGGGACAGAGGAAGAATTGGAACCGCATGCGGCCAACAGCAGTGCGGCGGCCAGCAGCAGGGCAGAAATACTACGTATTTTCATCTGTTTCTCTCCATTTCACAGAAAAAATCTGACTTTCGTTATTATACGACAGACATGCCGATTTGACCAGCGCAGATTTCCCCAAACCATGAACTGGGGGTAAAATTTTCAGGGTTATTTCTTAAAAAGGCTGCTTTTCCGTTAAAAAGCGCTCAAAGCTGTGCTGCCCCATCTTGACGCGACCGCAGCCCTATGGATATAATGCACCATAAAGGCTGTTTCAAACACATCTTGTCCGCCTGCGCAGAAAGGGAAATTTAAACATGGACCTTGAACACCGGAAGCGTTTTCTCGTCAATTTTTTTTATCTTGCGGCGATCTCTTTTCTGGCATTCGCGGGAATCCGCTATGCTCTGCCGATGGCCATGCCCTTTGTCACCGCCTTTGTCATTTCGGCGGCGCTCCAGCGCCCAATCCGTTATGTATCCGGCCGCTTCGGCATCGGGAAAGGGCCCTGTGCCATCCTCATGGTGCTGGCCTTCTACTCGACCATCGGACTGCTCGTTGCGCTGCTCTGCGTCAAGCTCGTCGCGCTTGGCCAGCAGCTGGTCACCGGATTCCCCGGTCTTTATGCCAACCAGATCGAGCCTGCGCTTTTTGCCTTCTCCGCCTGGCTTGAGGGCTTCTTTACCCGGATGGACCCCTCGGCGGCTCAGACGGTGAACGAGGTCTTCTCTCAGGCGATTCAGTCGCTGAGCAGTTCGGTTTCGGCCGTCTCGATGAGCGCGATTGCCGCGGTTTCGGGCTGGGCCTCCTCGCTGCCGGGCTTCTTTGTCAAGCTGCTCCTGATGATCATCTCGACCTTTTTTCTCGCCAAGGATCACGACGCGCTGGCCGGATTCGTCCTGCGCCAGTTTCCGGAACGGGGCCGCGCCCTGCTGCTGCACATCCGGGAATATCTGGTCGGGACCCTTCTGATCTGCATCCGCTCCTACGCCCTGATTATGAGCATCACCTTTCTTGAGCTTTCAATCGGCCTGACCCTGATCGGGGTGGAGCACTCGATTCCCACCGCGCTGTGCATCGCTCTCTTTGATATTCTGCCGGTCCTCGGCACCGGCGGCATCATGATTCCCTGGACGGTTATTTCACTGCTTCAGGGACGGTACGCGCTGGGCGTCGGTCTGGCGGTGGTCTACCTCGCGGTTACGGTCATCCGCAATATTCTGGAACCGAAGATTGTCGGGGGACAGCTCGGTCTGCACCCGGTCGTCACCCTCGCGGGAATGTTCATCGGCGCGCAGCTTTTTGGAATCATCGGCCTTTTTGGAGTGCCGATCACCCTCTCGCTGCTCTGCAACCTCAACCAGTCCGGGGATCTCCGCCTGTTCCGGTAAAAGGCCGCGTTCAAAACGCCCCATGCGCCTGTTCAAAAAAGTCCGGGCCTCCGCCACCCCCCGCCTGAAAGGTCCGGGCGGTCCCGCCCGCGTTGTCCCCGCTTCGGCAGCCGAAGCGGGGATTTCTCTTTGGCTGTCCTCCGCCTTTCCGGCGGTTGGCCGCTTCGCCGCACTCCATCCGGCGGAAGCCGGATTCACGGGAAAACCGCTTGCGGGCCTGTGTTCCGCGGAGTTCTTGTCCGGCAGGAAATCCCTGCCGGACAGCGGAAAGGGTACCAAGTCGAATTTCGGCTGTTTTGGGGGAGGACCTGTGCGATTCCCCGCCTGACGGCGCGAAAAGACCCGCGCAAGCGGTTTTCCTGGATGCCGATTCTGCGGCAACGCGTTTCCCCACCGGCCGGGCAGACGTTTCCGGCGCTCCGCGCGCCGGTCGGACAGGGACAGCAAAAGGGCGGCCCGCGGGCCGCCCTTTTGCGCGGAAAGAATTACGCCAGAACCTTATAAGCTCTGCCGGAAACAGGCTGCAAAGGAGCCTGTGCAAGCCCCCGGCACAGCCAGGGGCTATGATTCAGGGCGGCGCTTTTATGCGTCCTCGCCCTTCATGGATTCCTTGATCCGTTCAAAGAAACCCTTGCGCTTCTCATAGTTCTTGGCGCCGAGGGTTCCTTCAAAGTCGCGCAGCGCCTGCTTCTGCTTGGCGTTGAGCGATTTCGGCACCTCAACATTGACCCGGACGAACTGATCCCCCTTGCCGCGCCCGTTGATGTAAGGCACGCCGCGCCCCTTGAGGCGGAACACGGTGCCCGACTGGGTACCCTCGGGAACATTGTACTTCACCTTGCCCTCGAGCGTCGGGACGGTGATTTCGTCACCGAGCGCCGCCTGTGAGAAGGTCACCGGGATATCGCACCAAATGTCGTAGCCGTCCCGCTCGTAGGTCGGATCGGGCCGCACCGTCACGGTGATGTTCGCGTCGCCCGCGGGGCCGCCGTTCTGGCCGGCATCGCCCTGGCCGCGCAGGGTGAAGGTCTGGCCGTCGTTGATGCCCGCCGGCACCGTGACGGTCAGCTTCTTCTGCTTGCGCACCCGGCCCTGCCCGCCGCAGCCGGCGCACGGACTGCCGATGATCTTTCCCTTGCCGCCGCACCGCGGACAGGTCTTCTGCACCTGCATGGTGCCCAGCATTGTCCGCTCGGTGGTGCGGATTGTCCCCGAGCCGCCGCAGGTCGGGCAGGTTTCAGGGTTGGACCCCGCCGCCGCGCCGCTGCCATGGCAGCTTTCGCAGGTCTCGAGGTGAGGGATTACAATATCCTTTTTGCACCCGAGCGCGGCTTCTTCAAAGGCGAGGGTCATGTTCATGTTGATATCCCGGCCCCGAATCGGTCCGTTGGGGTTGCGGGCCCGGGTTGAGCCGCCGAAGCCTCCGAAGAAGCTGCCGAACAGGTCGCCCAAATCAATATCGTCGAAGCCGGATGCATAGCCTCCCGCGCCCGCGCCTGCCCCATAGCTGGGATCGACTCCCGCGAAGCCGAACTGGTCATAGCGCGCGCGCTTCTCCCGGTCGGAGAGGATTTCGTACGCTTCGCCAACTTCCTTGAACTTCGCCTCGGCCTCTTTATCGCCCGGGTTCATATCGGGATGGTATTTCTTCGCGAGTTTGCGGTAGGCTTTTTTGATTTCATCATCCGAGGCGGTTTTGGGTACGCCCAGCACCTCGTAGTAATCTCTCTTCTCGGCCAAATCGCATCATCTCCCTTCTGGGAGCCGTCTGAAACGCTCCGTGTCCGGTCCTTCCGGCCGGAGACGAAGATCCAACAGGCTCCAAGGCCCGTGGCGGGCCTGCAAGTGTTCATCATATCACAGGATTATACAGAGGGCAAGGCCCCCGACCGCTTTGTCAGGAGCCTTTGCCACAAATTCGCAATCCTTGTTAGTCGGCGTCCTTGAAGTCGGCGTCGACATAATCCGAGCCGCCGGTGCTGCCGCCCTGCGCGTCCTGCGCGCCCGCGTCCGGGCCGGGCTGCTGGGCCTGCTGCTGTGCGGCCGCCTCGCGGTAAACCTTCTCCGAAATTTCGGCGAATTTCTTCTGCAGGGCGTCGGTGCCGGTCTTGATCAGTTCGATGTCGGTGCCCTTGAGAGCTTCCTTGAGGGCGTTCAGCTTCGATTCGATCTCGCCCTTCTCGCTGGCTCCCATCTTGTCGCCCAGCTCGCTGATGGCCTGCTCGGTCTGATAGACAAGCTGATCGGCGTTGTTGCGGACATCCACTTCCTCGCGGCGCTTCTTATCCGTCTCGGCAAACTGCTCCGCGTCCTTGACCGCCTTCTCGATATCCTCCTTGGACATGTTTGTGGAGGAGGAAATGGTGATGTTCTGTTCCTTGCCGGTGCCCTTATCCTTCGCATAGACGTGCACGATGCCGTTCGCGTCGATGTCGAAGGTCACCTCGATCTGCGGCACACCGCGGCGGGCGGGCAGAATGCCGTCGAGGCGGAAAACGCCCAGCGTCTTGTTGTCGGCCGCCATCTCGCGCTCGCCCTGCAGAACATGGACCTCCACTGAGGTCTGGTTATCCGCGGCGGTCGAGAAGATCTGGCTCTTCTTGGTCGGGATGGTGGTGTTGCGGTCGATGATCTTGGTAAAGACGCCGCCCATCGTTTCGATGCCGAGGGACAGGGGGGTGACATCGAGCAGCAGCAGCCCCTTGACGTCGCCGCCGAGGACGCCGCCCTGGATGGCCGCGCCGACCGCGACACACTCATCGGGGTTGATGCCCTTGAAGGGGTCCTTGCCGATGAAGCCCTTGACCGCATCGAGGACCGCGGGAATCCGCGAGGAGCCGCCGACCATCAGAACCTTGTCGATCTGGCCCACCGAGAGGCCGGAATCGGAGAGCGCCTGACGCACCGGACCCATCGTGGCCTGCACGAGGTCGGCGGTCAGCTCGTTGAACTTGGCGCGGGTGATGGTCATATCGAGGTGCTTCGGGCCGTTGGCGTCGGCGGTGATAAAGGGCAGGTTGACCTGCGCGGTGGTCATGCCGGAAAGCTCAATCTTTGCCTTTTCAGCGGCCTCCTTGAGGCGCTGCATCGCCATCTTGTCGCCCGAGAGGTCCACGCCGCTCTCGCGCTTGAACTCGGAAACCATATACTTGATCAGGCGGTCGTCGAAGTCGTCGCCGCCCAGGCGGTTGTTGCCGGCGGTGGCGAGAACCTCCTGCACGCCGTCTCCCATCTCGATGATCGAAACATCGAAGGTGCCGCCGCCCAGATCGTAGACCATGACCTTTTGATCGGCTTCCTTGTCAACGCCGTAGGCGAGCGCCGCAGCGGTCGGCTCGTTGATGATCCGTTTGACGTCAAGGCCCGCGATGCGGCCGGCATCCTTGGTCGCCTGGCGCTGTGCATCGGTGAAGTAGGCCGGAACGGTGATAACCGCCTCGGAAACCGGCTGGCCGAGATAGGCCTCGGCGTCGGACTTGAGCTTCTGCAGGACCATGGCCGAAATCTCCTGCGGGGTATACTTCTTGCTGTCGATCTCAACGTGGTAATCGGAGCCCATCTTTCTCTTGATCGAGCTGATGGTGCGGTCCGGGTTGGTGATCGCCTGGCGCTTTGCAACCTGCCCGACCATCCGCTCGCCGGTCTTGGAGAAGGCGACAACCGAAGGGGTCGTCCGCGCGCCTTCGGGGTTCGGGATTACGACAGGCTCGCCGCCCTCCATGACGGCGACGCAGGAATTGGTGGTGCCAAGGTCAATGCCGATAATTTTTCCCATAATAAATTCCTCCCAATATCATCAAATCAGTATATTTTTATTTGTACACGGCGGAGTCCGCCGCAGGGAACTTTTTCTTCAGTTTGCCACCTTGACCATCGCGTGGCGGATCACCCGTTCTCCCAGCCGGTAGCCGCGCTGGAAAACCTCCGCAATGGTGCCGGGCTCAAGGCTCTCATCCTCGATATGCATGACCGCGTTGTGACAGTTGGGGTCAAAGGATTCGCCCGGTTCCCCGAACGCCTCGACCTTGAGCCTGCCCAGTGCTTCAAGCAGGGACTTGTAGGTCAGCTCGGTGCCCTTTTTGTATTCGGGGTCGCTGCACTCCGCGGCGAGCGCCCGCTCGAAGTTATCCACCACCGTCAGGAAGCCGCTCACCGCCGCCGCCGTCGCCTCGGGATAGAGCGCGTCCCGCTCGCGCTGTGAACGCTTGCGGAAGTTGTCGTACTCGGCCATCAGCCTCAGGTACTTGTCGTTGAGGGCGGTATAGTCCTCCTGAAGCTTTTTCAGCTCCGCCTCTCTGGGGTCTTCTTTCTTGAGCTTTTCCCGCCAGCCCTTCTTTTCTTCCTTTTTGTCTTCCGCCTCCGCCGCCTCCTCAGGCGGCGCGGCCTCTTCCGCCCCGGCGGGCGGAGTCTGTTCCTCGCGCTCGATCTCCTCGGCGCTGTTTTTCATGTTGTCCTCCATTCGGGATTCTCCCTTCGCGCGCCGCAGCCGCGGCCTTATTGTTCTGTATAGGTCTCGCTCAAAAGCTTGCCTAGGGTGGATGCGAAATATTCCAGATGTGGCAGCAGCCGCGCGTAATTCATCCGCACCGGCCCGACGATTCCAATGGCCCCCGCGGCGTTTTCCCCGATGTTGTACCGCGCGATCAGCACCGAGCTGTCGGCAAGCTGTGCGACCGACGCCTCCCGCCCGATCAACACCTGAACCGGCGCCGAATGGCCCGAGATCAGCTCATGCATCTCCTGCGGCTGCTCGATAAAGCTCAAGAGATCATAGGCCGTTTCGGCCAGCTCCTGATAGCTGAGCAGATTGGTGGTGCCGCGTGCGAAATACTGTCCGTCGTTGATCTCCCGCACCAAATCGAAGAGGGCGGCGAACACCGGCATGAAAAGCCGGGCGTATTCCCCGAGCGAAACGCTCACCGAATTGAGGTAGCTGCTCGTGATTTCCTCCAGACTGCGCCCGACAAGCTGCTTGTTGGCGAACTCGACAAAGAAACGGATCACCGCCTCGGTCAGCTCAAAATCAACCCGGCAGACCTTGTTCTTGATGACCCCCGAGGAGGCCACCAGCAGAATGACCGCCGTGCGCCTTCCGGCGGAGATGATTTCCACCCGCTTGACGGTGACGGTATGCGGAATCATAGTCGTCGAAACAGCCGCCAGACGGGTCAGTTCCGCGAGCGACGCGGCGGCGTCCCGCAAAAGCTGATCGGGATCGGCGTTGCGCACATTGAAAAGGGCGTCGATTTCGCCGCGTTCACGGGCGGTCAGCGGCTCCTGCTCCATCATTTCGTCGAGATAGACCCGGTAGCCCATGTGGGTCGGGACCCGCCCCGAAGAGGTATGGGGCTGCTCGAGCAGGCCGGCCTCCTCAAGCGCGGACATCTCGTTGCGGATCGTGGCCGAGGAAACCGAATTTCCCATCGCCTGTGCGACATACTTGGAGCCGACCGGTTCCCCGGTCTGAATAAACCGTTCGACCACTATTTTCAGGATCGGCGCCTTTCTGCCATCCAGTGCCATGACCAAAGACCTCCTTTGCGCCGGGAACCCTCGCCTTGTGCGATGGCATCTGGTACGTTGAACTTCTTCGTTAGCACTCTAATATCTTGAGTGCTAAGTGTACTTTACCATTCTACGCATGGTTTGTCAAGGGCTTTCATAAATTGTTTACAGATTTTCACCCTTTTAAAAGGACGCGCCGGAACGGACAAAAATTTTGTCCGCTCCGGCCAATTTTCATCTCCGGGCATTGCTCCGCGGCCTGTTCCCACTCAAGGATTTTTTCAAGGAACGCCCTCCTGAGAAACCCATTGGGCTTGGAAAACGTTTCCGCCCAGCCCGTTTTCTCATCCGTAATATGCGCTATTCAAGCTCCTGTGCGCGCATCCTCTCCAGCTCTTCGCTGTTGCGGCGTCCCCTGCGGCAGGCAAAGTAAATCGCCAGCAGAACGACGGTGGGCAGATTGAACAACAGGAAACGGGTCCCCGCCGCCGTCCAAATCTCAGTACCGCCAATCCAGACACGCGCGCCATTGGCCCCGGCAACGCCGAAGAACAGCATGCCCAGCACCGGCAGAAGCGCACCAACAAAGGAGACGGCCGGCAGCAGCAACCCCGGCCATCCGCTTTCCCTCCGGGAAAGGAACGCCTGCAATACAAGCATGCCAGCCGCCGCGGCCAGCAGAAAGAGCAGCACCGCCCAGATCATTCCGGTCGCAATTGCCATCAGGATTCCTCCTTTCTGAGCCTGCGGTATTCGGCGATCAGCTGCCGGGCCGCATCCACCTCGATCTTTTCCCCGACCGCCAGCCGCCTGATCAGCGCGATATATGGCTCCCCGGCGGTCTCCTCGCTGATCTTAATCTTCTGGATCAGCCGGTCAAGCCGCAGCCGAACCGTGGGATAGCTGACCGCATACTGCCCGGCCACCTCCTTGAGCGAGCCGGAGGCGAGGAGAAACCGTCTGATGAACACCAGGTCCTCCTCCTCAAGACCGGACATCCAGTCCGGGATGTTCTGAATCGGCATCGCTCCCGCCCCCTTTAATAAAATTAATATAAACTACAATTTTATTGAAGTCAATACAAAAATCAGATTTCATAAATGAAAGTTTAATCAAAATCCGGCGGACGGCCCCTCGCCCGTTCTCATACGGAAACGCGGGGAAGGATTCCTTCCCCGCGTCACTCACGTCAAGCCTGAGGCCCGGCCCATCCCCTGCTGTGCCCCACCGCGCGGGACCAGCCCGCAAGCAGGCGTTCGCGCTGCTGCGGCGGCATCTCCGGGGAGAACAAAGCGCCCTGCCCGCGTCCGCGCCGGATTTGCTCCGTGCTGTCCCAGACTCCGACGGCCAGCCCGGCAAGCAGCGCCGCGCCGAGCGCCGTTGTTTCCAGAATGGCCGGACGGCGCACCGGACGGCCGAGGATATCCGCCTGAAACTGCATGAGGAATCCGTCGCGGGAAGCTCCGCCGTCCGCATTCAGAGTCTTCAGCGCCGTCCCGGTGTCCCGTTCCATCGCGCCCACCAGCTCCGCCACCTGATAGGCGATCGACTCCTCGGCGGCGCGGGCGAGATGGGCGCGGGTGGTTCCGCGGGTCAGCCCCATGACGCAGCCGCGGGCGTACATATCCCAGTGAGGAGCGCCCAGCCCGGTGAAGGCCGGAACAAGGTAGACCCCGCCGGTATCCTCCACCGTGCGCGCCAGTGGACCGATTTCCGCGCTGTCGGAAATCAGGCGCAGCTCATCGCGCAGCCACTGCACCACCGCTCCGCCGACAAAAACACTGCCCTCGAGAGCATACTGGATTCTTCCGCCGCGCGAAACGGCGACGGTGGTGATCAGGCCGTTGCGGCTCTCGCAGGGCGTTTCCCCCATGTTCATCAGCAGAAAGCAGCCGGTGCCATAGGTGTTTTTGGCCTCGCCCCTCTCGAAGCAGCACTGTCCAAAGAGCGCGGCCTGCTGGTCTCCGGCGATGCCCGCGATCGGCACGCGCACGCCGCAGAGATCGGTATATCCGTAAATTTCACTCGAGGACCTGACCTCGGGCAGCATGGCGCGCGGAATCGAAAGCAGGTCGAGCAGCTCCTGATCCCAGTCGAGGGTATGAATGTTATAGAGCATCGTGCGGGAGGCATTGGTCGGATCGGTGACATGCGCCGCTCCTCCGGTCAGCTTCCAGATCAGCCAGCTGTCAACGGTGCCGAAAAGCAGCTCCCCCCGCTCGGCCCTCTGCTGTGCGCCGGGAACTTCGTCGAGAATCCAGCGGATTTTCGTTGCCGAAAAATAGGCGTCGATCAGAAGACCCGTCTTTTTTCGGATCATCTCCCCCGCACCCTCCGCCTTCAGACGGTCGCAGATGGCCGCGGTACGCCGGCACTGCCAGACGATGGCCGGATAAACGGGGCGTCCGGTCGCGCGCTCCCAGACGATGGCCGTCTCACGCTGATTGGTCACGCCGATCGCCGCAATCTTTCGCGGGTCGATTCCGCTTTTCGTCACGGCCTCGGCCATCATCCCCGCCTGTGTCGAATAAATCTCCATCGGGTCGTGCTCCACCCATCCCTCGCGCGGATAGTGCTGGGCAAAATCACGCTGGGCCACCGACACAATCCGCTGCCCGCTGTCGAAAAGGATCGCCCGCGAGCTGGTCGTGCCCTGGTCGAGCGCGAGAATAAAACGCTTTTCCAAATCCATCCCATCCCTTCCTTTTGATTCTATCATGGCGGGCAAAAGGGTGTCAACGCTCCCTAAATATGGAGAGGGACCCCGCCGGCGCCCGCCCGCGGAGTCCCTTGAAGAAAAGGAGAAAAGCTCAGATATCCTCGACGAAGAGAACCCCCTCGACGTTGCGGATCATCTCGATCACATCGTTGGGATCGCTGTCCCGTCCGGTGCGCTGAAGGTCAAGCAGGATCTCATTGCTCCCGCTCGTGTTCTCGTGGTTGAGATATTCGACATAGGCCATGTGCCAGCCCTTCTGCCGCAGCGCGCG
>JACRTB010000017.1 GCA_014385025.1 Yanshouia hominis | reverse complement strand
TTTTGCTCTGAATGCGGTTGGCAAACCTGCGCTTAGTTTAGCAAAAGGAGGTTTTCTTGTATCTAAAGATTTTTTATTCCACCAGCATAGCTGGTGGTTTATTTTCGCTGAAGCTACAATCAAAACCACGCGTAGAACGCGTGGTTTGAACAGGCCCTAGCCCTACTCCTTGCAGCGTCTCAAGACACATGAAAAAGCCCGCCAATCGCATTTTATTTACAGGTCGCCGCTAAAGCGGCCTGTTTTTATGCCTTCTGACTCTTTTCACCCGTGAACGGGTCGATGTACTCTTTCAAACTTATTTGGTCTTCCATAATATCGTCTTGCAGCTGCTGCCGTATATATTCTTACTATTTTCTTTTCGTTCTTTCCTACTGTATCTACATAGTACCCTCTGCACCAGAAGTGTCTGCTTTCGCACTTATATTTCAGGTTTGCGTGCCTGTCGAATATCATTAACGCACTTTTTCCCTTTAAATACCCTGCAAACTGCGCTACCCTTATGTTTGGCGGTATGCTGTACAGCATATGTATGTGGTGGGGGCACAATTCTGCCTCGATTATTTCCACATTCTCCAATATCCTTTCGAATATCTCCGTAAATTCCTTTTCGCCTGTACTTTGGTGCAAACACTATTATGATACTTGCATCTCCACTTTGAATGCGATAAACTGTTTATGTCATCCACGATGACTGCCTTCTTGGATTTTAGTGCGGTTGGCGAGCCTTCACTATCCTATTATTGGAGGCTTTTTTCTGCTATAAGTCTTTTCAACCACCGGCCGAGCCGGTGGTTGTTTTTTCTCTAAAGAGCCAAAACAAAAGCAGCTGTAAATCTCATTATAGGATTTGCAGCTGCTTTTGTTGAATCCAAAACTTCCCGGTTCTGACCAAGAATACACCGTATAAAAAGTATTCACATCGAGCGCCGGGCGAAACGGGATGAAAAACGCGCACCGACAGACCAACAGCGGCGGCTCAATCGGTGCGAAAAAGTTTTCGGCTGTTCGAACGTTTGTCGGGGAGCGCCTTGAGAAACCCGGCGCGGACACCGCTTTTCCGGATTTACAATTTCAGATCAGCCGTCCGACGACGGGGAGGCGTCAATCTGAAGAAGCACCCGCTCTCCGCTTTTTACAACATGCTGCCGGACCGCCTCATAGACGGCGTCGGGGTCTCCCGAAAGCATGGCCACGATAATCTGCCGGTGCTCTTTATAGTTGAGCTGACGCAGCTCGATCTCGTTCGGGAGCTGCCGTCCGCAGCCGATCCAGCGCACCCGGTTGGAGTGGATCTGATTGTTGGCAACGATGCTTTTCAGAAAGCTGTTCTCCAGATAGCGGTGAAACAGCGCATGGATCTCTAGATCAAGATCCGTATAATTGTCGAACTGTTCCGGTGTCTCCGCCATCCGGTCCAGCCGTGCGAGGATGCGCTCAAGCTCCTCCTTGGGGACCAGGCCGACCGAGCAGCGGGCAGCATATGGCTCAAGCAGCGCCCGCACCTCCCAGATGTTGATTACATCCTGCCGGGAAACATCGGTCACCACCGCGCCGCGTCGGGGAATAATCTTTGTAAAGCCGTCACGCTCCAGCATATTGAGCGCCTCACGGATCGGGGCGCGGCTGATGCTCATGGAACGGGAAAGCTCCTCCTCGGTTAAACGGCTACCTGGCTGAATTTGTCCGTTTATAATTTGACGCTGCAGCGTCTCATAGGCCAGTTGTTTCAAGGAAGGCTGCGCTCCCAGGTTCGGAACAGCATCCAGATAGCTCATCAAAATTTTAGCTCCTCTTGGTGTGATCTCTCAAGCAGTCTGAAATGCAGAGCCTGCCCTTTCAGACGAGATTGATTTAAGAGTATCACAGTTGAGAAACCCTGTCAACACAAGGAGGACTCCAGTGCCATTTTTGCGATGGTTCCGATGACATGCAGGCGGTTCTCCAGATGCTGGGTCAGAGCCGCGACGATGACCGCCGGACGGCCGTCCGGGCCGTAGATCAGCCCGACATCATGCTCCAGCCCGAACTCGCCGATCGTTCCGGTTTTGTGGGCGATGCGGGTGTCCTCGCTCAGCAGACTGGGAATTGCCGCCGTATAACGCTGGCGCGCCAGAATATCCAACATCGTTTCCCGGCATCCGGCAGGCATTGGGCTGTCCTGCGCGAGCAGCAGCGTAAAGTAGCGGTCCATATCGCCGGCCGAAATTTCATTGTCGATTCCGGCGCGTACCTTGTCATATTCCATCATCCGGCGCTGCACTCTGGTATGGGTCAGCCCGATCCGGCGCATCGATTCATTGATCGCTTCCTTGCCGAAACGGTCGATCAGAATATTGGTCGCCGTATCGTCGCTGATCACAATCATCATGGTAACGATATCCTGAAGGGTCAGCACCAGCCCGTCGTGAAAATCCCGCAAAATTCCGGTATCATAAGGGGTTGTGCCCTCCTTGACATCGTCATGCAGAACATAGGACGCCTCCGGGTCGAGGCTTCCCTCCGCCACGCGGCGGTAAAACTCCCACAGGATGGCGAGCTTAATGACACTTGCCGAGGGAAAAACGCGGTCCGGATTGCGGGAAAAGACGCTTCCGGTGCGCACGTCACGCACCACCAGACCGATTTTTTCGGCAAATGGTTCGGTGTAATCCCGGATTGCGTCAAACATCAGCGGGTCCTCCCATCATAGAAACTCAGGATGCGGTCGGTATAGCTGGCCGGCTGGCGGTCCAAATACATCGGAATCTTTTTGCGGACCTCGGCAACCCGGCCGAGGTCCACCTCGGCACGCAAAATAGTTTCCTTTTCGCTTTCATCCTCGGCGATGAACTCCCCCCAGGGATCAAGGGCCAGCGAATGGCCGAAATAGGTGCAGTTTCCAGCCGTTCCGACGCGGTTGCAGGCGAGCAGCGCGACTTGGTTTTCGATGGCGCGCGCCTGCAACAGCACACGCCAGTGGTTCAGCTTGGGTTTTGCCCAGTTGGAAACGACCACCAGCGCCTCGACGCCGCGCATGGCATAATCGCGCGACATCTCGACAAAGCGGATGTCATAGCAGGTCATCAGAGCGATGCGGCCGAAGTCGGTTTCAAAGACCGGTATTTCGGTTCCGTTTCGGAACGCCTTATCTTCGATCATGGCGCTGTAAAGATGCATCTTACGGTAACGTCCCGCGATCTCGCCCTGACGGTTGATCAGGAAGCAGGTGTTGTAAATTCCATCTTCGGCCAGCTCGACCATCGAGCCTCCGGCGATCCACACGCCGTACCGCCGGGCCTTTTCCCGCAGCATGGCGACCGCTTTTCCATCGACCGGCTGCGCAAACCGCCGGATATCCCTGAAAATTTCCTCCGAATAGCCGCTGGTCCACAGCTCGGGCATTACGATGAGATCGGGCGGAGAAGAGGGCGAAGCCGCCTCGTCAATCAGCGCGGACATCCGGGAGATGTTGTCCCCGACATCCATATAGGCGGTATCAAACTGAATCATTGCAGTGCGAAACGACATGAATATTCCTCCTATGATGTGTCGGAGATGCCCCTTTTCAAGGGCATCTCCCACGTTTTGGAACAAATTAAATTGACGGATTTTCAGCTGTTTGTCTTGGTCTTGGGTTCCCGGATATAATGCCGGGTATTGTCGGTGATGGCGGTCGCATACTTTCTCTCACCGGACTCGCAGTC
This sequence comes from Yanshouia hominis, assembly GCA_014385025.1. GTDB lineage: Bacteria > Bacillota > Clostridia > Oscillospirales > Ruminococcaceae > Yanshouia > Yanshouia hominis. The sequence goes on along the minus strand of JACRTB010000017.1, from coordinate 57,950 downwards.
CTTGAGCAGCTTGAAGAAAACACCGGCGAGGGCCGCGACGGCAATCAGGTTGGGGATCGAGGTCAGTGCGGTGGCGATATCCGCTACATTCCAGAGAGCGTCAACATTATCGACGCCGGCGCAGGCAACGCCGGGGATCAGGAAGATCCACTTAAAAGCGTTGATTGCTTTCTGGTTGCCGTTGGTCAGATCGTGAACCGCGGTTTCAGCATACCAGTAGAAGCCGATCTGCGAGGAGAGGCAGAAGGTGATGATCGCGAAGGAAAGCAGCATACTCGCAATGGTTCCCGGGAAGACGGTATCGAAGCCGGCAAGAACGAGATCGACGCCCGACAGACCGCTTTCCAGAACGCCGGTCGAAAGGATGACGAAAGCCGAGATCGAGCAGACGATGATGGTATCCACAAAAACTTCGAACGCACCCCAGACGCCCTGTTCGACCGGATGATCGATCGCAGCGGTGGCGTGGGCCATCGGGGCACTGCCCTGACCGGCTTCGTTCGACATCATGCCGCGGGAGATTCCGCGCTGAATCGAAGTGGCGACCACTGAACCGGCAAACCCGCCCATCGCGGGAGCCGGTGCAAAGGCATACTTGAAGATCATCCCGAACACCTCGGGGATTTTATCAAAGTTGACGATCATGATGACCAGACCGCCGAGGACATAAGCAATCGCCATAATCGGTACGCAGTATTCGCAGAAGCTGCCAATCCGCTTCAGGCCGCCGATAATAACGACGCCGCAGACGAAGGCCATGGCGCCCGCGGTGATGTAGGGATTGATGTTCCATGTCGAGAGGAACGCGCGGGCCGCGGTATGCTGCTGAAGCAGTCCGGCGGTGAGCAGCGAGTTAACAATCAAACCGACGCAGAACACCTTAGCGAGGGCACCCCAGCCGAGACCTTTGCGCATGTAGTACATCGGGCCGCCATGGAAAACTCCGTTGGCATCCTTTTCACGGTAATGAACGGCAAGCGTGACTTCCGCAGTCTTAGAAATCATGCCGAGCAGCGCCATGAGCCACATCCAGAAGATGGCCCCCGGGCCGCCGATGGAAATCGCAGTTGCAACGCCCGCGATGTTGCCGGTTCCCACCGTGCTCGCCAGCGCGATGCAGCATGCCTGAAAGGGAGAAAGGTTTCCGCTTCCGGCGGCGCCCTTTTCCCTGAGCTTGCCGACCGTGTTCTTCATGATATAACCGAACCGGCGGAACTGGAAGCCGCGGCTTCCGATTGTCAGAACGACGGCGACAGTACCGATCAGCAAGAGGGTGGGCGTTTGCCACAGGATGTTGGCCAGCCAAGCAGCGAATTTTAAAAGCGCTTCCACAATAACATTACTCCTTCTCCATTTGACTCGGATGAATGGGCGGACGGGCACCTTTGCCGGATTAAATATTGTCTATAGTAGATTGTCTACAATCTACTATAGACAATATTAGCAGACTTTTTTCCCCTTCGCAACCATTCGCGATTTTTTTACTTTACAATTTCGTAATGATTTATTGTGAAAAATATAAATATTTTATCCGGAATAGATGAATCCGGATTTGTCCGTTTGTTGTAATTGTCAATTTGCCGTCTGCCGGCCGTTTCAGCCTTTTGTCCTTGTTCTGTGTTCGCGTTTTACAAAGAAGGACCGGCGCCTTTCAGGAATACAGCTCTCCATCGACGATTCTTACCGTCCGTTCGGCATAAGAGGCAATATGGGAATCATGTGTAATCATCACAATGGTATGTCCGCGGTCGTGAAGCCGCTCGAACAGCCGCATGACCTCGCCGCCGGTATTGGAATCGAGCGCCCCTGTCGGTTCATCGGCCAGCAGCAGCTTCGGCCCGCCCACCAGCGCCCGGGCAATTGCCACCCTCTGCTGCTGCCCGCCCGAAAGCTCCCTCGGGCTGTGGCGAACCCGTTCTCCCATGCCGAGCAGGACCAGCTGCTCCAGTGCGGCAAGCTGGGCCTCACGGTGTGAAGCGCCGCGTACCAGCAGGGGCATCATGACATTTTGAAGAACCGTATAGGTCGGGATCAGGTGGTACCGTTGGAAGATAAACCCGATCATCCGGTTGCGCACGATCGAAAGCTGCCGGTCGTGCAGCCTGTGGACCGGCAGTCCGGCCAGAAAATATTTTCCGGACTGCACATGGTCCATACAGCCCAAAAGGTTCATCAGGGTGGATTTTCCCGACCCGGAAGGTCCCAGAACCGCAAGATACTCCCCCTCGTTTACCTGCAGATGGATGTGCTTGAGTGCCTGTACCACCGTATCTCCCACCAGAAACCGCCGGGAAATATCTGTCAGCTCAATCAGATGCGGCATTTTCCCACCCCCGTTGTTCTTAAAGCTGTGATTTCCGATGCTTTTGCTATTTGCCTCCGACAATGGAAACAGCGGTTATTATTTCGCTGCCGTCGTCCGGATGGGTCCCAAAGGTGATTTTGAGGGTGTTCCCCGCCGTGACCGACGAAAAGTCCTTGCCGCCGATGCGCATTCCTACAGGCAGAAGATAACTTTCGGCGGTTTCCACCCCGTCCCCAGTGGTGATGATCAGGGTTGCCTCGTTGCCGACAATCATTTTCACCTTGCCGGTGACGCTTTTTTCTTCCTTATTCCCGAGCCCGCTCTCCCCGGCGCCCGAATCTCTGACCTCATCCGGCGCACGGCTTTTTCTTTCTGCGGAACCGGTCCTTTGCTTCCCCTCCCCGTCGGCCGTCATCCCCGCGGGGCGGCTCATCCCCTTCGGAGAATCGCCATACATCCCGCTCTGCCCTTCCGGAATGGGCTCAGATTTGATACAGGAAGTAAATATTGTAATTATTACTACGATTAGTATCCATTGCAGCCGCTTCATAGGGATGCTTCCTCCTCAATTCAGGGTCAGTGCCTCGATGGGCGCCAGCTTTGACGCCCGATAGGCCGGATAAAATCCAAACAAAGTCCCGGTGAACAACGCAAATACCAGCGCAAGCACACAGCCCGTCACACCGGTTTCAAGGCGCATTCCGAATATCTCGATAACCGGCACAAGGGCAAAGCTGACAACGATGCCGAGGATTCCGCCCGCGAATCCCATAAAAACGGCTTCCAGCAAAAATTCGAGCAGGATGCTGCCGGCAGGGCAGCCGATCGCCTTCAGGATGCCGATCTCCTGCGTGCGTTCCTTTACCGAGACAAACAGGACATTCATGATCCCGATTCCGCCCACCACAAAGACGATGCTGGCCACCGCGAGCAGCAGCATCGCCAGGGTGTTTGCGGAACTGGTGGCCGCGTCCATGGCGCTGCCCGCATCAGTGACTGAAAAGCTTCCCTTGGGATAGTTTTCGGCCAGCACCGCCTTGATTTTTTCGATTGCGGGTTCCACCTGCGACACATCGGAGGCCACCGCCGTCATCGACGGCTCGGCCCCATTGCCATATATGTATTTGATTGCGGAATTATATGGAATATATATCGCATCATCCGAACTGATCCCGGAGCTTACCGCACCCATCTCGGCAAGCACGCCGATCACCTGATAATTTTTATCGTCGATGGTCAAATAATCTCCGCAGGCCAGACTGGGATAGGTAAAAATCTCCTCTGCGAGGCTGTAGCCGATGACCGCCACATAGCTTCCGCCGGAATTATCCTCTTCGCTGAGAAAGGAACCTTGCAGCAGCTCAAGATTGCCGACCCGCTGATAATTTTCCAGCACGCCGACCACTGTGACCGAGTCGTTCTCCTCCTCCATGTCCCCCCCGTATACCCCGGTCGTGCCGCTTACCAGGATGGTAACCTCGTCGAGGCCGCTCACCAGCTCGGAAAGGTCCTCCACATCCTCGAGCGTGAGCTTTACCTTGCTGCTTTTGGCGCTTCTCCCGCCGGGGGAGTTTCTGGATGAGCGCGTTCCGCCGCCGGAAGGAAACCCGCCGCCCGGAGGCGCCCCGCCGCCGAATCCGCCCATTCCGCCGGCCATATCGGGCCCCTGTGCCGCGGAGGCCTCCACTGATTTGATGTCGATCGCGCCGGCGTTGAGATTTTTGAACTGCTCGGCCACATCAGCCTGTCCGCCCTGCCCGATCGCAATGACCAGCACGATGGTGGCGGAGCCGACGATAATTCCCAGCGAGGTGAGCAGCACTTTGGTTCTGTTCTGTATCAGGTTCATCCAGACAAGGCGGATAATCTCCGAAAGCCTCATTGCCTGCTCACTCCGCTTTCCGCCAGAACAACATCGCCTTCCTCAAGCCCCTCAAGAATTTCGACATACTGGCCGTTGGAAAAGCCGGTTTTTATTCTGGCTGTGACTGCGTTTCCATCCTCGCCGAGCTTCTGTACGGCGGCGATGCCATCGGTGTTGGTCACAGCCTGATTGCTGACATAGAGCACATCGGCGGCGGTCCGCTGGATCAGCGTGGTCTGTGCGCTCATTCCCTCGTACATATCCAGCTCGTTTTCGCCCAAATAGCGCACATTTACCGTATAGCTTACCGTTGCCGCGCCGGAACGAGCCGCTTCCACCGAAATGGTATCCACCTCCGCCTCGAAGGTCATTCCCTCAAAGGCGGTCATTGTGACGGTGGACGGCTGGCCGATGTAGACGTTGAGGATATCCTCCTCCGACACGGTGATCGGCACGTAAACCGACGAGATGTCGGTCATGGTGAGCAGCGTCTGCTCGCGGAGGGTATCTGTGTCTTCGTCGTAGGTCACGTCGAAATCGTCCCCCTCATCCAGTGAAATGCTGACAATCATTCCGGTGCACGGCGCATAAACGATGCCGTCGTCCGAGAGGCTCTGCTGAATTTCATTGATCTGTCTCAGCGTTTGGTCATAGATTTCCTGCGCTTCATCCACATCCTGATTCAGCAAAAGCTTGGTCAGATTGTATTGGGAAAGCGCCGTCTGTGCCGAAAGCTCCGCCAGCTCCCGGATCTGTTCAGCAGAGAGGGTTCCGGTCTTCTGGTTGAGCTTGGCCTGTTCGAGCGCATCGGCATAATCGCTCACGGTATCTTCAAGCTTTTCAATTTTGTCCTCCAGCTCGTCGTCATCGCCGTATTCCACGTCATATTCTTCGTTGAAGTCGGCAAGGCGGTCGGAATATTTTTCCTGATAGGTCTGGTACTTTTCATACGCGGAGCGGTAGCTGCCGGAAAGGCTCTCCGAATCGCGGCCGGCCAGCTCTTCCTGGGCGTCGGCCAGCAGCTTGAGGTATTTGCTGTAGGTGCTGTCCTCGTCCTCCTTCCAGTCCTGAATCTCCTCCTCGGTCTTTCCCTCACACAGTTCGTCGATTCTTTCCCGATAAGAGGCAATCTTGATCTCAAGGTCCGCCACCGTGTCATACTGTGACTGATAATCCTGATAAAGCGACCGGTAGGTTTCCACCCGCTTTTCCAGCGCCTGCAGATCGGAATAGTCGTCGTCGTAATCTTCCTCGTAATTGCGGTATTTATCCAGATTCTCGAGCGCGTCCTCCAGATCCTCCTGCGCCGAGGCAAGCTTCTTTTCGAGATCGCTGACCGAGAGGCTCTGATTGTCCGCGGCAAGCTCCCCCTCCAGCACAGTGGCGCGGTACTCCTGTTCGGCCTTCACGAGCTTGCTCTGCTGGTCAAGCTTTGCCTGCTCCAGCTCCAGCTCGGCCATCTGTACCTGAAGCCGGTAGGAAACCATTCCCGCTTCAATTTCTTCGGCGTTAAGCCGCATCAGCGGATCGCCTTTGCGCACCGACTCCCCCGCCTTTACAAAAATTTTTTCCACTGTGGTGGATACCGGAAAGGTGATGACCTCCCGGTCGAGGGAAATGGAGGAACTTTCGCTGATTCCCACCGTCACATCACCGCGCTGCACCGTATACTGGCGATAGGTGACTTCATCTTCTGACGAGCCCTTTTCGGTATAAATCCACCACCCCAGACCGCCGCCGGCCAAAACAAGCAGCGTCAGAGCAGCTGCCCAATATTTTTTTGGCGGCAGCCTTCGTTTGTGCTCCTCCTCCAGCAGCTTCAGAAGCTCCTTTTGGGCAGTGCTTTCCGTTTCTTTCTGTACTTTTGCGGCCAGTGCCTTTTGTTCTTCCATCGGTTCCGGCATAAATTTTCCTTTCTTCCATAAACAGGAAAATTATATTTTTCTCTTTTTCCATTTTCAGTTTTTTCTGTGTCGTCCTTGTGAAACAACCCTGAAAGAGATCGGAAAATTCCCCTGAAATACTGAAAACAGGCGGGGCGGCAATTTTGGAAAAGCCCGCGCGGATGCGGCGGGATGAGATAGGCAGGACAAACAGGCCAGGCGGGCGGAAACCGGCGGTGCAAACAAAGCCGGGGCCGCGGATCACACAGACAAAGCAGCGGGCGCCGGACGGGAAAATCCCGTCCGGCGCCGAAGCCGTTACTGTTTAGTTTTCCTGTTCTCTGCCGGGAGGCAGCGCCCCGAAAGGCAGCTCGAACCAGAAGCAGCTGCCCTCGCCCACCACGCTGTCCACCCCAAAGGGAAGATTCTGCGCGCCAAGCGCCCCCTTGACGATGGAAAGGCCAAGCCCGCTTCCCGCCACCGGCCGCTGGTGGGTGTTGCGGCTGCGGTAATACCGTTCCCAGATCAGCGGAAGCTGATCGGCGGGAATGCCCCGTCCGGTATCCCGGATCTCGACCCGCACACCGATTCCGGCGGGCTTTGCCGCAACAAACACCCGTTTATCCTCGCCGGTGTAGTTGATCGCGTTGGAGATCAGGTTATACAGCACCTGCCCTATGCTTTCCCGGTCCGCGAGGACCACCGGAGTCCCCTCGATGGAGCAGGTGATCTGATAATCCGGGTTGGTCTGGGCAAAGCGCCGCGCCACCTCCCGGATCATCTCTTCGAGGTCGAACGGCTCCGCCTGATAGACCCTTCCCTCGCGCTCGTCCTGCGAAATGCGGATGAGCACGCTGACCAGCGCGGTCAGGCGGTCCGCCTCTGAAATGATGACGTTGAGCTGTTCCCCGCGCTTCTGCGGGTTGTCCCCGGTCAGGTCCCGGATCATCTCGGCATAGGCCTTGATCATGGTCAGCGGCGTTTTCAGGTCGTGCGAAACGTTCGCCACCAGCTCACGGCGCAGCTCCTCAACCTTGGAAAGCCCCTCCGCGGCGAAATTCAGCGTCTCGGCAAGCTCGTCGATCTCCGCAATGCCGGCGCCGTCGTAATCGGCGGCATATTCCCCTTCGGCGAGACGGCGCGCCTTGTCGCTGATGTTTTGCAGCGGCCGCGAAATGTTGCGGGCAATCAGCTTGGAAATGATCACCGCGATGACCGCCAGCATCGCGGTAATAATCCAAAGCTGGCTTTTCAGGATTCCTTCGGTCGATTTGATCGGCTCAAGAGCCGCGTTGAGGACGATGACCCGGCGTTCCCCCTCCGGAGTCAGGTAGGCTTTGGCATAAATCAGCCCCATGCTGTGAAAATGCTCGTCCTTAACCTTCTGCACCAGCTCGTCCTGCTGCCCCTGCACCACCGGCGCAAGCACCCGCATCAGCGAAAAGCGGGCCGGGCTGTGAATCAGGCAGATGCGCCCCATCATATCGACCGAATAGATGGTTTCTCCCTTTTCGTTGACCACCATGCTGCACATCCGGTGCTCAAAGCAGATGCTTTCAAGGCTTTCTTCAAAATCGTCCCGCCCGACGCTGCGGATGATCTCCTTGCCGGCCCGCAGGATGCTCATGCGCTGCATCGTCTGGTAGTAGGTATTGATAAAGGCGATCTGGAAGGTCCAGAGCAGAATCACAATGAAGATGGTATAGCCGAGCAGGGACTTGCGGATTTTCCCCTCAATGCTTTTTTTCGGCCAGTTCATGCCTGCGGCTCCATCGGCGGCTCAAATTTATAGCCCATCGACCGCAGGGTGACGATATACCCGCGGTAAGGACCGAGATTCTGCCGCAGCATCTTGATGTGGGTATCAAGAGTGCGGTCATCCCCGAAATAGTCATACCCCCACACCTCGGTGATCAGCCGCTCGCGGGAAAGGGCGATTCCCCGATTTTTGACGAGATAGAACAGCAGCTCATATTCCTTGGGGGTCATCTGGGCGTCGGTTCCGTCTACGGTGACCCTTCTGGCGGTCAGGTCAATGACCAGTCCCTCGAATTTGATCGATTCATGCTCCTGCCGCTTTTCTCCGCCGCTGCGGGCAAGCACCGCGCCGATTCGTGCCATCAGTTCCTTGGGAGAGAACGGCTTTACCACATAATCGTCAATCCCCAGCTCAAAGCCGAAGAGCTTGTCGTATTCCTCCCCCCGCGCCGAAAGCATGATTACCGGGGTTTGGGAAAACTTGCGGATTTCCTTGACCGCTGAAAATCCATCGACCTTCGGCATCATAATGTCCATTACGATGAGGTCGAAATCCTGTCTTTTGCAGAGCTCCACCGCCTGTGAGCCGTCCGCGGCCTCCGCCACCTCATGGCCGGAAAACTGCGCGTATTCCTTGACGACAAAGCGGATTTTTTCCTCATCGTCAACCATCAGAATCTTTGCCATGCATACGCCTCCCTTTCATTTTTATTCAAACAGAGAAATGTGAAAAAGCCATGAAATATTCGGAAGTTTTGTGAGAAAACCGCCTCCCGCATTTTGTTTCACGTGAAACACTCCTCTCTTCCGCCCCAATCGACAGAACCATGCGTGAAGAGCGGGCTTGCACCCTGCATAGCGCCCGGCTCGCCCGAGCGGAAAACGGCACCGCAAGAGGTCTTTTAGCGGTCTGCTTCTTGGGGCATTAAACAGGCTTTGCTAAGAACAACCTTGCCAAGCACACTGCGCGCGAGCGACCCGTTTGCTTCCGGTCTTTTCTTCCCGCTCTGCCTGTTCTGCCGGTTTTTCCCGCCTGTTCGTCACCCGGCTTTTCCAAGCGGAAAACGGCACCGCAAGAGGTCTTTTAGCGGTCTGCTTTTTGGGGCATTGAATATTTCTCATGCATCATATGCGCTGCGGCGGCTGAATCAAAATTTTTCTGATTGACCCTTCCGTTTTTAATGATTTCCATTTTTCCGCACTCATTGCTTGAAGCGAAAGATCCTTCACCGCGGCCGGCAGAATCGGCGGTTGTCCTGGGCACAAAGCGAAGGCCGGACGTCCATCACGGGCGTCCGGCCTTCGGGGTTATTCTTCTTCGCTGCCGGAACCGGCTTCCTCCTGCGGATCTTCCTGCGGGTCCTCCGAAACCTCCTCGTCGGACTGCTCCTCCGCCGGAGCGCGGGCCAGGGTTACGATCTTACTGCCTTCGGCGAGCCGCATCACCCGCACGCCGCCGCCATAGCGGGACTGCACCGCGATTTCAGCGGCGCTGATGCGGATAATCACGCCGTCATCCGAAATCAGGAACACCTCGTCGGTGCTGTCAACCGATTTGATGCCCGCGACAGGACCGTTTTTCTCGACATAATAGTTGAGGACGCCCAACCCGCCGCGGGACCGCACCGGGTAATCATCCACCGGGCTTCTTCTCCCCTGTCCCGATTCGGAAACGGTCAGGAGACAGCTTTCGGGCCGGACCCTGGCCATCCCGACAACCTGATCGTCGTCGGCAAGGCGGATGGCGCGCACGCCCCGGGCGCTGCGGCCCATTCCGCGGGCCTCGGTCTCGTTGAAGCGGATCGCCCTGCCCTGACGGGTTGCGATAATCAGATCATCCTCGCCGTCGGTCATCCGGACCCAGGCAAGCTCATCCCCTTCGTCGAGGGAAATGGCAATCAGCCCCGCCTTGCGGATGTTTTTGAAGGCGGAAAGGCTGGTCCGCTTGATCACACCGTTTTTGGTGACCATGCAGAGGTACTGCCCGGCTTCAAAATCACCGACCTTGATGGCGGCGGTGACCTTCTCCCCCTGTTCGAGCGGCAGCAGGTTGACAATATTGATTCCCTTGCTGCTGCGGGAGCTTTCGGCAATCTCATAGCCCTTCATCCGGTAGGCGCGTCCCCTGCTTGTGAAGAACATGATATAATCGTGGGTCGAACAGATAAAGAGGTCGGTGACGAAATCCTCTTCCCGGCGGCTCATGCCGGTGACGCCGCGTCCGCCGCGCTTCTGGGTGCGGTAGGTATCGGTGGTCTGGCGCTTGACATAGCCGTAATGGGTCAGGGTGATGACGCAGTCGGTCTCGGGAATCAAATCCTCAATATCGACCTCACCCGAAACGGTCTGGATTTCGGTGCGGCGGCGGTCGGAGAATTTGGCGCCGAGAGCGGTGACCTCTTCCTTGACAATCTGGAGCAGCCGGTGCTCGTCAGCAAGAATTGCCTCCCAATTGGCGATCTTCTGTTCGAGATCGGCCAGCTCATCGAGAATCTTTTTGATCTCAAGCCCCGCGAGCTGTCCGATGCGGAAAGCCACGATCGCGGCGGCCTGCGGTTCGTCAAAGCCGAACTGTTCGATGATGGCGGCCTTCGCCTCGGGAATCCCTCCCTTTGTGGCGCGGATCGCCGCGATAATCTCATCGACGATATCGACGGCGCGCTGCAATCCCTCGAGAATATGGGCGCGCTCTTTGGCCTTTTTCAGGTCGAAGCGGGTCCTGCGGACAACGATTTCCTCCTGGAAGCGGATATAATGTCCGAGAATCTCCTTGAGGCTCATCACCTTGGGAACTCCGCCGGCAAGGGCCAGCAGGATGACCCCGAAGGTATCCTGAAGCTGGGTATAGGAGAAGAGCTGATTGAGGACAACGGCGGCATTGGCGTCCCGCTTGAGCTCGATGACCATCCGCATTCCGTCGCGGTCCGACTCGTCCCGCAGGTCGGAAATCTGCTCCACCCGTTTTTCCTTGACCAGCTCGGCAATCGACTCAATCAGCCGGGCCTTATTGACGCCGTAGGGCAGCTCGGTGACAACGATCCGCTCGCGGCCGTTATGCATTTCTTCAATTTCGGTGCGGGCGCGCACGGTGATCTTTCCGCGTCCGGTCGCATAGGCCGCGCGGATTCCGCTGCGGCCCATGATGATGCCGCCGGTCGGAAAATCCGGGCCGGGCAGATGGGTCATCAGCTCCTCGATGGTGGAATCGGGATTGTCGATCAGCGCGCAGACCGCGTCGATCACCTCGCCGAGATTGTGCGGCGGAATATTGGTCGCCATGCCGACGGCGATGCCGGTCGAGCCGTTGACCAGCAGGTTCGGGTAGCGCGAGGGAAGAACGACCGGCTCCTTGAGCCTGCCGTCATAGTTCGGCATAAAATCGACGGTATCCTTCTCGATATCGGTGAGCAGCGGCATTGCCGCCTTACTCATCCGCGCCTCGGTATAGCGGTAGGCGGCGGCCGGATCGCCGTCAACCGAACCGAAGTTGCCGTGGCCGTCAACGAGGGGCATCCGCAGGGAAAAATCCTGCGCGAGACGCACCAGCGCATCATAAACGCTCGCGTCGCCGTGCGGATGGAATCGGCCGAGCACCTCGCCGACGGTATACGCGCATTTGCGGTAGGCGTTGTCGGGGGTGTTGTTGGCCTCGTACATGGTATAAAGGATGCGGCGGTGCACCGGCTTGAGGCCGTCCCGCACATCGGGCAGCGCGCGTCCGACGATGACCGACATCGAATAGGCGAGGTAGCTTTCCTTCATTTCCTTTTCGATCTCAACGTCAACAAGGCGTCCCTGAATCATTTCGTCCATCTGGTATCCCTTCCTGTTCTATGTCATCGAATGTTCCACGTGAAACATTCGACTATATATCGAGATTCACGACGTACTGCGCGTTCTGCTCGATAAATTCGCGCCGCGGGCCGACCTTGTCTCCCATCAGAACCGAAAAAACCTCATCGGCGGAAACGGCGTCTTCCATGTTTACCTTGAGCATCAGCCGCCGGTCGGGGTCCATCGTCGTCTCCCAAAGCTGCTCGGGATTCATTTCGCCAAGGCCCTTGTACCGCTGAATGTCCACCTTTTCCCCGTTCGGCGCGAGGGCCTTGACGGCCACTTCCAGCTCCGGATCGGTGTAGGCATAGCGGATCTGCTTGCCGCGGGCCACCTTGTAGAGCGGCGGCTGCGCAAGATAAATGTGTCCCTGCTCGATCAGCGGGCGCATATAGCGGAAAAAGAAGGTCAGCAGCAGGGTGCGGATATGCGAACCGTCCACGTCGGCATCGGCCATGATGACAATTTTGTCATAGCGCAGCTTTTCGATGTCGAACTCATCCCCGATGCCGCAGCCGAGGGCGGTGATCACCGGAGTCAGCTTGTCATTTCCGTACACCTTGTCGGCGCGGACCTTTTCGACGTTGAGCATTTTGCCCCACAGCGGCAGAATCGCCTGATAACGGCGGTCCCTCCCCTGCTTGGCCGAGCCGCCGGCCGAATCGCCCTCGACGATGTAGATTTCGGTGCGGTCGGTCCCCTTCTCGGAACAGTCGGCCAGCTTTCCCGGCAGCGAAGCCGATTCCAGCGCCGACTTGCGGCGGGTCAGCTCGCGCGCCTTGCGGGCGGCCTCCCGCGCGCGGGCGGCGCCGAGCGATTTATCAAGAATCGCGCGGGCGATCGCCGGATTTTCCTCAAAATACTGGGCGAGCTTATCGGAGATCAGCGAATCAACCATGCTCCGCATGGCGGTATTGCCGAGCTTCGCCTTGGTCTGTCCCTCAAACTGGGCGTCGGTCAGCTTAACCGAAATCACCGCGGTCAGCCCTTCCCGGACATCCTCGCCGGTCAGATTTTTATCATTCTCCTTCAGCAGGTTATAGCGCCGGGCAAAATCGTTCATCACCTTGGTCAGGCCGGACTTGAACCCGGCCTCATGGGTGCCGCCCTCGACGGTGTTGATGTTGTTCGCAAAGGAGAGAATCAGCTCGTTGTAGCTGTCGTTATACTGCATCGCCACCTCGGCGATCGAATCTCCGTCCTGCGCGGTGAGGTGGATGATATCGGGATGCAGCGGTTCAAGGCCGCGCTTCTTGTGCAGGTAATCGACAAAGCTCGAGATGCCGCCCTCATAGCAGAGATCCGCCTCAAAAGGCTCTCCGCCGTCGGCGCAGCGGGTGTCGCGCAGAACAATCCGCAGGCCGGCATTGAGAAACGCCTGCTCCCGCAGACGCAGCAGCAGCACATTGCGGTCAAATTCGACCGTCTCAAAAATCTCGGCGTCGGGCTTAAAGGTAATGGTGGTGCCGGTGTCGCTGCATTCGCCGGTCACCTTGAGGTCGGTGGCGACCTTTCCGCGCTCGAAGCGCTGGTGATGGCAATGGCTTCCGTCCCGAACCTCCACCTCAAGCCATTCGGAAAGGGCGTTGACCGCCGAGGAGCCGACCCCATGCAGGCCGCCCGAAACCTTGTAGCCGCTTCCGCCGAACTTTCCGCCCGCGTGCAGGACGGTCAGAACCACCGTAACGGCCGGAATCCCCATCTTTGGATGAAGGCCGACAGGAATGCCGCGTCCATTGTCGCGGACGCAGATGACGTCCCCCGGCAGGATATCGACCTCGATATCGGTGCAGTAACCCGCAAGGGCCTCGTCGATCGAATTATCGACGATTTCGTAAACAAGGTGGTGCAGTCCGCGCGGACCGGTCGAACCGATATACATGCCGGGACGCTTGCGGACCGCTTCCAGCCCTTCCAGCACCTGAATTTGATTTTCGTCATAATGATTCTGCTCGGTGTTATTCAAGAAAACCTCTCTCCTTCTCCTCTTGGAAAAATGCCGACGCCGGTACTGATATGGAAAATTATGTTAATCCTTGGCGAGATCCTCCACAAATCCGGTGCGCCGCCGCAGCGTCGCGGTCGAAATCTGGGAGATATAAACCCGCATGCCGCCTTCGTCAAGACAGACGACAAAGCTCTTGGGAAGATCCTGCGAGACGTTGGTGACCCGCAGCTCCTCCTCCGCCCGGGAAAGAAACTGCCGGGTGATCTTTCCGACCGACGCCGTCTCGATATCGAAGATTCCGACCACCGCGTCGGTGCGGACCACCGTATTCTGGCCGAGATGCAAGAACATTCCATCGCTCCTATCCCAATGGGCCGCCGCCGGTCAGGCAGCCTTGTTTCATCTCAAAAAGGGCGTCCACCCCTGACACCTGCCCCGGATCACAGCAGGTAATGAAAATCTGCCGTCCGGTCAGCCGGTGAAGAAGGTAGTCCCTCCGCAAAGAATCCAGCTCGCTCATCACATCGTCAAGCAGAATTACCGGCGGCTGTCCGACGACCTGCTCGATCAGGGCGCTTTCGGCAAATTTCATCGCCAGCACCCCGCTGCGCTGCTGCCCCTGCGAGCCGAAGGAACGGGCCGAAATCCCGTTGAACAAAACCTCAAGGTCGTCCCGGTGGGGTCCCACCGAGGTCATGCCGGTGCGCAGGTCGTCTCCGCGCCGTTCGGCAAGGAGCTTTTTCATCGTTTCGCGGCTCGACTCCCCGTCGGATTCGATGCTCGAAAGATAGCGAAGGGAAAACTCCTCCCGGCCGGTCGAGATTCCGCGGTAGATTTCGCAGGCAATCGGAGTCAGCCGCTCGACAAAGCTCTTGCGGGTGACGGTCAGAAGCGCGCCGCGCTGGCAGAGCGCCTCATCCCAGATGTCGAGGGTATCGAGCAGCGCCGGCTGCATCTGCGCGTCCTTCAGCAGCGCCGCCCGCTGAGTCAGCAGCCGCTGGTATTCCGAAAGCACCGAAAGATAGCGCGGCTTCACCTGGCCGATGACCGTATCGAGCGATTTTCTCCGCTCGGCGGGCCCTCCCTTGATCAGGTTCAGGTGGGTCGGGGAAAAAACAACGCAACAGAGACTTCCCGAAAGGCCCGGCAGAGAATCGACCGGCATCCCATCGAGCAGAATTTCCTTTTTTTCCCCCAATCGGAGTTTGCCCAGATGTTCGCGGTAAGAATCAGAAAACCGCAGCGAAAGACCCGCCTGCTGTCCGCCGATCGGAATCAGCTCGGCCTCTTTCGCTCCCCGGAAGCTCTTGGCTCCCGAAAAAATCCAAATTGCTTCGAGCAGGTTGGTCTTTCCCTGGCCGTTTTCGCCGTAGATGACATTGACCCCGCCGCGGGGAGTCCAGTCGATCTCCCGCAGGTTGCGGAAGGCCTCAATCGAGAGCTGGGTGACCTTCAAGGCGTATAACCTCCCACTCGGCCCCGCCCGCCGCCACCCGGTCGCCCGGACGGATCTTCTTTCCTCGCATCGTGCAGGGCTGCCCGTTGACAAGGACCTCCCCCGCCTGAACCATCTCCTTGGCCGCGCCGCCGGTGGGCGCCGCGCCGCAGAATTTCAGCAGGGAATCAAGCTTGATGAATTCAGTGGAAATTTCAATCTGCCTCATCCGCTCACCCCTCGGTCTTGAGACGGACCGGCAGCACCAGGAAAACAAAGGAATCTCCCGCTGTCGGAACCACCTTCATCGGGGAAAGCGGGCTGTTGATCTGAAGAAGGACCTCGTCGCATCCGGCCGCGCGCAGCGCGTCGAGCAGATAGCGGTTGTTGAAGCCCATCTCGAGGGCCTTGCCCTCGATGGCGGCGGAAATGGTGTCGTTGGCGCGTCCCAGGGCGGTCGAGCAGCTCAGGTCCACCCCGCCCTCATAGAACTTGACCCGCAGCGGACTTTTGATCCGGTCGGAGATCAGCAGGCTGACCCTTTCGACCGCGTCGATCAGGGCGCGGGTGTTGATGCGGACGGTCAGGCTCTCGCCGCCGGGAATGGCGGCGTGATAATCGAGAAACTCCCCTTCCAGCAGCCGGGAGAAAATCTGGTAATCCCCGATATGGAAGATGATATGCTTCTTTGAAATCTGCATTCCGGCGGGGTCGTCGCTCTCCCCGTCGAGCACCCGGGAAACCTCCCCGAGCGCCCGCCCGGGCACCACGAAGCGCAGCTCTCCGCCGAAAGCAACCCGCTCGCGGCGCACCGCAAGCCGGTAGCCGTCAACCGAAACAACCGAAAGGCTTCCCTCCTCCAGCTCAAAGAGCGAGCCAGTATGCACCGGCTTGGCGTCCGACTGGCTGACCGCGAAGATGGTCTGGTCGATCATCGACTTGAGCGTGGCCTGCGGAAGCTCAAAATCGGTGACGTCGCCGATGGTGGGAAATTCGGGAAAATCGTCGGCCGGCATCCCGAGAATCGTAAACTCGGTTTTGCCGCCCTTGATCTCGGTCAGGCACTTTTCTCCGGTCGAAATGGTGATGAACTCATCGTCCAGCCGCTTGGCGATATCGAGGAACACCTTTGCCGGCAGAACGATTTCCCCCGGCTCGGAAATCTGCGCGTCGATCCGCGTCGAGATTCCGGTATCGAGGTCGTATCCGAAAAGCTCCATCCCCGCGGCGGAGCAGCGAAGCAGAATTCCCTCCAGCGTCGGAATCGAGGAATGAGAGGAAACAGCGCGGCTGACGACGGCTGACGCCTCGCACAGCGCGTTTTTCTCGCATTTTATTTTCATAATCAGGATCTTCCTTTCGATAGAATAGATAGAGATCATATTTAGTAGTAATAGTAGGACAGGTTGAACTGTTGAAGACGCGCCGGAAACGGCGGGACAAGCGCAAAAACGGACAATCCGCCGTTCTGAAAAACTTCTGGAAAAGAAAGTTTTTTCAATGGGTGTAGAAAATGGAAGTGAAAAGATGTTTAAAACGTTGGTGAGAATGTTGAAAGATTGTTTGATTTCAACATCTCTTTCCACTTTTCAACCGATTTTACACCGTTTGAAACTTCTTGAAAGGCCGTCCTGTCTCTATTGATCCCTTATATTCTTGATGATGTCCTCGATGGTATTTTTGTACTGCGCGTTGCTGCCCATCGTCGCCTTGGTCTGCTTGATGGTATAAACGATGGTCGAATGGTCGCGGTTGGAGAATTCCTCCCCGATCGAGGCCATCGACATATGGGTGATCTCCCGGATGATATACACCGCGGCCTGCCGCGCCAGCGAGACGTTGGCGGTGCGGTCCATCGAGCGGATGTCCTGCGGGGAAACCTCAAAGTAGCGGGACACCTCGTTGATGATCCGTTCGACGGTGACCGAGACGGGCTGGCTGTCGTTGAGGATGTCGCGGATCGCGTTCTGGGCGATCGGAATCGACGGCGGCGAGCCGGCGAGCAGCTTGAAGGCCTTGATCTTTTTGACCGTTCCCTCGAGCTGACGGATGTTGGTTTTCAGGCGGTTGGCGATATATTCGGTCACATCGTCGGGAAGATCGAGGTCGAGCAGCTCGGCCTTCCGGCGCAGGATCGCCACCCGCGTCTCATAATCCGGAGGCTGGATGTCCGCGATCAGCCCCGATTCAAAGCGGCTGCGAAGCCGGTCCTCGAGGGTTTTGATCTCCTTGGGCGGCCGATCGGAGGTCAGGACAATCTGCTTGTTGGCCTCATACAGGGTATTGAAGGTGTGGAAGAATTCCTCCTGCGTGCTGACCTTGCCGCTGATAAACTGGATATCGTCCACCAGCAGAACGTCCGCCTTCCGGTACTTGTCGTGAAAGGCCTTGGTCTTGTCGGTTTTAATGGCGTTGATCAGCTCGTTGGTAAAATCCTCGCCCTTGACGTAGATGATTTCGAAGCTGGGGTAGTTATCCGCGATTTCGGAGCAGATCGCCCGCAGAAGGTGGGTTTTGCCCAGTCCCGAATCCCCGTAGATGAACAGCGGGTTATAGGAGGAGGAAGGATTGTTGGCAACCGCCACGCTCGCCGCGTGGGCGAACTTGTTGGAGGAACCGACAATGAAGGTCGAGAAGGTGTAGGCGTATTCGCCGTTCGGCAGAAAGTTGGAGTTGAAGTCAAGCTCCTCTCCGCCGCCCTCCTCCTGCTGGCGGGATTCCGGGGGAGGCTCGGCGCTGCGGCGCTCCTCCTCGCTCTGGACCGAAACTCTGACCGGAAAGCCGACCACTTCCTGAAAGGCGGTGGTCAGGAATTCAAGGTATTTGCTCTCGATGATCTGCCTGCGGAAGTTGGTCGGCACCAGAAGCACCGCCGACGTTTCGTCGAAGCTGTCGCAGAGGATATCCTTGATCCAGAGCTTATAGGGTCCGGCCGGCATCATTTTCTGGCAGTATTCCTGTACGTAAGAGAAGATTTCCTGGGTGGAATCCATCGGCTCGCCCTCCAAAAAAGGCCCTCCCGGGGGCCTCCTTAATATTCCCTTCCATCATAACATAAAAATGTCTTTCAGGCAACAATCAACAGAAAAATAGCCGGATAATTATAATAGGAAAGAACGGGTGTTTTTCCGCCCCTTTTTCGGGACCGCGGCGCGGGGAAAGCCGGATTTTTCCCGAAAAGGGAAAAATAGCGCGGCCAAAAGAAGAAAAGTTTGCGCTTTTTGATAAAAGGTTCTTGACTTTACAGCCGCGGATAAGCTATACTAGTACCCTGCAAGGTTTTCCCTGAAAGGAGGGGTTTGCGATGATCAGGACCTATCAGCCGAAAAAGCTCCAGCGCAAGAAGGAGCATGGTTTCCGCAAGAGAATGAAGACGAGAAACGGACGGAAGGTACTCGCCCGCCGCCGCGCCAAGGGCAGAGCTCGGCTCACGTACTAATTCTGTAAGGCCACACCGTCTTGGTTTGTGGCCTTTCTTTCTGTTTATCGAAATCACAAGCGGAGGGACGTTTTGCCCGTTGCGAAGAATCATCATTTCGATTACCCGGAACAATGATTTCCGAAGGCTCTACCGCCGGAAGGCCGAGGTGGGAGCGGTCCTTGTGAGCTACGCGGCCAAAAACAGGCTCGGCGTTCACAGGGTCGGCATCACCACCAGCAAAAAGATCGGCAAGGCCCACGACCGCAACCGGGCGCGCAGGGTGATCCGGGAGGCGTACCGCCTCCTCGCCCCGTCTCTGACGGATCGGGCGGGCTACGATTTTGTCTTCGTCGCCCGCGTCCGCACCACCGTCTGTTCGATGCAGGAGGTCTACCGCCTCATGAAGAAGCAACTGGCCCCTTACCTCAAAAAATCCGATGAAGCAGATTCTTAGGGCGCTGATCCGTTTTTATCAGCTTTCCGTCTCCCGTTACACCCAGCCGCACTGCATCTACATTCCAACCTGCTCCAGATATGCCTTAGAGGCGATCGACCGATTCGGCGCGATACGGGGCGGGTTACTTTCCGTTTGGCGTCTATTGCGCTGCAATCCCTTTGCGAAGGGCGGCTACGACCCGGTGCCCGACCACTTCACCTTCCGCAGGGAATTTCAGGTTTATCCCGGAAAAAATCGAGAGAAACGCCACCGCTGATGCGGCGGATCTCTTTTGAATAGAAAAAGAGCGTTTGGAGGAAGCAGCCGCATGATTCAATTCTTCTCGTTTATCGGAACCCCGTTGGGCTGGATTATGTACCAGATCAACAACTTTACCCACAACTACGGCATCACCCTCATCATTTTCTCAATTCTTCTCAAGGTCTGCATGATTCCGCTTGGAATCAAGCAGCAGAAGGGCCTGATCGCCAACGCCAGAATGCAGCCGAAGATGAAGGCGCTTCAAAAGGCTTACGGCAACAACAAGCAGCGTTACTCCGAGGAGCTGCAGAAGCTCTACAACGAGGAGCATTTTTCTCCGATGTCCTCCTGCCTGCCAATGCTGATTCAGTTCCCGATTCTCTTCGGCATGCTCGACGTCATCTATTACCCGATCAAGCATATGCTCCGGTTGCCGGCCGAGACGATCAACAAGGCGATCGAAATCGCCACCGCCGTCCTCGGCGAAAACGGACTCAACTCCTACTCCAAGGAGATCAGTGTCATTTCGGCCATCCGGCAGAATTCCGCCCCCTTCTATGAGGGGCTGGGCACCGACATTGCGGATAAAATTCTGAATTTCGACTTCACGATGTTCGGGCTGAATCTTTTTGACCAGCCCACCCTGACCCCCGACGGAAAGCCGATGGGGCTTTACCTCGCCCTGATGGTTATCCCGATTCTGTCGGGCGTGACCTCACTGATCATGAGCCTGATTACCAAGCAGTCCACCGCCGCCACCACCGACGGACAGATGGCCGGCATGAACAATTCGATGATGATCATGATGCCGGTGATGAGCGTCTGGATTTCCTTCGTCGTTCCTGCGGGCGTCGGCATCTACTGGCTGATCTCAAATATCTGCTCCTGCGTCCAGAGCTATGTGCTCAACAAGGTGATGAACCCCGCCGAAGAAATCGCCAAGGCCAAGGCCGAGGAAGAGGCAATGCGCGAGGCCGAGCGGCTCGAGCGGATTGAGCAGAAGAAGAAGGCCCGTGAACAGGGTATCAAGGATCCCGGCGAGAAGGGCCTTTCCCAAAAGGAAATCGCCCGCCGCAAGCTGGCCGAGGCCAGAAGGCGGGACGCCGAGCGTTACGGTGAGGAATATGTCGAAGTCACCGACGACGACATCAAATAACAGTACCCGATCAAGGAGGTTGAAAGCATGATGAAGGAAGTCATCGCGACCGGCAGAACGGTTGACGCCGCGATCGACAGCGGCTGTGCCGAGCTGGGACTCGAACGCGGCGATGTCGACTTCGAGATTATCAGCATGCCGAAGAAGGGATTCTTGGGCCTGAGCCAGATTCCCGCAAAGGTCCGCGTCTTTGTCGAGGTCCCCGATCCGAAGCCGGCGCCGGAGCAAAAGCCCGCGCCCCGCGAGGAAAAGCCCCTCCCCCGCGAAGAAAAGCCCGCGCCTAGGCCCGCCGCGCCCAAAGCGCAGCCGGTCCGGGAGCCCGTTCGGGAAGAGGAGCCGAAGACGGAGGAAAAACAGCCGCAGGCCGGCCCTGTCCGGCCGGAGCAGGAAGCTCCCGCCGAGCCCGCCGCCCCCTGTGATTTCGGCAACAAGATTGCCGTCGCCGAGGAATATGTCACCTCGATTCTGCGGGCGATGAACCTTTCCGACGTGACCATCGCCGCCTCCACCCACGAGAACGTGATTCAGATTCGTCTCAGCGGGGATGTTTCGGGCGTTGCGATCGGCCGCCACGGCGAGACGCTCGACGCGCTGCAATATCTTGCCGGGCTGGCCGCCAACCGCGGGGAAGGCGATTATGTGCGGGTGGTGCTCGACTCGGGCAACTACCGCGACAAGCGCCGCGCCACCCTCGAGCAGCTCGCCCGCCGCCTGGGCAGCGCGGTTCTGCGGACCGGACGCAGCACCACCCTCGAGCCGATGAACCCCTACGAGCGCCGGATCATCCATTCGACCATCTCCCAGATGGAAGGGATTACCTCCGCTTCGACCGGCGAGGAGCCGAACCGCTGCGTGGTGATCTCCTCAAACAATCCTTCCGCCGCGCCCGCGAGGGATGCCCGGCCGCCCCGCTCCGGCCGCCCGCCCCGTCGCGACGGAGGACGTCCTCCCCGCCGTGACGGCGACCGGCCGCGCGGTCCGCGTTCCGGCTTCGGCGGCAGAGACGGACGGCGTAACGAACGCCGTGAGAAGCCCGCACCCTATCAGGAGAGCAGCCGCCGGGAGGTCCCGCCCACCGAGGCGGAAAACCAGCCGCTTTACGGCAAGATCGAGATTTGATTCCTGTCAGGGCCGCCGCGTGATGAATTTCCATCCGCAGCGGCCCGCTTTGTTTTCAACCAAAGAAACCGGCCGATGTTGAAAGGAGAAGGGGATGGAACAGACGATTGTGGCGTGCGGCACGCCGTCCGCCGTGTCCGCCCTCGCGGTGATCCGGCTTTCGGGACCGCGGGCCATTGAGATTGCCGGGCGGATCTTCCGCCCCGTCTCGGGCAGGGAGCTGACCTCGCTGCCGGGCTACCGCGCCTCCTACGGAGAATTTGTCTCGCGGGGGGAGCGGATCGACGAGGGAATCGTTTTGGTCCTGCGGGCGCCGAAAAGCTATACCGGAGAGGATATGGCCGAGCTTTCCTGCCATGGCAATCCCTCGATTGCCGCGCGGCTGATCGCCGCCTGTGTGCGGGAGGGCGCCCGCCCCGCCGCCGCCGGGGAATTTACCCGCCGGGCCTTTGAGAACGGCAAGCTCGATCTGGCGCAGGCCGAGGCGGTCGCGGAACTGATCGGGGCGGAAGGCTCGGCGGCGGCCTCGGCCGCCCTCGCGCGGCGGGACGGGGCCTTGAGCCGCGAAATCGGAGAGATCACCGATGCCCTCTCCTACGCGGCGGCCGAGCTGGCGATGTGGGGGGATTACCCCGAGGAGGAGGATTCCCCCGCGGTGACCCGCGAGGGCCTGCTTTGCTCGCTCGAGGCCGGACGGGGGCGGCTTTCGGCCCTCTGCGACGGCTACCACAGCGGAAGAATGCTCCAAAAGGGAATCTCGGTCGCCATCGCGGGCAGCCCGAACGTCGGAAAATCGACCCTGATGAACCGCCTCTGCGGGCGGGACCGTTCCATTGTCACCGAAATCGCCGGCACCACCCGCGATGTGGTGGAGGATACGGTTGAGCTGGACGGCGTGCTGCTGCGTCTGCTCGACACCGCGGGAATCCGACCGACCGGGGACGCGGTCGAGCAGATCGGGGTGCTTCGCGCGAAGCAGGCGGTCGAAACGAGCGATCTGGTTCTGTTTCTGCTCGACCGCTCCCGCCCTTTCACCGGGGAGGAGCGTTCGCTCTACGAGCTGGTGAAGGAGCGGCCGCATCTGGTCCTTGCAAACAAGGCTGATCTTCCGGCGGCAAAGCAGAGCTTTCCACCGCCGCCGTCCGTCGATGTTGAAATCTCCGCCGGAACCGGCGAGGGAATGGAGGAGCTTTCCCGCGCGCTGCGGCGGACGCTGGGCCTGCGGCTGACCCAGGATCACTGCCTGATCGCTTCGGAACGGCAGTATTCCTGTGTGCACCGGTCGATGCGGGCGCTCGACGAAACGATTTCCGCCCTGCGGGAGGGGGTTACCCTCGACGCCGCGGGGGTTCTTCTCGACGGCGCGATCGGGCCGCTCGCCGAGCTGACCGGACGGCAGGCGTCCGAAGCGGTGCTCGAGCAGGTCTTTTCCCACTTCTGCGTGGGAAAATAACCCCGGCCGGGTGCGTCCGGCACGCAGATTCGGCACGCGCCGCGCCCGAATGGTGTTTCTCCCGCTTTTTGCGCGGAGGCACAACGGCCGGTTTTTCTCCGCTGCCTTTGATTCAAATTTTCATGAGAGTCTCTCGAGGAGCAACAATGATCACATTTATCGCAAAGGAATACGACATCGCGGTGATCGGCGCGGGCCACGCGGGCTGCGAGGCGGCGCTTGCCGCCGCGCGTCTCGGCAAACGAACCGCCCTCTTCACCATTTCTCTCGACTCGGTGGCGAATATGCCCTGCAACCCCTCCATTGGCGGCACCGCCAAGGGGCATATCGTCCGGGAGATCGACGCCCTCGGCGGGGAGATGGGCCGCGCCGCCGATGCAACCATGCTCCAGAGCCGGATGCTCAACCGCGGCAAAGGCCCCGCCGTTCATTCGCTGCGGGTGCAGAGCGACCGGGTCCGCTATCACGAATGGATGAAGCGCACCGTCGAACGCTGTCCCGGTCTCGACCTGATTCAGGCCGAGGTGGTGGAAATCCGGGTCCGGGAAGGGCGGGTCTGCTCGGCCGTCACCGCGCTGGGAGCCGAATATCCATGCAAAGCGGCAATCCTCGCCACCGGAACCTACCTCAAGGGCAAGGTTTTTATCGGAGAATTCTCACAGGAATCCGGCCCCGACGGCTGCCACCCGGCGAACCCCCTGGGGGATTGCCTCAAGGCCCTCGGACTTCCGATGCGCCGCTTCAAAACCGGAACCCCGGCGCGGGTCAACCGGCGTTCGATTGATTTTTCCCGGCTTGAGGTCCAGCCGGGCGACGAGCGGATCATTCCGTTTTCGGCGGACACCGACGAAGGCTCCCTGCGCAATAAGATGGTCTGCCACATCGCCTACACGAATGAGCGGACCCATGAGATCATCCGCGCCAACCTGCACCGCTCTCCCCTCTTCGCGGGGGTGATCGAGGGCACCGGACCGCGCTACTGCCCCTCGATCGAGGATAAGGTCGTGCGCTTCGCGGATAAGCGCCGCCACCAGCTCTTCATCGAGCCGATGGGGGAATCGACCGACGAGATGTATCTTCAGGGAATGAGCAGCTCGCTGCCGTTTGAGGTCCAGCTTTTGTTCTACCACTCGATCGAAGGACTTGAAAAGGTCGAGGTGATGCGCCCGGCCTATGCGATCGAGTACGACTGCATCGACCCGCTGGCGCTGTTCCCCTCGCTTGAGACCAAGCAGGTCGGGGGGCTGTTCGGGGCGGGGCAGTTCAACGGCACCTCCGGCTATGAGGAGGCCGCCGCCCAGGGGCTGGTTGCCGGAATCAACGCCTCGCGGCTGCTCGACGGCCTCGCGCCGCTCATCCTCGCCCGCGACGAAAGCTATATCGGAACCCTGATCGACGATCTGACCACCAGGGGCGCCTCGGAGCCTTACCGGATGATGACCTCCCGTTCGGAGTACCGGCTGCTTCTGCGGCAGGACAACGCGGAAAGCCGCCTGACCCCCCACGGGCGGGAGATGGGCCTGATCGGGGACGGGCGCTGGAAGCGTTTCCTCGAACGGGAGGAGCAGAAGCACCGGGAGATCGAGCGGCTCAAAACAAGCTCAGTCTCTCCTTCCGCCGGACTCAACGCCCTGCTTGAGGAGCGCGGCACCGCGCCGCTCGCCACCGGAATCCGTCTCGCCGAGCTGCTGCGCCGTCCGCAGGTGGATTATCAGGCGCTCGCTCCCTTTGATTCCGGCAGGCCCGCCCTTCCCCGCGCGGTGGCCGACGCGGTGGAAACTGAGATCAAATATGCGGGTTATATCGAAAAGCAGAAGGCGCAGGCCGCCGAAATGCGCAGGCTGCGCGGCATGAGCCTTGAGAAACTGGATTTTTCCGCGATTGCCGGCCTGAGGATTGAAGCGAGGGAGAAGCTCGCCAAAATCCGGCCGCAGAGCCTCGGGGCCGCCGCGAACATCTCGGGGGTTTCCCCCGCGGACCTCTCGGTGCTGATGCTCGAGCTTTCCCGCCGCAGGAGGGCGGGCGCGGAAAGCTCCGCCCGGCAGGAGAAAAGCCCCCTCCCCGCCCCGTCCGGCAAAAAGCAAGCGGAACCGGAGCGGTAAGCCGCCCGGAGCCGCCGCGAACATTCCGGGAAGAGGCGGAAGGCCGCGCCAATGAATCGACAAGGCAAGCCGTCCGGAGCCATCCCGAACACGCGGGGTTTCCCCCGCGGACCTCCCGGTGCTGATGCCCGGGCTTTCCCGCCGCAGGAGGGCGGGCGCACCCATCAAAACGAATTCCTAAAAATACCGACTGAAATTTGTAATATGAAAAATACAAATAGGAATCTAATTGTAAATTACATTTAGTATATTTTATAAAAAACAATACAAATTGCTGTCGAAAGGAGAACGTGATGTTCCAGCTTCCGACCGAAGATTTCTTGCCGCTGCTTTCCTCCTTCGGGATTTCGCCCGACAATGGGCAGCTTGGGGCCTTTGCCGCCTACGGGGACTTCCTGCTCGAGTATAACGAAAAGGTCAACCTCACGGCCATCACCGACCCCGCCCAGATCGCGGTCAAGCATTTTGCCGACAGCGTCATTCCGCTCTCGCTGATCGGCCTGCCGCAGGGGTGCTCGTTGATCGATGTCGGTACCGGAGCCGGCTTTCCCGGAGTGCCGCTGAAGATCATGCGGCCCGATCTTTCCCTCACGCTGCTCGACAGCCTGCAGAAGCGGCTGACCTTTTTGGAACAGCTTTCCGGCCGGCTGGGACAGGAGAACGCCTTCGTCCACGCCCGCGCGGAGGCTGCCGGAGCCATGCCCGCGCTCCGGGGACGCTTCGACGTGGCCGCCTCCCGCGCGGTGGCGCGCCTTTCGGTGCTCTGCGAATACTGCCTGCCGCTGGTAAAGGTGGGGGGATTCATGCTGGCCCTCAAGGGCCCCGACTGCCGCGGAGAGCTGGAGGAGGCGCGAAACGCCATCCGCATCCTTGGCGGCGGCGAGCCGAAACTGGTGGAATATTCCCTCGGAGAAGCGGGAGGCCGCAGCCTCGTCGTGATTCCCAAGCTGATCCCCACCGCGAAGAAATTCCCCCGCCAGCGGGTCAAAATCAGCGAAAAGCCGCTGTAAAACGAGGGCCGTCCTTTTCAGAGAAAGGAGAACAGAAGAAGGCACAGATGGTACCCCAATCAATAAAGACGGAGAATGAACCCCGCCTTTCTCTATTCAACGCTTGCTTCAATGCCACCCGTGATACGGTTCCATTTTACGATGATTTGCATATCGCGGAAAAGGTCAATTAATACAGAACGCCTGCGCATTGACTGTGAAAATTCGATCGTGTGCGCCCCGGTAGGCAGGTCCAGCTCGACTGACCCCCCGTTGCTGATTGAGAGGCGCTTCTCGCCGTCGATTAAAATATCAATGGGAGGGTTGAGCAAGAAGGTTTGGCTTTCCCGAAAAATAGAGAGCGTAAAACCTTTCGGTGTGGCAGAAAAACCGTCAGAAACGGGTTTCCCGCACTTAGAACAAAATATTGCGTCAGAATCAACATAAGCACCACAGTATTTGCAAAACATCTTAAAACCTCTTTTTATTACAGCATCTATGGGCCAAATAATCAGCTGAAAACGAGATGAGTCATGCGCAATTCATCATCAGGGCATCCGGGCAGGTTACGCTGCCGGTCACGCCGGAAGGTTTTGAGGTTTCTTGCGGGCAGTGCGCCGTCTCTGATGCGCCCTTTTCCCCTCTCTTTTCCGTCCCCCGATCCTCTCCCCCATGCCGCGGACATATAAAACGCGGGAGAGCGGCATTTGCCGCCCTTCCGCGTCCTTGAGCGAAGAAAGGTTTATTCGGTATAGGAAACCGCCTCGTCGAAGAGGGCCTCCACCTGTTTGGAGGGCTTTTCCGTACAGAGCGTGACGGCGACGGCGGCGAGGGTGCCGGCGAGAAATCCGGGCGCAAGCTCGTAGATTCCGGTGGAGGAGAGGAAGGCAAACCAGCCGATGTCCACAAACGCGCCGGTCAGGATGCCCGCGACGGCGCCCTTGAAGTTAAACCTGCGCCAGAAAAGACTCAGCATGATCGTCGGGCCGAAAGCCGCCCCAAAGACGCCCCAGGCGTTGGAAACAAGGGCCATGATCGAACCGGTGTTGGGATTCGAGGCGATGAGCAGCGCGACGGCGGCGACGCCGAGGACGACAAGCCGCCCCGCCCAGAGCATCTCACGGTCGCTGACCTTGTTCTTGCGGATAACGGGCTTATACACAT
This sequence comes from Yanshouia hominis, assembly GCA_014385025.1. Classification (GTDB taxonomy): domain Bacteria; phylum Bacillota; class Clostridia; order Oscillospirales; family Ruminococcaceae; genus Yanshouia; species Yanshouia hominis. The sequence goes on along the minus strand of JACRTB010000017.1, from coordinate 30,822 downwards.
CGCTGGCGAAGGCCGAGGCCGCCGAAAGAAGCTGGCTGTCCGCGGTGCTCATCGAGGCGGCGAGGACGGCGGAAAGCAGTACGCCGGAAATCAGCCCGGGGAAAATCCTGCGGACCATCGAGATAAAGACGAGCGAATTGCTGTTGATGGCTTCGTCATAGCCGAGGAAAAGGCGTCCGATCACGCCGACGAGAGCGGCAAAGACGACGATGAGCACCGTCCAGCTGATGCCGATTTTCGCGGATTTCTTCAGCTCGGCCTGCGATTTCAGAGACATGTAGCGGATGATGATATGGGGCATTCCAAAATAGCCCAGACCCCAGGCCAGACCCGAAACAATTTCCTGCCAGCTGGAGAAGGCGCTCCAGTAGGTCGGAGGAACGGCGGAAACCGCGGCGGGGTCCAGCATCGCGGCGGCGAAGATCGGGGCAATGAGCATTGCGCCGAGAATCAGCATCCCCTGGAAAAAGTCGGTCCAGCAGACCGCGGAGAACCCGCCCAGGAAGGTGTAGCTGACAATGATGATGGCGGCGATATACATGGCCACCGTTTCATTGAGTCCGATGACGGTGTTGAAGAGGGTGCCGCAGGCCTTGACGCTCGAGGCCGAGTAGATGGTGTAGGCAACGAGGAAGACGGCGGCGCAGATGATCTGAAGCGCGCGCGACCCCGAAAGAAACCGGTTGGTGAGGTACTGCGGAATGGTGATCGAGTCGTTGGCAACGATCGAGAACCGGCGGAGCCGCGGCGCCTGAACAAGCCAGCTGATGGTGTAGCCGATGGCAAGGCCGACCGAAATCCAGACCTGGCCCAATCCGAGGGCGTAGATCGAGGTGGGCAGTCCCATGAGCACCCAGGCGCTCATATCAGAGGCGCCCGCCGAGAGGGCGGCGACCCACGCGCCCATCTCACGGCCGCCGAGAAAATAACTTTTCTCACCGCCGTTACGGTCCTTGATAAAGAAATAGACCCCGATGGAGAGCATGAAGAGCAGGTAGACGATAAAAACGATGATTTCCGAGAGCCGCATAGAGATGACCAACCTTTCCGCCGCGCCGCGAGGGGCAAAGGGGCGCGGCAGGCGCCCCGGAACGGCAAGCCGTGAAGTGAACCGGGCGGCCCCGGGCGGGACCGCATCCGGACGAACAAAATCTATCGCCCATGATAGCATAAATTCACAGTTTATTCAACTGATTTTTGTAATTTGTTCGGTTTTTCCGTCAAAATTCGGACACGGCAGAACGAAAACAGCTGTATTTTTGCAGTGCGGGAATGAATTTTTGCAGTCTCCCGTTTAAAAAATTCATTTTTGCGAAATAAAAATTCCCGGCGGCGGGTGAAAAAGGTGCGCATCTCTCCATAAGGGATTCATCCTTCGGGAAACAAAAGAATTCCCGGCGGCAGTTGAAAAAAGGCGCGCACCTCTCTATAATGGAACCATCAGACGGCGAGGGCCGTCCATCCAGAAGGAGGATCATCGATGGATTACGCAAAGGAATCGCTGAAACTGCACTACCGGCTGCGCGGCAAGCTCGAGACGGTGCCGAAACTGCCCGTCGCCAACAAGGACGACCTCTCGCTCGCCTACACCCCCGGCGTCGCCGCCCCCTGCCTCGAAATCGAAAAGGATCCGGCCAAAGGCTATGAGCTGACCGGACGCGGCAACACCGTCGCGGTCGTCACCGACGGCTCTGCGGTGCTCGGCTTGGGCGATATCGGCCCCGAGGCGGGCATGCCGGTGATGGAAGGAAAATGCGTCCTCTTCAAGGCGTTCGGCGGAGTCGATGCGGTGCCGCTCTGCATCCGCAGCCACGACGTGGACGAGATTGTGAACACCGTCGCGCTGCTTGCGGGCAGCTTCGGCGGGGTCAATCTCGAGGATATCGCCGCTCCCCGGTGCTTTGAGATCGAAAAAAAGCTCAAGGAGCGCTGCGACATCCCGATCTTCCACGACGACCAGCATGGCACCGCCGTGGTGGTGCTCGCCGCCCTTTTAAACGCCCTCAAGCTGACCGGAAAAAAGATTGAGGAAATCGAGGTCGTGACCAGCGGCGCGGGCGCGGCCGGCATTGCGATTATCCGGCTGCTGATGGCCATGGGGCTGAAAAAGGTGATTCTCGTCGACCGCAGGGGCGCGATTTACGAGGGCCGGGAGGGCCTCAACCCAATCAAGGAGGAGATGGCCCGCCTCACCAATCGCGAAAGGAAAGCGGGAACGCTGGCCGAGGTGCTGCGCGGCGCCGACGTCTTTATCGGCGTATCGGCCCCCGGCGCGGTGACCCCTGAGATGGTGCGCTCGATGGCACCCGACCCCATCCTTTTCCCGATGGCCAACCCCACCCCCGAGATCATGCCCGGGGAAGCCCTCGCGGCGGGGGCCGCGGTCGTCGGAACCGGGCGCAGCGACTTTCCCAACCAGATCAACAACGTGCTCGCTTTCCCGGGCATCTTCCGCGGTGCCTTCGACGTGCGCGCCTCGGACATCAACGACGCGATGAAGATCGCCGCCGCTCATGCGCTGGCCGGACTCGTTTCCGGCGAGGAGCTTTCAAAGGACTATATTCTTCCCGCCGCCTTTGATCCCCGTGTCCGCGACGCGGTGGCCTCGGCGGTGGCGGCCGCCGCCCGCGAAACGGGGGTCGCGCGGATCTGATGAAAACGCTGCTGCACATCTGCTGCGCCCCCTGCTCGATTGCCTGCATCGAAAGCCTGCGCGCCGAGGGGATCGAACCGACCGGCTTTTGGTATAATCCGAACATCCATCCGATGACCGAGTACAAGATGCGCAAAAACACGCTGGTGGAGTATGCCAAGACCATCGGCCTGCGGCTGGAAATTGAGAATGAATACGGCCTGCGGCGCTTCATCGAAGGAATTTATCCGGATTTTGACCACCGCTGCGGATTCTGTTACCGGCTGCGCATGGAGGAAACCGCCCGCTTTGCCGCGGAGAACGGCTTTGACAGCTTTTTGACCACCCTGCTGATCAGCCCTTACCAGAACCATGAGCTGCTGATCCGGACCGGACGGGAGGCAGCAAAAAAATACCAGGTGGAGTTTTTGTATCGGGATTTCCGACCCGTATTTCGTCAGGGACAGGAAAAGGCACGCGAGCTGGGGCTTTATCTGCAAAAATACTGCGGGTGCGTCTTCAGCGAGGAAGACCGCTACAGAAAGCGGCCCAAAAAGCCGAAGCCGCCCTGCGGAGAGTAGCGGCGAAAATACCGTGGATGAGTTCAGCGGACAGGACCGCTGCAAGCGGAAATGTCATGAAGTTAAAGTGGTATAATAACAAAAAGAATCCGTCTCGTTTATAGCGAAACGGATTCTTTTTGTCCTGTCGGCAAGAATTATTATGTTTTATACATTTTGCAATATATTCAGAGAATATACCTATCAGCAGATTTTACTTATCTTCCATAACTTCGACTTCATCCACAATGCTCTCATCATCATTGCCGGAAGGTACATCAAAATCTCCCTCAAGAAACATCTTGTATGCGCGTTTCGCAATGATTTTGGTTTCCGCAAAATCGAATCCGCCGCCAATTACGCCGCCAACAATCGGAACGGCTTTTCCGATGTTGATCATTCCTTTGGTGCCAAATTTAGTCAGGAACCTAAACCCGACTTTTTGATTAATCTTTGCCAGCGCGGTACCGGGAATTTTTTTGACCATTGTTATAGCAAATTTGTTCCCAAACTGGAGGCCAACACTTTTCAGGACTTGGTCAATAGAGATACCCGCAAGACAAGCGTATACCAATGTCTGCACTTGGTCACTATCGGTATCGTATCCACCCATGTATGCCAAACAGGCAATCATTCGCATTTGAACATACATGACACTTCCCACATTTGCGGGGATGGCCACGGGAAGTGTAATAAGACCACCCAATCCGGTTACGAATCCAGAAGTTGTGCATTTTGCAATTTGATAATTAATGAACCTTTTCGCAGCGGTATCAATGTCTTTGCTTTTCTGTAAGTAATCATTGGCCAGCTTATCAATCGGGGGACTGACTTTGACAATTCCATGCACTGATTGGTCATACAACTTATCCAACAACTGCATGATTTCTTCTTGGCTAATTTTTGCTTCCAATGCTGCTTCCTCCGGACAAGCATATTTTAGATTTATTTTCACTCATACGCCATGTGTTTTCCGCGAACCCTGCCGATGTCGATGTATCCAAAAAGGCCCTTTCCCTGCCTGCAATACTCGCTTTCGAATGTCAAAGATTTCGTCCGGGAACGCTGCTTTGGCAGGGCATAAAGCTGTTATGAAATATTGCAAAATGCATGGCGAAACAGAAAACCACCGCAAAGGGTTACAAATCGGCGGTCATCTTAACGAAGCCGCATAAACATGACTCTGTCCTTTAACGACAGGGTTTTGGCTTGATTTGTGGTGCCGCTCTTCGCTCGGGCGCGCCGCGCGCCGGACAAACAGAGCAGACAGACAGGACGGACAGGCAGAACGGGGAACGGAAGAAAATGAGCGGCCCGCGCGGGCCGCTCGCAGCAGGGCATGCAGAAATGTTCAAAGCCTCTTAAAGGCCGGTAAAATGCCCTTTAATATGCTCTTTCAGGATTGGTGCAAGCCGCGCCTTTCATGCGCGTTTTTGCTTCTAAAGCTCGATGACCGATCCCGAATGGACCGGCAGATAGCCGCGCAGCTCGCGGGCGAACAGCTCGTTGGCCTCTCCGCCGTTGCAGTGGCAGGCAGCGACCCGCCGCACCCGCAAAAAGCCGAGCGCCTTGATGGTCGAACGCAGCCGCGCGCTGTCGGCGGCCACCAGATGGGTGCCCCCGAGGAAGGTATCCACCGGCCGCTGGAAGTAGCTGCTCACCCGCTGGCAGATGTTGATCATGCCGTTGTGGGAGCATCCGCTCACGACGCTCAGGGAATCCTCCCGCTCAAGGACGACCGCCACCTCGTCGCAGAAATCATCGACGATGAAATCCTCTCCGATCCGCCGCACCATCGCCTTGACCGGCTTCTCGAAGCGGTTGGTGGACGGAAATCCGGTGACCAGCCAGATTCCCTCGTGCAGCGGATAGCAGATCGAGCGGTCGAGCATGTAGTAGTTGAGGCGGCGCTTCATCAGGTCCATCTCCTGAACGCGCGCCGAGATGCCGCGCATCCGGCCAAGCTCCCGGCGGTAGCGCGGCGCAAAAAAGCAGGAACCGAAATAGATCTCCTTCGGCGGGTCGCACTGCTCGAGCAGGGTGGACAACCCGCCGGTGTGGTCGTAGTGGCCATGGCTCAGCACCAGCGCATCCAGCCCGCTGAGGTCGGTCCCAAGGGCTGCGGCGTTATCGAGAAAGGCTCCGGTATCCCCCGTATCGAGAAGGAGGCGGTAGCCATCCTCTGCCGTAATCAGGATGCTCAGGCCGTGTTCCGCCTTCAGTTCGGGGGAAACGGTTGTATTGTCGATCAAAACGGTGGCTTGAAACCGCATAGAAATACCTCCTTGTTGTTTTATTCATACTTTGTTTTATTTTAGTATAGCACAACAAGGAAAAATGCACAAGAAATTGCGTGAAATAAATTAAAATTTGACAATATTCGCAAAAGTGTCAAAAAGGCGGTGGCTTCCAACGTGCTCTTTCCCACCGCCTGCGTTTCTCCGGCCAGCCGTTTGGCGTATCCGCGCCCCGCCGGTCGCGCGGCGCGGGAAAGAGCGCGTGCAAACGGCCGGGGCTTCATTGCAGCGCCGCGGAGAATATCCGGAATCAATTTATTCGGTAGGGTATGCCACACCGCCAAAATGCCGCCGGGCTGCCGGCTCAGGCTTCCCCGCCGGCGGCCGCCCGCGTTTCCCCGGCCAGCCGTTTGGCATATCCGCGCCTGCGTGTCTCCAGCCGCCCTGCGGATTTGCGCCCCGCCGGTCACGCGGCGCGGGAAAGAGCGCGTGCAAACGGCCGGGGCTTCATTGCAGCGTCGTGGAGAATATCCGGAATCAATTTATTCGACAGGGTATGCCACACCGCCAAAATGCCGCCGGGCTGCCGGCTCAGGCTTCCCCGCCGGCGGCCGCCCGCGTTTCCCCGGCCAGCCGTTTGGCATATCCGCGCCCCGCCTCGGTCGCGGCAATGCCGCCCATCGCCGTTTCGCGCAGCTCCATCGGGAGCTGGCGCCCGACCCGGTACATCGCCTCGACGACCTGATCAGCGGGGATTACGCTGGTCATTCCGGCGAGGGCGAGATCGGCCGAGAGTAGGGCGTTGGCGGTCTGGGAGGCGTTGCGCTGGGCGCAGGGCACCTGCACCAGTCCGGCGACCGGATCGCAGACCAGCCCCATCGAGTTCATCAGCGCAAAGCTGACGGCGTGCATTGACTGCCCGGGGGAGCCCATCGCCATCTGGACGGCGGCGGCCGCCGCCATCGCGGCCGCCACCCCGCATTCCGCCTGGCAGCCTCCCTCGGCTCCGGCGACGGTGGCGTTCTTCATGATGACGGCCCCGACGCCGGAGGCGGTCAGCAGCCCGCAGAGGGTCTGGCGGAGACTGAGGGAAAGCTCCTCGCGCAGGGTCATCAGCACGGCGGGCAGGATGCCGCAGGCCCCCGCGGTGGGGGCGGCGCAGATTCTGCCCATCGAGGCGTTGACCTCGCTGCACGAAAGGGCGTAGGCCATCGCGCGGTTGAGAACGCCGCCGCAGAGTCCGCCCTCTGTCCGGGAATAGCGGTACTGCGGCGCGGCAATGCCCGAAATCAGTCCCAGAACGGTGGACATCGGCCGGTCGAGGGCCTTGGTCGCCGAAGCGGTCATGACCTGATAGTGCTCGTGGAGCAGGGCAAAAACGCCCTCCTCTGAAATATCGGAGAGCTTCTTCTCGTTTTCGAGGATGATCCGCCAGAGCGGGACCCCCTGCTTCTCCGCGAGGGCAAGCAGCTCCGCTAAATTGCTGTACATGTCGATTCCTCCCGGTCGATGAGGTTGATGGCCCGCACGCTGATGATGTTGGGCAGCTCCCGCAGGGTGGCTTCGACCTCCCGGGGAATCCAGTCGTCGGTCTCGATGATGCAGAAGGCGGTTTCTCCCCGCGCGCTGCGGGAAACCCGCATCACCGCGATGTTGATGCCGTGCCCGGCCAAAACCCCCGAGACCTCGCTGACCACCCCCGGACGGTCGTACTGCCGGATGATGAGCGCGCTCGACTGGGCGGAATATTCCGTCTCGAAGCCGTTGATTGAACGGATGACGATCTGTCCCCCGCCGATCGACGAGCCGGTGATCTCCTGCCTGCTTCCGTCGGTGAGGGTGAAGGTCATCCGCACCGAATTTTCATGCATCCCGCCGAGATCGGCCTCGGTGAATTCCCACGAAAGTCCCGCCCGCCGCGCAAGGGCGAAGGAATCCGCAAGCCGCTCGTCATCCTCGCGCAGCCCGAGCGCCCCGGCCACCAGCGCGCGGTCGGTGCCGTGTCCGCGGTAGGTTTTGGCAAAGGAGCCGTGCAGCGCGAAGCACACATGGGAAAACGGAGCGGCGACAATCAGCCGCGCGATCCGCGCGAGCCGGGCCGCCCCCGCCGTATGGGAGCTGGAAGGGCCGATCATGATCGGCCCGACCGCTTTGAAGATACTGATTTCCAGAACAATTCCTCCTTCGGATGACGGTTACAGAAAGAGCGAGGCGATCGGACCGGTCACATGGGCCTCGATCACCGCCGCGAGGGCAAGCAGCGGCAGCACAACCAGAACGGTGGTCCGCAGCAGTTCGTGGATCAGCACAATGAGCGGCAGCGGCTCGGGCAGGCGCAGAATCCGCCGGACGATCGAATGGCAGAAGGTCAGCCCCAGCGTGCCGCTGATGAGCAGGGCGGGAATTTCAAAGACGCCGTGCGGCAGCAGGGAAGCGGCAAGCGCGGCGGGCGGAATCCCCAGCCGCAGGGCGGCGGCCGATACGACGCCGAGCATCCCCGCATTGAGGGCCATCGGCCAGAGCGGCAGATAGAGGAACGGAACGCCGCCGTAGAGCAGGGTGATCCCCGAGGCCCAGAAGTTGGCGAGAAAGAGCCGGAATGCGTCAAGCTGCCCCGCCCCGTCGGCAATCTGTTTGGAGTCGAGCAGCTCCCCGACCTGTTCCATCAGCGTTGTGACCAGAGTGGGATCGCTGCCGAAGGCGGTCCAGGCGGCGATTGCGGCGGCCAGCCCTCCCGCCAGAAAGCAGACGGTCACCAGCCGGAGCATCCGGCGGCGCCCCCGCAGAAAAGCGAGGGCCGCGCGGTATTCCTCCCGGAGCATGGCGGATTCCTCCTTCCGGTTTCAGTATGGGAGCGGTGGAACGGCTCTATTCCGCCCCAGGGCGCCCGGTTTTTTTGTTTCGGTCTTAAAAAGGAAAAACAGCGGGAGATCAGCGGGCAAACGCCAGCTTCCAAAGCCAGGCGAGAAGGCAGCCGGCCCCTGTCAGCAGGGTGGGCAGCAGCATGCAGAGCAGCAGAATTTTTCGCCTGCGCCGGTCGGCCGGGGAAGGGCCGGAGGAGCCGGGAGCTTCCTCTCCGCTTTCGGAAAGGGCGGCAGTCAGCCCGCGGGCCGCTTCCAGATTCCCGGCGTCGACATAGAGCCGGACGCCGGTGAGGGAAAATCCGCAGCCCAGCTTGGTATGCAGCCCAACCGACGGGTATCTGACGAGAACCGGGATTTCTTCGCCCTCGAGCAGAGCGGTCAGCAGGCCGGTTTTCGGTCCGTCCTCGATTTCGCAGAGCAGGACGGGGTCCATCCTGTCCTCCGCCGGAGGGAGGGCCCGCGCCTTTTCCGGCGGATCGTCCGTCAGGCCACACTGGCAGTCAACGCAGAAGGAAAATCCCTCGCGGTATTCTCCGCCGCATTTCGGACACCAGGGCATGTCAACCCCGCTTTTTCTCCATTATGACAGAATCCGGACCGGCGCGCAACCGGGGGATTGCCGAACCCGTCCGCCATATGTTAGGATAAGGCAAAAGGAGCTGATCGTTTTATGGGAATCCCTGTCACCATTCGCATGGCCCGGGAGGACGATGTTCCTGCCCTGCTCGCCATCTATGCCCCCTATGTCACCGATACGGCGATTACCTTCGAATACGAGGTACCGGACGCCGCGGAATTTATCCGGAGGATGCGCCGCATCCTCGCCCGGTACCCCTATCTGGCTGCCGAGTCGGAGGAAGGGGTGCTCGGCTATGCCTATGCCGCCCCCTTCAAGGAGCGCGCCGCCTACGACTGGGCGGTTGAGACGACCATTTACCTCCGGCGTGACTGCCGGGGAATGGGGGTGGGCCGGCGGCTCTACCGGCAGCTTGAGGAGCTGCTGAGGCATCAGCACATCACCAACGCGAATGCCTGTATCGCTTATCCCAATCCGGGCAGCATCCTCTTCCATGAGCGGATGGGATACCGCGAGGTCGGACATTTCACCCGCTGCGGCTATAAGCTCGGCCGCTGGTATGACATGATCTGGATGGAAAAGCTGCTCAGCGATCATCCCGCCGACCCGGAACCGGTCGTCCCGGTGCGGGAGCTTGCCCTTGAGCCGGTGCGGTTTGAGGCGCGCCGCGCCCCCCTGCCCTTCCCGGACGGGGTTTGAGCCGCCGGGACCTTTGCCCGGGGCGTCCTCGGAGCGCCGCCTCCCCCGGGTCGGGATATCGGTGGATTTTTCATACGTTCCTTTCGAAAACCCGCGGGACCGCGCCCGCAAATACACCCGCGGGCGCGGTCCTTTGCTGATGAGGGAAACCGCCGGTTCTGCCGGTGGGGATATTCCGCAAAAAGCGATTCAGGCATCGGGCGAAGCGGGCTGATGCCGAAAAGCCGCCGGCGGAGGAAAACTCTCACAAAACGAAATTCCCCGTTTGCGAGCTGCGGTCAAAGGATACGGGCGAAGGGAGCTTCGGCGCGCCTTGAGCCGCCTGCCGGCGGCTGCGGCTACAGCTTTCGGTAGCCCGTCTCAAGATCGACGATGCTTTTGACCGGCAGGCCCCGCGCGAAGGCCGCGAGGTTTTCGGCGGCGAGCTGCACAACACGGTCATGCGTTTCGGGCAGAGTGAAGCCGCCTGAGACATGCGGGGTCAGAATGAGATTTTCGGTGTTCCAGAGGCGGCTTTCGGCGGGCAGCGGCTCGGGATCGGTCACGTCGAGCGCGGCGCCCCAGAGCTTCCCCGCGTCAAGCGCGTCGCAGAGGGCTTCGGCGTCGAGCGCGGTTCCCCGTCCCACATTGATGAGGATCGCGCCCTGCTTCATTTCGGAAATCCGCCCGCGGTTCATGATGTTGCGGGTGCCGGCGGTTCCGGGCAGACAGAGGGCCACCACGTCGGCCCGCGGAATCAGCTCGTCGAGCTGTTCGGTCAGGCGCAGCTCATCGACATAGCCGGGCTTTTCGGTACCCCGGCGGCGGACTCCGATGACAAAGGCGCCCATTGCCTTGACCCGCCGGGCGAATTCCCGGCCGATGTCGCCGAGGCCGACGACCAGCACGGTCATGCCGGCGACGGCCCGCACCTCTCCAAGCGGCTGCCAGAGGGCGCGGTGCTGCTGGTCGCGGTAGCAGTGCAGCTTTTTGCAGAGCGAGAGCAGCACACCGAGCATGTATTCGGAGATTCCGGGACCATAGCCGCCGGTTGCATTGGCGAGCAGGACTCCATCGGGCAGTGCTCCGGGCGCGGTGTAGCCGTCGGTCCCCGCCGAGTTGAGCTGTAAAAATTTCAGACGGGCGGCGCTCTTCAGCCGTTCGGGGGGCAGGTTGCCGAAGATGGCGTCGGCCTCCGCGACCGCTTCTTCGGAGGCGGAATCAGGACCGGCATAGGTGAAGGAGGCTTCGGGCAGGGCCTCTTCCAGCATGATCCGGTGCCGCGGCTCGGTGCGGCAGACGACAAGGATGTTTTGAATGACAGGCATGGCAGGACTTCCCTTCTGTTGGTGTTCTGGCTGCTATCATAGCACGTGCCGGGAATTTCGTCCATCCCCGGCGTTTACGGTCAAAAACGGGGCGCCCGGTTTTCCGGACGCCCCGTTGGTTTGTGTCAGCCTTCGCAAAAGAATGCGCCCCCGGCTCTGTCAGAGGGGGTTCCGCCCCGGTTATCCGGCCGCCGCCGCACCGGCTCATTCCGGCGCTCATGACGCCGGCAGCGCGAAGCCCCGAATCGCGCACGGCGATGACCGCTCTCATCCCGCGGCGGCTATTTGCCTGTTTCGATGGCCGAAATGACAGCCGCCGGTCTCGAATCGATTGGCCGGGGGTTTGATTACCCGATGGCCGCTCCCATTTCGCGGCAGCCGGCCCGCTTCATTCCGGCGCTCATGACGCCGGCAGCGCGAAGCCCCGAATCGCGCACGGCGATGACCGCTCTCATCCCGCGGCGGCTATTTGCCTGTTTCGATGGCCGAAATGACAGCCGCCGGTCTCGAATCGATTGGCCGGGGGTTTGATTACCCGATGGCCGCGGCGATGGCCGCTCCCATTTCGCGGCAGCCGGCCCGCTTCATTCCGGCGCTCATGACGCCGGCGGCGCGAAGCCCCGAATCGCGCACGGTGATGACCGCTCTCATCCCGCGGCGGCTATTTGCCTGTTTCGATGGCCGAAATGACAGCCGCCGGTCTCGAATCGATTGGCCGGGGGTTTGATTACCCGATGGCCGCGGCGATGGCCGCTCCCATTTCGCGGCAGCCGGCCCGCTTCATTCCGGCGCTCATGATGTCGGCGGTGCGAAGCCCCGAATCGAGCACGGCATCGACCGCCGCCTCCACGGCGTCGGCCTCCCGCGCCATTCCGAAGGAATACCGCAGCATCATCGCCGCCGAAAGGATGGTGCCGATCGGGTTGGCGAGATCGCGCCCGGCGATGTCGGGGGCGGAGCCGTGGATCGGCTCATACACCCCGAAGGAATCATCCCGCAGGCTGGCCGAGGGCATCATGCCGATCGAGCCGACGATCATGCTCGACTCGTCCGAAAGGATGTCGCCGAACATGTTTTCGGTCACAAGCACGTCGAACTGTGAGGGGTCGCGTACAAGCTGCATGGCGGCGTTGTCCACCAGCATGTCGATCAGCTCAACGTCGGGATACTCGGCGGACAGGGCGTGGGCGCGCTCCTTCCAGAGACGGGAGCAGTCCAGGACGTTGGATTTTTCCACCGAGGTCAGGCGTTTTCTGCGCTTTCTGGCCGCTTCGAAGCCGACCCGCAGGATGCGGTCGATCTCATGTTCGGAGTAGGCCATCAGATCGGCGGCGACCCGCTCGCCGTTCTGCACCGAGGTCTCGTGGCTGCCGAAGTAGATGCCTCCGGTCAGCTCCCGGACGGTCATGATGTCGATGCCCTTCTCCACGATCTCGGGCCGCAGCGGGCAGGCGAACGCGAGCTGCGGATGGAGCTTGGCGGGGCGCAGGTTGCCGAAGAGGCCGAGCGCCGAGCGCATCTGCAAAAGGCCCTTCTCGGGGCGGATTTCCTTGGGGACCGAATCCCACTTCGGGCCGCCGACCGAGCCGAGCAGCACCGCGTCGGCCTCCTCGCAGGCCTTTCTGGTTTCCTCCGGGAAGGGAACCCCCGCCGAGTCGATCGCCGCGCCGCCGAAATCGACCCGGCAAAATTCAAAGCGGTGGCCGAAGCGGCGGGCGGCCGCCTCCAGGGCAAGAATTCCCTGCTCTACGATTTCCGGCCCGATATAGTCGCCCGAAAGGACGGTGATGCGCTTGTTCATGCCTTCCCCTTCCCCGCGGCGAGCGCGTTCATCAGCCCGTTGCAGCTGATGATTTCCTTAATAAAGGGCGGGAACGGCTCGGCCCGGTACCGTTCGCCCCGGGTGAGGTTTTCGATCAGGCCGGTGTCGAAATCAACGGCGACCTCATCCCCCGCCCGAATCCGGTCCGAGGCCTCGGGGCACTCGAGGATGGCAAGCCCGATATTGATCGAATTGCGGTAGAAAATCCGCGCGAAGGTCTTGGCGATGACGCAGGAAACTCCCGAAGCCTTGATGGCGATCGGGGCGTGCTCGCGCGACGAGCCGCAGCCGAAATTGAATCCGCCGACGATGATGTCGCCGGGCTTCATCGTTTTGATAAAGGAGGCGTCAATGTCCTCCATGCAGTGGGCGGCCAGTTCCCTGTGGTCGGGGGTGTTGAGGTAGCGGGCGGGGATGATAACGTCGGTGTCGATGTTGTCCCCGTACTTAAAAACAGTGCCTTTGGCGTTCATCTGGCAAATCTCCTTTCAATCAGATCCGGTTGGGATCGGCGATCTTCCCCGCGATGGCCGACGCGGCGGCGACCTCGGGGCTTGCAAGGTAGACCTCACTCTTCGGATGGCCCATCCGTCCGACGAAATTGCGGTTGGTGGTCGAGACGCAGCGCTCCCCTTCCGCGAGGATGCCCATGTATCCGCCGAGGCAGGGTCCGCAGGTCGGGGTTGAGACGACGCAGCCCGCGTCGAGGAAGATATCGGTATAGCCGAGCTTCATGCAGTCGCGGTAGATCTGCATGGTGGCCGGGATGATGATGGTGCGGCAGTCGCGCGCGACGTGATGCCCCTTGAGGATGCGGGCGGCGGCGGCCATATCCGAAAGCCTGCCGTTGGTGCAGGAGCCGATCACCACTTGGTCGATGGCAACGTCGCCCACCTGGTCGATGGTGCGGGTGTTTTCGGGCAGGTGCGGAAAGGCGACGGTCGATTTGATCTGGGAAAGGTCAATTTCGTACACCTTTTCGTATTCCGCGTCGGGATCGGGGGTGTAGACGGTATAGGGGCGGGAAACCCGTTCTCCGACATAGGCGAGGGTCGTTTCGTCCACCTCGAAGATGCCGTTTTTGCCGCCCGCCTCAATCGCCATGTTGGCGATGCAGAGCCGGTCGTCGATGGTCAGGCTTTTGAGACCCTCGCCGCCGAATTCCATCGACTTGTAGAGGGCGCCGTCCACCCCGATCATCCCGATGATGTGCAGGATAACGTCCTTGCCGCTGACATTGGGGGCGAGGGAGCCCCTCAGCTCAAAGCGCAGCGCCGCGGGAACCTTGAACCAGGCCGTGCCGGTCGCCAGACCCGCGGCCATGTCGGTGGAGCCGACGCCGGTGGAAAACGCGCCCAGCGCGCCGTAGGTGCAGGTGTGCGAATCGGCCCCGATGCAGAGCTCGCCCGGGGCGACCAGTCCTTTTTCGGGCAGCAGCGCGTGCTCGATGCCCATTTCACCCACGTCATAAAAATGCTCGACGCCGTATTCGCGGGCGAACCGGCGACAGGTTTTGGCCTGCTCGGCCGCCTTGATGTCCTTGTTGGGGATAAAATGGTCGAGGACAATCGCGACCTTTTTGGTGTCGAAAACCGAGGTAAAGCCCGCCTTGTTGAATTCGTTGACGGCAACCGGGGTGGTGATGTCGTTGCCAAGCACCATGTCGGCCCTCGCGCTGACGAGCTGGCCCGCCCGCACCGAATCGAGCCCGGCGTGGGCCGCCAGGATTTTCTGCGTCATTGTCATTCCCATAAGATAGCCTCCTTGAATCATTCGTTCGGATATAAAAAAAGCCCCCGTCCCTTGAAATCCGTTCAAAGGACGAAAGCAGCAGCTGCTTCCGCGGTACCACCCTTGGTTGGCGCCTTTCGCGCCCGCTCGTCACCCATCGGCCCCGCGGCGAATGGGAACCCCATGATAACGGCGGGGGGCCCGTCCTTCCTGTCCGGAATGCCCGGTTCGGTCGGCCGCTCGGGGATGAGATGATGCCTGCCCGGGGTCCGCCTCGCACCAAACGGCGGCTCTCTGTTCCCACAGCGCAAAGGATCAATTTCCCGTCATCGCATTTCTTTGATCGATTCAGTTTCGAAGGACGCGGGGGATATAGCATGATGATAGCCGTTCCGGAGGGATTTGTCAAGAAAAAATAGACAAGTCAAGGAAATTTTGCGGGCCGCGCCGCTCCCCCTCCCCTGTCCGGAAGGATAAGCGCGTCCGGTTCCCCGAAGGAGACGGCCCCGCCGGGCCGCGCCGCTCACACTCCCCCGTCCGGAAGGATAAGCACATCCGGTTTCCCAAAGGAGACGGCCCCGCCGATCGAGGCGGCCGAGAGGGAGCCTTCCCGCACCGTCACCGCCGCAAGGATGGTTCCCCGGGGCTGGCGGAGGGCACAGCGGTGCTCTCCCTCCCCCGCCGCAAGGCCGAGCGCGCAGGCCGCGGCCACCGAGCCGGAGCCGCAGCTTCCCTCGAAGACGGTCGTGCCGGTCGAGCGGACGGTGACGACGGGAATCATCGAGAGGCCCTCGAGAAACAGAACTCCCCACGCCTCGGCCCCGGTTTGGGCAAGCAGCGCCTGTCCGGCCCGCAGCAGTCCTTCGTCGTATCCGTGCGGCAGGACAAGATGGCTGATCCCTTCAAATTCGGCCAGCGTCCCGCGAAGGCCCCCCACGAAGCAGGGGGAAACCGCGCGGGGAAGCGGCATCGCCGCGCTCGAATGCCCCGCGTCGAGGTCGGCCGTGACGGCGACGGGGGACGCGGCTCCGCTTGCCTCCACCGCGAGGGTGCGGACCCCGCCGGAAAAGCGCTCCCGCGCCAGCAGAAACCCGAAGGCGCGGCAGGCGTTGCCGCAGAATTCCCCGCCCATCATCTCGAACCGCCCCGCTCCGCCGGATTTCGGCGCGGTCACAAAGGCGACCTGCTCCACCGAGGGATCGCGCCGCATCAGCGCGGCGGACAGCGCGGGCCGCGCGGCCGGATCGACCGGATCGAGCACAAAAAGGGTGATGTTGCCCGCGGGGTTGGCCAAACGGATGCGCAGATGCATCGAACCGCCTTCCTCTCCATACCATTGCAGTGAGATCATCATCCAAATTCAGGGAATTTGGTGATTTTACAGTCCTATTATACCGCCCCTTCGTCCATCTCGTCAACTTTCGGGCGCCGGGTTTGTGCCGGTTGCCCTGTTGCAAAAAAGTTCGAAATCGGTCATAATAAGATACGGACTTCGAGCAAATTTCATGCCGCCGCGGGGATGAAACCCTGTAAATTTCAGGTGCGGACAGAAAAAGATTTTACCGGATGCGCCCGCCCGCGGACCGCCGGCTGAGTTTTCAGGAAAGAGGCGAATGGTATGTCCATCGGTTATTTGGGTCAGGTGCAGCAGCAGGCGCTGCGGCAGACCCTCTCAACTCAACAGATTCAGTACGTCAAGCTGCTGCAGATGAACAGCATCGAACTCAACGCTTATCTGAGCGAGGTGCATCTTGAAAATCCGCTCATCGATCTCGAGCCGCCGGCCAGAGCGGCGGAGGATTCGGCCCCCAACCCGATCGATCTCGCGCGCTGGCTGACCGCGCGCCCGGCCGCCTCCGCCGACGAGGACCCCGCCGACCGGAATGAGGAGGAGCGCCCCGAGCGGGCGCTCCGGCCCGAGCAGACCGGCGCGGACCTGCCCGACTATCTGCGGGGCCAGTTTGACCTGAGCCTGACCCGCGTGGACCTCCGGCTGCTGGAACGGCTGGTCGGCTCGCTCGATGCGCACGGTTACCTGACCATCTCCCCCGAGGCGCTGGCCAGGGAATTCGGGGTGGATGTGGGGCTTGCCCGCGAGGCAATCGACTACCTGCGCACCCTCGATCCGCCCGGAATCGGCGGGTATGATCTGGCCGACTCGCTTTGTATTCAGCTTTCCCGGCGGGGGGTGGTCGATCCGGTGGCTTTCATGATCGCGCGGGATCACCTCGAGGATTGCGCCCTCGGCCATTTTCAGAAGGCCGCGAAGGCGGTCGGCTGTCCGGTTTCGCAGGCCAGGGCCTGCTATGAGCTGATCCGCACCCTCAACCCGCGCCCCGCCTCGGCCTTCGGGGATGAGACGGTGGCCTACATCCTGCCGGATGTGACCGTCGATCTGGTTGACGGCGAGCCGGTCTGCACCTACAACAGGCAGTATAACGCCAGCGTTTCGGTCAACCGCGCCTACCTTGAGATGGCGCAGGACGACCCGCAGGCCAAACAGTATGTCAGCCAGAAGCTCTCGCAGGCCCTCTGGGTGGTCAAGTCGATCGAAAGCCGCCGGATCACCATCGAGCGGATTGTCGAGTCGATTCTCAGGCGGCAGCGGTCCTTCTTCGTCGATCCGCGCGGCGACCTGATGCCGATGCGGCTGCGGGATATCGCCGACGACCTCTCGGTTCATGAATCGACGGTCAGCCGGGCGATCAATGAGAAATACCTGCAGTGCCGCCGGGGGATCTTCCCGCTCAAGAACTTCTTTTCGGGCGCGGCCTCGACCGGCGAGGGTGCCGTCGAATTGGGCAGCCGCTCGGTCAAGGACCGGATCCGCGAGCTTGTCGCGGAGGAGGAGCCGGACCGCCCCCTCTCGGACAGCGCCATCGCGTCGCTGCTTGGGGAGGAAGGGGTGGCGCTCGCCCGCCGCACCGTGGCAAAATACCGCGAGGAGCTGGGAATCCCCTCCTCGCCGGCCCGCAGGCATTGAACCGGGCAGGGAGCGCCCGCCGCAGGGCGGGGACGCTCCCTGCCGCCGCTTTTCCAACATCCGACCCGAAAGGAGCCGCGCCATGATTTACGAAGGCGACGTATACCGTCCCCCCAGCGAGGCGGACAGCCTCATCCTTCAGCTCACCATCGGCTGCGCCCGCAACCGCTGCACCTTCTGCACCATGTATAAGGACAAAGCGTTCCGGGTCCGCCCGATCCCCGAGGTGCTCGCCGACCTCGAGGAAGCCGCCCGCGAAATCCCCTATCCGATCCGCAAGGTGTTCCTCGCGGACGGCGACGCGCTGATCGTCAAAATTCCCGACCTTCTCACCGTCCTCGACCGGGTTTTTCAGCTCTTCCCCGCCTGCCGCCGGGTCACGACCTACGGCTGTGCGCTCGATGTGCTGGGCAAATCCCATGAGGAGCTTTGCACGCTGCGCGCGCACGGCCTCGAGATGGTCTACCTCGGCGCCGAGACGGGCAGCGACCGGATTCTGACTCAGATCAAAAAGGGCGTCACCGCCGCGGAGACGGCGCAGGCCTGCCAAAAGCTCAGGGCCGCCGGAATCAAAACCTCGATGACCCTGATCACCGGCATCGGCGGAGTGCCCCGGATGGAGGAAAACGCCGTCGAATCGGCCCGGCTCGTCACCGCCGCCCGCCCGGAGTACCTCGGCCTGCTGACCCTGACGATGAACGCGGGCACCGAGCTGACCCGCGACTGTCTGGCCGGGCGGTTCCAGGCGCTTTCGCCGCTTCAGATCCTTGAGGAGCAGAAGATATTCCTCGAGCATGTCGACAGCGAGGGAACGGTGCTGCGCTCGAACCATATTTCCAACTATGTGGCCCTGGCCGGAACCCTCAACCGCGACCGCCTTCCGATGATCGAACAGCTTGCGCGGGCGATCGCGCGGGGGAATCTCCGGCCCAAGCAGTACAGGGGGCTGTAAGTCCGGGCGCCGCGCCGGGAAAGGCGCACACCCGTAAGGAAGTAATTTAATCTCGTTGCAGAACGGCATGGCTTCGGCTACGCCGTTCTGTTTTTTCTTCCTGGTTTCTCGTTGTTTTGCCGCAGAGCAGGCATAGAAACAGTATAACCTGTTTCGTATTTTCCTGCAAAATACTTGCGCTGCGATTGCGGTATGGCAGGCGAACGGCGCGGCGTTTGCAGTGGAAATGCTCATGAGTTTGCGGTAAAATATATTGTCAACAGAACGACAAGCCGGAATTGTATGAGCTGCGGCAAAACCTGATATTAAATTTATTAGTTACTCATAAAAATGCTAATATCTTGTTTGAGATGGACAGCTTCCGTATAATAATTATTGCAAGACAAAGCGGATTCAATCAATCTGAGGAGGCTAATTTATGTTAAACGGGAATGTGAAAAAAATATTACAGAGCAGCATGTGGGATTTGGCAACCTGTGCTGATGGAGAACCAAATGTTGTTCCTGTTGCGTTTAAGGATGTAACTGAGGACGGTACTCTATTAGTGGGGGATGTATTTCTCGAAACCACGTTGGCAAACATAAAAGCAAACAATGGCAAAATCGCAATTTCTGTTTACGATGCACAGAATTTAGAAGGTTACCAGATCAAAGGTACTGCGAAATATGTGACCGAAGGTACGGTAGTTGACACATTTAAGGCTATGGTAGAAAAGATGTTCAATCATGCGGCTACGGCTAAGGGCGCGTTGATTATTACACCAGAAAAGGTTATTGTAACAACACCGGGAGCTGATAACAAGAAAGTTCTGTAAGGAACAAAGAGAAGCGGACACAGAGTGGTCAAAAGCTCTATGCCCGCTTTTTTATTTTGCAGAGAAATTGCCGCTCATAAATTTAATAGTAACTGGTAAAGTAAAAGTTATTTTTATATAATAAAACGGAAAGGAACCATGACAGTGACAACACTAATATCTTTACTGCTATATATGATAACCTGCTCCTTTACACCGGGACCTGGGAATATTCTTGCACTCAATACCACAAGTCAATACGGATGGAAAGAGAGCAAGCGTTTAATCCTTGGAATTTGCCTGGGATATGCATTTGTTCAAACGATATGCACGACAGCGATTTGCTGTTTGACGTATCGGTTTGAATCAGTATTGTCGGTTTTGAAATATGTGGGTGGAGTATATATGATATGGCTTGCGATTCATATGGTTCGCAGTACACCGTTTGAAGATTTGAAAAACAAAAAGCCGACTTTGAAAGAAGGAATGTTGCTGCAGTTAGTTAATGTAAAAATATATTTTTATATTTCTACATTGCTCAGCGTCTATTTTATTCCCAATAGCAAAACACCGTCTGACCTGATGCTTTATGGAATTTTTGCTGTTGGAGTAGGAAGCGTTGCGTGTCTTGCATGGGCTTTTCTCGGGATGAGACTGCAAACAGTTTATAGAAGGCACTTTAAGTTGATAAATGCTGTTTTAGGGGTATTCCTTGCTTATTGTGCGTTCAGTATCGTGAAAGGATGATGGCTTTGTATAAAAGAAAGTTGGATAAGGATATTCGTTGTCCTTTAGAATACGGAATGGATATTTTTGGAGGAAGATGGAATTCCCGCATTATTTGCGTGTTGGCTGAGGCAGGAATGCTGCGTTACAGCGAAATACGCAAGGAGATGGGCAATATTACAGATGCTGTACTGGCCGCCACATTAAAAGACTTGATTGCAAACAACATTGTAGAGAGAAAATCCTATGATGAGATTCCACCGCGAGTGGAATATACACTGACGGAGCGTGGTCAATCGGTTGTTCCTATTTTGCAAAGTATTTGTCGGTGGGCAGGTATTTTCTATAAAGAGAATACTGATACAGCTCTGCCTCATTGCCGAAAATGTGACTATAAATAGGAAAGGTAATATACATGGAAATCAAATATACACAGGATAAAATATTTACAATGGAGCAGGTAGAGAGTCTCTTCCTGTCTGTTGGATGGGTATCTGGACAGTATCCGAAAAGACTTTATAAAGCACTGATGAATTCGTCTACTGTTATTACAGCATGGGACAATGACAGATTGGTAGGTCTGGTACGCTTATTGGATGATAGTGAGATGGTTGCATATATGCACTATGTGCTTGTGAATCCGAAATACCAAGGGCGTGGCATTGCAGGTCATATGATAGATTTAGTGAAAGAAAAATATAAAAACTATCTCTATATTGAAATTATGCCGGAAGAAAGTAAAAACGCCGCTTTTTACCAAAAACATGGATTTTCTATTATGGAAGATGGTGTAGCAATGCAAATCTGTCATAGATGAGAAACACACAAATTATGATTTGTCAAGGAGATGGCAGATCCATTCAGCATTGTCAACGATAAAATGAACGGTTAACGCCGTCATTGACAATACTGCCTTCCCCCTGCTTTACGGGTAATCAAGAGGGCGAAGGCAACAAGTGCTTTTGCCATCAAAATATTGTGCTCCATAGTACGCGTTAGAGGTCAAAAAATCCTGTATTCATGCGCTTTTTCAAGTGTAGAACGGGGCAAACCCCTTACCCCTCCGAAAGCGGCGTTCTATTACGTAACATTCGCCCTCTCCACACAAGCGAATAAAGACGGTAGGAACGGGCAAGAAGCTGTTGGCTTCTTGCCCGTTCCCCGCAGCAACCCTGTTTGTCAGCCGCTAAGTTAGTTTGTTGCCGGTACTTCCTTACCGGGATTTGACAAGCCGGCCGCTCCCCCTTTTCTTTTCGCCACCATGATGAAAAAGCAACAACATGCCTTGTCTTGACGGGTGAATTGGGGTAAAATAAAAGGAACAAAAAACCGCCCCGGCTTTCCGGGGCCCGATATAAGGAGGGAACCGCGTGGCGGAGCAACAGACGCCCTATGCCATCGAATGCCGCGAGCTGACCAAGACCTTCGGCAGCGTTGTGGCAAACGACCGGGTCAACCTCTCGGTGAGGCGGGGAGAAATCCTCGCGCTTTTAGGGGAGAACGGCTCGGGAAAAACGACCCTGATGAATATGCTGTCGGGCATCTACCATCCGGACAGCGGAGAAATCCTTGTGGACGGCCGTCCGGCCGTCATCTCGTCGCCGATCGACGCAATGGGACTGGGCATCGGGATGATCCATCAGCACTTCAAGCTGGTGGAGGTTTTTTCCGCGATGGACAACATCGTTCTCGGAACTCCGGAGCGGCTGCTGCCCCCGAGGCAGCTTCGGGAAAAGATCCTTTCGATCTGCGGGTCCTTCGGGCTGGAGATCGAGCCGGAAAAGCCGGTCTGCGAGATGTCGGTCAGCGAAAAGCAGACGGTCGAGATTGTCAAAGTGCTCTACCGCGGGGCGCAGATCCTGATTCTCGACGAGCCGACCGCCGTTCTCACCCCGCAGGAGACCGACCGCCTGTTTGCCATCCTGCGCCGGATGAAGGAGCAGGGCTGCGCCGTTATCATCATCACCCATAAGCTCAACGAGGTTCTTTCGATCAGCGACCGGGTGACGATTCTGCGCAAGGGCCGGAGCATCGATACCGTCATAACCGCCGAAACCAGCCAGAAGGCCCTCACCGAGCTGATGGTCGGCCGGCCGGTTGTGCTGGAGATCGGGCGGCCCGAGCCGGAGCATCCGGACACCATTCTCAAGGTGGTTGATCTGACCGTCAAAAAGCCGGACGGATCGATTGCCTTAAACGATATTTCCTTTCAGATTCGCACCGGGGAGATTCTCGGGGTGGCCGGGGTCGCCGGGTCGGGTCAGAAGGAGCTGTGCGAGACCATCGCCGGCCTGACCCTGCCGGAGAAAGGCGCAATCCTCTATCACAAGGAAAACCTCGTCGGAAAATCTCCCGCCGAGATCATCCGGCTCGGGGTGAGCATGAGCTTTGTTCCCGAGGACCGGCTCGGCATGGGGCTGGTCGCTTCGATGGGGATGGTTGACAACATGCTGCTGAAATCCTACCGCGCGGGCGGCGGCCCCTTCGTTGACCGGCGCCCCGCGAGGGAGCTGGCCGAGACGCTGGTGGAGAAGCTCTCGATCGTCACGCCGGGGGTGGAAACTCCGGTGCGGCTGCTCTCGGGCGGCAATGTGCAGAAGGTGCTGCTCGGCCGGGAGATCGAATCGGAGCCGAACCTTCTGATCACCGCCTACCCGGTGCGCGGGCTGGACATCAACTCCTCCTACACCATCTACGACCTGCTCAACGAGCAGAAGAAGAAGGGGGTCGCGGTGATGTTCATCGGCGAGGACCTCGACGTGCTGCTGGAGCTTTCCGACCGGATTCTCGTCCTCTGCCACGGGCAGATTACCGGCGTCGCGGACGCCCGATCGGTCACCAAGGAGCATCTCGGCCTGATGATGACCGGGGAATTTGCCGGAAAGGGGGGCGAGGCCTCATGAGTACCGCACCGCGGCGTGAACCGCTTCTCCGGGTGGTTTCCCGCCCCGAGAAGTCCCCGAGGCAGGTCCTGCTGCTGCGGCTGGAAAGCGTGCTGCTTTCGCTGGCGGCGGGCGGGGTTTTTATCCTGCTGATCGGCTACAATCCCTTTGAAATTTACGCCACCATCCTTTCGGGGGCGTTCCGCAGCAGGATGGCGGTTCAGGCGACCGTCAAGTATGCCATCCCGCTGGTCATCGCCTCGCTGGGGGTGACGCTGGCCTTCAGGATGCGCTTCTGGAACATCGGCGCCGAGGGACAGATCATCATGGGGGCGGTGTTCGCCTCCTATTTCGCCCTCTTCCACGCGGGGTGGAACCACTGGCTTCTCATCGCCGTCATGCTTTTGGCCGGGGCGCTGGGCGGCGGCCTCTGGGGGCTGATTCCGGCGCTCTGCAAGGTCCGCTGGAACACCAACGAGACGCTGCTGACCCTGATGCTCAATTACATCGCCCTGCACATCGTCTCCTACCTGCGGGACGGCCCGTGGCGCGACATGGAGGCCGCGGGCTTCTCGAAGATCGCGCGCTTTGACAAAAACGCGGCCCTCGACAAGGTGCTTGGGGTCCATTTCGGCTGGATCATCGCGCTCCTGCTTGTCGCCGCCGTCTTTGTGTATCTCGGACGGACCAAGCAGGGCTATGAGATCGCGGTGGTCGGCGAAAGCCAAGAAACGGCGCGCTACGCCGGAATGAACGTGCGGCGCATCATCCTGCGGACGATGGCCCTCTCGGGCGCGGTCTGCGGGCTGGGCGGCATGATTCAGGCGACCGGCGCCGATATTACCCTGACAACGGCGGTCGCGGGCGGAGTCGGCTTCACCGCCATCATCGTGGCATGGCTCGCCCAGCTCAACGCCCCGATGATCCTTGTCGTTTCCATCCTCTTCTCGGTGCTTGAAAAGGGCGCCGGAGTGGTGCAGTCAACCTATGGGATCTCCTCCAACTGCGCGGCGGTGCTGCAGGGGATCATCCTTTTCTTCATCCTCGGCTGCGAATTTTTTGTCCGCTACACCGTCGTGCCGCGCGGGAAGGGAGGCTGCCGGAATGCTGCTTAAATTTTTGGTCGCCGCCATCGCGGCGGGAACCCCCCTGCTCTTCGGCACCGTCGGCGAGATTCTCAACGAGCGGGTCGGACACCTGAACCTGGGCGTCGAGGGGATGATGGCGATCGGGGCCTGCGCCGGATTCATGGCGGGCTATCTGACCGACAGCTTTGCGGCGGCGCTCATCGCCGCCTTCCTCGCCGGGATGCTCGCCGCGCTGATCTACGCGGTGCTGACCGTCACCTTTCTCGCCAACCAGAATGTGACCGGCCTGACTCTGACCATCTTCGGGGAGGGGCTTTCCAACTTCATCGGGGTGCTGATGATCAGCCGGTCCGAGACCAAAACCCTCAAGCTGCCGGAGACGATCACCGCCCATATGCGCAGCGTCTCGATTCCCGGCCTGAGCGATCTGCCGGCCGCGGGCGAGCTGCTCTTCTCCTACAATCCGTTTGTCTACCTCGGCATCGTCATCGCCCTCGCCGCCGGATACTATCTGCACCGGACCAAGACCGGCCTCAACGTGCGGGCGGTCGGGGAAAATCCGGCGGCGGCCGACGCCGCCGGAATCAACGTCACCCGGACGAAGTATGTCAACATCCTGCTCGGAGGCGGTATCTGCGGCATCGGCGGGGCATACTGCTCGATGATCATCAACTCCGGCGTCTGGATTTCGGACAGCGTGGGCGGCCTCGGCTGGATCGCCGTCGCGCTGGTCATCTTCGCGGGGTGGAAGCCGGGCGCCGCGATTGCCGGCTCTTTCCTGTTCGGCGGGCTTCGGGTGCTCAAGTACTACGTGCCGAAGGGGGTCATCGAAATCCCGATTGCCTTCTATGACATGCTCCCCTTTTTGATCACCGCGCTGGTGCTGGTCCTCGGCTCCATGAAGAAGAGCAGGGGCGCGCAGATTCCCGCAAGCCTTGGACTCAATTATTTCCGCGAGGAGCGCTGAGAAAACACAGGAGGAACACACCTTTGTCTTTCCAAATAGCTACCGATTCCACCACCGACCTGACCGCGCCGCTCTATCGCGGGCATTCGATCACCGTTCTGCCGCTGCACTTTGTCATCGACGGGACGGAGTTCCTCGACGGCTGGAGCTCGATGACCCCTGAGGAATTTTTCGGACTGCTGCGGTCGGGGAAAACCTCCACCACCTCGGCGGTCAATTTCGGACAATTCATCGAAGCCTTTACCCCCATCCTCGAGCGCGGGGAGGATATCCTTTACCTCGGCTTCACCGGCGCGCTGAGCTCGACCTCCCCCACGGCGGAAATCGCCGCCGGGGAGCTGCGCGCAAAATATCCCGCGCGCAGAATCGTCGTCATCGACACCCTCTGCGCCTCGGCGGGAGAGGGCCTGCTGGTGCTGCTCGCCGCGCGCCGCAGGGACCGCGGGGAATCGCTGGAACAGACCGCGGACTGGGTCCGGGAGCACGCACCCCGCGTACAGCACTGGTTTACGGTGGACAGTCTCAGTCACCTCTACCGGGGCGGCCGCCTGAGCGCCGTCTCCGCCATTGTGGGCGGCGCGCTGGGCATCAAGCCGGTCCTCACCCTTGACGCGGCGGGCAGGCTTGTCCCCGCCGCCAAGATTCGGGGAAGGCGCGCGGCGCTGCTTTCGCTGGCCGCCCGGCTGGAGGAAAACGGCTACGACCCGGACGCTTGCCCCGATCTGATTATCGGCCACGCCGACGCCGAGGCGGACGCGCGGTTTCTGGCCGGCGCGGTCCGCGAGCGGTACCCCGGCGCACAGATCATCCTTTGTCCGCTCGGCGCGGTCATCGGCAGCCACACCGGTCCGGGGACCGTCACCCTCCTGTTTTTGGGTGCGCGGCGATAAGATTCCGACAAGGTTGCGGCGTCAGGCTTGCAAATTTTGCAAAGATCAAGAAAAATGGAAGAGTCGGCTCCGGCCCGCCGGAGCCGGGAACCGCCGCGTCCGCACAGCGGAGAACCACAACATCAGCCATGTGGTTTTACGTGCCCACACAGCGGGGCGCGGCAAAGGAACAGTGACAGCCATGACGTTTTGCGTACCCGCACAGCGGGGCGCGGCAAAGGAACAGTGTCAGCCATGTGGTTTTCACGCGCCCGCACAGCGAAGCGCGGCAAAGGCAAAGGAACAGTGTCAGCCATGTGGTTTTCACGCGCCCGCACAGCAAAGCGTGGCAAAGGCAAAGGAACAGTGTCAGCCATGTGGTTTTCACGCGCCCGCACAGCAAAGCGTGGTAAAGGCAAAGAAACAACGTCAGCCATGTGGTTTTCACCCGCCCGCACAGCGGGGCGCGGCAAAGAAACAACGTCAGCCATGATTGTTTCACGTATTCACACAGCGGAAACAACATCAGCCATATTATTTTCCGCGTGCCCGCACAGCGGAGCGCGGCGAAAAGGAGGAAGCGCTTATGGATACCCTGCTCGGTTTGGCCCAGAACCGGCAGAGCTGCCGGAATTTTGACCCCGCGCGCCCGGTGGAGCGGGAAAAGCTTACCGCTTGCCTTGAGGCGGCGCGGCTGTCCCCCTCGGCATGCAACAGCCAGCCCTGGAGATACATCGCCGTCGACGAGCCGGAGCGGCTGCCCCAGCTTGCCGCCTGCCTGCAGGAGACAGGGCTCAACCGCTTCACTGAAAATGCCCGCGCCTTTGTGGTCGTGATTGAGGGGCGGCAGAATTTTACCGCCCGGATGGGCGGCTCGCTGAAGAACCAGCCCTTTTCCGGAATCGACATCGGGCTGTCGGTCGCGCACCTGATCCTTGCGGCGGCCGATCAGGGGCTTGCTTCCTGCGTGGTCGGCTGGTTTAACGAGCGGAAGATCAAGATGCTGCTGGGCATTCCCAAGACCCGCCGGGTGCGGCTGGTGGTCAGTCTCGGCTATGCGGCCGGGGACGATGTCCTGCGCGACAAGGACCGCAAGTCCTTTGATGAGATTGTGACCTTCAATCATTTCTGACGGCCGGGCCGGGAGCGCGCTTTGCCGTCCGGTACAGACGCAGAAAGCGCCGTCCGAAGCCTTGGGGCTTCCGGACGGCGCGCGTGCAGAAACGGTCCTTTGTAAATCCCGATGCTTACGCGGCCGCGCCGTTGCTTCCGGACGGCGCGCGTGCACAACGGGCGCTCCGCGGTCAGGGCGTCGCGGGCCTATCCGCCTCGGGGGCCGGGGGCGGATTGCCGCCGCCCGAGGTGCCGGTCCGGCGGAACCCGAGGGTTGAAAAGGGCGTGCCGCTCAGGCACGCCGGTCCGTCTGCCGCCTCCCCCACGCGGTGAGCAGCAGGGAAAGAGCGGTCAGCACCGCCATCAGGATGAGGTAGGCGGCGTTGATCCCCTCGTCGAGCTGTTCGGCAAGCAGCAGGTTGGTCAGGATTCCGGGCAGCAGACCCATCCAGCTTCCGAGAAGGCCGCGGAGAAAGGGGGCGCCGCAGGCGCCCAGCAGCAGGCTGCCGAGATCGAAGGGGATCACTCCCACCACCCGCAGCAGATAAGAAAAAAACACCGGGCTGCGGTCCTTGAGCGCGAGGGCGGGCGCCAGCTTCGGAAACCGCGCGGCCATTCGGCCGGCAAGCCCCCCGCCGGCGGTCCGGCCGATCAGCCACGGCAGGGAATATCCCGCCGCCGACCCCGCGAGGGTGACGAGCAGCGCGGCGGGCAGCGGGAAAAGCAGCCCCGCCGCAAGGTAGAGGACGGCAATCGGGAAAAAGACCGACAGCGCCTTGAGCGGATAGCATCCGATCAGCACGAGAGCGGCGAGCCAGAGGTTTTCCGGGGCATAGGCGAGCAGCTCCCGCGCGCTCATGCCGCGCAGGCTCCAGCCGGCCGCCCCCGCCAGCAGCAGGGTAAGCGCCGCGGGCGGCAGGAGCCACCGTCCGGAATTCTTTTTTGCTTTCAATTTGCGCGCCTTCCTTTCAACGCCCTCTATTCTACTCCCGGCCGCTTTGGTTGTCAATTTCAGGCAGATGTCCGCCAAATCGGAGCCGATTTCAATTTTTGAGAAAAAAATCCGCGTAAAATTCAAATATTTCGCATTCGGACGCAAAAAAAAGTGGAAATTCGGCGGGCGCTTTGGTATAATGCTGTTGCCGAATCGAGTACACTGAAGGAAAAGGATTATGGGACAGGCCTCACGGCCGGTCTTCAAATAAAATTGGAGGGATTCAGAACAATGAGCAAGAAATTTGTTTACCTCTTCTCAGAGGGAAACGGCAAGATGCGCGAGCTGCTCGGCGGCAAGGGCGCAAACCTGGCCGAGATGACCATTCTCGGCATGCCGGTGCCGCAGGGCTTCACTATCACCACCGAGGCCTGCACCCAGTACTATGAGGACGGCGAGAAGATCAACGACGAGATTCAGGCCCAGATCATGGAGTATATCACCAGGATGGAGGAGATCACCGGCAAGAAGTTCGGCGACCTAGAGAATCCTCTGCTGGTTTCGGTCCGTTCGGGCGCCCGCGCCTCGATGCCCGGCATGATGGATACCATCCTCAACCTCGGCCTCAACGAGCAGGTCGTCGAAGTCATCGCCAAGAAGTCGGGCAATCCCCGCTGGGCGTATGACTGCTATCGCCGCTTTATCCAGATGTATTCCGACGTTGTCATGGAAGTCGGCAAGAAGTATTTTGAAGAGCTCATCGACAAGATGAAGGCCGCCCGCGGCGTCACCCAGGACGTCGAGCTGACCGCCGACGACCTCAAGGAACTTTCCGAGCAGTTCAAGGACGAGTACAAGCTGAAGATCGGCTCCGACTTCCCCTCCGATCCCAAGGAGCAGCTCATGGGCGCCATCAAGGCGGTGTTCCGTTCCTGGAACAACCCGCGCGCGATCGTCTACCGCCGCATGAACGACATCCCCGGCAGCTGGGGCACCGCCGTCAACGTTCAGTCGATGGCCTTCGGCAACATGGGAGATGACTGCGGCACCGGCGTTGCCTTCACCCGCAACCCCGCCACCGGCGAGAAGAAGCTGATGGGCGAGTTCCTGACCAACGCCCAGGGCGAGGACGTCGTGGCCGGCGTGCGCACCCCCATGCCGATCAGCCAGATGGCCGATAAGTTCCCCGAGGCCTTTGCCCAGTTCCAGACCGTCTGCAAGACCCTTGAGGACCACTACCGCGACATGCAGGACATGGAGTTCACCGTTGAGAACGGCAAGCTCTATATGCTGCAGACCCGCAACGGCAAGCGCACCGCTGCCGCCGCTCTCAAGATCGCCTGCGACCTCGTTGACGAGGGCATGATCTCCGAGAAGGAGGCCGTCCTCATGATCGACCCCCGCAACCTTGACACCCTGCTGCACCCGCAGTTCGACCCCGCCGCCCTGAAGAAGGCCCAGCCGGTCGCCACCGCTCTGGCCGCCTCCCCCGGCGCCGCCTGCGGCAAGATCGTCTTTACCGCCGAGGACGCCAAGGAATGGGCCGGCCGCGGTGAAAAGGTGATCCTCGTCCGTCTCGAGACCTCCCCTGAGGATATCGAGGGCATGGTCGCCGCGCAGGGCATTCTGACCGTTCGCGGCGGCATGACCTCCCACGCGGCCGTCGTCGCGCGCGGCATGGGCACCTGCTGCGTCTCCGGCTGCGGCGCCATCAAGATGGATGAGGCCAACAAGAAGTTCGAGCTTGCCGGCCGCGTCTACCACGAGGGAGATTATCTCTCGCTCGACGGCTCCACCGGCAATATCTACGGCGAGGCGCTGCCCACCGTCGACGCTTCGATCAGCGGCGAGTTCGGCCGCATCATGGCGTGGGCCGACAAGTACCGCCAGCTCAAGGTCCGCACCAATGCCGACAACCCCCGCGACACCAAGCAGGCCGTCAAGTTCGGCGCGCAGGGCATCGGCCTCTGCCGTACCGAGCACATGTTCTTTGAAGCCGACCGCATCCCGGCCATCCGCGAGATGATCTGCTCCGACACCGTCGAGCAGCGCGAGCACGCGCTGGCCAAGCTCGAGCCGATGCAGCAGGGCGACTTCGAGGCGATGTATGAGGCCCTCGGCGGACTGCCGATGACCGTCCGCTTCCTTGACCCGCCGCTGCACGAGTTCGTTCCCACCGAGGAAGCCGACATCGAGCTGCTTGCCAAGGATATGGGCAAGAGCGTCGCCGATATCAAGAACATCATCGCCGGACTCCATGAGTTCAACCCGATGATGGGCCACCGCGGCTGCCGCCTGACCGTCACCTATCCGGAGATCGCCGCCATGCAGACCCGCGCCGTCATCAAGGCCGCGCTCAACGTTCAGGCGAAGCATCCCGACTGGAAGATGGTTCCCGAAATCATGATCCCGCTGGTCGGCGAGGTCAAGGAGCTTGCATTCGTCAAGAACATCGTCGTCAAGACCGCCGACGAGCTGATCAAGGCCGCCGGTTCCGATATGAAGTATCTGGTCGGCACCATGATCGAGATCCCGCGCGCCGCGCTGACCGCCGACGAGATCGCCAAGGAAGCCGAGTTCTTCTCCTTCGGCACCAACGACCTCACCCAGATGACCTTCGGCTTCTCGCGCGACGACGCCGGAAAGTTCCTCGACTCCTACTATGCCAACAAGATCTACGAGTCCGATCCCTTTGCCCGTCTCGATCAGATCGGCGTCGGCAAGCTGGTTGAAATGGCCGCCAAGCTCGGCCGCGCCACCCGCCCCGACCTGCATCTCGGCATCTGCGGCGAGCACGGCGGCGACCCCTCCTCGGTCGAGTTCTGCCATCGCGTCGGCCTCGATTATGTCTCCTGCTCCCCCTTCCGTGTGCCGATTGCCCGCCTTGCCGCGGCTCAGGCTGCGATCAGGAACCCCAGAGCCTAAAGCACACCGCTTTTCCAGAAACAAAAGCGCCGCGCCCGGAAATGAAGTGACCCCGAAAAGTTAGACAAATATTTCCAACTCAAATTGTTCAAGCTACCAAGAGGGCTTGTTGTCTGTGTAAAACAGGCGGCAAGCCCTTTAATCTTGCCTTGATACGCCTG
>JACRTB010000016.1 GCA_014385025.1 Yanshouia hominis | reverse complement strand
CCGGGATAGGTCATCTGCTCATAAGGTTTTGGCTTATATGCCTCCTTCTTGCCGGCTGGAGGGAAAAGTCCCAGTTTGCGCATAACCCGGAACAAGCTCTCCGGGCGGCGGGTATACCCTCGCTGCCGCAGGCGGTGCCACAGTTCCACCATGCCCGGCTTGGGGTTACGGCGGCGCATATCCCGGATCAGCTTCAGCTCCGCCTCTGTGTGCTGGTTGGGATGGATGTGGGGGCGCCTGGACTGACAGGACAGAGACTGCGCCGTTCCGTCCCAGCGAGCCTTCCAGAAGCAGATATAAGACCGGCTCTTGTTGTACTTCTGGCTGGCTCGGCTCACGCCGTATTTCTCCGCGTATTTCATCAGGGATTGCCGGTATGCCATGTCCTGTGTTATACTCTTGCTCATGAAGGATATGACCCCCTCTCGTTGAGTTGTTGTCCGCAACTTCAACTTTAATCGATCGGGCCCTATCCTTCATCCTTTTTTATTCATCTGTCCAATATGTATTGTACTCCTACATTTTTCCGAAAAAATCTCTCCAGTGCCACAAATGCAAGGAGGGTGTATCACTGCGCGAAATTGGATGAGGCCGTTGAAACGGCCTCATCCACGGCCTTACATCATCCACAGACGTGCATTGAGATCAGCAGTCCTCCAACACCTCGCCCTTCAGCGAAAGAGTCACCGAACGCCAGGGAATCATCTTGCCGCAATCCCTCAGCGCTTCTTTGACCGCCCGCTCAATTCCGCCGCAGCAGGGAACCTCCATTCGTACTGCCGTTACGCTTTTGACCTCGTTCTGAGCCAAAATCGCGGTAAGTTTTTCTTTGTAATCAGCCTCATCCAGCTTCGGACAGCCAATCACCGTCGTATGGCCGGCGATAAAGTCTCGATGAAAGGCGGCATAGGCGTAGGCGCAGCAGTCTGCCGCAACCAAAAGCTTTGCACCATCAAAATAAGGAGCCTTGACCGGCACGAGCCGCAGCTGTACCGGCCATTGAGCCAGAGCACTTGGTTCCCCTTTTTCAGAGGAAAAATGCGAAAAGCGAGCTGCCTCCCCCTGCGCTTCTTCTGAAAGGCTCCTTGCCATTGATCCAGGACAAACATGCGGCACGGGTGTGCTCTTTCCTTCATTGGAAGGGCCCGCTTTCTGTGACATGCGTTGGATAACCGCCTGTTCGTCAAAAGGCTCTGCTTCACGCTCGATCACCGATAAAGCGTCTACCGGGCAATTTGGCAGACAGGCGCCCAACCCATCACAGTAATCATCCCGCAGCAGCATGGCCTTGCCATCCACCATTCCAATTGCGCCCTCATGGCATGCCTGTGCACAGGCGCCGCATCCATTGCAGCGTTCGCGGTCAATTTGAATAATTTTTCGTATCATTTTCTTTTCCTCCTGTTTTTCGCTTGATCCGACGCTATGATCATAGTATAGTAAGGAAGAAAAGTATGTTGTATTTCCAACATTCGGAGGAAGCATGAAAAAATTTTTCGAAACCACGCCGTCGATTTTGGAAGGAATTGAACAAAGAGATCTCCCTCGTCTCCTCAATTCTCTCGGCGCGCACCGCCGGAGCTACGCCCGCGGAGAGGCGGTTTCCCATGCGGGCTCCCGCTGTATCATCGGGGTTCTTCTCTCCGGAAGGGTCCAGATTGTTCAGGAGGATTTGTGGGGCAACCGTTCGGTCATCGGAACAGCCGGCGCCGGGGAGCTTTTTGGAGAGGCCTTTGCCTGCGCAGGACTTTCCCAGATGCCGGTAGGGGTATTCTGTATCGAGCCCGCCGAGCTTCTTCTGCTCGACGGAACGCGTCTGTCCGATCTTGAACCGTCGCCCGCATGCCAGCGGCTGAACGAAAATCTGCTTCGAATTCTTGCCGGGAAGGCAGTCGCCCTCATCCAAAAGAATGCATTCATGTCCCGGCGCACAACCCGGGAAAAGCTTTTGTCCTATCTCTCGGCGCAGGCGAGACAAGCGGGTAGCCCCGCCTTCACAATTCCTTTCGACCGCCAGCAGCTTGCCGATTATCTGGGAGTAGAAAGAAGCGCCATGTCAGCTGAGCTGGGGAAGCTCCGCCGGGAGGGGATTCTCGAATGCCGTCGAAGCAGCTTTCTTCTGCACCAAGCATCCGAGGAGATGTAAAGCGACACTGTCAATCCTTTCCCTGCCAGTCAAAGTCTCTCCTAAGCCAGAAGCATGAACATTCCCTTTTACCCGATACCAGCAGGTATCTCAAAATGCATCAAAAGGGACGTCCTGCGGTTTCTTTTGCCCGTCTGCCTCTTTTCCGTCTGACCGCGTGCCAGCCTGCCCGATGAGCGGCATACCCGAGCGGAGAGCGGCGGAGCCTCTTACTCCCGTTCCTCTTCCCTCCTGCCCGCGCCAGCCTGCCCGATGAGCGGCACACCCGAGCGGAGAGCGGCGGAGCCTCTTACTCCCGTTCCTCTTCCCTCCTGCCCGCGCCAGCCTGCCCGATGAGCGGCACACCCGAGCGGAGGGCAGAGCCGCCGCCCTGTCGCTGATCAGAAATGGCAAAGCCCCCTCTATTGTGACTTTTGTGAGTCAAAGGCCATCTGCTTGTGAACTTGCCTTGCTCAATCCTTAAAGCAAAAGCTTTTATCCTCGCCGGCAGATCTGGTGATTTTGTGCATCGAAGCTCTATACCACTCGACTTTCCCGGAAAAGATGGGTGCCTGAGACGAGCATGGAATTTTTTCCGCAGGTCTTTTAAGAGGCGCTGAAATTTCTCCGATTGCATCGCATGTTCCTCAGTTCATAAACAGGAGGCCGTCTTTATCACGGCGGTTTTCCATTCCACAAAGCTTTTTATGGACAGTTCTTTTCGTTCGATTCTTAAAACGAAAGCTTTTACTCTCCCTGACGGGACCAGTGGTTCTATGCGCTGAAGCGATGCAATGAAAGCTTTTCCACACTGTAAGGCCGGCTGTCAGAGGTTCGCTTCGCTCGATTCTTGAAGCTGAAGCTTTTTCACGGGGTACCTCCGCCGGCAGAACCGGCGGTTTCCGTAACCAAAGAAACAGGATACCGCAAAAATTTGCGGTATCCTGTTGACCTTTTGCTATTTTGCGGTTTCGACTGTGGCCGAAGTAATCAATACATCGGTGACCGGCTTATCGCTCTCTCCGGTCTCAACCGCGGCAATGGCATCGACAACATCCATTCCCTCGATCACCTGTCCGAAGACGGTATGCTTGTAATCGAGATGGGGAGTACCGCCCACCTCCATATATTTCTCAATCGCCGCGGTAAAGCGCGCACGAATCTCATCGGTCAGTCCTTTGGCCATCGTCGCTTGCAGACCGGCATTGAGTCCGTCCACATATTTCTGCATTTCTTCCTGAGTGGCGCCGGTGGACGCCTTGGCATACATCTGCATTGTCCCCCGGTAGATCTCGGAGTTCAGGAACAGGTTCTGGAACAAAACCTGTTCCGCATTTTCTTCGGTTACACGAAACGAGCTGTCGGGATACTGCTGGGGATTGTCCTGCACGATAAAAAACTGGC
The DNA here is from genome assembly GCA_014385025.1 of Yanshouia hominis. Taxonomy (GTDB): domain Bacteria; phylum Bacillota; class Clostridia; order Oscillospirales; family Ruminococcaceae; genus Yanshouia; species Yanshouia hominis. The sequence goes on along the minus strand of JACRTB010000016.1, from coordinate 61,077 downwards.
TGCCATTCGTGCCGTATCCGGCATTGGCCATCGAAACCGCCCCACGGAAATTGTGGAGATTATCAGAAAATTCATCCTCAAAGGAGGCGTTCCAGATGCTTTCCCCACCTGCTCCGGTTCCCAGCGGGTCTCCGCCCTGAATCATAAAGCCCTCGATAACCCGGTGAAAGGTCACATTGTCATAATAGCCGTTTTGACAATGGGTAACAAAGTTTTCCACCGTCTTGGGAGCCGCTTGGGGGAAGAGCATCATTTTGATATCGCCCATTGTCGTGTGGAGAGTGACAATCGGGGTGCCGCTTTCCGGTTCGGCAAACTGGGGCAGATACCCCTGCTCCCATCCTGTTTCAAGCGGTTCCGCGGCCGGAGGTTCCGATTCACCCGGGGCGGCCGCCTGCGATTCCGCCTGCGATGAAGCCTCGGCGGCAGAAGAGGAAGAGGACGCGCCGCAGCCTGCGAGGAGCATGGCACTGGACAGCAGAAGTGCCGTCAATCTTTTTATTCTCATAGAGATTCAATCCGTCCTTTGTCTGAAATCCCCGGAGCCGCGCCGCCGCTCCGGACTGTTTCTTATTCTACCACGCTTTGACGAAAAAATGGTGTCCATTCTGTTTCGAAACAAAAAAACACCGGAGCACCCCGCGGGAAGCCCCGGTGTCTCTTTACTGCTCAGGCAGAGGGCGGCGCTTGCCAGAGATCGAGCCAATGGTCAGGCGCAGTACAACGGTATGTTCCACCATTGCATCAGGAAATGTAAATTCCTCTTCCCCGGCGTAATGACGCATCAGCGCGGTCAGTCCCCCGCGCTTTTCCTCCAGCTCCGTAAGGCGCTCAAGGGTTCCCTCCCCGATGACGCTTTCAAAGGCCATTCCCCATCCGCAGGCCTGCTCGGCGCGGATCAGCGAAAGCGGCCGGTCCGCCTCAAAGCAGACGCGGGGATTCTTCTCGAGCAGCAGGAGCTTCCGCCCTGCCGGCGCGCAGTGGAAATAGAGGACCGTCTCCCCGGCTTCCTCGGCAACCCCGAAATTCATCGGGACCAGATAGGGCGCGGGCTCATCGGAAAAGGCGAGGCGGCAGACCTCGCACCGCTTCAGCACTTCAAATGCCTCCTCGCGGGAAAGAGCACGGTCTTTTCTTCTCATCGGATGGTTCATATGTCTCCTCCTTTTATTGACGCGGACGTTCAGCGCACAGGACTTTCTCCGGTTTCCGGCGTCCTATTCCAAAACATAGATATTGACAACTCTCCGGCCGTTCAGAGCGCTTTCGATATAGGTTTCATAGAAGAGATCCACATCAATGATATTCTGCATCAGCCCGGTGCCGGTGTCGGCCGCCACCGCGAAGCCGTAGACAAAGCTGCCGTCCGCGCTGGCGATATAGAGCTTGCTTCCGTAGGGGATCTCATGGGAGCGCACCGCCACCGACCCGTCGGAAAGCTTCAGCCGGCTGGCGCCGCGCGCGCCTGCCCGGGCGCTGTAGCCGGTGGCGACCTGATTGGTCAGCACCTTTTTATAGCGAACCGGCACTCCGTTGGCATCAAGCGGAATGCCAAAGTCAAGGTCGGAAACAGGCTTTGCGGCGGTTCCCCGCAGCACAAGCTGATCCACAGGCTGCCGGACGGTCACCGTTTCGCTCAGCTCGCGCGCCCGCAGCACTCCATCCACCACGCGGTCCACATAGGTGAGAACCTGTTCCCCCTCTTGGCCGGCGATCAGAGTGCGGGTACGCCCGTGGCGGATCAGGGAATGTTCCTTATATTCGGTGTCAAAGGGGATGCTCCGCTGGACGACGGTGGTCTCCAGCTCGACCCGCCGAATCACAATCCGGTCGTTCGGGGAAAGGTAGAGAACCGGCGAAAGATTGATCTCGTCGTACTCCCCCAGCTCAATTCCTTCCCGCGCGAGCAGCTCCCCCACCGTCATCTCGGTGGTCATCAGAGTGCGGGTTTCCCCGTCCACACGAATCGAAACCGGAAAAGCGCGCTGTATGCTGATCACGCCCATTTTTCCCTCAAATCCGGAGAAATCCACCGAATCGAAGGCCATTGTCACAATGCCGTTGTCGTCCAGAATCTTTTCCGGCTCGCGGCGCAGCGTGTACCGCAGCGTCGTGGTTTCGCCGTCCCGGATATAGACCGTCCGCATCTGCTCCGAAATGTAAAAGACGATGCAGGCAAGCGCCAGCGTCAGGCAGCATACCCAAAGGGAGCGCCCCCGTGCCGCGCCGCGCAAGGTCCTCACCGTCTCAAACCATCGTCGTTTGATGTCTGTCATCTAGCCCACCCAATTGCTTTCATAAGATTACCGTAATTCTGGGAAATTCATATCCATATTATTCATTTTCCGTCATTTTGTCAAGTTTACCAAAGGCGGAACGTCCTCTCTCCAGATGCGGATTCTGCCTGTATTTGTCGCTTTAATCGGCACTGTTACAAAGGAGTCTGCCAAAAAAGGACATATTTTATACCGATCTTCTAAAAAAGCATGCGCAACTCTCCGTCATTTTGCACAATCGTGTGGCGGCCCCGCTTTATGTGTGATTCCATCCCTTGAATCGCGGCAGCACATCGGACAGTCAAACCGTGTGCCGCCCAAATCTGCGTGCAATTTTGCTTTTGAATCACCGTTTCCGAAAACCTCCAGGCTGCGCAGTGATTGTCCGTCCGCGATGCACCTTTTGATCGGGAGCAATTCTCTTTGCCAACTCTTAAAAACATTTGCGGATTTTGAAGAATTTCAGACCGTTTCGTCGTTCTATCAGCATACGGATTAAAAATTCCCGGGAATGACCCGCATTCCCGACAAGGTGGTGACCCAAGGGCGCATATGACAAATGAACAATTCACCGGGCTCATCCGCCAGTACGAAAAACTTGTGTTTACCGTCTGCCACCAGCTGGTTCGTGATTATCATGAGGCCCAGAATCTGGCGCAAGACACCTTTCTCTCCGCCTACCGGAATATCGACCGCTGCCCGCCTGAAAGTTACCGTCCCTGGCTCTGCCGGATTGCGGCCAACAAAGCAAAAGATTTTCTCAAAAGCGCCTATAACCAACGGGTCGTCATGGAGGGAGAGGAAATCCTTGAAGCAATCCCCGCGGATGGCCCGCCAGATGAGCTGGCCATCGAACAGGAGGGCGCCAAACGAATCGAAACCATCATCCGCACACTGAAGGAGCCTTACCGGAATGTCTCGATCCTGTTTTTCCTCGAGCAGAAAACAGTCGAGGAAATCGCCCGCCGGCTGGACCGGCCGCCTAAGACGGTCCAAACCCAGCTCTACCGCGCAAAACGAATTCTACAGCAAAAAATCAGAGAGGAGGAACCGCGATGATGGAAGCATTTGACCGCGACGGATGTCTGACCGACGATGCGCTGCTCGCCTTGATCCGTCAGGAGCCGGATGAAATGACCCGCCTTGAGATCGCGGAGCATCTTTCTTTTTGTGACCGTTGCACGGAACGCTACAGTGAGCTTCTCTGCGAAGCGCCGCTGCTGGTTCCCGCCGAGCCTCTCGCCGATTCGGTCATGGAAGCTCTCGCGCGGCGTGCGCGGGTTCTCTTCTTCCGCCGCTATATTGCGGCCGGGATGGCGGCCTGCCTCGCCCTGACCTTTTGGTTTACCGGAGTGTTTGAGCCAAAGGATGAAACCGGCGGGAATTACGGCGCCGTTTACGCGGTTTCAGAACAGATTACCAGCAAATCACAGGAACTAGGATGGAAATTTGCAGACCGTTTTCAGAGTTTCTTTGATCGATTTTCCAGCCTTGATCTGAAGGGAGTTTTCCAAGATGAAAAAAAATAGCTTCTTCGCCTTTTGCTTTGCCTTTATCCCGGGTGCGGGACAGATGTATCTCGGCATGATGAAACGCGGCGTCTCGCTGATGCTGGCATTTTCGGTCATCAGCGTCGCGGCGGGTTTTCTCTATCTGCCGATTCTCACCGTTTTTCTGCCGGTTCTCTGGTTCTTCGCCTTCTTTGACACCTTCAACATCAAGGCCATTCCCTATGAACAGCGCGCCGCGCAGGACGCCTTCCTGTTCCAGCTCGATGGGGCGTTTCACAGGGATTGGAAAGCCTTGGTCCAAAGGCGGCACACCCTGATCGGCGGCGGCTGCATCCTCCTCGGCTTCTATCTGCTCTACACCAGCCTGCTGCGTCCCTTTCTGTGGAAGCTTTCGGATTACCTTCCCTGGCTCTATGATCTGCTGCGCGCGGTTCCCTCGCTGATCGTTGCCGTGGCAATCATTGCGCTCGGAATCCATCTCGCTTTCGGCGGCAGGGAAATTTCCGCGCCCCCTCAAGCTGGAGACGATTTTGTGGAATACGGCGGGAAGCGGGATGAGTGAGCTGAACCAGTTCCCGGAACGTCCGGACAATGGGCACGGCTTTACACCGGAAAAGGGGGCCGATTCCGCGGGAAATCCTCTCGTCTCCCCCTCCGCGGTCCCGCCGGCGCCTCAGAGAGTCCGGCGTGTGGGAACCTTTACGATGGGGCTTTCGCTGATTGCATCCGGGGCGGTCGCGCTGATCTGCCTCTTTGATCCGGGCTTTGACATCATCACCGTCCTGCGCTTCTCTCCCCTCGTGCTGATTCTGCTCGGAACGGAGGTGCTGCTTTCCAGTGTGATCTTCCGCAACGACCGGCTCAAGTATGACTTTTGGAGCGGCGTAGTCTGCTTTTTCCTGATCTGCATGAGCGTTGGCGCCGCCCTTCTTCCGCCGCTCTGGGAGCAGTACGGTCCGGGCCGGGAACGGCTGCGCACAGAGTTGGCACATCAGGCTGAAACGCTTTGCTATGATGCGCTGAAAGGGGAGCCGTCGATTCAATCTCTTGACATCGATCTTGATCTGGCCGGCGGTCTCTCTGAATACCGGGACGCATCGCTCGAGGACTTGTCCCGCGCAGGCAGGATTTTTCTGCACTTCACCCTTGCGGGAGATTTCACCGGAGAAAAGCAGTTTGCGGAAAAAGCCCATGACATTCTGGAGCGGCTCTCCGCTCTCCCTTTCACCCCCGCCCATGTGTCCTTCTCCGGCGCCGGAAAATCTTCGGAGCAGGCCCGTCACTATACGCTGTCCCTCGACGGCCTCTTTGCCCTTCGTCAGAACGCGGACAGCCTTGCCCAGATGGTGGAGGATGATTCCGAGTGGAGCCGCATCGAAGAGGAGCGTCAGGCACTCGAGCAGGAACGCCAGGAGCTTTATGCCGAGCTCGATGAACAGCGCGAGACGCTCTCACAGGAGAGAGAACGTCTTTTTATGGAGCTTGAGGAGGAGCGGGAACAGATGCAGGCTGAGACAGAACAGCAGCGCACAGAACCCGCGGTACAATCCGGTACATGATACTTTCATAAAAACGGGAGGGACCGAAAGCGATCCGCAATCGCTTTCGGTCCCTCCCGTTTCTTTTCACTCTGTCAAACCGAAGAGGGGCAATCTCTTGAGATGGATGTCCGGCATCGTGTCCCACCGGGGGTCATTTTCAGCCCGCGCTTTCCACGCGTAATCCCTACCCGGTCAGAATTCCTCTTATATGCCCTTCGAACACAGCGGTTTCATGTCGCCGCAGTTCTTCCTGAAGGCAAAATATCAGGGACAAGGCAGGGGCTCCTGCCTGCAGCAGGAAGCACCGCCGGAAATTTTCCATGCCTGCCGGGTCCTTCTCCCGCGTTTTCCCTTCTTGAAAGGCCGGAGGAGCAGGCATCCATTCTGTCGCGGATCTGGCGCATGGTCATCCCGCGCGCCTCCTCCTCTGTCACTGTGGAATCAAGTGCATGCAGCTCCAGAAACGCCCGGTATTTTCCGAAGGAAAAACCCGCCTTGTGAGCCGCTTCCACATCATCCCGAACTCCCGAATGACAGACGACATTTGAAGCGCTGCCATAGCCCCGGACAAAAAGGTCCGCCAGCATTTTTTCACTTTTTTCTTCTGTCGGACCCAATACCGTAATCGAGACCAATCCGTCGTTTTCCAGATAATATGACACGCGGTCACTTGCCATCAATTTCTCAAGCGCCGAGGGATAGTCCTGATACTTGAGATCGAGCGAATCGATAAGAGCCATACCATCCTCATTGTACCCAACAACGGAAACCACCCGGTCAAAGAGATTGATGCCAAATTCCACCGAGGGATTGACATCGACGCTGATGGCGGAAACAGGCGCGAAAAATGAATACCCTCCGGCCAGAAGCAGCACAAGGCAGGCACAGGCAGCCGTCAGCTTCACAGGAACCGGAGAGCGGCGCCGGTTTGTTCTCTGAATTCTCTCAGATAAAAACTCCTTGGCGCGCTGTTTGAGCGCCTCCTCCGCATGGATGGAATCAAAAGCATCCTTGATTCGGTTATTCAAATTCGTCACCTCCCAGATTTTTCCGCAGAAGAGTCCTCGCGCGGTGCAAAAGCGTATAAATGGAGTTGACATTCTTTGACAGAAGCTTTCCGATCTCCACAGCGCTGTAGCCCTCATAATAATGCAGGTAGATGACATCTCTGTACCGCTGCGGAAGCGACAGCACCGCCTCAAGGACCTCCCGACCGCCGGACGGGTCCTGTGCCGGTAAATCGGGGAGCCCCTCCAGCGGGACCGTGCGGCTGCGGAAAAAACTTTTCAGCAGGTCTTTGCACTCATTGATGGTAACCCGGATCACCCATGCCTTTTCGTGCTCTTCACTTTCGAACACGGCGGAACTGAGGACATACTTCAAAAAAACATTTTGAAAGATGTCCTCTGTATCGGGTCCGCTTTTCAGATGGATGATACAGAGCCGTTTGACAGTATCTGCATACCGTTCAATTGCTCTGCACGCCTCCTGTTCATCCCGCATCAAAGTCCTCCGGGTCTTTCAGAACCTCTCAGCCATTCCGGCGGTAGCCGGCTCCGGCATTGTCGCAGGCTCCGTCGCCGTCAGCATCCACAAAGTTTGCCCGTCTGCCATTGCCGCGGCGCATCCCACATGAAGCGCGGCGGTCACAGATTCCGTCGCCGTCCTCATCGGCAAAGCCCGCTCCATCGCCATTGCCGCAACGCATCCCGCAGGAGGCGGCATAGTCACAGATTCCGTCGCCGCCGGCATCCACATACCCCGGGGATTCCGATGCCGCCAAAGCGCTCATTGCACTGATGGACAGCACTATTACGGCGATGACAATCCCGATTGCCAGTTTTTTCATGATTGATTCCTCCATTTGTTATATGTTTTTGAAAGGCTTCACCATGAATACGACTGAAAGAGACAGATCCTTTCGCATTTCAAAAATTTCAGCAAAATTTAATTCCGGAAGCATGAATAAAGCGCATCGTCCGCCGGATGAATCAAAACCACGCGTTGAACGCATGGTATGCCCCAGCACCAAAAGGGCATGATACCGGCCCGTCTCTTAAGAGGCGTAGAACCATTCTTCTTACGCATCACACGCACTGCAACCGCTAAAGCAGTCATTGTCTCCTTTGATTGACCTTCTGCGCTTCTGAATATTCGTCATTTCGCCGCGCTTAATGCTCTATAAGCTAAAGCTTTTTCTGCCCACCGGCATAGCTGGTGGCCGCTGTCGCTAAAGCTGCAATGCAAAAGCGGCGGCAGGTAGGCCCCCTGCCGCCGTTTCCCGGATCGGTATTACCCGAAAGCCCGATGGCTTCCGCTTCTTTAAAAAAACATATAGAGGGTGCACTTGATATTGCCGTTGTAAAGCTTTCTGCGCCTGCTGGCGGCCCGGCCGAAAAGCCTCTCAAACTGTTCATGGGGACTGATAACATAGTAACTGCGCCCCTCGCCGGGCTCAAAAGCCTGTCCCATCACGCGGTAAAGCTCTTCCGCCTGCTCGACAGTGAGCATCCGCTCTCCATAGGGCGGATTGGTAATCAGGACAAACGGCTCCTCCGGCGGGACGAAATTTTTCACATTCTCCGTATGGCAGGAAATCTTCGACCGGATTCCGGCGCGTTCGGCGTTGTCAAGGGTGAGGTCCACCGAGGCTGAATCAATGTCCGAACCAAGCGCGCGGAAGGTTCCGCTGCGGCGGACCAGCTCAAAGCTTGCGCGGCGCTCCTCCTGCCAATCCTCCTGCGGAATCAAACCCCAGTGCTCGGCCGAAAAGCGGCGGCGCAGCCCCGGCGCGATCCGCAGCGCCTTGGTCGCCCCCTCGATCAGCAGGGTGCCGGAGCCGCAAAACGGGTCCACCAGCAGGGTGTTTTCCCGTACTCGCGCCAGATCGGCAATTCCGGCGGCAAGCGTTTCCTTAATTGGGGCGACATTGGCGGTGGGACGATAGCCCCGCTTATGCAGGCCGCTGCCCGAGGTGTCTATCATGATGCTTGCCACGTCGCGCATCAGGGAAAACTGGATCTGGTGTACCGGACCGCTCTCTTCCAGCCAAGCCGCCCCGTAATGCTCACCCAGCCGCTTGGCAATCGCTTTTTTGATAATCGACTGACAGTCAGGGACGCTCCTGAGCTTGGAGTTGAGCGACCATCCCTTGACCGGAAAGGCATCCTTGCTTCCAATGAAATTCTCCCATGGGAGGTGGTAAACCCCTTCGAAGAGATCCTGAAAGGTTTCGGCGCGGAATCCACCGACCACAATCAGAACCCGTTCGGCAGTGCGCAACAGGACATTGGCGCGCGCGATCATGCGAGGGTTTCCCTTGAAGCAAACCCGGCCGTCGGTCACCTCGACATCCTGTCCGCCCATGCGCTTCACTTCGCCGGACAAAACGCTTTCCAATCCAAAGAGACAAGGACACGCGATGGTCAAAAAAGCCATTTTCCCTTCCTTTCAAACGGCGGCAGTGCCCGGGAAAAGGGCACTGCCGCGAAAATACAATGAACTGCGGCCCACCGGGACCGCAACCTTATCTGTTTTTCTCAACAGCATCTGCCAGAGGTGCCGCCAGTTGTCCGCGGCCCGGAGGAAGCGGTGCAGATCCGCCGCGGTCCAGATCCGGTCAGCGGATCGGCTCGATCAGGCCATAGCTGTTGCCATGACGGCTGTAAACGATGTTCAGCTCTCCCGTTTCCGCATTTTCAAAAAGGAAGAACTCATGCCCGAGCATATTCATCTGCAAAATCGCCTCGTCGGCCGACATTGCATGAACCGGGAACTTCTTATGCTTCACCAGATTGTAGGCGCCCTCCTGTTCCCCTGTTTCCTCGGGAGAAAGGTCCTCGAAGGCGCGGGCGCGGACCTTGGTTTCCAATTTCGACTTGTTCTTGACAATCTGCTTAAAGAGAATATCACAAACCGCATCGAGCGAATCAGACCTGTCTGCCGTCGTCTTCTCCGCGCGGAAGATCATCCCCTGATAGGTGATGGTCACCTCCACCGTCTCACGCTCGCGTTCGTTGGTCACTGTTACGACAGCCTTGGCTTCATCGTCGAAAAAGCGGTCAAGCTTCCTGAGCTTTTTCTCGACCTTCTCGCGGAAGGAATCCTTCACTGTGGTTTTCCTTGCTGTAATCGAGATATTCATAGAGGTACCCCTTTCCTTTGATCCGTCAAGCGAATCATTCGATGTGGATTTGCTGATAACAGTATACCACAGAAATGCACTTTTGACAAATAAAAGTTATGATCTAACCTGTTTTCCGTCAAGAAATACCGAAATGGGGCGTTCCAGACCGGAAAGAGGGTCACGGGGATAGAGCACAAGGTCGGCGTCCTTTCCCGGCGCGAGCGAGCCGATCCTGTGATCCAGCCCGACGATCTCGGCGGGGGTCAGCGTAACCGCGCGCAGGGCTTCCGCGCGGCTCATTCCCTCCCTGTGGCAAAGAGCAGCCGAAAGCATCAGAAACTCCTGAGGCAGTTCGGGATGATCGGTACAGAGAGCCACCTTCACCCCCGCATGTGCAAGGAGAGCCGGCGTCTCACGGGAAAGCGAAACCAGCTCCGGCTTATCGCGGCTGCCGATCACCGGACCGCAGACGACCGGGATGCCGAATCCGGCAAAGCGTTCCGCGATCAGGTGTCCCTCCGTCGCATGAATCACCACCCCGCGAAGTGAGAACTCCCGAATCAGCCGCGCGGCGGTAAAAATATCGTCGGCCCGGTGCGCGTGGATGTGCACCGCCATCTCCCCCTTCAGCACCGGAAGCAGCGCCTCGGATTTTGCGTCATATTCGGGCGGGTCCAGCTCGTCCTCGGTGTCCTGCTCGTACCGTTCAAGGTCCTCAAGGTAACGCTTTGCGCGGTAAAGCTCCTCACGAATCAGCGCGGCGGTTGCCATTCGGGTGGTCGGCGCCTGTGAGCGGGGAGCATAGGTACCCTTGGGATTCTCGCCAAGGGCAAATTTCATCGCAAGCGCCGGATTCAAAACCATGTCGTCCACACAGCAGCCAAAGGTCTTCATGGCGGCCGACTGGCCGCTGATCGGGTTGGCGCTGCCCGGGCCGGTTACGACGGTGGTCACCCCATAATCGAGCGCCTCGGAAAAGCCCCGGTCCAGCGGATTGATCGCATCGAGCGCCCGAAGCTGCGGCGTCACCGGATCGGCGATCTCGTTGCCGTCGTCCCCCTCGACGCCCATCCCGTCTCCGAACATTCCCAGATGGCTGTGGATATCAACGAGTCCGGGCAGCAGCCAGCCGCCTTTCCCGTCAAGTACTTCTTCTCCCGCCTCCGGGGCGGGAAGCTCCTGCATCGGACCGAGCGCGGCAATCCGCCGGCCCTCGATTCTCAGAAATCCGTCGGGGATCTCCACCCCGCAGACCGGTACCAAATGGACATGGGTAATGAGCATAGGTTCTCCTTTCAACACAAAAAACGGCCCGAAGGCCCGGGGATGCCAAGAGCACCCTTCCGGGACGACGGGCCGGATGGATTTTTCGGTGCCGGACGAAGAAGCCGTTATCGGCTGCCTCCGTGCCGCTTGGGGCCGGAGCTTCCGCGTTTGCCGTCGAGATTGCGGCGGATATCCGACATTTTGTCGTCGCTCCGCTGCTTGAAGTGACTGAGCATCTCCTCAAAGGTCTGGGGCTGCGCGGGGCCGCGGCTGTAATCAATCGGGGCCGATGAACGCCTCGGGGCTGCGGGACGGCGCGGGGCCGCAGGACGGCCTTCCGGAGCCGCCTGCTGCTGTTCCGGGCTTAACGCACGTTTCATCGACAGGTTGATCCTTCCCTCAGGGGTGACCGCCAGGATCTTAACACGAACGACCTGATTTTCCTGAATGAAATCACGAATCTCCTTGACGTATGTAGCTGCAACCTCGGAAATGTGAACCATTCCGGTCTTGCCGCCGGGCAGTTCAACGAAGGCCCCGAACTTTGTAATTCCGGTAACCTTTCCTTCCACAACCGATCCGACTTCCAGAGCCATAAGTGAATAGATCCTCCCAATCATTTTATGCTTCGCAAAAAGCGTTTCCCGGCATCAGCCGCCCGAACGGTCGATAAAGATCTTTTCATCGGGATAGGCATATCCGAGTTTATCATGGGCAATCCGTTCGATATACTCCTCGTCGCTCTCCCCGCTGAGAATCCGCTGGGTTTCCTCATTGACCAGCTTCTGCTGCTCCACATTCTGCTGAAGAGCCAGAAGCTCGCGCCGCTTGGCGGCGACCTGCACCTGCATTCCGATCAGAGAAACGGTCACATAAACAGCAAAACAAAATACAGCCAGGCGCGCAATCCAATTGGAGCGATACCTTCGCTTTCTGGCCATTGCTTTGCTCATCTCCTTCCGTTTTTCCGGTCTTTAGGCAGGCGCCGCCCATCAGGCCGTGCCTTTCTAAAATTATACAATAAAACAGGATGGTGTTTCAAGCAAAATTTTGTCTTTCCAGCACCTTTTTTTAATATTTTTTGAACATATCGGCTGCCTTTCACCGCCGCCGCCCGAATTTTAACGGCCGGCCATGAAAAAAGGCGCCCCAGCAGCCGAAAAAGCCCCATCAGCAATCCGCAGAGGCACCGGAAAATCCTCACCCAGAGCCGCAGCACCAGACGCAGGGCGCCAACCGCCAGGCCCAGCAGCCACGCTCCCGCACGCACCACGGCTTCTCCCAGAAGCGCCCAATAGAGGACCGCTCCCAGCACCTGCCCAGCCAGTGCAAACCAGCGGAGCTTTCCCTCACATTCCGAGAGAAGAAAGAGGAAACTGCCCAGGCAGAAAACAGTGCAGCAGAAAAGGTCCTGAACCGCCACCAGTCCCGCCGGACAGCGGAAAACCCGGCGCAGAATTCTGAAAAAGTCATAGAACAATGCCAGGGACGTCCCGCAGAGGCAAGCCCGCAGAAAGACGGCGCACTGCGCGCTCACCGGGACAATCAGCGGATCGCCGTTCATCGGAAGAGCCGGGCCCAGATCGAGCCGCGCACCGCCACATTATCGGTGTATTCGAGCGAGTCAATCTCTCCTTCGAGCGAAAGATTTCCGGATTCCACGTCGATGCGGCTGATGTGCAGGCTGCTGCCCCGCACCACCAGTTCCCCAACGTCGGTAAAGACCGCAACGGTCTGTTCATCGAAACTGTCGATATCGGTTACGCCGGTAATCTCCAGCGCGCGCCTGTTCTCCATCGAAACGCGGTGCTGTGCACGCGCTGCGCCTTTTTCCTCCGCCATCCGCTATCCCTCCAGCATATTTCATCCCTATCAGGATATGAGAAAGGCGGGGGAGTTATGCCGAAATCAAAGGCCGCAGCCTATTCCACCGCTATATAGAGCGCGCCGGCATCATCCTTGCGGACATGCTCCACAACCGAGAGAACCTTGACCGTCAGGGGCTTGGCTCCCAGTCCAATGGTCAGGATATCCCCCTCCTTGACTTCGTAGGAAGCCCGCGCGGGCTTGCCGTTGACAAGGATGCGCCCAGCGTCACAGGCCTCGTTGGCGACGGTGCGGCGCTTGATCAGGCGCGATACCTTGAGATACTTATCCAACCGCATGGATTCTTTCTCCTTCCTGAACGCAAGCGGTTCCCATTCCCCGCGCCGCCTGACATTCAAACAGCCGGCGCATCGTTGGCGATACGTCGGCTGCCGCGTATAATTTTCTCAGAAGGCCTTTTACTTGGAAACAGCATCCTTGAGGGCCTTGCCAGCCTTAAAGGCAGGGAGCTTGGAAGCCTCGATGGTGATCTCTTCCTTGGTTCTGGGGTTAATACCCTTTCTGGGGCCGCGGGTCTTCACCTCAAAAGAGCCGAATCCAACGAGGGAAACCTTATCGCCCTCCACGAGCGCCTCGGTGATCGCATCGAGAACAGCCGAAACAGCCTTCTCGCTGTCCTTCTTGGAAAGCTCGGTTTTCGCGGCAACAATTCCAATCAGATCTGCTTTTGTCATAGTAAGAACCTCCAAATTTTACTTCATCACTATTCAACATCGGCACGCTTTGCAGCGTCCCACAATGCATTTAACCGATCCAGGGACTGCTCCTCGAGGACAATTCCTTTCTCCCGCGCCATGGACTCCATGCGGTCAAAACGGCGGATAAACTTTTCACAGGAAGCGGTAAGCGCCTCTTCGGCGTCCGCCGGAAGATGGCGAGCCACATTGACCGCCGAAAAGATTACGTCGCCCAGCTCATCGGTTTGGGCTTCCTGCCCGCCCGATGCAAGCGCTTCCCGCAGTTCAGCGATCTCGCTTTCAAGATCGGCCAACGCGGAAAGAGCGTCGGGGTAATCAAATCCGGTTTTGGCGGCACGTTTCTGCACCTTCTGGCTGCGCATCAGGGCCGGCAGTACCTTCGGCACGCTGTGCAGTGTATCCGAAGCGGTCTTTTGTCCCTTTTCCTGCTTTTTGATTGCGTCCCAATTTTCCAGGACTTCACCGGAATCTTTCACAACCACATCGGAAAAGATGTGGGGATGGCGGTGGATCAGCTTCCTGCAGATTCCATCCGCAACTTCCTCAATCGAAAAGTCTCCCTCTTCCTCGCTGATCCTGCTGTGGAAAACCACCTGAAGCAAAAGATCCCCCAGCTCCTCGCGGAGCATCTCCGGATCTCCGGCATCGATTGCCTCAACCACCTCATATGCTTCTTCAATGAGATTCTTGCGGATGGTGAGATGGTCCTGCTCACGATCCCAAGGACAGCCGCCCTCGCCCCGCAGCAGCGCCATAATCGAGATCAAATCCGATACCGAATACTTCTCTTTTGCCTGAAACTCCACAGTGGGTCTTCTCCTTTTTGGGTCAGTAAAAACATCTTCCCTATTTTACCGCATTAACAAGGGATTTGCAAGAGAATTTCTGCATCGTTTAGCGATCTTTTCGGATTTTTGTCCGTCTTGGCAGCAATTCCATATCCTCCTCCCGCAGCGCACCCAGCAGGAGCACCGCAATCAGATAAACCGCGCCCGCGGCTCCCACCGCGGCCAATGTTGCGGCCCACTGAGGCCATGAAGCAAGGAGACGGCAGCAGCCCACCGCCGCCGCACAGCAAAGCAGGGAGGCCGCCAAAGGTTTTGCAAAAATTGCGGCCAGATTGATCTGTCCCCCGGACGCCCGTTCCAGCGCGGCGCACCCGAGCAGTGTCATCGTCAGATAGCAGCAGAGCGTCCCCCAGGGGGCGCCCAAAATGTTGATCGACGGACGCGCGATCAGCGCCCAGTTGATGCCGAATTTAACCGCCGCTCCGCAAAGCATCAGCCGAACCGGAACCAAAACATGCCCGAGAGCCTGCAGCATACTGTTGATGCAGCCGGAAACCGCTACAAAGACGGCGGCTACTCCCAGAGGACGCAGCAAAACGGCCGCTACCGAAACCTCCTCGGGATTCGATGAAAAGAGCAATTGGAGAATCTGCCCGGCCATGCAGCTCATTCCCAGGCCGAGGGGAAGGGCCACAATTACCGTGATTCTCAGTACCGATTCAACGGTTCGGCGCAGTTGGGCGCGGCTTCCGCGCGCCGCCAGAGAGGCGATGAGCGGCAGCGCACAGACTCCCAGCGAAGCGGTAATGGCAGGGACAAGGTGAAAAACCGTCATCGCAAGTCCGGAATAGGAGCCGAAGAGGAAGTTTCCGACCCTTTCCGCCTCCATCCTTTCCAGTCCGGCTTGCGGGTGGCTGCGGCACAGAGCTTCCCAGCCGAGGGACACAGCACAATTCAGCCGGTTGATGACCGACATCAGATCGACAAAGGAGGAGAGATTGACGACCAGCGCCCCCGCACAGACCGGCAGGGCGGTAACCAGCAGATTTTTGGAATAGTGAATCATCCCCGCCGCGCCGATCCGGTCTGAACCGGTATGCGGCTCTCCAAAGTAGGCAAGGGCCAGCGCCAGACATCCGGCCAGTGTAGAAACGGTTACCCCGATAATGGCGGCGGCGGCCGCATAGGGGGCAATAACCATCTGCGCTTCCTCCAGACTGGATACCGTTACCCCGCAGACCGGCTCTCCGGCCGTGAAATGTCCGAGTTCCGTCTCAAGGCAGCGCATGGCACAAAAAATCCCCGCGCCCAGCTTCACCGAGGCCTCGACCACCTGCGAGACAGCGGTGGGAACCATGTTTCGGCCTCCCTCATAATATCCCCGAAACACTGCGGAAATACAACAGAAAAAAACAGCGGGGGCAATCGCGCGCACCGCGCCCAGCGCTGCCTCGTTTCCCACAATCCGGACAAAAAACGGAGCTGCCAGATAAATTCCCGCTGAACAGAGCAGGCCCATCGGCAGGAAGAGCAGAAGGGCCGCCGTTAAAATCCGCCTCGGCTCCTCGCGTCGGTGATTGGCGAGACTGGCGGCAGTGAGCCGCGAAACCGCTACCGGAAAACCTGCCACACAGAGAGCACAGATTGGGTTGAAAATGCTGTAGGCCGTCATATAGTAGCCCATTCCCTCCCCCCCGAGCATACGGGTCAGCGGGATTTTAAAGAGCATTCCAATTACTTTGACGATTAATGCCGCGGCCATCAGGGTTGCCGCCCCCGCGGCAAAGGACTGGCCCTTTCTATTCACGGGCACCCCCCCTTCCCTCTATCCTATTGGACAGCAAACCGCTTTATGACGACCAAAAAGCGGTTTGAAAGCAAGAAGGAATGTCGAAAGAAGAAAGACGGTGCAAAAAAGGCCGGGGCAGAATACTTCCATTCTGCCCCGGCCTTCGGATGCGGCTTTCGCCGCGTCATGCCGAAATGGGGAAAATTACTCGTTGATCGCGATAACAACGCCGGAACCGACGGTTCTGCCGCCCTCGCGGATAGCGAAGCGGAGGCCCTGCTCGATGGCGATGGGAGTGATCAGCTCAACATCCATCTCGATGTTGTCGCCGGGCATGCACATCTCGACGCCCTCGGGAAGAGAAATCACACCGGTAACGTCGGTCGTTCTGAAATAGAACTGGGGACGATAGTTGTTGAAGAAAGGAGTGTGGCGGCCGCCCTCAGACTGCTTCAGGACGTAAACCTGGCCGCGGAACTTGGTGTGGGGATGAATCGAGCCGGGCTTGCACAGGACCTGACCGCGCTCAATCTCAGTTCTCTGAATGCCGCGGAGCAACGCGCCGATGTTGTCGCCGGCCTCGGCAAAGTCGAGGATCTTGCGGAACATCTCCAGACCGGTAACGGTGGTCTTCTTCTTCTCGTCAGCCAGACCGACGATCTCAACTTCCTCGCCGACCTTGATCTGTCCACGCTCAACTCTGCCGGTAGCGACGGTGCCGCGGCCGGTGATGGTGAAGACGTCCTCGACAGGCATCAGGAAGGGCAGGTCAGCCTTGCGGTCGGGGGTGGGGATATAGGAGTCAACAGCATCCATCAGTTCCTTGATGCAGGCAAAAGCGGGATCGTTGACATCATTGGCCTCGAGAGCCTTCAGCGCGGAGCCCTTGATGATCGGGATGTCGTCGCCGGGGAACTCGTACTTGGACAGGGTCTCACGGATTTCCATCTCGACGAGCTCAAGCAGCTCGGGATCGTCAACCTGGTCGACCTTGTTCATGAAAACAACGATCGCAGGAACGCCGACCTGACGGGCCAGCAGGATATGCTCGTTGGTCTGAGCCATCGGGCCGTCGGTCGAAGCAATAACAAGAATCGCGCCGTCCATCTGGGCAGCACCGGTGATCATGTTCTTGATATAGTCGGCGTGTCCGGGGCAGTCAACGTGCGCATAATGACGATTGTCGGTCTCATACTCGACGTGGGCGGTGTTGATGGTGATGCCGCGCTCACGCTCCTCAGGAGCCTTGTCGATCATATCATAGGCCTCGAACTGGGCCTTGCCCTGCAGGGACAGATACTTGGTGATCGCCGCGGTCAGGGTGGTCTTGCCATGGTCAACGTGGCCGATGGTGCCGATGTTGACATGGGGCTTGCTTCTTTCGAATTTTGCCTTTGCCATTGTGTTTTTCCTCCCTTTTTACTGTAGATTATTCATAAAATTTTTCGGCAGCGCTTCAATCGTTATTGTAACAATCTGAAGCAGAAAATGCAAGTACAAAGAACAATTTTATGCGTGCTTGGTCCGCGCGGAGATGATATTCTCGGCAATCGACTTCGGCACCTCGATATAATGCGAGGGCTCCATCGTATACTGTCCGCGGCCCTGAGACTTGGAACGCAGGTCGGTGGCATAGCCGAACATCTCGGAAAGCGGCACAAAGGCGTCGATCTGCTGTGCGCCGAACTTGGCCTCCATGCCCTGAATCTGTCCGCGGCGGGAGTTAAGGTCGCCCATAACGTCGCCCATATAATCCTCGGGAACAGTGACGCAGACCTTCATGATCGGCTCGAGGATGCAGGGATCAGCCTTTCTCATGGCCTCCTTGAAAGCCATCGAGCCGGCGATCTTGAACGCCATTTCAGACGAGTCAACCTCGTGGTAGGAGCCGTCATACAGGGTGACCTTGCAGTCCACGACAGGATAGCCGGCAACCACGCCGGACATCATCGCGCCCTGAATACCGGCGTCGACCGCGGGGATATACTCCTTCGGGATCGCGCCACCGACAACGGCGTTGACAAACTCATAGCCCTTGCCGGATTCGTTGGGCTCAAGCTTGATCTTGACATGGCCGTACTGGCCCTTACCACCCGACTGACGGGCGTACTTCATATCAACGTCGGCAAGACGGCGGACCGTCTCCTTATAGGCGACCTGCGGTTTGCCGACATTGGCCTCGACGCGGAACTCGCGCAGCAGGCGGTCGACAATGATCTCAAGGTGAAGCTCGCCCATACCGGCAATAATGGTCTGGCCCGTTTCCTCGTCGGTGTAGGTCCGGAAGGTCGGGTCCTCTTCCGCAAGCTTCGAAAGGGCGATGCCCATCTTCTCCTGACCGGCCTTGGTCTTCGGCTCGATCGCGACCCGGATAACCGGCTCGGGGAACTCCATCGACTCAAGGATAATCGGGTGCTTGGGATCACACAGGGTGTCGCCGGTGGTGGTGTTCTTCAGACCAACCGCGGCGGCGATATCGCCCGCGTAGCAGACGTCGATATCCTTGCGGTGGTTGGCGTGCATCTGAAGGATACGGCCCATGCGTTCGCTGTTCGACTTGACCGAGTTATAGACCGACGCGCCGGCTTCGACGGTGCCGGAATAGACACGGAAGAAGCAGAGTTTGCCGACATAGGGATCGGTTGCGATTTTGAACGCCAGAGCCGCGAAAGGCTCCTTGTCCGAAGAAGGCCGCTCCTCGGTCTCCTCCGTCTCGGGATTGACGCCGGTGATGTGGGCGATATCGGTCGGGGCGGGCATATAGTCGATGACCGCGTCAAGCAGCATCTGAACGCCCTTGTTGCGGTAAGCGGTACCGCAGAGCACCGGTACAAAAGTGTTGGCCAAACAGCCCTTGCGGATCGCGGCCTTGATCTCCTCGCTGGTGAGTTCCTCGCCCTCGAGGTACTTTTCCATCAGGGCCTCATCCTGCTCGGCAGCCGCCTCGATCATTTTGACATGATACTCCTCGGCCTTCTCGCGCATCTCCTCGGGGATTTCCTCCTCCCGGACATCCTTGCCCAGATCGTCATAATAGACCTCGGCCTTCATCCGGATCAGGTCGATAATCCCGCGGAAGAAATTCTCCTCACCGATCGGCAGCTGGACCGGGACGGCATTGCACTTGAGACGTTCATGCATCATCTCCACGACGCGATAGAAGTTGGCGCCGAGGATATCCATCTTGTTGACGAATGCCATTCTCGGAACCTGATACTTGTCCGCCTGTCTCCAAACCGTCTCAGACTGGGGCTCGACGCCGCCCTTGGCACAGAAAACGGTAACAGAGCCGTCGAGCACGCGCAGCGAACGCTCGACCTCTACAGTGAAGTCCACGTGTCCGGGGGTGTCGATGATGTTGATGCGGTGCTTCCCATACTGATGCTGCGAGCCACTCCAATAGCAGGTGGTGGCCGCAGAGGTGATGGTGATGCCGCGTTCCTGCTCCTGCGCCATCCAGTCCATGGTGGCGGAGCCATCGTGGGTCTCGCCGATCTTGTGGTTGATACCGGTATAATAAAGAATCCGTTCGGTAGTCGTGGTCTTACCAGCGTCGATATGCGCCATGATACCGATGTTTCTGGTCATTTCCAGAGATACATCCCTCGGCATAGTGTCCTCCTATTGGCAAAATAACTGGATACGGATACGGACGGAAATCCATCCATCCTTACCATCTGAAGTGTGCGAACGCCTTGTTGGCCTCGGCCATCTTATGGGTATCCTCACGCTTCTTGCAGGCGCCGCCGGTCGAATTCAGGGCATCCATGATTTCGCCAGCCAGCTTCTCCTGCATGGTTCTCTCGCTGCGGGTTCTCGAATAATTGGTCAGCCACCGCAGTCCGAGGGTCTGACGGCGGGCCGGGCGGACCTCCATCGGGACCTGGTAGGTAGCGCCGCCGACACGGCGGGCCTTCACCTCGAGGACAGGCATGATGTTCTCCAGAGCCTCCTCAAAGGCCTCGAGCGGCTCCTTGCCGGTTTTCTCCTGAACAATGGCAAACGCGCCATAAACGATTTTCTGCGCGACGCCCTTCTTTCCGTCATACATGACGCTGTTGATGAGGCGGGTGACCATGGTCGAACCGTACATCGGATCGGGCAGGATCTCGCGCTTTGCAATATTACCTCTTCTTGGCACTTCTCTTCCCTCCTTCATAAAATGAATTCATCGGTACTCGAAAGCAAAGAATCTTCCGTGCGCGCCAATGCAGAGGCTTTTCTATTTAAAAGCTTCCGCATTTTGCGGCAGACATGATTTCTCTTACTTCTTCGCAGCACCGGCCTTCGGTCTCTTGGCGCCGTACTTGGATCTGGCCTGCATCCGCTTGGCAACGCCCTGCGTATCGAGGGTGCCACGGATGATGTGGTAACGAACACCAGGGAGATCCTTGACACGTCCGCCGCGGATCAGGACCACAGAGTGCTCCTGGAGATTGTGGCCGATACCGGGAATGTAAGCGGTAGCTTCGATTCCATTGGACAGCCTGACTCTCGCGACCTTTCTCAGAGCAGAGTTCGGCTTCTTGGGGGTCTGGGTTCTGATCGAGGTGCAGACACCGCGCTTCTGCGGAGAATTCTGATCAATGGCTCTGCGCTTCTTCGAGTTCCATCCCTTGAGGAGTGCCGGAGCAGTCGATTTCTTTTCAATGACTTCTCTGCCCTTTCTGACGAGCTGGTTAAAAGTTGGCATGAAAAATTTTCCTCCTTTCCTGATTGTTTCGGGACATCTATCAAAGAGACCCCAAGCAGCTGCTCGGGGTCGCCTTTGCGTCGCAACGGACCGCAGCCGCTCATCCAGCTTGAAATCGCCGCCCCACTCGTGGGACCCGATCATGCTTCGCCGGATTGCGGGCGTCCTGTGCATGGATGTTGTCAGTCAAATCGAAAATTCGGACAGCATCGCAATAGCTCACCCAATTTTTAATTTTACCATTGGGCTGCATTCCTTGTCAACAATATTTTCGCTGTTTTTTCGTGAAAAATTCCAAAAACAGTGAAATAATGTCCGGCCTTCTGCGAAGTCAGGGATTTCCTGTTAGTCTGCCCCGCATCCGCAGGATTCCGAATGGCTGCAATGGTGAATATCGATCTCATCGTAGGGCACCGTGCCGGTTCCGGCCGGAATCAGCTTGCCGATGGTGACATTCTCCTTGAGTCCGAGCAGCGGATCGACCTTGCCCTTGATGGCGGCTTCGGTCAGCACTCTGGTTGTCTCCTGGAAGGAAGCGGCCGACATGAAGGACTCGGAAACCAGCGAGGCCTTGGTGATGCCCAGCAGAACCGGCATACAGGTGGCAAAGCGGGGTTCACGTCCCTCCTCGGCAGCCTTTTGAGCGATTTCCTCGTTGACGCGGATGAACTCGCTCTTTTCAACATGGACGCCAGGAATCAGGGTCGATTCGCCACCGTCATCGATCCGTACCTTGCGCATCATCTGACGGACAATCACTTCAATGTGCTTGTCGTTGATATCAACGCCCTGGGTGCGGTAAACGCGCTGAACTTCCTTGATGAGGTAGTCCTGAACGGCCAGCTCGCCGCTGACCGAAAGGATCTCGTTCGGTTCGGCCGAGCCTTCGGTGAGCAGCTCGCCCTTCTCGACGTGGGCGCCTTCTTCGAAGCAGCGGGTCGATCCATAGACAACCTGCTTCTCAAAGCGTTCCCCTTCTCCGTTGGTGACAACCACGAGGTCAATGCCCTTCGAATCCTTCTCATAGCTGACAGTGCCCGAAAGGTGGGAAACAACAGCGGCGTTCTTCGGCTTTCTCGCCTCGAACAGCTCCTCAACACGGGGCAGGCCCTGTGTAATATCGGATGCCGTAACGGTGCCGCCGGTGTGGAAGGTTCTCATGGTGAGCTGGGTGCCCGGCTCGCCGATCGACTGTGCCGCGATGACGCCGACCGCCTCGCCGATTCCCACCGGCTGGCCGTTGGCAAGGTTGGCACCGTAGCAGTGCGCACAGACGCCGTGCTTGCTCTCGCAGTTGAGAATCGAGCGGATTTTGACCGACTTGATACCGGCGTTGACAATCCGTTCCGCATCCTCGACGGTCATCATCCGGTCGCGGGTCATCAAGACCTCGCCGGTCTCGGGATGAAGAACAGGATCGGAAACATAGCGGCCGACCAGACGTTCCTTGAGGCTCTCGATCTCACGCCCGGAATCGACAATCGGGACGGCGACAATCCCCTCGTGGGTTCCGCAGTCGGTTTCGCGAATGATGACATCCTGGGAGACATCGACCAGGCGGCGGGTCAGATAGCCCGAGTCGGCGGTACGCAGAGCAGTGTCGGCCAGACCCTTTCTCGCTCCCCGGGAAGAGTTGAAGTAATCAAGGATGGTCAGGCCCTCGCGGTAGTTGGCCTTGATCGGCAGCTCGATCGCGCGTCCGGAGGTGTTGGCGATCAGGCCGCGCATGCCGGCGAGCTGACGAATCTGGTCCATCGAGCCGCGGGCGCCGGAATCGGCCATCATAAAGATGGGGTTATCCTCGGTGAAGCACTTCTGGAGCGCGTCCTTAACCTTGGCGGTTGTCTCGTTCCAGGTCTTGATGACCCTTTCGTAACGCGCCTCGTCTGAAATCAGGCCGCGGTTGTACTGGCGGTGAATCTTGTCGATCTGATCTTCCGCGACGGCAAGCAGCTCCTTCTTCTCCTCCGGGATAACCGCGTCACAGACGGCGACGGTGATGCCGGAACGGGTGGAATACTTATAGCCCTGCGCCTTGATCTGGTCGAGCATCTCGGAGGTGCGGGCGGTGCCGTTGACCCGAATGCAGCGGTCGATGATATCTCCGAGGCTCTTTTTCTTGACGAGGAATTCAACCTCCAGCTTAAAGAGGTTCTCGGGGATGCTGCGGTCAACATAACCAAGGTTCTGCGGGATCGGGGTATTGAAGATGATCCGTCCGACGGTCGTTTCGATCATGCGGGTGACCGGCTCCCCATCGATCTCAATGGTACGGCGCACCTTGACCGGCGCGTGGAGGGTTACGGCGCCTTCATTGTAGGCCATCAGCGCCTCATCGAAGTCGCGGAATGCTTTGCCCGCCCCCTTCTCGTTCTCCCGCACCATCGTCAGGTAGTAGGAGCCGAGAATCATATCCTGAGTCGGAACCGCGACCGGGCGGCCGTCCGAGGGCTTGAGAAGGTTGTTGGCCGCCAGCATGAGAAAACGTGCCTCGGCCTGCGCTTCTGCGGAAAGCGGGACGTGAACCGCCATCTGGTCTCCGTCGAAGTCAGCGTTGTAAGCGGTACAAACCAGAGGATGCAGTTTCAGAGCTTTGCCCTCGACCAGCACCGGCTCAAACGCCTGAATGCCGAGTCTGTGCAGGGTAGGCGCGCGGTTCAGGAGCACCGGGTGGTCCTTGATGACCACCTCAAGCGCATCCCAGACCTCCTTGACGGTCGCGCGCTCAACCATTTTGCGGGCGTTCTTGATATTGGTGGCGACCTTCTGATCGACCAGCCGCTTCATTACAAAGGGCTTGAACAGCTCGAGCGCCATCTCCTTGGGCAGGCCGCACTGGTACATCCGCAGTTCCGGACCGACAACGATAACCGAACGGCCGGAATAGTCGACGCGCTTGCCGAGCAGGTTCTGACGGAAACGCCCCTGCTTGCCCTTGAGCATATCCGAGAGGGATTTAAGGGGCCGGTTATTCGGACCGGTCACCGGACGGCCGCGCCGGCCGTTGTCGATCAGGGCGTCCACCGCTTCCTGCAGCATCCGCTTCTCGTTGCGCACGATGATATCCGGCGCGCCGAGTTCCAGCAGTTTTTTGAGACGGTTGTTGCGGTTGATCACCCGCCGGTAAAGGTCGTTGAGATCGGAGGTGGCAAAACGGCCGCCGTCGAGCTGGACCATCGGGCGGATATCGGGCGGAATCACCGAGACAACGTCGAGGATCATCCATTCGGGCTTATTGCCCGAAAGGCGGAACGCCTCGACCACCTCAAGCCGCTTCAGAAGCTTGGCGCGCTTCTGGCCGGATGCCTTTTCCAGCTCGGTTTTGAGCTCGGTGGAAAGCGCCTCAAGATCAAGCTCCATCAGAAGCTTCTTGATCGCTTCGGCGCCCATCGCGGCGTCGAAGTCGTCTTCATATGCCTCGCGCATATCGCGGTACTCCTTTTCGGAAAGGAGGGCATATTTCTTGAGGCTGGTCGTGCCGGGATCGATGACGATATAAGCCGCAAAGTAAAGCACCTTTTCAAGCAGGCGCGGAGACATGTTGAGCAGCAGGCCCATTCTGGAGCTGGTGCCCTTGAAGTACCAGATGTGGGAAACCGGCGCGGCAAGCTCAATGTGGCCCATCCGTTCACGACGGACCTTGGCGCGGGTCACCTCGACGCCGCAACGCTCGCAGACCTTGCCCTTATAGCGGATCCGCTTATAGCGTCCGCAGTAGCATTCCCAGTCCTTGGTCGGTCCAAAGATGCGCTCGCAGAAGAGGCCGTCGCGTTCGGGCTTGAGGGTCCGATAATTGATCGTTTCAGGCTTTTTGACCTCGCCGTAGGACCAGGAGCGGATCTGCTCAGGGGAAGCGAGACCGATTTTAATCGACTCAAACGTGTTAAATTCCAACTGCCGTCCCTCCACTTATTCTTCGGTAAATTTCTCGTCGTCGGCTTCGTCGTCGAAGCCGATGTCGTCAAATTCCGCAAGGCCGTTGTCGTCGAAGAGATCCTCATCGGGATGCTCAACCGCGAAGCCGGCGGCGTCAAGCTCTCCCTCCACCTCAACGCCCGGGCTGTAAAGCTCGTCGTCCACCGGGCTGAGGCCCATATTGTCGTCGTCAAACTGCTGCTTGAGATCGATCTCATTGTTGTCCTTGTCGAGCACCCGAACATCAAGCGCAAGCGACTGGAGCTCCTTGATAAGAACCTTAAACGCCTCGGGGATGCCGGGCTTGGGCACGTTCTGTCCCTTGACAATCGCTTCAAAGGTTTTGACGCGGCCCACCGTATCGTCCGACTTGACGGTCAGAATCTCCTGAAGGGTGTATGCGGCGCCATAGGCCTCCAGCGCCCAGACCTCCATTTCGCCGAAGCGCTGTCCGCCGAACTGCGCCTTGCCGCCGAGGGGCTGCTGGGTGACCAGCGAATAGGGGCCGGTGGAACGCGCATGGATCTTATCGTCAACCAGATGATGGAGCTTGAGGTAGTACATATAACCGACGGTCACACGGTTGTCGAAAAGCTCGCCGGTTCGTCCGTCATAAAGCCATGTTTTGCCGTCATCGTCGAGTCCGGCCTCGGAAAGCGCATCGCGGATATCGTCCTCCTTGGCGCCGTCAAACACCGGGGTCATCACCTTGATGCCCAGCTCTGCGGCGGCACGCCCGAGGTGGACCTCAAGCACCTGTCCGATATTCATACGGGACGGGACGCCCAGCGGGTTCAGAACAATATCGAGCGGACGGCCTCCCGGCAGGTAGGGCATATCCTCCTGCGGAAGCACGCGGGAGACAACGCCCTTGTTGCCATGACGTCCGGCCATCTTATCGCCGACCGAGATCTTTCTCTTCTGCGCGATGTAGCAGCGGACAACCATATTAACGCCGGGCGAAAGCTCATCGGAGGTTTCACGGGTAAAGACCTTGACATCGACAATAATGCCGTATTCGCCGTGCGGCACCCGCAGCGAGGTGTCGCGGACCTCTCTGGCCTTTTCGCCAAAGATGGCGCGCAGCAGCCGCTCCTCCGCATTGAGCTCGGTCTCCCCCTTCGGAGTAACCTTTCCGACAAGGATGTCTCCGGCACGCACCTCGGCGCCGATCCGGATAATTCCGCGCTCGTCAAGCTCCTTGAGGACGTCTTCGCCGACGTTCGGAATATCGCGGGTGATTTCCTCCGGGCCAAGCTTGGTGTCGCGGGCTTCAATTTCATACTCCTCGATATGGATCGAGGTGTAAAGATCTTCCTTGACGAGACGCTCGTTGATCAGAACAGCGTCCTCGTAGTTGTAGCCTTCCCAGGTCATAAAGCCAACCAGCATATTTTTGCCCAGCGCAATCTCGCCGTTGGCGGTGGCGGGGCCGTCGGCAACAACGTCACCGATCTTGATTTCGTCGCCCTTGGCGACGATCGGGCGCTGGTTGGTGCAGGTGCCCTGGTTGGAACGCATAAACTTGGTCAGACGGTACTCGTGGTCGATTCCGTCGGCGGTCGTCACGACAACCTTGTTGGCCGATACCGACTTGACCACGCCGTCGTGCTTCGAGATCACCGCGACACCGGAGTCCACGGCGGCCTTGTACTCCATTCCGGTGCCGACGATCGGGGATTCCGTCTTGAGCAGCGGAACCGCCTGCCGCTGCATGTTTGAACCCATCAGCGCGCGGTTGGCGTCGTCATTCTCCAGGAAGGGGATCATCGCGGTCGCGACCGAAACGACCATCTTCGGGGAAACGTCCATGAAATCGACCTTATCGCGCTCGACCTCAAGAATCGAATCGCGGTAGCGGGCCGCAACACGCGGGCGCGCGAAATAGCCGTTCTCAAGAGGAGCGTTGGCCTGCGCAACGATATATTCATCCTCCACATCGGCGGTCATATAAACGACCTCGTCGAGAATCTTGTGGCTCGCATGATCCACCTTGCGGTAGGGCGCCTCAATGAATCCATACTCATTGATCCGCGCAAAGGTCGCAAGGTAGGAAATCAATCCGATGTTCGGCCCTTCCGGCGTCTCAATCGGGCACATCCGGCCATAGTGGGTGTAATGGACGTCACGAACCTCGAATCCGGCGCGGTCGCGCGAGAGACCGCCGGGGCCCAGCGCCGAAAGACGGCGCTTGTGGGTCAGCTCGGCCAGCGGGTTGGTCTGATCCATGAACTGGGAGAGCGGAGAGGAGCCGAAGAACTCCTTGATCGAAGCGACGACCGGGCGGATGTTGATCAGCGCCTGCGCCGTCACCTCGCCCTGATCCTGGGATTGGGTGGCCATCCGTTCGCGGATGACACGCTCCATCCGCGAGAAGCCGATGCGGAACTGGTTCTGCAGAAGCTCGCCGACCGAACGGATGCGGCGGTTTCCGAGATGGTCGATGTCGTCGTCCAGTCCCACCCCGGCGGAGAGGTTCAGCAGATAGCCGATGGTGGCATAAATATCATCAATAATGATGTGCTTGGGAATCAGTTCATCATGGCGGCGGGTGATGGCGTCCTTGAGAGCAGTCTGATCCTCTCCGGCCTGCTCGAGAATTTCACGCAGCACGCAGAAGCGGACCTTCTCCTTGACGGTCAGCCCCAGCGCCCCGCAGTCGACGAAATCGTGGATATCAACCATGCCGTTCGAGATGACCTTGACGGTCTGCTCGCCGACCTTGATATAAACGCTGTCAACGCCCGCATGTTCGATTCTCTGGGCATCCGCCCGGGAGAGAATGGCGCCCTCCTCAAAGAGGATTTCGCCGGTCATCGGGTCTACAACCGGAGCGGCAAGCTCGCGGTCGGTAATCCGCTGGCCGATCGCCAGCTTCTTATTGTATTTGTAACGGCCGACCTTCGAGAGGTCATACCGTCTGGGGTCAAAGAACAGCGAGTTGATGTGGCTTCTGGCGGAATCGACGGTGGGAGGCTCGCCGGGGCGCAGCTTGCGGTAAACCTCCTGCAGCGCCTCATTGACCGTCTTGATCGCATCCTTCTCGATGGTGGTGCGGAGCAGCTCGTTCTCCCCGAAGAAGGATACCATCTCCTCATCGGTCGCCATGCCGAGCGAACGGATGAAGGTCGTGATGGGAAGCTTTCGGTTCTTGTCGATCCGCGCCCAGAACACGCCGTTGGAATCGGTCTCATACTCGAGCCATGCGCCGCGGTTGGGGATGACCGTCGCGGCAAAGAGCTCGCGGCCCGACTTATCGCGGGTGCGGGAATAGTAGACGCCCGGCGAACGGACAAGCTGGGAGACGATAACCCGCTCCGCGCCGTTGATGACGAAGGTGCCGCTCTCGGTCATGAGCGGAAAATCACCCATAAAAATTTCCTGCTCCTTGATCTCGCCGGTCTCGCGGTTCAGGAGGCTGGTGGTGACGATGAGCGGCGCGGCAAAGGTGGTATCACGTTCCTTGCACTCTTCAATCGTGTACTTGGGTTTATCCTCCAAGCGGTAATCGATAAAGTCCAACACCAGGTTTCCCTGATAGTCGGTGATGGCCGACATATCCTCGAAGACCTCTTTCAGCCCTTCCTCGAGGAACCAGCGGTAGGAGTTCTTTTGTACCTCGATCAGGTTTGGCATGTCCAGAACTTCGTGAATCTTTCCGAAGCTCATGCGAACATTCTTACCAAGGTTGACGGGTTTCACCTTCAGCATAGGTTTCGCTCACTCCATTCGTCTTTTCTATTTAACCTGCGCGCCAAACCAGAATGTTGCTGCTGATCCGGCGAAATTTCTTTGCCTTTTTGTAAATTTTTATTGCTTTTTCCATTGAGCTGTGCTAAGATATATGGGAGATAAGGCAAACCAACCCATTATGAATCAGTATTCTATTATATTCTCAAGTTTTCGATCTGTCAAGCCCTTTGGGGCCTTTTTTTGTTAATTGGGGAAATATTTTATCATATCTATTTCCTTTTTGCAAGGAAATTTCTCGTTTTATCCAGCTTGTCCAATCAAAACTCCTTTTTTCAGGCAAAATGCCAATCCTCCAATCAGGATTGGCATTTTTTGTTATGCTTATACCCGCCGCGCTTTTCATCCCCGGAAGCGCCTTGAAAGCGCGGCCGCCAGAGCTCCGGCTCCGGCACAGCAGATCACCGCGGCCACCGCGCAGACCGCGGTCCCCGTGGGAAGTGATGCGAAATCCGCAAAGGCTCCCGGGCGCCCCACAAGCGCCCAGAATCCCGTCGCCGCCATACAGCAGAACGCCGCGGCACACAGCTTCCGGGAAATTCCGTCCGCCCGTTCCCCCGGATAAACCGAAACAGCCGATGCCGCCATACAAATCAGCAGCGTCAGCAAGACCGCCCATCCCATCACCGCCACCCCTTTCGCTTCCGACAGCTTCCAAAAACGCGCGGGAAGTTTTATAGCCGTTTACCCTATTCTATGAAAGAGTCTCCAGTTTTGTGCGGCTCTTTTTCCTCAAACGGAATCCGGCGCAAAGGACGCGAAAGCGGGGCCGCCCTTGAACCAAGGGCAGCCCCGCTTCTCCGCGGCATGGCTCATCCGAGAGCCACATCAAGCACCATCATCACCAGAAATCCCGCCATCACTCCAAGGGTTCCGGGGTGGGAATGCTCCCCCAAATGCGCCTCGGGGATCAGCTCCTCCACCACGACATACATCATGGCCCCCGCCGCAAAAGCAAGCAGCCAAGGCATGACCGGCAGGATAATTCCGGCCATCAGCACAGTCAAAATACCAAATATCGGCTCCACAATGCCGGAAAGGCTTCCGCAGAGGAACGCGCGCCGGGCATCCATTCCCTCTTGACGCAGCGGCAGAGACACCGCCGCCCCTTCCGGAAAATTCTGAATCCCAATACCGAGCGCCAGCGCCAGCGCCGCGGTCAGTGCCGGGGAGTCGGGATTTCCCTGCGCCGCCAGTACAAAGGAAAGGCCCACCGCCATTCCCTCGGGAATATTGTGCAAAGTCACTGCCAGCACCATCAGGGTCGATCGTTTGAGGGCGGTGGGAGGCCCCTCCGGATCAGCGGACCCGGGGTGCAGGTGTGGCAGAACAAGATCGAGCAGCATCAGGAATCCCACCCCCAGAAGGAACCCGCCCGCCGCCGGAATCCAGCCGATTTTCCCCTGTTCCTCCGCCTGCTCGATCGCCGGAATCAGGAGGGACCAGACCGACGCCGCAATCATCACACCGGCGGCAAACCCGAGAAAGGTCCTTTGAATCTGATCCGACATCTGCTTGCGGAACAGCAGGACGGTCGCCGCGCCCAAAGAGGTCATCAGGAAGGTGAAGCCCGTCCCCGCGGCAGCCCACAACAGCATATTCATACGAAACCCTCTCTTTCTTTTCGATTAACATACCATTTTAGTATGCAGATGTCAACCGGTATTTTACCGCGCACAGCAGCATTGTGATCTTCTGGCGCTTCTGCGAAAAAGCGGCAATGGCCGTCCGCAGCCACAAAGGGACTGCCGATCGCCGGCGGACGGTTTTTTTGCGCAAAAGCGCTTTCCAGGATGAGGTGGCGTTTTGCAGCAGCAAAGCCCACCTGCGGGAGGCGCCGAACACAGAGCGCCGGAGCAGGGCGTATCCCCTTACCGAAAGCATCCCGGCGCATCTCCACGCCTTGATCATCGGCGGTTTTGTATGCTATGAATTTGCCGTATATTGGCTGTAAAGCATTTCCAAAGCTGTATTGTATGGCAGAATTCCCTTATACCTTTCATGTTGTCGGTAAAATCCCCGGTATTTTTACCGGCTTCTTGTATTCCCCTCACAAAGTTGATACAATGAAACCAGAGGAATAAATTGGGATTTAGCAAAGGGTGTGTTTGTTTGTATCATAAGATTTTGAAGGGAATTGCTTTCATTCTATTTGGAATACTGCTCTGCTTAGGCAGTGGAGAACTAAATCATGTCGTTTTAATTGGTGTTAGCTACATCCCGTTCTCGCTGATAGGTGTCGTATCGGGAGCAGTTGGTCTCATATTGATTTTTGTTAAAAGCAAGGATGAAAAGGAAAAGTAAATTCCAATTTGGCGAACGATCTGGGCTCAGCAGGAATCCGTCATTTTGACAGAAGGGTTCCCATCCGCCTAAAACAGCACGAATGGTGAAAGGGACCAGCAGAAAGTGTAAAATATGGAAAAGTCCCCCGTAAACACTTGATTTACGGGGGACTTCCTGGCTTTTTCGGAAAAAATTATTATCGTTTGGAGAACTGCGGCGCACGACGGGCGGCTTTGAGACCGTATTGCGCGAGTTTTTGAGCTGTTTTCCCTTGATACTCCGGGCTTTTCCGGCTTTCTGCCTCTCAGTTATCCGGTGTGCGGACCATAAAAAACGGCCTTTTTTCATTCAGCAATAACCTGATGAAACGCACCATTTACTACCCCAAACAGCTCCTCTGGTTTATTGTACTTCACTTTTGCATAGATGTCCATAGTTGTTTTGCTGTTTTCGTGTCCGGCAAGGTATTGGACGGTCTTTGGATCAACACCAGCATAGAGAAGATTGGTAATGTAAGTGTGCCGCAGCTGATGCGGGGTTACATCAAAGTCCAGCGTATATCTGATTTTGGGTTGATTTTTCTGGGTCATGCCCAGCGTTGGGGTAACCGTGTATTTGATGCTCTGCCCATTCACATACTTATAATAGTTCCGGGGCTTAGTGGAGCGGACAACGACATACTGCCACACTCTTTGAAACTGCGAAGCAGCCAGTGGCTCTCCTTTGCTGTCAGCGATCACATAATCTGATATGGAATTTTCTTTCGTTTCTCTCAGACAATCCACCAAACACTTCGGTATCGGAATATCCCTTTTTGCCGCCGGAGTCTTTAGCACCGTAGAAATCACGGGTCTGTTATGCTCTGTACGCCATGCCCGCCTCACCGATAGATAAGGTGTATCCTCGTCCAGAAATACACAATCCCATTGCAGTGCAAGAATTTCTTCCCGACGCAGACCGGAATACAAACCGAGCATAATAAACAAATATGGAGGAAGTCCCTTGACTGTATCCAGAAGCACGGCTACCTGCTGATCTGTCAATGCCTCCTTCTTTTTTGTCGGTTTTCCGCCTTTACCGGATATTCCCGCACAGGGATTGTGTTCAAGAATTTGGTTTCTCTCTGCCGCATAAAAAATGCACTTGAGTAGCATATTGACCTTATTGTATAAGCCTTCCGATTTCTTTGACAATGGAACAAGCGCCAGCCGAATATCGTCAGCGGTCACTTCTTCCATATACATCTCTCCCAGAGGTTTTATGATATAGTTTGTCATATCCCTCGTATAACCTCTGAGTGTAGACGCAGACACCTTTGCCGACTGCATCAGCAGCCACTTCTCTCCATACTCGGCTACTGTCGGGTGCTGCCGGTGAAAGATAATTTCTTCCACCTGCTTCCGGGCCTCTAACTGCTTCTCATACAATTCTTCACAAGTTGCGGCATACAAACTCAACTCTTTGCCATCTGCATCCGTAATCCTGGTTCTGTAATATTGGATTCCTTTCAATGTAATGGTCCCGTACTTCGGGATCTGTGTTTTCTTTTTTGCCATCTTTGATCGTCCTTTCTTGATAATGTGTAGTCTCCGTATCTACACTCTCTTTTTATCAGAAAGCCTCGATTTAATCAAAGATACGGCTGATGTAAAACAAAGAGCGAGACATCCTTGCCTCGCTCCTGCTTTACTTCCTGTTTTATTATTACTGTGCTGCGTCCCAGCTTGCAAACGCGCAACTCATTGATCTGACCAGCTCATCTGGTCTGTTGTACTTAACCTTTGCATAAATGTCCATGGTAATCTTGCTGCTTTCATGGCCTGCCAGGTATTGAACCGTTTTGGGATCTACCGATGCATGAATGAGATTGGTAATGTAAGTATGCCGCAGCTGATGGGGTGTTACTTCAAAGTCCAGACTGTAAACCACTTTTCCGTTATGAGCAGCCTTTTCTCCCAAGACAGGTGTGACAGTATGCTTTACTCTTTTTCCATCTTCATACCGATAATAGCTCCGCTCCTTGACCGTCCTCGTAACAATATACTGCCAAAGTCGCTTAAACTGCGTGTAGGACAGCGGTTCGCCGTCCCGGTTTGAAACCACATACTCCGAAGTCGATGTTTCCTTTGCTGCTTTCAAACACTCAGCCAAGCAAACAGGAAGAGGGATATTTCTCTCCGCAGCCTTGGTTTTCAATTCGTCTGAGATTACCGGTCTGTTGTGTTCTGTGTGCCATGCCCGCCTTACCGTCAGATATGGAGTATCCGTATCCAGATATACTGAATCCCATTGCAGAGCAAGAATTTCTTCCCGGCGCAGCCCTGCATATAAACCAATCATGACAAAGACATAAGGCGGCAAATCTCGGATAGCATCCAAAAGGCGTGCTGCCTGTTCATCTGTCAAAGCCTGACGATCCTCTTGTGGAACACCGCCACCTTTTGTCGTGAGATAAATCGTCGGGTTATGGTCAATGATCCTGCTTTCCATCGCTGCGCGAAAGATAGATTTGTAAAGGATTACCACAGATTTATAAACCGATGCAGATTTCTTGGAAACCGGAACAAGGGCAAGCTGAATATCATCCAGGCTAACCTCACCCATCCGTTTATCTCCCAATTCCGCTATAATATGCCGCCTGACCTTTGAGGTGTAATCCGTCAAAGTAGTAGCTCGTACATGAACCGACTGCATCAGCAGCCACTTTTCACAATACTCTGCAACTGTGGGCGTTTTCCGATGAAAAGTGGCATTCTCAATCTGTTCCAACGCAAGCGTTTCTTTGTTGTATAGTTCTTCAGGTGTTTTTGCGTAGATAGCTACGAGCTTACCATTCGTGTCTTTGATTCTGGTCCTATAATATAGGACACCTCTTTTCATAACTGTGCCATATTGAGGAAGCATTATTTTCCTATTTGCCAATTCCTCCACCTCCTAAGAATGTACTCCGGCGCTGTATCTATGTTTTATCAGACCATTATGATTTCGACAAGGATACGGACCGGCTCACACTCCAGCTCTGCGAGGTTTACGATAAGTTGCGTTCTTTTCTGCTGGCTTTGCTCTGTGGGTGCATTTTGCGATATACTCCTGAAGGCCCGCTGAGGTAAAGTACACACAGCCATTCTGCACATATTGCACATAAGAAATAAGGCCATTGTTACGGGCCGCGTCCAGCGTTGCAATGCTGATACCCAAAATTTCTGCTGCTTCTTTTCGCGTAATAAGTTTTTCCATAAAGCATATTTCCTCCAATCCGTCAAGTTTGTCATCGTGTTTGTTCAAAATCACATGAATACGCTGGCAGCCGAAACCACCAGCGCATGGTATCTGATTTTGAACAGAAAGCGGCAAACGCTTCCTATTTATATTTCTCAGCTTTCGTCACATTTGTCACGCCCCCTGACGATGGGAACACAACAGGTCTCCGCTGGCGCGGATGTCATAACTCCGCAGCATCGTTCGTATCGTGTGCCGCAGGGTTCCCCCCAAGTCTTTGGCGGGCCGTGAGGAAGTATCTTTAAGCCCCCATGTAGTCATCGCGCCAAATCTGCCACCATTCTTTTATGAAATCGTAGATCGCTCCGAAGCAGTGCTTTCATCACCTCCCTGACTGCTCCATCCTCGCGGCGTTTCATATTCGCTCGTACATGGGTTATGTACCTGTTGTGCTGTCTATTCGATTGTCAATGTGCAGGTGAAGGAGGAAAACTTGTCCTTCTTATTAACACTGACAAAAAAGGCAAAAAACAGGCGCATCAAACGAAACTTTATCAAAAATATTTTCCGAGCTGCTTTAAGCCGCGCCGGATACTGTCTCGGACACGGCTTGGGTCTACACCTTCTACCCCGGCAATTTCATTTACCGTCATTCCCAGGTAATATCGGGCATAAATCCTCTTTGCCTGTTTTTCCGGCAAATTCATCACAGCAGAATAGACCTGCTCCTGAAGCTGTTTTTCCTCCAGAATCATCTCCGGTGTTTTCGGCTTCAGCAGCACCGCATTTTCAATGCCATTCTCGCAATCCAGAGAATACTGTGCTTTATAACGATACATCTTTCGCTCATACGCAGCCTCCGCACGTTCAGCTGCTCGAATAGTCTCCATTACTTCCTCTGTCACATCTACAAAAAAGTCTGTTGTATAAACATCAGGATAAAGTTCCCGAAGGTTAATTTTCTTCATTATGTACCTCCATTTCGATTCACGGGTGATTGACGAGTGAATCGAATGGAGGTGGGGAACGACACCGGTATACAGTCGGATTATCTCCGAAAAAAAGGCAACAAAAAACGCCAGATTCCCGCAATGGGAAACTGGCGCGCCAAGAACAGTCATTATTATGCTGGATCACATGGAACGATAATGCCGATGCAATGCTATGCTTGCCCGGAGGAGGGGCAATGCTTTTTTTAATTGATGTAGATCATGGGAGCTTTGAAAAAGCAATCGGGACACGGCAAAATAACCTCCAATCGGCTACCGTGTCCCTGCAAGTCGTCATTGGTTTGTGTAAACGCAAAGAAACGGCGGCTCTGATTTCTCAAAACCGCCGTTAGGGTAATAACTTAAATTGAGCGTGCAAAATCACCTGCCCCAGCCAGCGGTTTTTTTCTTTCCCCGTAGTCGGGGCAGGTTCATGCGCTATGTAATTATTCTTCTTTAGCTTCTATCAAGCCGATATTTTTTGCTCTGCGTTCCACATAGCTGCATATTTTCCGCCCTTCGCAAGCAATTCTTCGTGGGTTCCTGATTCAGCAATTCTGCCATCACCCATTACAAGGATTTGATCTGCATTTTTGACAATGGAAAGGGTATGAGCAATCATTACCACTGTCTTTTTTTCTTTCAGCAGATTGGCGATGGCCTGCTTTACGGCAAGCTCATTTTCAATATCAAGAGATGCTGTTGCTTCATCCAAAAGTAGGATGGGGCTATTTTTCAGGATAGCGCGGGCTATTGAAATTCGCTGACGCTCACCGCCAGAGAGAAGATTTCCATTCTCGCCAGTCGGCGTATCGTATCCCTTTTCCATCTTACGGATGAAGCTGTCACAGTTAGCCTCCCGGCAGGCAGCCTCGATTTCCGTGTCCGTAGCATTAGGGCGAGCGTGGCGGATATTATCCCGGATGGTATCATCAAAAAGAAATACGTCCTGGTCTACCATAGAAACTTGTTCCAGTACACGCTCTGCGGCAATATGGTTAATGGGTTTACCGCCAATCGAAATCGTCCCGCTCGTTGCTTCATAATATTTTGCAATCAGGTTCAAAATAGTAGATTTGCCGGAGCCAGAGTCTCCGACAATGGCCGTGAGCTTTTGATCTGGCACCGTAAAGGTGGCGTGTTTTAGTACCGGTTCACCGGGAACATATGCAAAATCTACATTGTCAAATGTGATTTCATGGGTAGCTGTGTGAAGCGGCTCCATGCTGCCAGTTTCCTCCAGCTCATTCATTACACTCAAGATTTTGTTTTTCGAGATCATCAGGTTCTTATAACTGGTAAGGTCTACAAAAATCGAGTTAGCCAGCTTTGCACAGAACAGGGGCAGCATACAAATCAAAAGGTAGTCCACCGTGTTCAGTGTCCCTGCGACCCAGGGTGCATAGGCCAGCAAGATAACCAGCGGGCAGGACAGCCAACTCAAAATACCAAAGACCGCACCAATAGGAAGCACTTTTGATTCGTACACAAAGCTGATCCGGGAAAACTCCCGCATGGCGTTGATAACAGTTTTGTTCTTCATACCGCCTACACCATAAGCTCGGAAAGTCTGAATACCAGAAACATACTCAACAATGCTGCTGACGTTCTCCGCACAAATATCGTTCTTTTCTTTTCCATATTTCCGTACCATGCGGAAAGAAAGCCATAGGCCGGGGATTAAAAGAAGATCGGCTATCAGCAGGATAATTCCTGCCGGAACATAGAGCGTCATAACAAAGACAATCAACATCAATGACAGGGCAAAATTCTTTGCGAAATCTCCGACTTTATGGGTCAGGATTTTTTCGTAGTTGTTTACGTCGCTTGTAATGGTGTTGATATAATCGCCGGTCTGCCCCTGCGTAAAGCGGGACAGTGGGATGCGCTTCAAATGGTCACCCATAAAAAGCCGAATATTCTTACTGACCTCCGCACCGCCAATCTGCGCTTTGGTATAACCGTAGCTGTAAATCAGGATACGGAGAAGAAAAACCACTACAATAATACCGGTCAGAGCCAGAACGCGGTTCATGTCAAATTGACCCGACCACAAAAACTGCATAACAGAGTAAAGCAGCATAAACAGGCTGCCGGAGAGAAGTCCTTCCAGAACGGTTCCGCCGACACCAATATAGAAATTGCGGTTTTTTTTCAATACATCGTGCTCATTCATACTGCTCGCCTCCCTCCAACTGATAAGTGATATTCCGGGCTGTTTCGTAGTCATCCCACGCTTTTCGATAGTAGGCGTTGTTCTTCCGAACTTCCTCATGGGTGCCAACGTTGGTAATTGTATGGTTTTCCACCACAGCCACCCGGTTACACATTTTCAAAGCACTCAAACGGTGTGCTACTACAATGACTGTTTTGCCTTTGCATAGATTTTGAATAGCTTTATCAATCTCCATCTGATTTTCCGGGTCAGAGGCGCTTGTGGCTTCGTCTAAAATCAAAATGGGGGCGTTCTTCAGGATAGCGCGGGCAATGGCAATCCGCTGTTTTTCACCGCCGGAGAAGCGAGAGCCAAAGCTGCCCACTTTCGTGTCATATCCATCTGGCAAGGACATGATAAAATCGTCAATCTGCGCCTCTTTTGCAGCAGCCCGCACTTCTTCCAGAGTGGCGTTGCTGCCCATTCGGATATTTTCTAAAACGCTGTCACGGGTCAGGAATGTCTTTTGAAATACGATGGCTACATTTTTCAGAATGGTATCGTAGTCAAGCTCCTTGACATTTTTTCCACCAATCAGCACTTCGCCCTCCTGCACATCATAGAAGCGGGAGATCAGTTCAATCACAGTGCTTTTGCCGGCACCAGACTGTCCCACAAGAGCCACGCGTTCCCCGTCATTGATTTTGAGGTTGACGCCTTGCAGTACATCGGTCTTGCCGTCATAGGAAAATCGGACATTGCGAAGTTCAATATCGTGATTTTGGGGAAAGTCCGTTCCACCCTCATAAATCGGAATATCCAGGATTTCTTTGGTCTTGGTAACAGCGTTCAGTACATTAGCAAAATTAGTCCCCAGTTCTTGCAGGGGGCGGATTTCCGTCAGATACATGGAACCTACATAGACGAACAGCAAAAATGCGCTGGCCGCCAGTGAGCCTTTGAGGAAAAACATTCCGCCGATTGGAACCATCAGCAACATCCCACATTCGATGATAACAACAAAGGCCGCATAAGGTGGCCCCATGCGCCGGGAAGTTTCATTCCACATGGCGTTTTCTTCCTGGATAGCGTCTGAAAACTTTTGAAACGATTTGCTCCCCATGTTATAGGCTTTAATCAATTTCATACCGCTGATGTACTCAATCATA
Source organism: Yanshouia hominis (assembly GCA_014385025.1). Lineage (GTDB taxonomy): Bacteria > Bacillota > Clostridia > Oscillospirales > Ruminococcaceae > Yanshouia > Yanshouia hominis. The sequence goes on along the minus strand of JACRTB010000016.1, from coordinate 23,019 downwards.
ACCGAGTTCAGTGTGGTAATGGAGCGATTGGCCCGTTCCATCAGGTCATCCGTGTTGCGGAACATCATCCCCATTACAACAACAGCAAGGATCAGCGGAACCAGGGAAATCAATGCCAGAGGAATATTGACGGTCATCAGGTAAATAAAGATGACTACCGGCCCAACCAGATAGCACACAAGGTCAGGAAGGTTATGGGCCAGGAACAACTCCAGCTTTTCAATATCTTCATTCAGAACCGTTTTTATATCCCCGGTGCGCCGTTCATTCAAGGCCCCCAAAGGCGCTCTGGCCATGTGTTCCGCAACCATGCAGCGCACTTTGAACAGTGCGCCGTATGCGCCTTTATGGGCTGCCACGCCGGAACAGCCGAATAATGCAAAACGCAGGGTGACAGCGGCGGCAATCATTGCCACAGTCTGTACCACAAGTTCTTTTGTGCAGGCATTGTTAAATGTGGCATCCATCAACCTGTAAATCCCAATGTATGGGACAATAATACACAGCCCGCTGCACATGGACAGCAGGATTGCCAGAAACAACCAAAATTTCTGTTCTCCGGCCCAATGGAGCAGCAATGCCATACTGTTTTCTTTTTTCTGCTTCATAGACTACCTCTCCTTTCCATCTGAAACAGAGAAAAGCTCTCTCAATTTCGGAAGGGCCTCCATTGTAACTGATACGTCATCGGGCATTTCGCCTTCGTCAAAATGCAAGACACGAGAACAGGTACGGCAGACAAACTCAAAATCATGGGTGACAATGAAAATGACTTTTCCCATATCGGATAATCGCCGGATCAGTCCCGCCACCTGCGTCATACTGTCAAAGTCAAGACCGCTGGTCGGTTCATCAAATACAAGCAAGTCTTTCCCACAAATCATGCTGACAGCTACTGCTACTCGTTGCTTTTGACCGCCGGAAAGCGTGTTTGGATGGCGCTCCCGGTATGGGGTAAGGCCCAATTCCTCCAAAGTTGCATTTACCAGTGTTTGATCTGGATTGCGTATACCAAAGGAACACTCTGCCTCCACGCTGTCAGCGAAAAGTTCATAATTCACATCCTGCATAACCATGTAGGAGCGTTTTAGCCTTTCCTTACGCTCAATCGGCTTTCTTTCCCACAAGAATTGTCCATCACAGTCTTTGTGAAGCCCACAGAGAGCGCGGGAAAATGTAGTTTTTCCAGCTCCGTTATGTCCAACTACGCCAATCACTTCGCCCTTTCCGGCGGATAGTCCAATGTCATGCAAAATGGTTTGCTTCTTGTAACGGAGCGTCACATTCCGCAATTCCAATACAGGGGTAGGCGCAGGCAAGTGGGTTTTTGGTGGGAATACCGCCTGTAGATCAACAGCCCGCAGCCCCATGTGTTCACGGTCAGGTTCAGATAGCTGCCGAAATTCTTCCGGGGTGTATATTCCTTTGATTTCTCCTTTTTCCAGATAAACAATTCGGTCAGCCAACTCCGTCAGGTAGTACAGACGATGTTCCGCTATCAAAATTGTTTTGCCCTGTTTTTTTATCAGCCGCAAATGTTCCTTTAGTTCCTGGATCGAAGTCATATCCAGATTAGATGATGGTTCATCCAGTAGATAAATCTGTGGGTTCATGGCATAAACAGAAGCAAAGGCGATTTTCTGCTTTTCTCCGCCGGACAACTCAAAAATATTCCTGTTCCGTAGCTTTTGAATACGCAAATCTTCAGTTGTCTGCTCTACTCGCTCAGCCAATTTCTTAGGAGGGCGAGCTTCATTTTCAATTCCAAAGGCAATCTCGCTGTCTGTATCAACATTGAAAAACTGCGTCCGTGGATTTTGGAAAACGGAGCCAACTTTAGCGGCAATCTGATACATAGGGATATTGCTGATTTCCTGACCATCTACCAGCACACGGCCATGAAGCTCTCCCTGATAAAACTGAGGGATCAGGCCATTCACCAGCCTTGTAATCGTTGTTTTTCCGCACCCGCTGCGGCCACAGAACAGGACGCATTCTCCGTCCGAAATTTTCAAATTGATGTCATGCAGCCCACCATGTTCCTGCCCCGTATAGGAAAACGATACATTTTCAAACTCAATCAACCAATCACACCTCCCCGCACACATAATTCAAAAATCAGATAAGCTACGGCAACGGCCATAACACCCCAATCGGCAACTCCGCATTTTATCTGGACAAGACAGGTGCGTGGATTGGGATTTTCAATTCCACGAGTGACAGAAGCAACAGAAAGATCATCCGCTGCTTTTGAAGCTGCCATCAACAAAGGCACATAAATACACTCAACCGTCATGCCCGGATGTGCTAAAAAGCCCGCCAGAGAAGGTGAAACATCTCTCATCCGCATAGCGTCCTTGATATATCGCCAGTCCTCTTGAATAGTTGGAATGTACCGCAGCATAACTGCCATAGGAATTACTAACTTTTTGGGTGCGTGGACACGGTTCATAGCAGACAGGAACTCATTGACTTTTGTAGTAGTCAGAACAATCCCAGCCAAGGTTCCGCACGCATAGACCTTATGAAACAATCCTAAAAAGGCAATAAACATTGTCCGCAGCGTGCCTGTCATTTCTGCCATGATCCAAACTGTCAGGACACAGATGACCGCATAAAAGCATACAGCCTTAATGACATATTTCCACTTTCCAAAGAAAGCACCCAATATCGCAATCAGCATAACAAGGACAAATTGATATGCAAGTGAAGGAGCGAACATGGACGATAAAACACATATAAGAATAAGAAAGAGCTTGGCCCGTGGGTCGAGCCAAAGCCCTTTCTTGTGGCATTTACCGCTCATTCTGTAATACCTGCTTTTTCAAACTGCTTTTTCAGCATTTTGCAGCCTACAAAAGCGCTGATTGCAGATGTAATGATAACAGCAGCGAACATGGCAATCAGGATGCCGGTATTTGCAGTTGCCTGCATGGTGTCGATGTAGCTCTGTTCGGTTCCATTACCCAGCATGGTCTGCGCCCAGCCGTTGGGATCAACAAAGAACACGATATATGAACCAGTGCCACCGAGAGAGAACAGGATATAAGACAGGCTGTTGAGTTTTTTGCTTTTGTACTGCCCTGCACCAGCAACAAAGTCCGCGACAATCGCCATGATCAGATAGCCCAATGCAAAAGCCCAGTGCATACCGGTCACGAACCAAATAATACCCATGATAACGCCCATTATAGAAAGGCTCCAACGCTTATGTACTTTTGCAATCAGCAAAAGATAAATGGGGCCAGCAAGCAGCCCACCTCCTGCCGGCATGAAAAAAGTAAGTACAGGATTCGTTGCAAAAAAGACACCGCCCACCAATACAAAAACAAATAACAGTGCAGTAAAAATACCTGTTGTTACAAGGTCTTTCACTGTCAGACCTTTGTTCATAGAATTTACTTGATTACTCATTTTGACCTCCTACCTTTCATTGTCTTGACTCGACAAGTGGTTTGTGATATTCTTCGGTTAGATAGTTCTAACCACTGTCTAATACAATACGCATTTATCGAACAACATTCAATAGGCCCCGGCGATGTTCGTCTGTTCCTTTCAAAAGTTCGTCTAATCGTTGCAAAAAGGAGGCGGTCTGTTTTCATGTCTGAAATTATTGACCAGTTTTATACACCGTTGCTGATTGAACACGGTTTTATCCATGACCCAGACAACCAGCAATATGGGGCATTAGGTGACTGCTGGAAACTTTCTCCCGAAGTTGGAGAAGGCTCCTACTGGACTTATGGACAGAAAGACCTATATGATATTAAAATCCACAACTTTTCCTTCCACGAAGATTTCATGTTGGAATGTTCCCTGCCGGAATGTCTGAGTATCACTCGGTATGACTCTATTTCCGGGGAGGAATTATCTCCATACCGTAGGCTGTCTGCCGGTTGTATCAAAACATTTATTGGAGGCTACGCTCCATACAAGGCTTTGATACATAAAAATATTCCAATCCGTTCGGTTGGGATTGAGATTGCACCGGCATATTATGAGGACTACCTGAAAAAACTGTACCCAGAGGCACAGATCAATCCTGTGGATGCATTTCGGAAGATCGACCAAACTTCCGACTTTCCAGAAATGTCACGGTTACTCACAGAAATCAAAGACTATCGCGGGGAAGGGATTGCCGCAAAACTTTTTTATGAGGGTAAAGTCGCAGAAGCTGTTTCAATGGTGGTGGAATATCAGAAGAAGCATCCTGATAAACCAGCCCATAAGCTCTCTCAACAGGATATAGAAAATCTCCAAATAGTTGCCGCTTATCTTAGCGACCACTATGCTTTTGATATTCCCCTGGAGCGGCTAACACAGATTGCCTGTATGGGAACGACAAAGCTCAAAAGCTGTTTTAAGAAATACTACGACTGCACCATCACGGAATATGTTCAACAGCGGCGCATGAGCCAAGCAGAATATCTGCTGGCATATACAGAGCTGACAGTCGGACAAGTTGCCCAAACAGTAGGCTATTCCACTTCAAGCCGATTTGCAGAATTATTCCGAAAAAGCACGGGATTGTTGCCATTAGAGTACAGAAAAAACGCACAGCGAAAATAAAATGAGCGCCAGAGGGAACTCTGGCGCTCGTAATTTTTTTCAGCCACATCCTCGCCACATTTGATTAGGTAAAACATCTACGGAATGCGCCATCAAATATCTCCCTGCACTTTGCGTTTGTCACTAAGATAGTGTAACTTCATCTGAACAGGAGTTTTTCATCTACATAATAAGCATAATCATACCTCTTATGTACCTGTTGTGCTGTCTATTCGATTGTCAATGTGCAGATGAAGGAGGAAAACTTGTCCTTCTTATTAACACTGACAAAAAAGGCAAAAAACAGGCGCATCAAATGAAACTTTATCAAAAATATTTTCCGAGCTGCTTTAAGCCACGGCGGATACTGTCTCGAACACGGCTTGGATCTACACCTTCTACTTCGGCAATTTCATTTACCGTCATTCCCAGATAGTATCGGGCATAAATTCGCTTTGCCTGTTTCTCCGGCAGCTTCATCACAGCGGCATAGACCTGCTCCTGAAACTGTTTTTCCTCCAGAAGCATCTCCGGTGTCTGCGGCTTCAACAGCACCGCATTTTCAATGCCATTCTCGCAATCCAGAGAATACTGTGCTTTATAACGATACATCTTTCGCTCATACGCAGCCTCCGCACGTTCAGCTGCTCGAATAGTCTCCATTACTTCCTCTGTCACATCTACAAAAAAGTCTGTTGTATAAACATCAGGATAAAGTTCCCGAAGGTTAATTTTCTTCATTATGTACCTCCATTTCGATTCACGGGTGATTGACGAGTGAATCGAATGGAGGTGGGGAACGACACCGGTATACAGCCGGATTATCTCCGAAAAAAAGGCAACAAAAAACGCCAGATTCCCGCAATGGGAAACTGGCGCACCAAGAACAGTCATTATTATGCTGAATCACATGGAACGATAATGCCGATGCAATGCTATACTTGCCCGGAGGAGGGGCAATGCTTTTTTTAATTGATGTAGATCATGGGAGCTTTGAAAAAGCAAAAGAGACACGGCAAATTAACCTCCAAGCGGCTACCGTGTCCCTGCAAGTCGTCATTAGTTTGTGTAAACGCAAAGAAACGGCGGCTCTGAAATTGTCCTTCAAAACCGCCGATAGAGTTCAAACCTTAAAATAGCGCACGAAATTATCTGCCCCAGTCAACGGTTTTTTTCTTTCCCCGGACGGGGCAGATAACTTATTATGCAGAGCAGAGCGGAGCCGATGTGCGCTAATCGGTTCCTTGTACTTTCTCCTTCAGCTTTCGGAAAGATGTATCACTGATGGCGTGTTCAATCCGGCAGGCGTCTTGTTCCGCTGTTTCCTGATCGACGCCAGCAGCGATAAACTGCTCCATAAAAAACAAATGGCGTTCATAGATTTTCTCGGCAATCTCCCGACCTATGACGGTCAGATGAAGGAACCCATCATCATCCACGGTCAGAAAACCTCCATTTTTCAAAACGCCTACCGCATGGCTGATACTCGGTTTGCTAAAGCCCATGTGCCGGGCAAGGTCAATGGAGCGGACCATGCCCATTTTCTTTTGTAGAACAAGGATAGCCTCCAGATAATCCTCCCCAGACGCATGAATCTTCATCAGTTCCTCCTTTATGCTTATTGTTGAATCCTCCAGCCCTCAGTCTGTTCCCGAATCTTAATAAATTCCTGATAGGTTCCCCTTTGAGCCAGCAATTCCTTATGGGTTCCTTTCTGCACGACGGTTCCACCATCAATGACAAGAATTTGATCCGCATTTTCAATCGTCGCCAGTCTATGGGCAATCGTTATGATTGTTTTACCATGTGTCAGTGCGGAAATCGCCTCTTGAATCAAATGCTCATTCTCTGGGTCAATGCTGGCCGTGGCCTCATCCAAAATAACAATCGGCGCATCTTTCAGCATGGCTCGGGCAATCGAAATCCGCTGCTTTTCACCGCCGGAAAGAGAAGAACCGCCCTCCCCAATGACGGTATCATATCCATCTGGCAAGGCCATAATAAAGTCATGGCAGCGCGCTTCTTTTGCAGCGGCAATCATCTGTTCCTCCGAAGCGTCCGGGCTGCCGAATTTGATATTGTTACGGATTGTATCCCGGAACAGATATACATTCTGGAACACCATACTGATATTTTTTAGTAAGCTGTCACAGGTAAATTCTCGAATATCTGTTTCTCCTAAAGTGATTTTTCCGGCGTCAACATCATAAAAGCGTGCAATCAGGCTGCACAGGGTAGACTTGCCGCTCCCGGAGGGACCTACAATCGCTGTTGTGGTATTCTGCGGAATCGTGAAATTCACATCATGCAATACAGTCCGTTTATCGTAACCAAAGGATACATCCTGAAAAGTAATGTCATACGAGGTCGGTGTAATATCTTTTCCGTTCTGGTCGATATATTCTGCATTTTCCAGAGCTTCCAGCTTATTTATAGCGGAATCTATAAGACCCAACATGTGAGCCGCGTCGTTAATGTTTTCCACACTTCCAAAGATTACGAAAGAAAACAGAACAAACATCAGGAAATAAGCAAGACTCATTTGCCCGTTAAGTGTCTGCCATGCACAGATAAACACAATCCCCATAGATGCCAGTTTTAAGGAGAACAGATGCAAGCAGTTAAATGGCGTATAGCCTTTTTCTACTTTGATATGAATATTTTTCAAATCCGTATTTGCCTTGCGGAAACTTTCGATAGAAGCCCCTTCCTGTCCGAACGATTTAACGATGGACAGCCCGCGGATATATTCAATCGCAGAGCCAGACATATCCTCCATGGCCTGGTGCGTGATAGCAGCGGTCTTTTCACTATGCCTGCTGATACCATGTAAGGCCAATGAGGAAAAGGCAACGCCGACAACAGAAATCACTGCTGCGGCTGGACTCAGGAAAAGGAAACACAGGAGAATTGCAATAAACTTTGCATATCCGTTGATGATGATGTCAACCATCTTCATTCCCTGCAATTCGAGTGTGGATAGCTCCGTGGTAACACCTGTCAGAATATCGCCCACGCTGTTTTTGGAAAAATATCCCAGAGGAACCCTTTTCAGCACATCGCCTAAATGGATTCGCTGCCCTGCGGCTACTTCATAACCAATGCTTTCCTGCAACACCGCCCGCAAATAAGAGAGTAGAAAGTTAAGCGCAATCGAGCCAACAATAATCCAAAGCATCTGCCAGATCAGGGAGGATTCTATTGTGTTGCCTGCCCAATAAGCTGCGATTGCTTTATCAAGGGCATAAGCGGCAGCCATTGTAGGGATCGCCGTAGACAGGCTGCTGAAAAAGGAAAAAACAGAGCCAAGATAGAGGTGTCCCTTATATTTCCCCGCCCATTTAATGATCCGTTTCATAGACTTAAACATGAGCGGCCACCTCCTTCTTTTCACTCACAGACCAATTCTTCGCCCCGATGTGGGCTTTCCACATATCCGCATAAAGCGGACACCGCTTCAACAATTCTTCCTGCTTTCCGCAATCCACAATCCGGCCTTTTTTCAACACGACAATCTGATCTGCGTTCTGAATGGTGGAAAGGCGGTGGGCGATCACAAGAAGAGTTTTACCCTTTGATAACGCCATGATAGATTTCTGAATTTTATCTTCGTTCTGCGGGTCAGTAAATGCTGTCGCTTCATCCAAAATAACAATCGGAGCATTTTTGAGGATCGCCCTCGCAATCGCAATTCGCTGTTTTTCGCCGCCGGACAGCCTCTTTCCGGCATCACCGGCAGGGGTATCATATCCTTTGTCCAAACGCACAATAAATTCATCACAGCAGGCCGCTTTCGCCGCCGCATATACTTCTTCATCTGTGGCGTTTGGATTTCCAAGACGGATATTTTCTTTCAGGGAGCAATTAAACAGGAAGTTATCCTGCGTCACAAAACTGACCAGTTCGGAAAGCTGGCGTATAGACAACTCTTTGATATTCTTCCCCCCAATGGTAATGTTGCCGCCTGTCACGTCCCAAAACCTTGCAATCAGACGGGCAATCGTTGATTTACCGCCGCCAGACGGTCCTACAAGTGCCGTAAAACTTCCCTCTGGCAATTCCAAGTTCACATCATGCAGTACTTCATTTTGCTCGGAGCCGTCATAGGAAAAGGTTACATGCTCCAACACAATATCATTGCGGGGTATGGATACGATTTTCCCTGAATCCGGCAGCACAGGCAGGTTCAAAAGTTCATTTGCCGCCTCTACTGCATATTCCATAGACTTTGCTTCGTTAATGAAAGTGGTTGCTTTCATCAACGGCCCAACAATGCTGAGGGAAAGAATAATCCCCATTGCAAGCTCTGCGGGGGAAATACTTCCATTCTGTACCAGCAGAAGGCCGACAGGAAGAACCCCCAGTAGCGTTGTGGGCATAATCGCCATCATCAGGTTCATCGTTTTCCATGTGCTCTTAAACCATGCCAGGGTAAACTCTTTGAACGACTGGACAGCATTAACAAATTTTTCATAGGAGCTTGTGCTTTGATTAAAAGCCTTTACAACCTCGATGCCTTCCACATACTCAATAATAATACTGTTGACATGGTTATTTGCCTCCATATAAGCGGCGTACTGACTGTTATAATTCCTCATAAGGAAAAACATAGGAATCATGGCCAGCACCGGAGCAATCAGAACCGCCAATCCCATGCGCCAGTCAATGACCATCATCCAGGTAAAAATTGCAACAGGGAGTAGGAGGTTAGAAGTCAATTCCGGGATCATGTGTGCCAAAGGCGGCTCTAAATCCTCCACCTTATCCATGATGATATTTTTCAGATAGCCGATTCGCCGCCCCATCACTTCGCCGAGAGGCGCTTTCATCAGCCGGTCCGCAATTTTAAGCCGGATTCCTTCCAAAATGGTATAGGCTGAAATATGCGCCATGATCGTAGAGATTCCATGGCAGGCAACCCGCAGCAGGTAGCCCACTGCTCCAACCAGACACCAAATCAGAATGCCATTCAGGGTCACATTCTGATTGATAAATGCCAGCAGGATTTCATATACAGCCCAAAAAGGAATAAACCCTCCTGCAACGCTCAGAATGGCGCAGAATACCGAAAGAGCCATTTTCCCCTTGCATGGTGCGGCGAAGGAAAACAGAATTTTCACCCAATTATCTTTTTGCTGCTTCATTACAATCACCTTCCTTCTTTTTAGTCAGCAAAGAAAAAAGGATGGGTAGTCTTTGCTAACCATCCTCATTGTAGCAGTATTCAATTCTTCTTTCCTCTCCAAAACGGCATTTATGCACCGTTTAGAAAAAAGATTTTCGATATTCCATCGGCGTCTGCCCTATCACCTGCCGGAAAGCTGTTGCAAATTTACTGGGGCTTTCATATCCCACAACTCCTGCAATTTCCGCAATCCCTTTTTTGGAATCCTGTCGGAGCATTGTGGCAGCAACGTTCATCCGATAACGGCGAATATAGGAATACATGGAATCTCCGTATATTTCCTTAAAGCAGGTTTTCATCCCCGTCAATGAAATCTGGAATCGTTCAGCTAATTCATCCATCGTGTAATGCTCCTGCAAATTTGCCGTAATAAGATCATGGATCGCTTTGATTTTTTCTACCTGCCCTTTATAGAAATAAGGGCGATCTTCTTTGGAATCAGAAAACTGCAAAGCGTCCAGATATAAAAGCAGCTCCAGGGCTTTTACTTTATAGTAGTCACCTTTGATCTGCTGCGGGACAAAGTAAAGCTCTGAAAAAATATGTTCAATTCCTGGCTCATTATGAATCACAAACGGTTTCTTGTCATTGCAATATTTTTTTTGAAGCTCGTACAAATCAACAGAAAATCCGCCAAAAAAGTCTTTCAGCGCCGGCACAGCAATGTCCAAATCAAATCCCAGGGTCACCCCATGATAGTGGCAGAGTGGAAAGCAGAACCGTCCCGAATGGGAACGCCGGTCATCCACACGCATCTCATGCTCTTGCAAATAGCTATACGCATGATTGCCAATCTCGCTTTCGATCCGTCCCTCCCTGCAATGGTCTATATAGAGAAGCGAACTGTCCGTACTACTCTGAAAGTAGGAGGTACATTCTTTCAGGTGCATATCGCTATACATCACAAAAGCGCCATCAAAAATTTTGTGGGCTGTCATGGTTCCCTCGCCGCTCTCGTCAAAAAGCTGCAGGACAACGCAATCCTCAGTTTCAATGACATTTTTAACATTTGAGCCGCAGTTTATTTTACCATCAAACAGTTTGATTTCCGCCGCCTCCTTCCATCATAAAGAAATTAAATAACCGTTCTCGTCCTTCCGTATCCTGGAGGAAATAGTTTTCTTCCAATCTGCCGTTTTCCAGATGGATCACATAATTGCAGCACCTGAGTATAAATTCAGGATCATGGGTCACAATCACAATGGTTTTTCCTGAATCGGCAAGTCCTTTGACCGAATCGGCCACCTGCCTCATGTGAAAGAGATCAAGGCCGCTGGTAGGTTCGTCAAATAGTATAACCGGACGTTCAGAGGCAATCGCAGAAGCAATCGCCACACGTTGTTTTTGCCCTCCCGAAAGCCCCATCGGATGGCAGGCTTTGTACGGGAGCAAATCCATTTCTGTCAAGATAGCCTCTGCCTTTGCCACATTTTCAGGCGATTCATCGGAATCTTTCCCCGGCATACTTAACAGGACTTCCTCTAAAACGCTCTCCGTAAAAAGCTGATGATTTACATCCTGCATGACCATATAGCATAGCTTCAGCCGCTGTTTGCTTGAATAGGAAGTACCATCTTTTTCGAGGATACCTTTACATCTTTTTTCCAATCCGCATAAGCAACGGGATAGTGTCGTTTTTCCGGCTCCATTGTGCCCGATGACCGCCGTTACATTTCCGGCAGGAAGCTCTATATTTTCCAGAGAAAGCGTTTCCGGCTGTTTCTTGTATGCGAAATGGAAGTGGTTCAGTTTCCATATCCCCTGCCCTGAATGTAGACTGGCAGGCTCAATGTCTGCAAACTCACCCAGGCCAAGAGGCCGTAATCCCATTTTAGCTTTTTCCGCCGCCGGAATCAACTGAAATTCCGGCAAAGTATAATCCCCTTGTATTTCCCCGTCGCTTAAATATATGATCCTGTCTGCCAGATCATAAAGATAGTAGAGCCGGTGCTCCGCAATAATAATTGTTTTGCCCTGTGACTTCAATATTTTTAACAGTTTCCGAAAATCAGCGATGGAATAGGCGTCAAGGTTGGAAGATGGCTCATCCAAAACAAATACATCCGGTTCCACAGCGGCGGCAGATCCACAGGCGATTTTTTGCTTTTCCCCACCGGAAAGGGAGAAAACACTTCTGTCCAGCAGATTTGTAAGGTTCAACTGCTCTGAGACCAGCTTTACCCGCTTTCGGATTTCTGCTTCTTCCAATCCATGGTTTTCACATCCAAAGGCAATTTCGCTGGTCGTATCCACATTAAAAAATTGAGAACGTGGATTCTGAAAAACAGAACCCACTTTTTTTGATATATCAAACAGGGAAAGCCCGCTCATATCTTCTCCATCAAGCATGACAGTGCCTTCCAGCTTTCCATCGTAATAATGAGGAATCAGTCCGTTAAACAGCCGTGTCAGTGTGGTTTTACCGCAGCCCGATGTTCCGCAGAGCAGTACAAAATCCCCGTCGTTAATAGACAGGTCAATATTTCTTAATGTTCCGTGTCCTTTCCTGTCTCCAATGTCAGTTTCATTTGGAGGGTAGGAAAAAGAAACTTTTTTACATTCGATCATAGGCCTACCTCCCTGTAATCATCGTGACAATAGGAATTGCAAAAGCCACCACACATAGCAGCAGGAAAAAAACATCCTGCACATGAAAGCCGATTTCGCAGATGTTTGTCCTCTTGACCGGACCGCCCAATCCTCTTGTCAGGGCTGCCGCATTTAATTCTTCCCCGATCTTGACGGAACACATGATAACAGGGACAAGCCTGTATTCCAGCATTGCACTGGCTTTGCCCCCGCCAAAACGGATTCCTCTCATTTTCATAGCGTCCCCTATGGCATTATATTCTTCTACAACCGTAGGGAAAAATCGGAATATCACGGACATAGGAATGATGATCTGCTCCGGTAAATGCAGCTTCTTCATAGAGGCAACAAACTCGCTGACCGTCGTTGTCCTGACCGTGATGTATCCCATCATAATCCCCGGCACAAACCGCATAAAGAAACCGCAGATTGCAACAACAAGAAAGTTAGGAAGGCCGGACAGGTGGGGGAGCGCCCATAGTTGCAATATATAGCTGCCGCCATATAAAACAAAATAGATAACCGATCCCTTCCACGATTTTTCCGTGAGCAGCAGGATCAATGGAACAGCAGCCAAAATAGGAGCAAACTGTTTAGAAGCAGCCCCACCTCCGCCGCTCAAGACAAAGAGGGCAATCGTGATAAGCAATGCCAACTTTGTCCGAGGGTCTAACGACAGGCCGGTTTCCTTTTTTTTGCTTGCTAACAATTCACGGCGCATTATGCAATACCCGCACGCTTAAAGTGCTTTTTGAAAATTTTCTGGCCGATCACACCGCCGATCACGCCGCAAACGAACCCGGCAATCAAAAGAAGGGGGAGCGTATATGCCGAGATATAGCTCATAATGGAATCTGCATACTCTTGTCCATAACCGCTGATTAGCTGCTGATAGTAGCTGTCCCGTGTTGCAACAATGGGGATGTAGTTTCCGATGATCCACATAGAAAAAACACCATGCGATATGATTCCTTTTTTTGCACTCTTATAATCGCCGGATTTCAAAACAAGATCAGCCAGGACACCGAACACGGCACCGGTAATAATGCTCCAATACCCCATGCCGGTCAGCAACATTAAAATACCGCAGATCAGTCCTGTCAGCGATACCATTCCAAACTTCTGGACTTTAGAATAATACAGCATCATTACGATTCCGCCAATCAGCGGAACCAGCACGATCAGAAGCGGAAGAAAAATAGGGATAAATCCCAGCATGGCAATCGCCATCATCACCACAAAATAGATCGCAGTGAAGATTCCAACATTGATAAGGTCTTTTCCTTGTAGTTTATTCATTATTTGGTCCTCCTGTTTGCTTTTGTGTTAGCACCAACTAACCGCATTTCAGTATAGCAGATATGTCGGTATGTTTCTTCTCCAAAAAGGCATTTTCGCTCCAAATAGACAATTACTTTGCTTTTGCTGTCTTTACGGGGAGTGATTGCCTGCGTGTGTGCGTGAACATAGAACTATTCAACATTGAACAGAGGCGGTTCTTGCATAATTTGAAATGGAAACAGCCAAAATCTCCGCTTCAAATTGTAGTATTAGTAGAGGGAGAAATAGAAGGTAGGGTTTCGATAGCAAGCACAGCAAGCGAGTACCCGCTTGCGATTTTTCGTATTTTCAGATCTCTTGACCGAAAATGAAAAATGTTTGTTGAGATAATCTCAAACTCTTATGAAGAATGGAGGCAGCGCATGGCGAACCGGAAACGGAATATCCAGATGAATTTTTATGTCACAGAGAATAAAAAACGGCTTATAGATGAGCGGATAAAACTGCTAGCCTCCCTACCGCATTCAATATCATTCTCGTTTGGCAACGAACTAAAAGCTGAAATCTGCAATTCATCCTCATAGTTCAATTAGTAGCTGGAAACGCCATAATCATGGAGCAACCATGTTATCAAAAAGAAATCAGCATAATCAGTCCTGTTCTCAAGCACAATAAGGTTATTCCTTTGTGCAAATCGGAACGATAAAATATATTTGAGGTGAACGATTATGCCGATTGATGATTTAACTGCTTTAGGGCAAAAAATGCGGGAAGCCCGAAAGAATAAAGAACTGACACAACAGGAACTTTCCGATCTAAGCCATGTTTCTGTAAAACAAATTGCCAATATCGAAAAAGGGAAAATGAACCCGTCCTATTTGATTTTGAGAGCATTGGCAAAGGTCCTGCACATCTCTTTAGATACGCTTATAAATCCAGATATTTCTCTGGAGGATGAGGGTGTCAATCAGATGAAAATGCTTTATTCCAGCTGTCCGCCAGAAATGCGTGACACCCTGCTGCATCACACCCAAGAAACAGTGAAGGAACTGACAGAGTTATCCGAGAAATTTGAAACGAATTGAGCCAGTGAGTGAAATTTAACGATTCTCTCACTGGTTCTTTTCATTTTCGGAGAAAAGAGGCAAGCAATGCCTGTGTTAATACACACAGGCCCGCAGGGAAGAAAATCCCTTTGTGATTTTCCTCTCTGCTTGCTTGTTGAGGGCAGCGCCCCCAACCCCCCTTGAACACAGAATTTCATTCTGTGGCTACGCGTTCTGCGAACGCTTTTGACCAGGACCAGCTTACCGCTGGCCGTGGTCTTTTTCTTTTTCAACATCCTGTTCTACCTCCATTTTCAGGACCCGATCTACATTGGCCTTTGCCGTTAAAAGCTCTCGCATTTCTTCACGGGAACGCCGGTACTCGGCATAGGTCTTTTTCTTTTCTTCCAGCAATTTCGCATACTCTGTCTGCAACTCTTTGACCTTGGGCAGCTTCTTGACGCCCATCTCATCAAAGGCATTCTTAGCAGCCTGATGGAGCAGAATTTCTTTCTCATGTTCTTCCCTGAATTTCTTAGAGTAACCCGCCTTGCGGTATGCCACATAGACCTCACGGGTCTTGGCATAATTTACGATGTGAGTACGCAGAACAGCGATCTCTGCCATGCGCTTTTCAGCCGCTTTGATCTGCGCCGAAAGTTCATTGTGATGTGCCGTGGCAGCCGCAGCCTTTTCTTCCAAAACCGCATACTCCAGCAGGTTGTGCTCTGACAGGTAATTCATGGTCTGCGCCATCTGCTTGAGGTTGAACACCTTAGCCCATCGAGCATAGCCAGCGCCTTTTCCAGCCTGCAATTTTGCCTGAATGTCCACCAGCAGATTGATCTTTGGCGGCTCTGCCTGTGTGACTGTTTTCTTTCGCGTGGTATGTGCTTTCTTCCCGGAGAGAACTGCCCGCAAATCTTCCAATCCATATCCTTCGCCCAGACTGTCCATGCGGGCGGCTTTCTCCCAACCAGAGAGCTTCAGTCGATACGATTTTCCGCGCTTTGATACCTCACAGCCGGACTCTTGCAGCAGCTTCAGCAGCTCCTCAAAATTAGCAGGACTTTGTGATAATGCGTTGTCAATCGCCACACGAAGCAGCTCTCGGTGAGAGGGCTTTGCCTGATCTCCCATCCATTTGTTATAGCTCTTTCCATGAGGGTTCGGATTCTCTACAATGGACAGTCCGTTTTCAATGCAGATGGTATCACTTAACCTGCGAACCGCCTTGGTACTGCCCCAAAAGTTTCGGAATTTCCGGTCATATTCTAAGCTGACCGATGACCAGATAATGTGATTATGAATGTGCGACTTGTCTATGTGAGTGCAGACCACAAAGGCATGATTGCCTTTAGTAAAACGCTTTGCAAATTCTACGCCCAGCCGGTTTGCTTCTTCCGGGGTAATCTCACCAGGGCGGAAGGACTGGCGCACATGATAGGCGATCACATCATCTGCGCCGCGCACCCGTCCGGTAGCGGCAATGTACTGCCGCTTTGCCAGAAGGAACTCCGCATCCGCAGTCCGGCTGTCACACGCATAGCCGGTAATGAGCTTGCCGTTATCTGTTTTCTGTGGATTTGCTACATAGTCGATGATGTCACTGATTGCCCGACTTTCTGTGCGACCCTTGCCAACATGAAGCGGCATGATTCTTGTAGTTGCCATAATAGAAGGCCCTCCTCTCATAAATATTTTTTCGCTGAACTCTTTGCTTCTATCGTTGCAATAACTTTCTCCGCTGGGTATAATAAAAAAGAACATTCTACAACCTCAAAGGAGGGATTTTATGATAGAACAGCTCATTGCCGAAGCAACGGAATGTGATTTCAAAGTTGCTCTCGAAACAAAAAAGCCAAAAAGCTGGTTAAAAAGTGTCAGTGCCTTTTCCAATGGAATCGGCGGCACTCTGTTTTTCGGAGTCTCCGATGACCGGGAGCCTATCGGCTTGTCCGATGTTCAAAAGGATGCTGAAGCGATCAGCCGCTTAATCAAAGAACGTATCACACCACTACCTCAGTTTATCTTAAAACCATTACAGGAAGATGGTAAAAATCTATTAGCTCTGGAGGTTTCTCCCGGCCGCAGCACCCCATATTATTACAAGGCAGACGGAGTGATGGAAGCATATATCCGTGTTGGAAATGAAAGCGTAATTGCCCCGGATTACATTGTAAATGAACTGATCTTAAAGGGAACCAATCAGTCCTTTGACACCTTAACAACAGAAGCTGTGAAAAAGGATTACAGCTTCACACTCCTGGAGGCAACCTATCTGGAACGAACCGGCCTCCGCTTTGAGCCATCCGATTATGTTTCCTTCGGTTTGGCTGACAAAAATGGGGTCTTGACCAATGCCGGAAAGCTCATGACCGATCAGCACACAGTTTATAACTCCCGTATGTTCTGTACCCGGTGGAATGGCTTGGAAAAAGGCTCTATCTTTGATGATGCACTGGACGATAAAGAATACGAAGGGAATCTGATTTATCTACTGAAAAGCGGCAGTGAATTTATTCGCAATAATTCCAAAGTCCGTTTTGTCAAAGAGGCACAGTATCGTGTAGACAAGCCAGATTATGCTGAACGAGCTGTGACAGAGGCTCTTGTTAATGCGCTTATCCATCGTGATTATATTGTACTTGGCAGCGAAATCCATATTGATATGTTTGATGATCGGGTGGAAATCACATCTCCGGGCGGTATGTTTGGCGGCGGCTCAATTCAGGAATACGATATTTACAGTATCCGTTCGATGCGACGAAACCCTGTGATTGCTGACCTGTTCCACCGCATGAAGTACATGGAACGCCGTGGAAGTGGCCTACGCAAAATCGTCAGTGAAACCGAAAAGCTGCCTGGATACACAGAGGCATATAAGCCCGAATTTTCCTCAACAGCGACAGATTTCAGAGTCATCTTGAAAAATGTAAACTACAACTTAGAGGGTGACGCCCACCAAGTTATCCACCAAGTTACCCACCAAGTTATTGAACTATCAACGGTATCCAAACAGATTTTGGCTTTTTGCACAACACCAAAATCCAAGAAAGAGCTTGCAGTATTTTGCGGCTTCAAAGATTTAAGAAACTTCACCTTGAAGCATATCAATCCGCTTTTAGAATCCGGGCAATTAGAAATGACTATTCCCGATAAACCTAAAAGTCGCAATCAAAAATATATTACAGTTCGTTCCGAATAAACAGAGAAGCAGGGCATTGGGTCTCATCTCCCATTGTCCTGCTTCTTTTTCATTCCAAATTATATTCACATCATTTACCCATACACCCAATCCTGGATCGCAAATTTCAAACTCTGCACCTTTCCCAGCAGCCAGATCGCAGCCAGCGGCAGCCCCATCGGGCTAATCAAAAATGCCATAATCAGCAAAATTGCACCATTCTGCGGGGAATAGGTAATAAGCACAGCCACGCCAAGCAGAGCAATTACCGTGCTTAGTAGACCAAGCACCAGACCGGATATGTAGATCAGCCCCGTGCAGAGCCAGACAAAAAGCGTCAACACCAAAACGACCGGTGCAGTTACGATCATCAGCAGACATTTCAAAATCTTCATTCCTGTTCCTCCTTCCAACGCTCCAGATACCGTTTGCACAGGGCATCCGCTTCTCTCTCATCATCTTCCGTCAACTCCCGTCTGCCTTTGGTCAGTTCAATCTCCACATAAGTCCGGTAATCATCAGCTAAGAGATTGAACAGTTCCTTGGGAGTATGGCACACCTCGCCAGAGCAATAGTGAAAATCTTGGTCAAATTCAACTCTTACACATCCATGGCGGCTGATATAAACTTCTATGGTCTCGTCTGCGGTCAGGTAATCCGCAAAAATCTCCAGCACCTTTTCAAAGGTCAGCATCTGTTTTCACTCCTTTGCTACGCTTCTTATTCTACTCATATTATCCGGTACGGACAGGCAAAAGACAAGGATACAGACAAAAAGAAAAAGCGGAGGAAGGTGCGGCGAAGAAACGCCGTTCCTCCCTCCGCAAATGGAGTATCTATCCCTGTTATGAAAGTTTGGAGAGTTGGGTAAGGATTTCCTTCACACCCTCCCACAGTTGTTCCTGCCGCTGGGATATATCCTCCAAGTCAGCATTATAAACCCGCCCGGTCTCATGCACTTTGCGGGTCAGCTGGTTCAAGTTGTTGCTGCTTCGGCGCATCAGGGAGACCAACTCCTTCAGCTCTGGCAGTTCCAACTTGACCACATAACCATCCAGCGCCATTTTCCGCAGATAAGCACTCAAATTCTCTGTCCCGTATTGCTGCATCTTTTGATGGATCAGCTCCAGTTCTTCTGCGGACACCCAAAACAAAACCGGAACATCCCGCTTGCGCTTTGCCATGGTTATCGCTCCGGCTCCCGTTTTTTCGGGGCGGCAGACTTATGGGCGGGCAACTCCTGTTTGAGCTTTTGCAGGACAGAACTTTTCTGCTGTTCTTGAGCGACTTTTCGGAACTGTCTGGTGAACAGGTCGGTCAAACCGGGATTGACCTGATCTACCACCAGATAGGCACAGTGGCGGGAAGCGCCGCTGTCCTCCAGCGTAGGAATGTTTTTTGCCCATGCTTTATTGTCCTGAGAGATACGCCCGTCATAGTTCTTGCGCTGGATGGTGTTGGCAAGAATAAACTGTACCCGTTCCGTCCCGAACTTTTCCAGCACATCTTTGACCGCCGCCTCCGTATCCAGCCGATTCTCTGCATAGTGGGCGCTGATGGTCTGCTCAATGGCTTCTTTGCAGGCGCTGTTCGCCTGATATGAGAGGTTGTACTGTGCCATTTCCCCATGCTCGGACGCATAGGCAGCAGAATGTGGATAGACCGGTGTTGTTCGCAGTTCCTCTTTGGCTCTGCACACATCGTCGGCACGGCTTTCAATGCTGTCCCGGATCACATCCATATAGCCGGTCTCCAGCTTTTCAAAATAGCGGTACACATCCGCCAGCGGAGAGGGAGATTCCAAAAGTGCCTGAGCCTGGGTGTCGGTCAACTCCAGTTCCTCCATTGCCATCACGATGTCCTCGCGGATGGTGTACTCATAGGCATGGTTTAAGACTTCTTCCGGGGGCTGGCTTTTCAGCCAGTCCCGGAACTTGTCCTGTTCGGCAGCCATCTTTTCATAAAGGGCTGTATTCAGATCGTTAGTATTCATGTTATCGCACCTCCTCATGCTGTTTTGGTTTCTTGTCTGTACTACGGGGTTGCACCGGGCGTTTTAGGGTATCCAGCACCGAAGGCCGTGTGCTTTTGGCAACAACAGACTCGGTGTGTGCCTGCCCCTTTCCGTCGATGTTGAGCAGGGTATCCAACTCCACCAGACGGGCGTTTTTGCTTCTCAGTTCTTCTTCATAAAGGAATGGCTTTCCGACTTCCTCCTTTGCGGCAGCCTGCTGCTGATAGAGGTTATCCAGCTGGGCCTTTGCCGCCTCCAGACGCTGGGGCATCTGGGCGAGGGCATTGTCGATACGGGTAAGATTTCCGCGAGGGTCTGTACCAAGGGTTGCCCGGTGGGTCATCTGTCCTTTCAGCAGGAGCGTATATTCCTGTTTCCAGGCGGAAAATTCCACGGACATGGCATAACCCCGGTAGCTGCCGATCTGCACCGGATCGGAGGTTTTGACCTCCTTGCAGGCATCCAAAAGAGCTGCACCAGCGTTCTCCTTATCGGTCAGCAGGTCTCCACGAATCTCCATACCGGCAAAGCCGTCCTCTGGGTGCGGGTGAGCTGCCAAAACCTCCAGATCAGATTCAAAGCCCTTGATAAAACCTTTGTGCTTTTCAATCTCCTCCGGGAAGTATTTGAGCAGCTGGTCCTCCAGACGATATTGCTTGCTCTGGTGGTCGGCTTTCATCAGCTTCAGGCGGGATACCTCCACATCCAAATCCATACGCTCCTTGATACGGGGATCTCCGGCACACAGAGCCTTGATCTCGGCAAAGGAAAGTGCTGTTTCGTCCACATCATCGCAGGAGCGCACCGGCGATTTAGAAGTCATGATCTGACTGATGAATTTTTGCTTATTCTCCACCGTCTGCCAGAGGTATGCGTCAAAGGTTCCTTCGGTCACATAGCGGTACACATGGACAAGAGGATTCTGGTTACCCTGGCGCTCGATACGGCCCTTGCGCTGGGCAAGGTCTCCCGGTCTCCACGGACAGTCCAGGTCATGAAGTGCCACCAGACGGTCCTGCACATTGGTGCCTGCGCCCATCTTTGCGGTGCTTCCTAAAAGGACACGAACCTGGCCGGTGCGGACTTTAGAGAACAGCTCCTTTTTTCGCACTTCGGTATTGGCTTCATGGATAAAAGCGATCTGGTCGGCAGGCATCCCCTGGGCAATGAGTTTCTGACGAATATCATCATATACCGTAAAGACCGGTTCCTGCTCCGGCAGAGGCACAGCGCCTTCCAATGCGTGAAGCAGTGGATTATCCAACGTTTTCGCCGCCTTGCTTGCAGGAGCTTTTGCCTGCGGTGTAGAAATGTCGCAGAACACCAGCTGGGTCAGCTTGTCAGCTTTGCCGTCCCGCCAGATCTGCATGATGTTGTCCACGCACTGATTGACCTTTGTGCCAGTTTCATCCGGCAGCATCTGGTTGACAATCCTCTGGTCCAGCCCCAGCTTGCGGCCATCCGAGGTAATCTTGAGCATATTGTCCTGGGATGGGTCAACGGTTCCACTGTGTACCAGCGATGCCCGTTCCGAAAGGGCCTTGACCATTTCCTGCTGATGTTCGGTAGGCTGCGCCACGATGTTGTGGTATTCCACCTCCGGGGTGGGCAGGTTCAGTTGGTCGGCGGTCTTGATGTCCGCCACTTCTTTGAACAGGTTCATCAGCTCCGGCAGATTAAAGAACTTGCTGAATCTCGTTCTTGCCCGGTAGCCGGTGCCTTCCGGTGCCAGCTCCAATGCTGTGACGGTCTCTCCAAATCGGGAAGCCCAGCAGTCGAAGTGGGTCATGTTCAGTTCTTGCAGGCGTTCATACTGAAGATAACGCTGCATGGTGTAAAGCTCGGTCATGGAGTTGCTGACCGGGGTGCCGGTGGCAAAAATCACGCCACGGTTTCCGGTGATCTCATCCATATAGCGGCACTTGGCAAACATATCGGAGGATTTCTGCGCGTCCGATGTGGAAAGACCAGCCACATTCCGCATCTTGGTGTATAGAAACAGGTTTTTATAGTTATGAGCCTCATCTACGAACAACTGGTCTACACCCAGCTGCTCGAAGGTTACCACATCGTCTTTTCGCCCTTCGGCTTGTAGCTTTTCCAGTCTGGCTTCCAGAGACTTTCTGGTACGCTCCAGCTGCTTGACGGTAAAACGCTCGCCGCCGCTGGCCTGTACCTCTGCAATCCCCTCGGTGATCTCGTCGATCTGCTCATAGAGAAGCCGTTCCTGACGCTCCCGGCTGATGGGGATACGCTCAAACTGGCTGTGTCCCATGATGATGGCATCATAATCACCCGTCGCAATACGAGCGCAGAACTTCTTTCGGTTATGGGTCTCAAAGTCCTTTTTGGTGGTGACTAAGATATTGGCGGAAGGATAGAGGCGCAGAAACTCCGACGCCCACTGCTCGGTCAGGTGGTTGGGAACCACAAAAAGAGATTTCTGGCACAGTCCCAGGCGTTTGGCTTCCATCGCAGCGGCCACCATCTCAAAGGTTTTACCTGCGCCTACTTCATGTGCCAACAGGGTATTTCCTCCATACAGCACATGGGCGATGGCGCTTTTCTGGTGTTCCCGCAGGGTAATGGCCGGGTTCATGCCGCCAAAAGTGATATGGCTGCCATCATACTCGCGGGGACGGGTAGCGTTCATTTCTTCGTTGTACTGGCGCACCAAAGTCTGGCGACGCTCCGGGTCTCTCCAGATCCAGTCCCTAAAGGCTTCCCGGATCGCCTGCTGTTTTTGAGCAGCCAGGGTGGTCTCCTTGGCGTTCAGTACGCGGCGCTCTTTTCCGTCTGCGTCCTCTATGGTGTCATAGATGCGGACATCCCGCAGGTTCAGGCTGTCCTCCAAAATCTTGTAGGCATTGGCACGGCTGGTTCCGTAGGTAGTATAAGCTGCCACATCGTTGTAGGATACAGAAGATTTCCCCTTGATCTGCCATTCAGCAGTAAAGGACGAATAGTTGACCCCGATACTGCGCTGGAGATAAAACGGGGTATTAAAGGTCTCATACATAAACTGCTGGATATATTCCTTGTCGATCCATGTAGCGCCCAGACGCACCTCAATTTCCGACGCATCCAGGTCTTTGGGCTGGGCGGCGGTAAGAGCTTCCACATTGACTGCAAAAGAAGGGTCCTGCTGTGCCGCCCGCTGCGCCTGACG
>JACRTB010000015.1 GCA_014385025.1 Yanshouia hominis | reverse complement strand
CGCGCGCTGCGGCAGAAGGGCTGGCACATGGCCTATGTCGAATATCTCAACCACGAGAACACGAGCGGGAGCAATGAGATCCTGCTTGACCTTCAGCGCACCGGACGGGACAGCGATCCTAACGATGTGATCGAGATGATCCGCAACGTCGAGGGGGTCCTCTTCGTCGAGGATATCTGAGCGGGAAATCAGCCCGCCGTGTGATCAAAATCATGCGGCGGGCTGATTTTAACGAGCGGCTTTGCGGCGCCGTTTTTGTTCATGGGGGTTCTATGAGAACAGACTGATTGTAACAGGCATTCTCATGGTACAGGGTCTTTTTGTTATCGAAGGGCTCTATGCGAATGGACACTTTGAACAAGCGGTTTTATGGAGCCGGCCCTTTTATGAACAAAGGGTTCTACGGGAACGGGCTGATTATAACGAGTGTTTTCATGCTACAGAATCTTTTTGTTAACGAAGGGCTCTATGCGAATGAACGCTTTTGGCGAGCGGTTTTGCGGTACCGGACTTTTTATTAACAAGAGTCCCTATGCAAATAGGGGGACTTTTGGCGGCCATTTTATGGCGCCGGGTCATTTTTTCTTTAAAAGTTTCAAGGACAGGGCCGGAATTTGCCGAATTTCGCCGCCGCAGAGGCCGCCTTTGTGAGAATTCCCGATGATACCGCCGAAAAGGGCGGACTTATCGTGTTTTTTGTCCCTTTTTCTTTCTTTTTGGATGGTTTATACTAGAAACAGGCGTATTTCCCAGGCTGGCAGAGATGTCAGCCATTTCTAATGAGCAGGAGGAAAACATGCAGCTGGAAGCACAAATCGCGAAAATCAAAAGAAGGATGGACGTGGCCCATAAACAGGCCAAGGCCGACCTTGTCATCAGAAATGCCAATCTGGTGAACGTATTTCTGAAGTCGGCCGCGCTGCGGGATGTGGCGGTCTCCGACGGCGTGGTTGCCGGAATTTTTCCCGCAGGAGAAGGCCCTGAGGCGGAAAAGCTGGTGGATGCGCAGGGCAGGTATCTGATTCCGGGCCTGATCGACGCGCACACCCACGTGGAGATGGCCTATGTTTCGGCGATCCCCTTTGCGGAGGGGGTGCTCCCCTGGGGAACGACCACCGTTCTGCTGGACCCGCACGACACCTCAAACGTCATGGGGAACAGGGGCGTTGCTCTTCTCGCGAAGGAATTTCAGGCGACCCCGCTGAAAGCGATCCTGATGACTCCGCCCTGCGTGCCCTCCGCTCCCGTGTTTGAGGACGCGGGTTTTGAAGTGACGCTGGATTCGCTGGTGGAGAGCCGCGGCATCCCTCTGGTGAAGGGAATCGCCGAGACGATGGATTTCGCCCGCGTGCTCAATCAGGAGGAGGAGATCATGAAGATCCTGGCGTACGGCCGGGAAAATGAGCTGCTCTTCGACGGACACGCCCCGGAGGTCACCGGCATGGACGCACAGGCCTATTTCGGTACCGGGCCGATCCGCACCGATCATGAATCGGTGACGGTGGACGAGATGTATGAAAAGTATTCGATGGGGGTGCACGTCATCATCCGCCGCGGCTCTCTGGCGGAGCCCGCCTCGGCGGGCGAACTGCTCCGGCGGCTGGAGGGGGCCGATACCTCCCGGCTGCTGCTGGCCACCGACGGCTGCATCAACGTCAGCGACATGGTGCATAAGGGCCATATGAACTACGCGCTGCGCCAGATCGTGGCCGAGGGGGTGGACCCCATGACCGCTGTGCAGATGGCCACTATCAATGTGGCCCGCGCCCATCGCATCGACCACCGGGTGGGAGCCATTGCTCCCGGCTATGAAGCGGATATGGTGCTGGTGAAGGATTTGAAGGACTTCGAAACCGTACAGGTCTTTATCGACGGAAACGAAGTGCCCCGCGATTTCAAGCTCGAGCGCATGGAATATCCCGAATATGCCCTGAACAGCATCAGGCTCAAGGAGCTGAAGCCCGGAGATCTGAGAATCGACGCGCCCGCGGGCAGGGATGCCGCACGGGTGAGAATCATCACCGTGATCGACAGGACGGTGGCCACCGTGCTTGAGCAGGACGAGCTGAAAGCGCGGGACGGACAGCTCTT
This sequence comes from Yanshouia hominis, assembly GCA_014385025.1. Classification (GTDB taxonomy): domain Bacteria; phylum Bacillota; class Clostridia; order Oscillospirales; family Ruminococcaceae; genus Yanshouia; species Yanshouia hominis. The sequence continues at coordinate 73,639 of JACRTB010000015.1, read as the reverse complement.
CTCCGACCCTGAAAAGGATATCCTCAAGGGGATTACCCTCGAGCGTTACGGCAGGGGCAAGGGTTATGGCCTGGGCTTTATCCGCGGTTATCACATGAAGAAGGGTGCGATTGCCGGCTCAATCGGGCAGGATACCCAGAATATCACCGCGGTCGGCGTCAGCGACAGCGATATCTGTCTGGCTGTCAACGAAGTGGCCCGGATGCAGGGCGGCGTTGTGCTCGCGGCCGACGGCAAAATTCTGGCCAGAATTGAAATGCCGATCTTCGGCATTATGTCCGGCAAGTCCTTCCGGGAGCTGGAGGGCGATTTCCTTGCGCTTCAGAAGGCCTATGAGGAGCTGGGCGGCACCCTGAATGACGCCGTCTTTACCCTGAGCCTGCTGCTGGCTCTGGTGGTCATTCCGGAGGGCGGCCTCTCCAACCGCGGACTGGTGGACGTTACCAACGGCAGATTTGTCGATCTCGTGGTTCAGGAATAAAAAATTTTAAGAAGAGAAGGATTGATTCCAATGGCTTTAACCATTACCGATATTCTTTCCGCAATCGCCGGCTGTCTGGACGCCACGACCCAGGCCATTCTGGCCATGTCCTTTGGCTTTGCGATGATTCCTTCCGCGCTGGCTTACGCAGTCGGCATTGTCGGCTGTCTGGCCTTCAATTCGGTTGTGCCGATCTCCTTCCAGGCTGAGACGATCACCCTGGGCGGCACCATCGGCCGCAACAAGCAGGAGCGTGTTTCGATCATCTTTCTGGGCGGGCTGATTATGACCATGATCGGCGCGCTGGGCCTGCTGCAGACGGTGGTGGACTTCGCCGGGGAGGACGTCATCTGCGCCATGATGTCCGGCGTCGGCATTATTCTGGCAAAGGCCGCCATGGATTTGGTGAAGGAAAATGTCCGCCTGGGCACCATCTCGATGATCGTCGCCATTCTGGTCTATGCCATGACCATGGATCTGGTTTACACCATCGTCGCCGGCGTTGTCGTCACCTCGCTGGCCGCCTGCTTCCTCAAGGAAAAGGTGGAGGTCGGCAATGTCAATGAAAGCAAATTCAAGCTGCAGAAGCTGACGATGAACTTCACCGTCCTGCGCGGCGCGCTCAGTGTCATCTGCCTGACGATCGGCGGCAACATCGCCTACGGCGGCATCACGGCGGACATCGCCGGAACCACCGCCAACGCCGACCATATCTCGATTTATTCCGGCGTAGCCGACTGTGTCTCCTCCATCTTCGGCGGTTCCCCTGTGTCGGTGATCATTTCGGCAACCGCCGCCACCCCCAATCCCAAATGGGCGGCGATCCTGCTGATGGGCATCATGATGGTGATTCTGCTGGCGGGAGTCCTCCCCAAGATTGCAAAGTTTGTCCCTGTTCAGGCGATTGCCGGAACGCTGTTTGTGCTGGGCGTATTTGTCACCGTTCCTGAAAACGCGCTTTTGGCCTTTTCGGGCAACGATCCCCTGGGGACACTGTCCTGCGGCACCACCCTCGCCGTCACCGCCGTAACCGACCCCTTCTTCGGAATCCTCGCGGGCATCGTCGTCAAGCTTCTGGCGGTTCCCTTCGGAATGGTGTAAGAAGGAGAAATGCCATGGAGAAGTTTTATGATATCACGGTGGCGGGGGTAAAACGGCGCCTGCCCATCGTTCAGATTTCCGATCGGCTGGCCGTTGCATCCTTCGTCATGCTGGGCGACTGCGAGGTGGTCTGCGCCGCGGCACAGGCTCTGAAAGACATGGTCCCAGAGGCGGACTGGCTGGTGACCGCCGAGGCTAAGGGGATTCCCCTGGCCCATGAGCTGGCCCGCCGGCTCGGCATGAGCCGCTATATCGTCGCGCGCAAAAGCATCAAGCCTTACATGGAGCACCCCATGGACGTGACGGTGAATTCCATCACGACCCAGAAGGAGCAGCACCTCTGTCTGGATGGACAGGACGCCGAGAAAATCCGCGGCAGGCGTGTCCTGCTGGTCGATGATGTGATTTCCACCGGTGAATCGATCGAGGCGATCCGCACACTGGTCGAAAAGGCCGGCGGCAATGTGATCGGAAAGGTCTGCATCCTGACCGAGGGAGATCCCGAAAAGCACAAGGGCATCATTCGCTTGGGAAATCTGCCTCTTTTCCCCATATCCGGGTAATTCTTGGAAAAGCGCCGGTTCCTCCGCTTCGGAATCAAGCGGAGGAACCGGCGCTTTTGACGGTGCAGCCCCCGGGTTCCGCACATATTTTGCTGTGCGGAACCCGGGGGCTGCTTGCTTTGCAGCTTTAGCGACAGCAATCACCAGCTATGCCGGTGGGCGGAAAAATCTTTAGCTTATCGCGTTGAGTGCGGCGAAATGACAAATATTCAGAAGCGGAGAAGGTCAATTAAAGGAGAAAGTGACTGCTTTAGCAGTTGCAGTGCATGTGATGCATAAGAAAACAATTCGATGTCTCTTAAAAAGTGATCCGGCAGCATGCCCTTTTAGCGCTGGTGCATATCACGCGTTCAACGCGTGGTTTTGATTCGTAAAATGGGAGGCTTCAGCTCTGCCAAAGGGGATGAAGAGTTGATATCACGCCAGGGGCCTCCCGGCGGAAAAAGCTGCACCCGGCCGGCCGCGGCAAGGATCGAAAGACCTTTTCGGCGCCGGAGAAAAGAAGGCCGGGTACCTACGGCGCGGAGAACTCAGCGCCTTGCGGGGCATTGCCCGCGCCGGGTTTTGCAGTGGCCTGGCGGCTCTTGCCGGGCTCCCCGGCTTATCATCCGAAAGCCGCTAAAATTCGTCGGCGAGGACCCCGGCGATGGCATCGACGATCTCCTCCGCCATCGCCCCGCCGATTTCAGCTGTGGCTCCCTTGGCGCTGTAAAGGATGCCGCTGGGCGGCACCAGTCCGGCAGGCTCGGGGTAGACGGTGGGGCGGGGACAGAACGGCTTACCCTCCTGATCCGGGATTCGGTCAGGGTGTACCAGATCGGGGTGGTAGTGCATGATCAGGGCCGTTTCGGTCAGACTCGCGTGCTCGACCTCCCAGCCGGGGAACTTGCCGTCAAAGAGTCTCTCAAGCGTTTCGGGCCGCAGCATCTCGAACCAGTTGATCATGACCACTTTGGCGTCGGGATGGGCTTCGGTGAACAGGTAGGCCGCCTCGGACAGAAAGGCGGTGTTTTCGTAGTGCCCGCTCATCAGCAGGAATTTCTTCTTTCCCTGTCGGTGGAAGTCACAGAGAATTTCTTCCACCAGCTTCATCAGAGTGGCGGCCGAAACGGCCGTGGTGCCGGGGAAGGACATTCCGCCGCCGGTGGCCGGCTGGGAGCGGTAGCCGTAATAGACCGGCGGAGCCACCAGAAGGCCGCACCGCTCCGAAAGCTCAAGGCAGATATCATAGGGGATGAGCAGGTCGGTGGTAAAGGGAAGATGCGGGCCGTGCTGTTCGACCGAGCCGACGCAGAGGGCTACGGCGCAGTCGCCGGTTTCGGCAAACTCCGGCCAGGTCATGCGGATCATTTCTTTTGCCATTGGGGAATTCCCTCCTTAATCCTTTTTGCGCTGGAGCACCTGCGCGATGCTCACCAGCGTGATTGAAATACAGAACACCATCGTGCCGATGGCATTGATGGTCGGGCTGACGCCGCTGCGGATGATGCTGTAGATGTAGACCGGAAGGGTTTGATCGAAGCCGCAGACAAACCATGCGATGATAAACTCGTCAAAGCTGATGGTGAAGGTCAGCAGCGCCGCCGCGACGATGCCGGGCAGAGTCTGAGGCAGAATGACGAGGAACATGGTTTGCAGGCTTCCCGCCCCGAGGTCCCATGCGGCGTTTTCCATGCTTTTGGGAATCGTCTGCATTCGGGCGTTGATGATGGTCAGCGCCAGAGGAGCCGTGAACACCACGTGGCTGATCCAGACGGTCACGACCGACATCGGCAGATTGATGCGGTTAAAAAAGATCAGCAGGGCGAGGCCCATCAGTGTCCACGGCACTGCAAGGGGAGAGATGGAAGCGAGCATATAGGCGCCCTTCCATTTCGATTTCCAGTGCCGCAGTCCATAGGCTCCGGTAAAGCCGAGCAGTACGGCGGTCAGCGAGACGCAGACCCCCAGCATGACGCTGTTCCCGAGCGAATGGATAATATCCTCGTTGGAAAACATTTTTTCATACCACTGCAGGGTAAAGCCGCGCCAGGGCAGGCTGGAAAAGCGGTCGAGGTTAAAGGAAAAAGCAATGGTGACCAAAATCGGCCCGAGAACAAAAATCATGGCCAGGATGAGATAAATCCAGCCGACCAGCTTGAGTTTTGGAGACTGCTTCATTTTCCGCTCCCCCCATTCTCACGGCTGCCGATATTGCGGAACAGCGAAAGCACCAGCAATACAAGGAATATCGCCGCAACCATCACGATGGAGAGGGCGGAGGCCAAAGGCCAGTTGATGTTCCACTGCACCGCATCCACAATCAACTGGGGGAAAACCCGTTCGGTCTGTCCGCCCAGCGTCGCGGGTGAAACAAAGTCGGCGAAGGCAAGGATGTAAATGAACATCATCCCGTTGACCAGTCCGCCCGCGGACAGCGGAAGAATCACATGGAAAAAACTGCGAAGTCCGCCCGCGCCGAGATCATTCGCGGCCTCGAGCAGCTTGGGGTCGATGTTCTCCAGCGTGGTGTAGATGGTCAGCGTCATGATCGGCAGCAGATAGTGGACCAATCCGATGGTGGTTGCGGTTCCGGTATAAAGAATCTGCACCGGCTGCCCGATCAGACCGAGGCTTTTGAGCAGCAGGTTGAGAATCCCGTTGTTTCCCAGAACAATGAACCACGAATAGGCGCGGATCAGATAACTGGTCCAGAACGGAGCGATAATCAGAATCAGGAAGAAGGTGCGCCAGCGTTTGGGCACGATAAACACCAGAACCATCGCCAGCGGATAGGCGATCAGGGTGGTGATTGCCACCACCTTGACGGCGAGCAGAAGAGAAACCCTCAGAGCCTTCCAGTAGAGCGGCTCCGCAAAAATCGCAAGGTAGTTCTGCATGGTGAATTCGCTGGTGAGCTGGTAGTTGACCATCGTCCGGAAGCTGGTGCCGATGATAAAGACGAGCGGAATCAGATAGAAAATCACCATCCAGCCGGAAAGGGGCAGAAGCCAGCCGGCCGAGCGGTTGGAGGCGCCGCGGTGACGTACGGGTTCGAGCGGACTCATGCCTCCACCTCCTGCCCGGACACCGCCGGATCCTCCTCGCCGGGGTCGGGGACGATCACGGCGTTTTGCGGGTCAAACGAGAGCGAAATCTCATCTCCTTCGCGCAGAGCGGATTTTCCGATCACCTCGCAGATGATCCGTTCTCCGCAGCAGTCGGCGCAGAGCCAGGTGTTGAGGCCCTTGAACATCCGCTGGCGGATGACCGCGGGGCGGGAGAAGGCGTGATCCGTCCTCTCCGCCCCGCGCGGAGAGAAGACGATATTTTCCGGTCGGATGCAGAGGACGGCCGGTCCCGAAAAGGGGACGCCGGTAATCCGCCCATGCAGGCGGCCGAGAGTGTCGCTGAAGAAGCTGCCGTTTTCCTCGCAGCGGCCGCGGACGGAGGAGCATTCCCCGAGGAACTGCGCCACAAAAAGGGTGCGCGGATGGTCGTAGACCTCGTCCGGGGTGCCGAGCTGCTCGATGACACCGCCGCGCATGATGGCGACCCGGTCGCTCATGGTCATGGCTTCCTCCTGATCGTGGGTGACGTAAACGAAGGTCTGGCCGAGCGAGGTCTGAAGCTGCTTGAGCTCAAACTGCATCTGCTTGCGGATCTGCGCGTCGAGTGCGCCGAGCGGCTCGTCAAGCAGCAGGATGGTGGGATGCAGCACCAGGGAGCGGGCGAGGGCGATCCGCTGGCGCTGCCCGCCCGAAAGCTGGCTGGGCTTGCGGCGGCCATAGCCCGCGAGGCCCACCATGGAAAGGGCCTTCTCGATCCGCTCCCGCGCCTCGGGCCGTTTGACCCTCTGCATCCGCAGACCGAAGCCGATGTTGTCCGCCACCGTCATATGCGGAAACAGGGCGTAGTCCTGAAACACCATGCTGGTGCTGCGCGCGGAGGGCGGCAGATCGGTCACGTCCTCTCCGGCGATCCGCACACTGCCCTCGTCGGGGGTGATGAATCCGCCGATCATTCGAAGGGTGGTGGTTTTTCCGCAGCCCGACGGCCCCAGGATCGAAAGGAAGGTCCCTCGCTCAACCGAGAGGCTGAGCCGATCGACCACCGTTCTTCCCTCGTACCGCTTGGTCACCTGATCGAGCTGGACGTCAATTTGTTCTGGCATGATTTTCTCTCCTCTTTGGATATGGGGGGCTCCCCCCCTTGCCGGTACAGAATAGACCGAAAGCCGGAACGCGGGATGGTTCCCCGTATTCCGGCAGTTCGGATGGAATCAGCGGTCAGCCCTTGAACTTGTCCCAGATCGCCTGCCAGTCGGCCTCGTTTTCCGGAACCTTGCGGGTGGCGATGTTGGCGAGCATCTCTTCCATCTTGGCCTCGTCGTCCATCCGCAGCAGCTTGGCCTGCTCGTCGGTCAGATAATCGAGAGCCTTTTTGTTGGGCACGGTGGAGTGGAACGCGTTGGACCACGCCAGCTTGGCCTGCACCTCAGGGGTTGAGAGATACTGGATGAAAGCCTTGGCGGCCTCCTTGTTTTGGCTGCTCTTGACGATTGAGACCGATTCGGTCCAGGAAACGCCGCCCTCGTCGGGAACAAGGACCTCGATCGGGCGCCCCTCTTCCTTGAGCAGGACCTGCAGCCACTCGCCGCCGAAGCTGATCCATGCGCTTTCGTTGGCAAGCGCCTGAATTGTGTCGGCGTTGGTCGCCGCAATGATGCCGACCTGAGGCTTGAGCTCGGTGAGCCTGGCCTCGACGCCGGCAAGCTGTTCGGCGGTCAGGTCATAGGGCTGCTCGTTTCCGGTGTAGCGGGAAAGAATGCCCATGTTCGGCAGATACCAGTCGAAGAGGACGACCTTTCCCTTCACCTTGGGGTCGAACATGATATTGGTCGAGGATGCTTCCTCCTCGGTGATGTAATTGGAGTTGTAGACGATGCCGTAATAACCCCAGCGGCTGACCATTGCGTAGAGCTTGCCGTCCACCTTGACCTGATCAAAGTCCTTCCAGCGGTCGTAGAAGTTTTCGATCTCGGGATAGTCGGCGGGGTTGAGCTCGTCGATGAGGTCGGCCTGAACCAGCTTGTCCACCCATGGGGTGTCGGGGGTTACGATATCCCATTCGCCCTCCTTGGCGTTCTGGAGCATCGCGAACATCTGGTCCGAGGTCGGGTAAATTTTGGCGTTGACCTTTACTCCGTACATTTCCTCAAACGGCTTGATAATCTGATCCTCCTCGTAGCCCGCCATGACAAGCAGGTTGAGGGTACCGCCGATCTTTTCCGGCTCCTGCGCCGGAGATTCCGAACCGGAGGCGGCGGAAGCCGCGGATGCGGCCGAAGAGGCCGGCGCGCCGGAGGAGGAGCCGCAGGCGCTCAAAGTTCCGACGAGCAGCAGAACCGCCAGCAGCAGGATGGTAAGCTTTTTCATTTTGACATTCCACCTTTTCAAAAGTACCCGCCGAAATTTTTGCAGCGGGGAGCAGGCATATTTTGCAATTTCTTATTGCACTGCCGTTGATGATTTACTATAATAAGGTATAACGTTACGGTATAGTCAAGAGGAAAAAGTATAAATATGCAAAAAAATTTATCATCTTACCTGTCCACCAGCCGCTTTGCACAGCTTTGCGGCACCAACAAGAGGACCCTGTTCCATTACGATGCGATCGGATTGCTGCCGCCCGGGAAGGTGGATGCCAAGGGGTACCGGTATTATACCGAGGCACAGTACGGCCTTTTTCAGATTATCATCGCGCTCAAGGAGATGGGGATGTCCCTCGCGGAAATCAAGAGCTTTATCGACCAGCGGGACCCACAGAGGTTTCACGCGCTGCTCGGAGAGCAGAAACAGCGTGTGGAAGAGCAGATTTCCCAGCTGATACGGGTGCGTCAGATGATTGATACCAAGCTGGCGCTGTTGCATGAGGCATCGGAAATTCCTCCGGACCGGTTTGAGGACCCTTTTTTGGAAGAGCATCCGGAGGAATATTTTATTCTGAGCGCCCGGGTTGACAGCGATGCGCACGACCGTTTTACCCATGCGCTTTATGAACATCTGGGGTATTGTGAACGCCGCCATTTTCAGGAGGGATACCCCTTTGGCGCGATGATTTCGAGTACGGCGCTCAAAATGAATAAATTCAATGAATATGCATATTTCTTTACGAAGGTTCACCAGCCCGCGGACGATCCCCATCTGTTTTGCAGGCCCGCGGGGCGGTATGCCTGCCTCTATCTGCGCGGAAATTACCGCGAGCCGGAGCAGGCATACCGCCGCCTGCTCCGCTTCTTTGAGGAACAGGGGCTGGAAATGGGAGACTACTCCTACAAGGAAGGCGTCATTGACGAGACCGCGGAACTGCGTCTCGACCGTTTTGTCACCAAGCTTTTAATTCCCATCCGGGAGACAAGCGAAAGGGAAAGCCATCCGCAATGATGGGGCCGGTGCGGGCTTCCTCGCGGCCGGTGGACACTTCTGCTTTGGGTGGAACAGCGCCGGTCCGCGGCATGTCCGGCAGGACCGTTTAAGGGGCCAATCAACGGCTGATTCTGAAATGGACCCAAATGAGACGGAGGTTATTTTTCAAAGGCATCAAAGTGGAAATTTTGAATTGCTGAACAATACGGAAGGAGAATCCTTGTTTAAATTGTAGATTTCATGAGGAGACCAAGGCAGAGCCTTGACAATCTGAGGTACAGTGAGTAAAATAAATAACAACGCATTATACACACGTGTTTATTGCTTGCTTTGCTTAGAAAATCTTTCCGTAAGCTGAGTTTGAGGAGAGATTTTTATTTTTAACGGATATACACACGTGTAGATACAGATGCGTAAGGATGCACATTATGAGGAGGATGGAAGATGAAAAAGATTACATCTCTGGCACTCGCAATTCTTTTAATGTTGACGGCAGCGGGCTGCGGTACGTCAAATGCCCCCGCGCAGTCGTCCTCTGCAGCGGGCAGCACTTCGGCGGCTCCGGCAAGTGAGGCACCTGCGCCCGAGGATGCTCAACCGGAGGGGTATCCCGCGAAAACGATTGATTGGTTGGTTCCTGTGAATGCCGGTGCAGCTGTAGATTTGCATGTTCGTGCGCTTGATAATGCCGTTAGTCTTGGCGGTAATACTTCTGTTACCAATATGGCGGGGGCAAATCAGACATTGGGCATTACAGAGGCTTACCACCGTCCGGCGGATGGGTATACCATTGTGAGCAGCGCTTTTGCAGGACTCGTCATCCAACCAAATACAATTGAAACAGAGTATTCTCAGGCTGATTTCCGGCATATTGCTGCTCTGAATGAGCCGGCGGTCAACTGTATCGTCGCTGCTCCCGGTTCCGATGTGGATACTTGGGATGCACTGAAGGCAAAGCTGGAATCTGGTGAAACGGTTTACTTTACGGCGGCTAACGCCGGTGCTGTGGGACATCTCGCTTTCCTGTCGATTATGGACCAGCTTGGTATCAACAATGCGGAGTTTGTTTCCTATAACGGAACTGCCGAAACGGCGACAGCTGTTATGGGTGGCCATGTAGATGTTGCTGTTCTTGATATCGGCGTTGCAACCAACTACATTAAAGACGGAACACTGACGAATGTGCTCACGCTTTCCGATGAGCGCAGTCCGCTGCTTCCCGACAGCGTTTGCGCCGGGGAGGAAGGAATTACCGGTATGGATAATTTCGCCGGATTCCTTTGGATTGCCGTGGCCAAGGACACCCCAGAAGAAATTGTTTCTTGGCTGAAAACACAAATTAATGAAACTTTGGCTGGAGAAGAATATCAAACATTTCTTGCAACCCAGAATGAGACGATGGATCATATTTATACCGAGGAGGAACTTACCGCCAGACTGAAAGAGGCCTCCGATATGTATGCAAATATCATTAGCAAGTATATCAAATAACGATGGCGGATCTTATGACCGGGGCTTGGATAAAACGGGCCCCGGTCCGCTAAAGAGGGGAATTTATGACACAGAAAAAATGTGTGCAGGAAGCGGCTTGCGCTTCTGCTTTTTTGGCATTTTGCCTGTTTATGGCGTTTTATGGAATTCCAAGGGAAATCACCCTGAACACTCTGTGGGGCGGAAGCAGTACTGGTGTTACCAGCCGGACGTTCCCCTATTTTGCAATTGCAATTATGATGATTGCATCGTTGGTCCAGTTGTTTTGCAGTATTTTCCGGTATATTGAATTAAGGAAGATACAGGAGAAAGAAATAAAAGACAAAATTGAATGGGCGAAGGAGTTTCGTTCCCTGCTTGTTTTTGCGTGCTGTGTGTTATACATGATCCTATTTGAGACGGTTGGTTATCTGATTGCAACTTTAATTGCTCCGGCTCTGGTATTACTGGTTCTAAGGGATTTAAACTGGAAACATTATCTCAGTGTATATATAGTGGGTGGGCTGATGTATCTGATTTTTCAGTACCTGCTCAAGATAAACCTGCCATAAATTTGGAGGTGACATGATGTTAGAGATTTTGTTAGAGATTATTGCACCGGGAAATCTCCTGATGATGAATCTTGGGATGGCGGCGGGAATCATTATTGGCGCGCTGCCGGGGCTTTCGGTTATTCTGGCCATTACAGTGCTGCTTCCGTTTACATTTGGGATGTCCTCTCTTCCAGGAATGTTTCTGCTGTTGGGCGCTTATTGCGGAGCTACCTATGGCGGGTCGATTACAGCGATTCTAATCAACACCCCGGGGACACCCAATGCGGCAGCTACCGTTTTGGATGGGTATCCCATGGCACAGCAGGGCCGTGCCGGAGATGCGCTGAAGGCAGCATTGGTAGGCTCCACTTTTGGCGGGATGGTCAGTTGCCTTGCCCTTATTTTTTTGGCGCCGCTTCTGGCGCAGTTTGCCTTGAAATTTGGACCTGCTGAATATTTTTCCTTATGTATTTTTGGATTGAGCGTTGTTATTTCCATCAGCGGCGGTTCTATTGCCAAGGGAGTTGTGATGGCTGGCCTGGGTCTGCTTCTTTCCACCGTGGGAATTGATCCGCTTGAAGGAATTTCCCGTTTTCGCTTTGGACGTAGCGAGCTTCTGGGCGGAATTACTACTGCTGCTTTGCTCCTTGGCGTATTTGCAGTGGGCGAGATTCTTATGAAAAGTTACGCAGGGGAAAAGGGCAGCGGAAAAATTCTGGAATACCAGAAAGCCACGGTGAAAATCAGAGACATTTTTCGATATTGGAAGACGATGCTTCACTCTTCGTTCCTAGGTGTCTTTATTGGAGCAGTTCCAGGCACAGGCGGTGCAATTGCCGCATTTTTGAGCTATAATATCACGCGCAGCCGTTCGAAGCGCCCGGAGGAGTTCGGAAATGGCTGCCTCGAAGGGGTGGTGGCACCCGAAACTGCAAATAATGCTGTCACGGGCGCTACGCTGATTCCGCTGCTTACGCTGGGCGTCCCGGGGGATGCCGGAATGGCAGTAATGTTCGGGGCGCTGACGATGCAAGGGATTACCCCAGGTCCAGCTCTGTTCACAGATGATAAATTTTGGGTTTGCTGCATCATGGGGGGGTTGATTTTGATTAATCTTTTTATGCTGCTGCAGGGGAGTTTCTTTCTCCGGCTGTTTACCAATGTCACGCGGGTGCCGGTGGAGGTTTTGATCCCATGCATCATGATCTTTTGCACACTGGGAGGCTTTTCTGTTCGCAATATGGTCTTTGACATCGCTGTTGTGCTGATTTGTGGATTCTTTGGATACTGGATGAAACGTTTTGGGTATCCTCTTTCTCCTCTTGTCATTTCGCTGGTACTGGGCTCTCTGACTGAAACGAATCTGCGCCGCGCGATGGTGCTTTCAAAAGGAAGTATTTCTATTTTCTTCGCCAAGCCGCTGTCCCTGACGTTTTTAATTATAGCGGTATTGATTCTGTGCATGCCATTGATAAAAAGGGCGTTGTCCGCAGGGAAAAGCAGCAATAGAAGAGGTGTAATATGAAAAAACAAACCAATGTGCTTTTGATTACGGCAGATGACATGAATTGTGATTCGGTTGGATGCTTTGGAAACCCCATGCCCGATATCACCCCTAATCTGGACCGCCTTGCCAGCGAGGGAATGCGTCTGGAACATGGTCATATCACGGTGGCGGTATGTCAGCCTTCACGTAGCGTGCTGCTGACAGGACGTTATCCGCATCACAATGGTGCCCGAGGATTTGAGGATATCGACTGCGGCGTTACTACTCTGACTGAGGTGCTGCATGCAAATGGCTACTACAACGGAATTATCGGGAAAGAGGATCATGTTGCGCCCAAGGAGAAGTTTTGCTGGGACACCTATGTCAGAACTCTCACCGAAGAAATGGGGCAGGGACGTAATCCGAATGTTTATTACGACGAAAGCCGGAAGCTCTTTGAGGATGCGAATCAGGCAGGCAAGCCCTTTTTTGCCATGATTAATTCTCACGACCCACACCGGCCTTTTGCTGGTTCGGATGATGAAATCAAATATTTCGGGCGGCACTATTATCCTGAGAGGAGCTACGACCCGGAAGAGGTTTATGTGCCCGGCTGCCTGCCGGATCTGCCGGACGTACGGCAAGAACTTGCGTGGTATTACGCCTCAGTGCACCGCGCTGATCAGACGGTCGGCCGCATTTTGGATGCGCTGAGGGACACTGGACACGAGAATGATACGATGGTATTGTTCCTCAGCGATAATGGTATGGCGCTTCCCTACGCCAAAACGAATTGTTATCTTAACAGCACCCGCAGTCCTTATATCGTCCGATGGCCGGGACGGATCAAACCCGGCAGCGTCAGCGAGGCATTGATCAACGGTGTTGACTATACGCCGACGATTTTGGATATTCTTGGATTAGATGCCATTCAGGAACTCGACGGCCGCTCAATGAAAAACACCTTGCTCGCGGGTGCGGAGTGCCATGAAGATATTTTTACCCTGATGTTTAAGACGGCCAACAACCATATTACCAAACGGCCGCTGAGTTTTCCGATGCGCTGTGTGCAGGATAAACGGTTTGCATATATCTTCAATGGGTGGTCAAACGGAACAACGGAGTTTCTGAACGAATCCACTGAAGGGCTAACCTTTAAGGCCATGGAGGAAGCAGGAAAAACAGATCCTTCCATCCGGCATCGCGCCGAATTTTTCAAATATAGAGTTCCGGAAGAGCTTTATGACAAGGAACTGGACCCCCATGCGCTTAACAATTTGATCGAGTTAACGGAGTACCGGGATATCCTGGAAAAAATGAGGTACAAGATGTTTGAGTATATGCGCGAGTCAAAAGACGGTCTGATCGATGACTTTTTCCGTAAAGTGATGAAAGAGAACCACCTGGCTTAAGGTCAGGACGATAAGGCTGAGGGAGAAATTATACAGTGGCTACATATCGTCTCAAAGACAGAATCGCCGTAATCACCGGCGGCGCCCGCGGGATCGGATTCGGGATTGCCTCCCGCTTCGTGCAGGAGGGCGCGCGGGTCATCATCGCCGATGTGCTGGAGGAAGGCGGGGAGGCCGCCCGCCGGCTGGGGGAGCGCGCTTGCTTTTACCGTATCGATCTGCGCAGCCGGTCCGCCATCTTTGAGATGGCGGATGAGCTTGTCCGGCGGTACGGACGCATTGATATTTTGGTCAACTGCGCCGGAATCGCCCGCCCCGTTCCCACCTTAAAATTGAGCGAAGAGGTGCTCGACGAGGTCATCGACATCAATCTGAAGGCGCCGCTCTTCTGCTGCCAGGCGGTTGGCCGGTATATGCGCAGGCAGGGCGGAGGCAGCATCATCAATATTTCCTCCGGCAACAGCAGGATGATTAATGTGGGCCGCACTCCCTATGGCATTACCAAGGGCGCCGTGAACCTTCTCACCATGCAGCTGGGCGCGGAATGGGCGATGTACCACATCAAGGTGAACGCCATCGCACCCGGGTGGATTGAAACCGAGATGGTCAAGCGGCCGCTGCGCTCCGGAATTTTGGATGAGAAAAAGATTCTTTCCGTCTCGCCGATCGGGCGTTTCGGAAAGGTAGAGGAAATCGCAAATCTGGCGCTGTTCCTTGCAGGGGATGAGTCCGATTATATCGTGGGGCAGGTTCTCTTCGCCGACGGCGGGTGGAGCCTGGGGATTATGCCGGACGGCCTGGATTATGTGCGGGAGAACGATACGGAGGAAGAATAACATGCGGATACTCTCAATTTACGAACCCGGAGAGCTTGTTCTGGAGGATCTGCCGCGTCCCCCTCTTACCAGAAAAAGCGCTGTGGTCAAAATGGAGCTGTGTGGAATCTGCGGCTCGGATGTGACCGCTTACTGCGGCACCAATCCGACGATGAAGTACCCAATTCAGGGACTGGGCCATGAAGGAATCGGCACAATTGTTGAGATCGGCGACAACGACGAGGATCTGGAGGTTGGCGACCGCGTGGCGCTTGAGCCTTATGTCCCCTGCGGCAGATGCCATATGTGTACCGAGGGCCGGTATAATAACTGCGCCGACCTTCGGGTATGCGGCGTCCATAAAAACGGTATGATGGCGGAATATTTTTCCCATCCGACCCACCTGCTTCACCGGATTCCGTCCAGTTTGGACTCTCTGCGCGCCGCGCTGGCCGAGCCGCTCACGATTGGATTGCACAGCGCGACGCGGGCGCGTGTCAAGCGCGGGGAACATGTGGTCATTTTCGGCGCGGGAACCATCGGACTGATGGCTTCCTTTGCCTGCCGCAGCTATGGCGCCGTACCGATTTTGGTCGATCTTGTGCAGGAACGCCTGGATTTTGCAAAGCATGAGCTGGGTACCCCTCATGTCTTTAACTCTGCCGGAAAGGAAGATCTGACGGAGTACCTCAGGGAGGTTACAAATGGGAAACTTCCGGAGGCAATGATCGAATGCACCGGTGCCGCACCGATTCTGGCCGAGATGCACAACTATGTCTGCCATGGAGCGCGGATTGCGCTGGTGGGCTGGCCGCACGGCCCCGTTTCGGTCAACCAGGTTCGAATCATGCAGAAGGAACTTGACATCTGCCCCTCGAGAAATTCCTGTCATAAGTTTCCCGAGGCGCTCAAACTGCTTGCTGAGAGGGAACTTCCCATCGAGCGCCTGCTGACCAAAACGGTGGGGCTGGATCAGGTGGAGGAAACCATCCGGGACATGGCCGCGCATCCCGGGGACTATCTGAAGGTAGTCGTTAAAATTTAGCCTGCCCGAGCGGCTGGGGACTTGAGGAAGAAAAATGCTGACAACAACCTACGAAATGCTTCAGAAGGCATACCGGCGGCGCTATGCGGTTCCGGCGATCAACACCCAGGGCGGAAACTACGATATCATACGGGCGGTCTGCCTTGCGGCGGAAAAAAGCCGTTCTCCCGTTATTCTGGCGCATTACCTGAGCACCGGAGCCTACTCCGGACACCAGTGGTTTTTCGAAACCGCCAAGTGGATGGCACAGCAGGTTTCGGTCCCGGTTGCGATTCATCTGGATCACGGCGATACCTTTGAGCACTGCGTTGAAATGCTGCGGTACGGATTTACCTCGCTGATGTACGACGGCTCCGCTTGTGCGGCGGAGGAAAACGCCCGGCGCACCAATGAGGTGATCCGCGCGGCGCATGCGGTGGGGGTTCCGGTGGAGGCTGAAATCGGAGAGCTGGCACGTCTGGACGATCAGGGCAAAATCAGCGGCAGCACCAACGCGGCCGACCCGGAGGAGGTCCGGCGCTTTCTGACTCTTTGCCGCCCCGATTCACTGGCGATTGGAATCGGAAACGCACACGGCTTTTACAACGGGCCGGTCAAGCTGAGGATCGACGTGCTGGAGGCTTCCCGCGAGTTTACCGATATTCCGTTTGTCCTGCATGGATGCACAGGGATGTCGGATCAGCAGGTAAAGGCTTCGATTCAATGCGGGGTCGCCAAGATCAACTTCGGCACCCAGATCCGCTGCCGGTTTTTGGATTACCTCCGGCAGGGTCTGGACGAGGGGATTGATCAGGGCCACGCCTGGCGTTTATCCCAGTATGCCTCCGACCGCCTGATCGAAGACGTGCGGAAGGTGATCCGCCTGGCCGGATCGGAGAATCAGGCCTAAGCGGCGCCGCGGCCTGCCCTTTGGCCCGGCAAAGAAAGGGAAAATTTGACAAGCGGAAGCTCCGGGGGCATAATAAGGTAAAAAATACACACGGGTTTATCCGTGGAGGAGGCTGCCATGCCGGAAGAAAGCAAAATCCGCTGTGCCACGCGCGCCGATGTGGCGAAACGTGCCGGGGTGAGTGTTACCGTTGTATCCTATGTCCTAAATAACAACCGGTATGTTGAGAAAGAGAAGCGCGCGAGGGTGCTGCAAGCCGCGCGTGAGCTTCACTATACCCCCAACAACATCGCGCGCGCCCTCAAGGGAAAGAGCAGTCACCATATTATTTTTATTGTTGACAACACCACCAACGAGCGGTTTGGCCGGTTGGTGGGGGAGATGGACCGGTTCGCCTATGAAAAAGGCTCAATGGTCAGCCTGTGCGCCAACCGCAACAACCCGGAATTCATCCGGCAGGTGATCGCGCGGCGCTTTGACGGGGTGATCATCAGCTCGATCAGCTTTCCGGATGCGTATATCCGGGAGTTTGTCGACGCCGGAATCCCCGTGGTGCTTCTGCAGTCTCGGGAATATCCCCAGCTTGAAGGGGTTGCGAAGATCGGCACCGGCCTGTATCACGGCGCTCAGGAATGCGTCCGCTATTTTTACAACCAGGGGCGCCGCCATATCCTCTACATCGACCGGATTTCCAAAAGAAATCATTTCAGCGATATGAGTGACAACCGCTACCGCGGCTTTATCCGCGGTATGGAAGCCTGCGGCCTGGAAAGCGAGGGCCGCATGATCACCGGATGCACAACGGAGGAGGAGGTCCAGCGCAGGCTGGCTGATTACATGCAGAGCCACCCGGTGGATGCGATTTTGGGAAGAAACGACCGCATGGCCTGTGTGGCGATGAAACAGGTCCTGCATTCCGGGCGGCGCGTGCCGGAGGACGTGGGGATCATCGGATACGACGATTCCAGCGTGTGTAAGCTGGTGACGCCCTCCCTGACCAGCATGAAAATGCAGGAGGAGAAGATTGCGCAGGCCGCGGTGGAAATGCTCTATGAGATGCAGACCGGCTCGGAGGTTCCGGAAACGCGGAAGTTCAGCGCGCAGATGGTGGTGCGGCGCAGCACCGATCCCTCCGCTGCGGAGGAATAGTTTCAAGGAGGCTTGTTATGGGGAAATTCAACGCTCTGGTGGTGCATGGCGGTGCGCCCACGGCAGTGATGAACGCGTCGCTGTACGGGGCGGTCCGCGAAGCCGGAAAGCATGGGGAAATCGAACATTTTTATGCGGCGGTCGGCGGGTCCGGAGCCATTCTCCGGGAGCGGTTTCTCGATCTGAAGACGGTTCCGGATGAGTTGGTTTCCCTGCTTCCCGCCACGCCCGCCTCCGCGATCGGCACATCCCGCGACGCGCTTGAGGCCGGGGACTATGCCGCAATCGCCCGGATTCTTCAAAAGCATAATATCCGCCATGTCTTTTTCAACGGCGGCAACGGGACGATGGATACCTGCGGAAAAGTGTACCGCGCCTGCCGCGAGGCCGGGGCTCCGGTTCAGGTGATCGGGATTCCCAAAACCATCGACAATGATATCGCGGTGACCGATCACGCTCCGGGCTACGGCAGCGCCGCACGCTATATCGCCGGTACGGTGAGCGAGATCAGTCAGGACGTCCGCTCGCTGCCGATTCATGTCTGCATTGTGGAGACAATGGGGCGCAACTGCGGATGGATTACCGCCGCGTCGGCGCTGGCGAGAACCGGATGCGGAGACGGTCCGGACCTGATTTATCTGCCGGAACGGCCCTTTGACCCCCGGCGCTTTCTGGAGGATGTGGAACGGCTGCACCGCGAAAAGGGAGGCGTCCTGGTGGCCGCCAGTGAAGGGCTGCGGGACCTCGGGGGCAATCCGATCGTCGAACCGGTTGTCCGGATTGGCCGCGCCGCCTATTACGGCGACGTGGGATCGCATCTGAGCAATCTGGTGATCCGGGAGCTTGGAATCAAGGCCCGCAGCGAAAAACCGGGGATCGGCGGCCGCGCGTCAATCGCGTTCCAGTCGCCGCTCGATTGTGCCGAGGCGGAGGAAGCGGGGCGCAGAGCGGTGCGCGCCGCGTGGGACGGGCAGACCGGTGTGATGGTCGGGCTGCGCCGGATCAGCGATTCTCCCTACCGGACGGAGGACATTCTGGTTCCCATTGAGCAGGTCATGCTTCGGGAACGGACCATGCCCGACGAGTTTATCAGCCCGGAAGGAAATGACGTGACCCCGGCATTCCTGCAATGGTGCAGACCGCTTCTCGGCGGGCCGCTGCGTCGTTTTGTATCATTCAGACAGCTTCTGTGAGAGGCTGCGCAAGGAGGAGAAGCTATGCTGGTACCAATGAGGGCAGTGCTGGAAGCTGCCGACCGGTATCGCTATGGACAGGGCGCGTTTAACATCAATTCTGTGTCGCAGGCTCAGGCCGCGGTGGAGGTCCACGAGCTGTTCCGCTCCCCTGCCATTCTGCAGGGAGCCGACCTTGCAAACGGTTTCATGGGCGGACGCGCCGATTTTGTCAACGCAACCATAGAGGACAAGCAAAAGGGCGCGCGCAATATCGGCAGCGCGGTCCGACGGTTTGCGCAGGAAAGCCCTGTCCCGGTGGCGCTGCACCTCGATCATGGGCGCGACTTCGAAAGCGTGAAGGCTGCGGTCGCAGGGGGATATACCAGCGTGATGATCGACGGGAGCAGCCTTCCCTTTGAAAAAAATATGGAGCTTACCCGCGAGGTCGTGAAATACGCCCACGAGCGCGGCGTCACCGTGGAGGGAGAGCTCGGTATACTGGCCGGTGTGGAGGACCATGTTTTCAGCGGTAGCAGTACTTACACCAATCCGCTTGACGCGGTGGAATTTTTTAAGAAAACAAAGGTCGATTGTCTCGCCGTCAGCTACGGCACCAAGCATGGCGCGGTCAAGGGAAAGGACGTCCGGCTCCGGCGTGAGATCGTTGTCGCGGTCAAGGAATGCCTGCGGCACGAAGGGATCTTCGGCGTGCTGGTCAGCCATGGTTCCTCGACGGTGCCGCAGCATGTGGTTCGGGAGATCAACGCTCTGGGCGGCTGTCTGAGCGGAACAGGAGGAATTGATCTCAGCGAGCTGAAAAGCGCCATTGCAAGCGGAATCGGCAAGATCAATGTGGATACAGACATCCGTTTGGCGGTAACCCGCAACATGCGGGAGCTTTTTTTCCGTTGCCCAAGCCTGCAAAAGAGCGCTTCCGCTGGGGCGGTGTACCGGCTGCTTGCATCGAAGCCGGATCGGTTTGATCCGCGGGAATTCCTCACGCCGGTGATGGATACGGTGACTCACGGCGTCATTCCCGACGAGGATATCCGCGCCCTTTGCGACTGCATCAGGCGGGGCGTTCAGGAGGTGGCCGGTACGCTGATTGTGCAGTTCGGCAGCGCGGGAAGAGCGCCTCTGGTAGAGGCTGTGACCCTCGAGGAGATGGCCCGGCGCTACCGCGAAGCCGGCATTTGAGCCAGGACGGGGCGTGGAGCATCTGAAAAGACGGACGGGCCACATTTGAAATCTCTCCTCCCCCGCGCGCCTTTCCCGTGCGGAGCTGTTCGGGCCGGGGTTCCGCCGGCGGGGCGAATGCAGCCGCGGAGGCGGAGGGATTGCTTTTTAACGTGAAAAGAGGTGGCTTTTTGCAGCCGATCAGCCTTTTGGTTAAGCCGGCATCCGGAGCCTGCAATCTCCGGTGCCGTTATTGCTTCTATTCCGACGAGATGAAACGCCGAGAAACGCCGTGCTATGCCATGATGTCGCCGGAAACTTTGGAAAATATGTTGCGCCGTACCTTCTGCGAGCCGGCGCCCGCCGTCTCGATCGCCTTTCAGGGCGGGGAGCCAATGCTGGCCGGGCTGGAGTTTTACAGAACCGCGGTGCGCCTGATCGAGCGGTACCGCATGCACGGCACGCCGGTACAGCTGGCGGTGCAGACCAATGGAACGCTGATCGATGACGAGTGGGCGGCATTCTTTGCGGAAAATCACTTTCTGATCGGAATTTCTTTGGACGGGACGCGGCAGACGCACGATCTCTATCGCACCGGACCGGAGGGTGACGGCACCTTTCAGACGGTGATGCGGGCGATTCGGATTCTGCGGGAGCATCGGGTGGAGTACAATATCCTGACGGTGGTTACCGCGCAGGCGGCGCGGCGCGCGGAGGAAATCTATCGTTTTTATGCGCATCATGACCTGCGATACCAGCAGTACATCCCATGTCTGGACCCGCTGGGGGAAGCGCGGGGACAGCATGTCTATTCGCTGACGCCGGAGGACTTTGAAAAATTTTTAAAGGAACAGTTTGCCTGCTGGTATCAGGATATCATGCACGGCCGCTTTGTTTACAACCGATATTTTGACAATCTGGTGGGGATGCTGCTGCGCAGACCGCCGGAAAGCTGCGGGATGATGGGGGAATGCGGCCGCCAGCTGGTGGTGGAGGCGGACGGAAGCGTATATCCCTGCGATTTTTATGTGCTGGACCGGTATCGTCTGGGCAGCCTGAACGTGAATTCCCTGAAGGAAGTGGAGCAGAAGCGGGACGCCTTGGGATTTGTCGATGCCTCGCGGAAGGTGGAAAAGGAATGCCTTACCTGCCGCTGGTATCCTCTCTGCCGGGGCGGCTGCCGCCGGGACCGGGAACGTCCGGACGGCACGCTGGGGCTGAACTGCTATTGCAAAGCCTATCGGGGATTTTTCGAATATGCCATTTCAGGACTCGAACAGGTGGCCCGGCTGGCGCAGACGGGAGGATTCGGTTCCTGACCCTTCAAAAGCGGAGTTACAGAGCGTTTCGCTGAATCAAGGCCGCGCCGCGGCCTTGATCGGACGGGGCGGAAAATGACAGAACAAAATCAAGCAGGCTGCCGAGCCATTCTGCCTTTGCAAGAAGGCCCGCCGTATGACATTTCATCATGCGGCGGGCCTTCTTGCGGAAAAACCTTGAACCCGTTTGCGGAAAAGCTATCGCGCCTGCTTATCGAACGCGGGGTTAAACGCGTAGAAATTCTTGGCATCAAGCTCCTCGGTGATCATGCGAAGCCCTTCGCCGAAGCGCTGATAGTGGACGATCTCGCGCTCGCGCAGGAATGCGATGGGATCGCGCACATCGGGATCATCCACCAGACGGAGAATGTTGTCATAGGTTGTGCGGGCCTTCTGCTCCGCGCCGAGATCTTCGGAAAGGTCGGTGATGGGATCGCCCTTCGATTGGATATAGGCGGCTGTAAAGGGAACGCCCGCGGCCGAGGCGGGATAAACTCCGGCGGTGTGGTCCACATAGTAATTCTGGAATCCCTGTGCCAAAATTTCCTCGGCGGTCAGGTTTCGGGTGAGCTGGTGCACAATGGCGGAAATCATCTCCAGATGGGCCAGCTCCTCGGTGCCGATATCGGTCAGCAGCCCCGCGACCTTTCGGTTGGGCATGGTATAGCGCTGCGAAAGATAGCGCAGCGACGCGCCAAGCTCGCCGTCCGGTCCGCCGTACTGGCTGAGGATCACCTGGGCGATTTTAGGGTTGGGATTCGTAATTCTTACCGGATACTGAAGACGCTTCTCATAACTCCACATAACCTATACCTCCCAAGGCCAGGGGGTTTCTCCCCAGGTCCATCCATCGGCGGGATCGACGTCGCTGATGCGGACCGGTCCGATCTGCTGGACGTAGGCCGCTTTGGCCTGCTCATACTGCGACTTTTTTGCGGCAAAGTACGAGAGGGCGTTTTGGTCGGTCGGGTGGGTGTCGAGATAAAGAATAAGGTCGGAGATGACAAATCCGGCCTGCGCGAGCTGCATGGCGGCCGGGCCGGTCAGGGCGTTCTGGACGCATCCGCAATTCATGTTGTTTTCCATCAGCAGATCCTCCCGGCGGCAAGGAACGGCAGGTCGAGCTCGGGGAAAATGGTCCCCCGGGACAGCGCGACAGCCGGTTCGTAGGTTTGCGCCCAGCCTTGCATCAGGACGTAGGACATGGCAAGAGACATGTTGCAGAGGCAGGCCTCCCGTGAGGTCTGCTCGGACGGCGTTTCACATCCGCAGGCGGCGGGCGCGGGGGCGGCCTGCATCGGTGCGGCGCAGGCCATCCGCGTGACGCCCGTCCTTGGACAGTAAAAGTTCAAGCAAAAAACTCCCTTTCTGTGGTAAATCTGATCGCAGGTGGAATGATGGCGCTCTTAATGCATTCTATGAAAGGGATGCGGTTTGCCGTTCCGGGACAAACCGGAGGGAAAAAGTATTCCCACATGCCGGCGCGGTTCAAAACGCGTCTGCAAAGCCCGCTGCGGTCCATTTGATCCCTTCGGCGGAAAAATTTTGAAAATTGCGCAAACAGATTCAAAAGGGTGGACCCAGCCCATGGCAAAAGTCCACCCACCAGAAGTTTATGCAGTTATAAAAAAGGAGGCGTCCTTCGGCGCGGAGCAGGCGCGTGGTTGGCGGTTCCGGAAGGACGCCGGATGCTCCGAGTTCCTCCTGCGCCTGCCCCTCGGCGCGGTTCGGGCGAGCGGTCCGCGTCCCCGGTGAGAGGGGCGGACGCCGGGCTTCATCTGTCCTTTGACTTTCAGCGCGGCTCGAGCGCGCGGTCGGCGATGACATAGCAGCCGCCGGTGGGCAGAATCAGACGCAGGTAGCCTCGCTCGTCAATCGAATGGACAACATCCTCCGCAAGGCGGTAGCTGTTGGTCTGCTCACTGTAACGGTAGATGGTCAGCCGGTCGGGCAAAAGCCCTACGAGATCGGCGGCAAACGCCGCAACGACCGGTGCGCCGAACTCCCCCTGATGCGTCAGCCGGACAGTGCGGACCGGGTTGGCGAAGTGGTTGTCAAAGACCGCCTGCGAGACCGGGTCATCGGGGAAGACCCCCAGCCGCAGCGGAGCGGCACAGGCAGCGGGATCGAGGTAAAGCCGTCCCAGCACCCGGCCGCCCTCGACGGTGTCGGCAAGAAGCCGGGGGGTGATTTTGACGCCGGTGCGTTCGGAAATCTCACCGGCAACGCGCAGGATAGCCTCACGCCCCTCCGGAAGCAGGTCGGTATAGTTGACCGCCGCGACCGGGACGATGACATCGGCGCGGCCCTCGGATTTTGCCCGGCGGGCCGCCTCCTCAAAGGCGCTCCGGGAAAGGGCTTCGGCCGCCGCGCCGTCGAGGGGGAGCAGGCGCTCCATCCCCGCGGGGCTGGGGGCGGGTTCCATGTCCGCGGCGGCGGGCTTCGCGGCCTGCCCGACGGCGGGCGGCAGATCGGTGGTAAAGGCCTTGACACAGAGGACGGAGGGCCGTTCACCCAATGCCGGGTCGGTCCAGACGCCGCTGGACCCGGCGCGCAGCAGGCTGCGTCCGGGATGGACCGACGCCTCGGCGTAGCCCTCGACGCTCTGCTCAACAAAGAGGTGCAGGGGGCTTTTGCCGGAGAGGGTGACGACGACGGCAAAAGTCTCCCCTTCGGCCAGCGCAACCGGTTGGTCGAGCTCCAAGGTGTGATAGCCCGCATGGTTCAGCAGCACTGACTGCCCCCGCCCGAGACAGGGGGTGCCGGTGGAGGGGTCCGCGGTGTTGCTGAAGCCGGTATAGACCTGGACTGAAGCGGTTACTCCATGGTCGGCGGTGTAAAAACCGACCGCGTCGAGACGCTCCGCGCCCGAGGCGGTGTAGAGGCCCGCCATCGAAACGGTACCGGTTGCCTGCAGCAGGGCGGTCGGCCCCAGCCCGTCATGCTGATAGTTGTGGTCGTAGCGGGCCGGCTCAAGAACAAATGCAAAGAGATCGGAAATTCCCTGGCTGTAATAGGAGATCCAGAGGAATTCCGGGCCGCCGTCCCAAAAGCCGCGGGCCAGCCATGCGCCCGGACCGGCGGGGACGCGTCCCTGCCCGTCGGCAAAGGCCGCGGCGGGAATATCGTCGTTCCAGCCCACAAGGACCAGGGCTTGGTTTACGGCCTGCCCCTCCTGCGCCGCGTAGTACGGCACACCGCTGTCAATCGGATTGCCGAGCGCCTGTGGGTCCATGCTCAGCGCCATCGCCGGCGCGAGGCCGTCGAGCATCGCCTGCTTGACCGCCCATCCGTCGGGTTCCCCCCGGCCGTTGCGGTGCGGAAGAATCCGAACCTCCCGCAATTGGCAGAAGCGGTCGAAGCGGCGCTCCTGCGGAATCTCGGCGTATCCCCGGTATTCGCTGTAAAGAAGTCCCTGCTCCGGACTGAACATCCATGTCTCGGGATAGGGGAGGGAGGCTCCGGTTCCTGTTCCCGACCAGCGGGCCAGGGCGGACGCGGCCATGAAGAAATTGCCGGAAGCCGCGAAGCGCGCCTCCGGCCCGAGGGATGACGCCTCCTGCGGCAGAAGATAGGCGTCGGCGCCGGTGCTGTCGGCGGGATCGTCGGGATTTGAACCGACCGCATAGGAGGACCAGGCGAGCAGCCGTTCCGAAAGTCCCTGTTCAAGCGGCAGATTCGCGGGGAAGGAGCCGTTTTGATAGAGGGAGGATTCCGCCGAACGGGCGGCAGCAATCGCCCAGGCGGTGTTCCAGCCGCCCTGCGCGGCGGAAAGATCCGGCATCTCCCCCGCGGCGGTCAGGCTGTAGCGCCTCGGATAGCTGCGGCGCGCGGTTTGAGTCGTGCCGCCCGAGGAGAGATAGTCCGTTTCGAAGGGCTGGCTCCGGTATCCGGGCGCCAAGACGGCGGGCGCCTGCGCCGCCAAGACGGCCTGCGGTGCGGTAAAAAACAGCGCGAAGGCCAAAAGCGGCAAAACCGCGCGGCGGATGATCTGATTCATAGCAATTCCCCTTTTTGATCGGAGTGAAGCGATCGTGATACTTACATTATATCACACCCCTTCCCCTTGCAAAACCCCTGAAAATAGAGCATAATAAATTCATTCCATGAAACGCTTCGCCGGGGAGGAAAAACCATGCCAAAAAAGATGCAACGCCGCTTCCTGTCCGATCTCGGCGCCATCCTGC
This sequence comes from Yanshouia hominis, assembly GCA_014385025.1. GTDB lineage: Bacteria > Bacillota > Clostridia > Oscillospirales > Ruminococcaceae > Yanshouia > Yanshouia hominis. Next base: position 48,410 of record JACRTB010000015.1, on the reverse strand, counting down.
TCGACAAGCCGTTCCTGCAGAAATCCGGGATTCCGAGGAAAGAAATTCAGGCCCTGCTGCGCAATGAGGCGTTCGCCGCTTCGCTGTGCGGAATCTTTCCCATCCATGCGAGACTTTCCTGCGGCGCGGTGCTCGACTGCTGCCGCGGCGCTCTTGCGGGTCTGACCCCCGAGCCGGAGGAAGGATGGCTCGCTTTTACCCACCGCTATGCGGCCAGCCTGCTTTTCCCCGATCCGGATTTCGAGCCGCGCGCCCTGACCTACGGGACGGGGGCGCTTTTCCTGCTTGCCGTGCTGCAGGCCGTCTTTGACGCCGAACGCAGAAGCCTGCCCTTCGACCCTCTGCTGGACTTTGCCTTTCTTACCGAGGAGGAGTACCGGAAGTGCGACCGCAGGGAGGAGTACGCCCGCTTTCTCGGTTCCTTCCGCTCGGAATTCGTCTATGAGCTGATGCGCCTGGGACGGGAGGTGACCCCTTTTCACACCCTTGAGCATATCGCGGGGGTGCATTATGTCGCCATGACCGTCGCGCGCGGACTCTGCGCGGGCGGCGCGCCGGTTGACCCGGCTCTTGTTTCGGGGGCGGCGGCGGCTCACGACATCGGCAAGTTCGGATGCAAGCCGGACGAAAGAGTTCCCTATCTTCACTATTACTACACCGACCGCTGGTGCGCCTCGCACGGGCTGCCGGGCATCGGGCATATCGCGGCCAACCACTCGACGTGGGATCTCGAGCTTGAGAATCTTTCGGCCGAATCGCTCGTGCTGATCTATGCCGATTTCCGGGTCAAGCAGAGCAGGGACGGGGCCGGGCGGGAGCTCACCGAGATCTACCCGCTCGACGAGTCGTTTCAGGTCATTCTGAGCAAGCTGGACAATGTGGATGAACAGAAGCGCCGCCGCTACCGCTTTGTCTACGCCAAGCTGCGCGACTTCGAGGAGTATATGCGCGGGCTGGGGGTCGATATCGGCCTGACCGGCCGGCCGCAGCCCGTCCCGGTGCGGCGCGAAACCGCGCTGATGGACAGCGCCGAGGTGGTCGAAGCGATCACCATGACCGCGGTGGAGCACAACATAGAGATCATGTACCGCCTGAGCCATGAGCGGCGGTTCGGCAATCTTCTGGAGGCGGCCCGCAGCGAAAAGGACTGGAAGCGCACCCGCGCCTACCTGAACATCTTCGAGGAGTACTTCGCCTACATCAGCCCGACTCAGAAGGTGCAGACCCTGGGATTCCTTTACGAGCTGCTGATGCACCGCGAGGGGGATATCCGCCGCCAGGCGGCCGACCTGATCGGCAACATCATCGCCCGCTTCAACAACAGCTACCGCAAGGAGCTGCCCCGCGGCGTCGCGGACCTCAGCGAGCAGACCCCCTTCTCCCTTTGGGTGCAGTATCTCGATATGATCGTTTATCCGGATCATAAGCTCACTCCGCAGCAGAAGAGCTTTATCGGGTATACCCTGAAAATTGTCGTTTCCGCGGTGCTCGACTACTGCAGCCCCGAGGACGCGCGGCAGTATCTGGAGGCCTTCCTGCGCTATTACGACTGTCCGGAGCTGCTGGAGGAAGGCCCCGCCTTCGCGCTGCTCGACGCGATGCTTTACCTTCCGCTTGCCCTCTGCACGCCCGGCGAGCTCGACCAGCTGTACCGCTTCGCCTCCTATTTTGCGGGCCGGGAGCCGGTCCAGCTTACGGCCGCGTCGCTGCGCTATTTCAAGCGGATTACCGGCGAGCTGCCCGCTTCCGCCGCCTGCTGCCGTGAAACGGCGAAGCTGATCGGCGGCTTCGACAACGGCGGAAACATCACCCTGCTCTTTTTGCAGTGCAAAATCCTGCAAAATCTCGGACTTGACGCCGCGCCCCTCGAGCAGGCGCTCTATGAGCACGACGTGGTCAGCGACATCTTCCTCGACAACCTCAAGACCGCCACCCCCTGGATTCTCAAGGCGGTCAACATCGAGCTTCTGGTCGATCAGGTGGAGCACGGCATCCACGACCGGATTCTGCACATCTCCGCCCACTTTTCCAACCTCATCAAGGTCAGCGAGCGGGTGGTGGTGCGCCATTCGGCCGGCGCGGCGCTGCTGAAGGTCGCGCCGCTGCTTGCCCTCGACCAGCGCAACGAAATCGCGGTTGAGCTGACCAAGGGGCTGGAGGTCGGGGGGTACGAATTTTCAAAGTATATCCCGGAATATCTCGGCGAGCTTGCCCTCCTGCTCCACCCGAAGGAGCTTGACGAGCTGATCGACGGACTCCGGGGCCTGCTGGGCAGCACCGACGACCGGATTGTGTCGGTCGCGCTGCACACCGTCGGGGTTCTGCTCGAATGCTGCCCGGTCTATCCGCGGCGGTTTCTCGAGGCGGACGGCGTCTTTGAAGGCCGCCGCCGCCGGCTGCTCGGAATGCTGCTCGACGGGCTGGCCAATTACCGCCCGGAGGTCCGTCAGGAGGCGCTTTCGGTCATCGGCAAGGTGATCTTCGGCTCGAAACGGCTTTCCCACGAGCAGAAGGCCGGTATTTTTACCCTGAGCTGCAAAAAGCTCCTCTTTCTCTCGGAGGAGAACAGCGGCCGCCAGCTCACCTTCTTCTACCGGGCGGCAGCCCTCTCGCATATCTACCGGTTCATCTCGCTGCAGCGGATCGATTACGGTCCGTTCCGCTTTGAGCACCGGGACAAGATCGCCTTCTTTCCCGGAACCTTCGACCCATTCACCCTCTCCCACAAGGGGATTGTGCGGGCGATCCGCGATCTGGGCTTCGAGGTTTATCTCGCGGTAGACGAATTCTCGTGGTCGAAAAAAACCCAGCCCCATCTGATCCGGCGGCAGATTGTCAGCATGTCGGTGGCCGACGAGTTCCATGTTCACCTCTTCCCGGATGATATTCCGGTGAACCTCGCCAATCCCGCCGACCTCAAGCGGCTCTCCGAGACCTTCGCGGGCCGGGAGCTTTATATCGCCGTCGGCAGCGACGTGGTGCGCAACGCCTCCTCCTACCGGGCGGAGCCGTCGGATTTCTCGATCCACCGGATGAACCATATCGTCTTCCGCCGGGCGAGCGGGCTGGACGGGGACACCTCCTCCGAGATCGGGAACCTTTCCTGCATCACCGGCAAGGTCATCGAGCTTTCGCTGCCGACCCACCTGGAGGAGATCAGCTCGACCCGCATCCGCGAGAACATCGACCTGAACCGGGACATCTCGGCCCTCATCGACCCGGTCGTGCAGGAATTCATCTATCACAACAGCCTTTATCTGCGCGAACCGCAGTATAAGCCGACGCTGCGTCCGCAGGATATCCGCTTCGACGTGGTTGAAAATCCCGACCGGCCGCTGCGCGAGGAGCTTGGCCGCAGGTTCCTTACCGAGCGCGGCGAGCAGCCGGTCTGCCTGCCCGAAACGCCGGGAATGCTGATGGTCATGCGGGACACCGCGCGCAGGCGCCCGCTGGGCTTCGCCCGTTACCGTCTGGTCAGCTCCGCCGAGCTGTTTGGGGTGCTGGGCAGCGCCGCTCTCGCGGAAGAGGTCCGGCAGAAGGCGGCGGGACGGATTCTGCTGATCTCGGGAATCTACACCCGCCGTTCCGAAAAGGGCTATGATTTCGAGCAGCTCCTTCTTTCGGAGGTGCTCGCGGCCGCTCTTGCCGACGGCTGCGGCTACTGCATCTGCTTTGCCGAAAGCGGCGTGCCGGTCGCGGCCTTCTCCCATGCCGGCATCGCGGCGCTCGAGCGGCAGGGCTTTGTGCGCGCGGCCCACTCCCGAGAGGGGCGCCCCCTCTTCGTCGCGGACATGCGCTCCCCGCTGGTGCTGCTGCAAAATCTCGAGACAACCATCAAGGAACCCTTTTCCTCCAACGACGAGGTGCTGCTCGCCATCCGCGGCGCCCACCGCAGGCTCCAGATGGCGGCCACCCAGCTTTTCCCGGGAAATCTTGTCCTCTCGCTGAGTTCCCAGATCATCCACCATCGGCTGGTGGAGCGGATCACCGCCCTCAATGAGGTGCCGAACCATCCCACCAAGCCGCGGACCCTCGGAAAACTGATGTGCGTGCCGTTCGGCAAGATGCTGCGCGGAAAGGCGGTGCCCAATACCGTCACCAAGACGCTGCATACCGACAAGGTCTACACCCCCGATCTGCGCCGCCATTCGATCGAATCCTTTCCCTACTACACCTCGCTTCCCAGCCAGATCGCCACCATCAAGTCCTTTAACCGGCCGGTCATCCTCGTTGACGACCTGGTGCACGGCGGCGACCGCATCCGGGCGCTGCACCCGATGTTCAACCGGGCGGAGGTGGAAATCCGCACCGTGCTGGTGGGACTGCTTTCCGGCAGGGGACGGGATCTGATGAGCGTCTACGGCCTGCCGATCGACAGCGTCTATTATATGCCGAACCTGCGTTACTGGTTCGTCGAATCGACCCTCTATCCCTTTATCGGCGGCGATACGGTGCAGCGCGAGCGCCAGCCGGTCGCGGGCCTGCTGCCCGGCATCAACATGATTTTCCCCTATGCGACCCCGCAGCTTCCCTCCGACTGCTCGCGCCGGGCGCTCTTCGAGTTTTCCTGCTGCTGCATCGAGAACGCGCGCGACCTGTTCATTGTCCTCGAGGCGAAGTACCGCGAGCATTTTGCCCGGAACCTGACACTTTCCCGCCTCTCCGAGGCGGTTATCCTGCCGCTCGCCCCCGACAAGGGAAGCTGCATGGCCTATGACCCTAATCTGGCGGCGTCGGTGTACCTCGAAAACGACCTTGAGATGCTGCGCCGAAGCTACGAGAAGCTTTTTTAAGACCTGACCGAAAGGAAGGATACGATGTTTTTCTATTATGTGGACGGCGTGACCTGCGCCTGTGCGCGGGAGCTGCCGCTTCCCCGCGCACAGGAGCCCGCCGCGGGCGCCCCGCTGGTCTGGCTTTATGAGCGCAGCCCGGAACAGAGCCGCGCCTCCTTTGCGCCGTGCGATCTGCGGCAGCTCTCCGCGCCTGTGGAAGATGTCCGCTTTCTCGACTGCTCGCGGCTCGAATCCCCTGCGCCGGAGCATCCCGCCCTTACGGCCGCGCTGGAGGCCCGGACCCTGCGGGCGGTGAACTACTCCCATCCGCGCTGGCGCGAGCTGCTGCGTCCCGAGGCGCGCCGGGGGAAAAAGCGGGTCAACCTGCTCGCCATCGGCGACGTGGGCAGCACCCTTTTGACCGCGCTGGTGCTGACCGGGTCGGACGTGATCTCGGAGATCGGCATCTGCGATCTTTCGGAGAAGGTGACGGCCCGCTGGGAAATCGAAATGGGACAGGTGGCGCTGCCCTGGAATTACGACGCCTTCCCGCCGGTGCGGGCGGTGGGGCAGGATGAGCTCTTTGACTGCGACGTGTTTGTTTTCATCGCCTCAAAGGGGATTCCTCCTGTCGGCTCGGGGGTGCGGGACGTGCGGATGGCCCAGTTTGAGGCGAACGCCGCCATCGCCGGATTCTACGCCGGAAAGGCCCGCGCGGCGGGCTTCCGGGGGCTTTATGCATCGGTGTCCGACCCGGTCGATCCGCTGGCCAAGACGGTGTTCCTTGAGAGCAACCGGGGCGAAAACGGCGCCTTTGACGGAAAGGGCCTCTTCCCCGAGCAGATTCAGGGCTTCGGCCTCGGAGTGATGAACGCGCGCGCGGCCTACTTTGCCAAGCGGGACCCGCGCTTCGCCGCCTTTCTCACCGAGGGCAGATCCTTCGGGCCGCACGGCGGGGATCTGGTGGTCGCCAACTCGGTCGAACGGTATGACGACGCCCTCTCGCGGGAGCTGACCCGCCGGACGGTCGAAGCGAACCTCGAGATGCGCGCCCTCGGCTTTAAGCCCTATGTCGCGCCCGCCCTGTCGTCGGGGGCCCTTTCGCTGCTGCTGACCCTGCGCGGGGAATGGCACTGCGGTTCGGTGTTTCTCGGAGGAGTTTACATGGGCTGCAAGAACCGGTACACTCCGGCGGGGGTGCAGACCGAGAGCCTCGCTCTGCCCGAGCCGCTGTTTGACCGCATCCGCTCGGCGGCGGATCATCTCGCCGCCATTGTGTAAGGGGGGATTCGCATGCGGGAAGCCCTTCTGCTGATCCGTCCCGCGCCCATGCCGGGGGACCGGCTTTCGTCGGTGCTCAGCGCCGCGCTCGATGGCCGCGCGACCGAGGAAATCTGCACCGCGCAGGCGCTCGCCGTCTGGGGCGGCGCGGGCGGACTTCGAAACCGCCGGATTCTGTTTGCCATCGCGCTGGGGGAGCGCGGGATGAACCTCGAATGGTGCGCGATGCTCGCCTTTCTGCGCGGATGCCCCGGCTGTCTGGAAGGGTCGGTGGGGGCGGTGCTCATCGACGGGACGGGAGAGCTGTATACCAAATCTGCCGCCAAGGAGCTGGTCTTTGCCGCCAACCTCGCGGGTTGCGCCTTTGTCGGTCAGCCGCTGGTGGAGGGCACCGGCAGCCTTGCAAACTTTACCGTACAGGCCAAAAACGCCGGAACCGGCCTCTTCGAAGCCTACCAAGGCGCCGCGCACCACCTCGCCGACCGGCTGGAGGCTTTTGAGTTCCCGCGCCGGGAGAGTCCGCGGCTGCTGGCGCTGCACGCCTCGAGCCACAGTACCTCCAACACAATGGCCCTCTGGGAGCGGGTGCGTGGCCTGCTCGGCGGCATTTCGGTCACCGAGGTCGGGCTGCGCAACGGCACCCTTTCCGATTGTTCGGGATGCCCCTACACCGCCTGCCTGCACTTCGGCGAGCGGGGCGGATGTTTTTACGGCGGAGTGATGGTCGAGGAGGTCTACCCCGCGCTGCGGCAGGCCGACGCGGTGCTCTTTCTGGCGCCGAACTACAACGACGCCCTTTCCGCCAATCTCACGGCCTGCATCAACCGGCTGACGGCGCTGTTCCGCGCGGTGCGGTTCTACGACAAGGCGGTGTTCGGCATCGTCGTGTCGGGCTACTCGGGCGGAGACATTGTCGCCGGGCAGATCATTTCCGCCATGTGCATGAACAAAACCTTTTTTCTGCCGGCGCGCTTCGCCCTCATTGAAACGGCGAACGACGCCGGAACGGCGCTGCGGCTGCCGGGCATCGAAGAGCGGATCTCCGCCTTTGCCGCCGGAATCCGCGCGGCGCTGCTGAAATCCCAACCGAAGGAGACGCCATGAGCAAGATAAGCTGGAAGGGGAGCACCCTTTTGGGACCGGTTCCCCCCGCCCTGATCACCTGCGGAACGCTGGAGCGGCCCAATGTCCTGACCGTCGCCTGGACCGGCATCGTCAATACCCAGCCGCCGATGACCTATATCTCGGTGCGGCCCGAGCGGTTTTCCTACCCCCTCATCGAGCAGTCGAAGGAATTTGCGATCAACCTGCCCACCGTGTCCCTTGCCCGGGCGGTCGATTTCTGCGGAGTGAAGTCGGGCCGGGACACCGACAAATTTGCCGCCTGCTCGCTGACCGCCGAGCCTGCCTCGCGGATTTCGGCGCCGCTTCTGGCCGAAAGCCCCCTTGCGCTCGAATGCCGGGTGCGGCAGAAGCTTGAGCTGGGCAGCCATCACATGTTTCTGGCCGATATCGTCGCCGTTTCGGTCGATCCATCTCTGCTCGGCCCGGACGGCGGACTGCGCCTCGACCGCGCCGGACTGCTCGCCTTCGCGCATGGCGGATATTATGAGCTGGGCCGTCAGATCGGGTCTTTCGGCCATACCGTCCGCAAAAAGCCGGCCCGCCCGAAGCGGCGCGCGCCGAACAAATAACGGTCCGTCTTCCGGCGGGCCTTCAGCAAAAGGAGGAATTTTCTGTGGAAAAGATTCTTGTCAAGGGCGGATTTCCGCTCGCGCCGCTGCCCGCGGCCCTCGTCTCCTGCGGGACGGTGGAGCGGCCGCTGGCGCTGACCGTCGCATGGACGGGCATTGTCAATTCCGACCCCTTCCGGATGTATATCTCGGTGCAACCGGTCCGTAATTCCCACCCGGTCATCGCCGGATCGGGGGAGTTTGTGATCAACCTGCTGGAAACGCCGATGCTCGGCGCTCTGGATTACTGCGGCACCCATTCGGGGCGTGACGTCGATAAATTCGCGGTCTGCGGACTGACCGCCCTGCCCGCGCGGGAGGTTCGTGCCCCCCTCGTGGCCGAGGCCTCGGTTTCGATCGAGTGCAGAACCTGTGAGACGCTTCACCTGGGCAGCCACGATATGTTCATCGCCGACGTGCTCGCCGTTCATGCGGCCCCGGCGCTGGTCAACGAGGACGGCCGGATCTGCTTTGACCGCTCCGGGCTGGTGGGGTACGCCAACAGCCAGTATTTTGAACAGGGGAAGCTTTTGGGGAATTTCGGCTGCTCCAGGACGCTGCTCAAATGAGGCAGGGAAGGTCGGTTTTCCGCTGCCCGATTTGCAGCCGGGCGCTGCGCCGCCGGGAAAACGCGCTTTGCTGCGAGGCGGGACACAGCTTCGACATTGCCTCGCAGGGCTATGTCCATCTGCTGCCGTCCAACCGGATGCGCGCGAAGCTGCCCGGCGACAGCAAAGAGATGGTGGCGGCGCGCCGCCGCTTTCTTGACACCGGCTGCTACGCCCCGTTTCAGGAGGCGGCGGCGCGGATCGCCGCGCAGGCATGCGCGGGCAGGAAACGGCCGGTCGTTCTGGACGCGGGCTGCGGCGAGGGCTATTACACCGACGCGGTGCGCCGCGCCCTGCCGCCCGAAGCGGAGGCGCTGGTCTGCGGCTTCGACATCTCCAAGCTGGCGGTGGCCGCCGCGGCAAAGCGCTACCCGCGGCTTGAGCTTTCGGTGGCGAGCTGCTTTTCCATCCCGGCGGCGGACGCCGCCGCCGATCTGCTGATGGCCATCTTTTCCCCGATTGTGCCCGGGGAGTTTGCGCGGGTGGTGCGCCCCGGCGGAGCGCTGCTGCTCGCGGTGGCGGGGCCGCGCCATCTCTTCGGCCTCAAGGAGGTGCTCTACGAGCACCCCTATGAAAATGAGACGAGGGATACCGCATATCCCGGCTTCGTTTTGGAGCGGCGGGTCCCGGTGCGGACCACCGCCGTCATCCGGGGACAGGAAGCGATCCACGATCTCTTTGCGATGACCCCCTATTACTGGAAAACCCCTGCGGATGGGGCAAAGCGGCTCGGCGGGCTGGACAGCCTCTTTACCGAGCTGGGCTTCGACCTGCTGCTCTATCGCAGAACGGAGGAATCAGAATGAACAAAACGCTGACCGCTGCCGCCGGGGGCGCCGCCGCTCTCGGTCTGGCGGCGTTCGCCGCCCGGGAATACCGCCGCAACCGGAGCTTTGGCTGCACCTGCTATCATCTGACCGTGGGGCCGCTGCCCCTGCCCGAGCCGATCAGGTTGCTGCAGGTGGCCGACCTGCATGGCAGAATGTTCGGCAAGGGCGGCCGGGATCTGGCCGATATGGCCCGGGTGATCTCCCCCGATTTGATTGTAATGACCGGCGATACGGTGAGCGCCGACTGCAAAAATCTGCTGCCCACCGCCCGGCTGCTGCGGGTGCTCTGCCAGATTGCGCCGGTTTTTCTGATTCCGGGCAACCATGAGCTGCGCTCCGGCCGCTGGGAGGAAATTTCTCAGGGCTTTCGCAGCGTCGGAGTGATTGTGCTGGAGAACGAGCGGTTCGACGGCGAGATCAAGGGGACTCCGCTGCATATTCTCGGGCTTTCGGAGGGGCTGGCCGTCTCCCGCGTCGATTACCTGCGGGAATTTCTCGGCACAATGCGCCACGCGGACCGCACCGCGGCGCTCTCCGACCTTGCCGACTGCGGCGGAGTACGAATTGTTCTCTCCCACTTCCCGGAGCTTTTCGCCGGAATCGGCCGTCTCTCCTACCGGAATTTTCATTTTGACCTGATGCTGGCCGGTCATGCCCATGGCGGGCAGTTTCGGGCCGGACGTTTCGGAGTCTATGCGCCGGGTCAGGGGCTTTTTCCGCGCTACACCGCCGGAATGCACGGCTGGAATCCCGCGCTGGTGGTCAGCCGGGGCCTTGGCAACGACAGTCCGGTTCCGCGGGTGAACAACCGTCCGGAGCTGGTGCTGGTCACGCTGCAATAGCCGCCGGGCCTGGCGATTCGCAAAAGGGAGAAAGGCGGGCGCCGCAAAGCATCGATGCTTTGCGGCGCCCGCCTTTAATGCCCGTTATGCTTTTGCCGGCGCTTTTCCTGCCGCTGTTCGAACCGCAGGGCGCGTTCCTCTTCCCGCAGGGCGCGGGAGCGGGTTTTCCGCTCCTGCCTGGACTGCTCCCGCTGAAGGGAGAGCGCCCGCTGTGCCCTGGTTCCGACGGGGGCTTCGCTTTGCAGCTGCCGGCGGATTTCCCGCTGTAGCCGCTTGGGGTTTATGCCCTCTCCGCGGCGGCGTCCGGCCTCGATTGCCGGGCTGAACCGGAGCTTTCCGTAATTTTTCAGCAGATAGTCATAGACCTCATAGTCCTTCGGCTCGGCGCCGAAGAGAATCCGGCAGGCCTCATAACCGCCCCGCTGCTCCCTCTCGTAGAGTCCCGCCCAGAAGGGCGGGTCGAAAAACACGGTCAGCTTTGCTGTGGTTTGCTCCATCGACAATTCCTCCTTACACTCTCTCGCAGAAATCGGACAACCAAGGAGGCAGGTTACTGACGGCGGGCCACCGCGCCCGGACTACCAACCGGGCAGTGTTTTTATCTCTGCGGTTTTATTGTAAGGCAAATCAGGGCCAAAGGCAAGCGGCGCTTTTCTGCGTGCTTCATCGGGATTGCAGTGTGCGATGCCCCTGTTTGCGAAGGATGCGCCTTCCTCGGTCCCGCTGGTTGCACGACGGCCCGGTTTTTAACCGGTGCGGGCTCACCCATCCGGTTTACCCGTCCAAGATTGCCGCGGTCGCGCGGGCAATCAGGGCCAAAGGCGAGCGGATGCTTGCATCCCGCCGCCGGTTGTGTTATCGTTAATTGTCAGAATGACGTAAACCCCGCCGGCCGCGGGGGAGGAAAGGATTTGTTGTCGGAAATGTTAGGCTTGATTTTTCTGGTGTGTTTTGCGGCATCGGTCGTGGGGGCGGTCTGCGGCATCGGCGGAGGCGTGATTATGAAGCCGGTGCTCGACGCGTTCGGCTTTGCAAGCGTCTCGACCATCAGCTTTCTTTCAGGCTGCACGGTGCTGGCAATGTCGGCCTATTCGATTGGGAAAACGGTGCTGGCGGGAGAAAGCGAGATTGAATACCGCACCGCCACCCCCCTTGCCATCGGAGCGGCGGTGGGCGGCGTGATCGGCAAACAGCTTTTCACACTGGTGAAAAACAGCTCCTCCAATCCGGATTTTGTCGGAACGGTTCAGTCGGCGGCACTGGCCGTTGTGACGCTGGGGGCGCTGCTCTACACCGTCAACCGGGCGCGAATCCGTCCCCATCAGCTGAACGGAGCGGCCCCGGCAGCCGGAATCGGGACAATATTGGGAATTCTGTCGAGCTTTCTCGGGATTGGCGGAGGGCCGATCAACCTGCCGGTGCTCCATTACTTTTTTTCGATGGAAACCAAGACGGCGGCGCAGAACTCGCTCTATACCATCCTTTTTTCGCAGGCGGCGAGCCTCGCGGCAACGCTGGCCACCGGGACGGTGCCGGAGTTTCAGCTTCCTTGGATGGCTGTCATGGTGGCGGGAGGAATGCTCGGCGGCATGGGCGGCAGGGTGCTGAACCGGCGCCTGAGCGGGGAACAGGTTACCCGTCTTTTCATCGGGCTGATGCTGGTGATCGTCGGCATCTGTCTCTATAACGCGGTTCGCTTCACCGCCTGAGCCGGCCCAGCCTCCGGCTGAACCGGCGCCTGCGCGGGCACTGCCAGGCCCGCCGGCGGCGTGTTTCGGAATATATATTTTATTTCACCTGCCCTGATCCCGTAAGCGGACTGCTGCCGGTCCGACGACCTCTTTTTATCATCGAGGTCCCGCCGTCGCCCTGCGCCCGAAGCGAAAGCCGTTTTGCGGGGGCGAGAGGGACCGGCGTTTTCCCTGCCCAAGAAAAAGCAGGCCCGGGATGTTCCGCCATCCCGGGCCTGCTTTGGAACGCAAGGGGCTACGCCAGATTTTCTGCAAAGAAACGCCGGGCGTTTTGATAGAAGATGCCGTCGGCCTGTTCCCGCCCAATTCCGCGGGCAAGCAGATAGCCGTAGGCTTCAGCGGCTTTTTGGGGCGTGTTGAGGCAGTCGGGCAGCGCCGCGCCGTCGAAATCCGAACCGAGCGCGAGGTTCTTTGACGCTCCCAGCTCCAAAAAGTGGACGATGTGGCGGTAAAGGTCATCCAGACTTGTAACCTCCCCGCCGTCCCGCAGGAAGCTGACAAAATAGTTGAGGCCGATCAGGCAGCCGCGGCGCACCATCTCGCGGATCATCTCATCGGTCAGATTGCGCCGGTGTCCGGCGACGGCCCGGGCGTTGGAATGAGTGGCAAGGAACGGCTTTTGCGCGACTTCGAGCAGGTCCTCAAAGCCCGGATCGTTGAGGTGCGAGACGTCCACAAGGATGCCGCACCGTTCCATTTCGGGGATGACGGCGCGTCCAAACGCTGAAAGCCCATGGCCGGTGCTGTGCCCGGAGCCGATTTCGTTTTCACCATTCCAGACCAGGGTGACCGCACAGACTCCCGCCTCGGCCAGCACCCGTACACGGGAGAGATCCCCCGCCAGGGCCGAGCCGTTTTCAACGGTGAGAAAGGCGGCGGTTTTGCTTTGGGCGAAGGCGGCCTCCATGTCCCCGAGGCTGCGGCAGGGGGACACCCGGTCGGAAAACCGTTTCATCTGACGGTCGAAGTTTCGGCGGTTTTGGTCGAAATAGTCGATTGCCGCCCGGCCCCGCTGTTCATCGGGGATGAAAATCGCAAAAAATTGGGCCCAGCGGACATCGCGGGGAATCGCTGAGAGGGAGAGCACCCGTTTGGGGTCGTCGAGGGTATCGGGGTTCCCGGCGGCGTATTTGCAGTCGGTCAGGGTGTCGCAGTGAAGGTCAATCAGGGCATAAGGGCGCATGGGAAACCTCCTTACAGACGGACCGGAGAGGATTCGCCGGAGCGGCCGGTCCGTTTCAATCTTATGCGGCGGTCAGGAAAATCCGCCGGGCGGCCGCCTGCTTCTGGATAATCTTGGCAGCCTCAGGCTTTTTGAAAATGGGAAAAAACAAGGGGGACATGGGCATGGCGCGGGAGAACGCCGGAACTCTGCAATACCTCAGACTCAAGGGAATTCGTCCCGGCGGCTGCTTCTGCTTTGGCAGCGAGCCGGAACGCCTCTACCGCGTGACCAAAAGCGGACGGCTGCTGAATCTGGCGGACGAGCCCGCGGAGCTGACCGAAAACGACTTCTGGGAAAGGCTCGACGAACTGTGCCCCGTCGCGGAAGAGGAGTTTGACGGGGCGCGCCGCCGCCTGCTTGATCGAATCTGGGCGTCGAAAGGGAAGATGACGAGCGCCGAGCTTGAGCCGGCCGCCCGCTTTTTTGCGCGGGAATACACTTTGCGGTATGCGCAGGGCCGCTGGAAGAAGATCGGGCGCTACGACGAGGAAACGATGCGCCGGATTTTGCACCGCTCGCTGGAGCTTTTGGGCGGCGCAGCCCTCCCGCCGCGCGAACGGCGCAGCCGCCTGAAGGAGATGTTTCGGGATGCGGTACAGGCGCGCGGCGAGGCGCTTGGCCGACGGACAAAAGGCGGATGAGGGCAGATGAACCGCCCTGAGAGGAGAAAGCAGGCTGTGCCGGAGAGGACTGCCGCGCGAAAGGCGGATGAGGGCGTGTGCCCCCGGCTTGAAAAGGCCCCGCGCCAGAGAACCCGGTGCCGGGACAACCCGTGCCGGGGCACTCGTACCGAAAGGCCGCACATCAGAGCTCCCGAGCCGGAGGGCCTTGCGTCGGATCATGTACCGGAGCATCCCGTACCGCTTTGACATAGACCGGCCGGCATGTCGGGCGCGTTTTTCCTGTGGCGGAAGCAGGCCGGTGAAAAGACCCGCCGGGATCGCTTCGGCGGACTTTTGCGGCAGGGGCGAGGACGAATGCGGCCGGTTTAAACCGTTTGGGTCTCGAGCTCGGAGGCCAGCTCCTCCCAGCTCTCGAGATAGCGCGCGGAAAGCCGTCGGATCTCCGGTTCATCCTGCGCGGCGGAGGGATCAGCCACCGCCCAGACCGGAAAGCCCGCGGCGGCGGCGGTGCGGATGGCATAGAGGGAATCCTCAAAGACGACCGTTTCCTCCGGCGCCGCTCTGAGCAGTGCGGCGGCCTTCAAAAAGAGGTCGGGGCGGTCCTTTTTGACGCCGCCCACATCCTCCACCGTCAGGATATGGTCGAGCAGGGGGAAGATGCCCTTGGCCTTCAGCACCGGGTCCACCAGCTTGTGGGCGGTCAAGGTGGCGAGAGAGGTGCCGATTCCATGGGCGCGCAGCCCCCGGAGCACCCGTTCCACCCCACGCTTGGGGGAAACCGTCTTCAGATATGCGTCGAGCGCCAGGCGGTCGCAGAAGTCCCAAAGCTCCTGTTCCTTCTTATCGAGATGAAATTCCCCGATCAGCCAGCCTGCCGAGCCGTGCAGTCCGAGGGTGTCCATCCGGCGGAAAATCCAGTCGGACGGCTCGATGCCCAGCCCGGTCAGAAAGTTTTGCTCCAACCGGCGCCACATCCCCATGGAGTTGAGGATGGTGCCGTCGAGATCGAAGATTGCTGCCTTCATAAATACCTCCTTGAGTTGGGAATGCATCCATCATAGCACAGCCGCGGCGGCAAAACAACCGCGGGAACCGGAAGCACATGTTTCCCCGGTTCCCGCGGATTTCGGAATATACGGTCAATGATAAATGCAGTTAAAAACGGGTTCCATTTCGGGAATCCATTCGTTTGCTTTGCGGTCATAAAATTTTGTGTCGGAGTTTACGGAAAAGGGGATGCCGGCAGCCGTCAGCTGCCGCGTCATATAGCTGGCAAACGCCACCTGTTCTTCGATGGTGTAATCGTTTCCATCGTTGTAGTTTCCCGGCATCCATGCGCCGACCCACGTGGGGATTCCGGTTTCCTTCTGCCATGCGAGGGCCAGCGCAATCTTTTCATCAATCAGGGAGCGCTCATGGTCGCTGCCGGTTGTCCAGAGCTTGCGGTCGTTTGTTTTGCTGGGACCGGAAGCGTAAAAATGCCATTCCGCCATCAGATAGCCGTTGTGCGCGCTGGGAATTTCCAGCTCATGCAGATAAGCGGCATCCGAGCGCAGCCGGGGGGAAATCATGATGATCCGTTCGGGATTGGTCTTTCGGATTTCGGTGACAAGCTTCTCGTAAAGCTCATTGAGAGCCTCGGGCTGTTTATTCAGCGCGTCGGTGGCCTCGATCAGCAGATCAAAGGACAACAGATAGGAGGTGTCCTGGTATCGCCTGGCCACCTTTGACCACCAGTCCACCACCTTTTGAACGTTTTTTTCGTCGGGGTCGTTTTTGAAATCGTCCGCCTGATAAGCAATTACCGGGAGAAGTCCATGCTCGAGACAGTCCGCAATCTGCCGGTCAAGCCCTTCCAAAAGATCGCCGGAGGCCAAATCCGCGATGCGGATCCGGACGTGGGAAACGCCTGCCGCCGCAAAATCCTCCGCGGCCTGGGCGTTGTAGTATTTGCGCCCCTGATTTGTTTTCGACCAGTCCACGTCCATTCCCTTCCCCAACAGCTTCTGATAGGTCCAGGGGGAGATGGGCTGTTCTCCGGCGACGGCTTCCGGCTCCGTCTGGGGTTCCGTCTGAGGGTTCGCTTCCCGCGGCTGTTCCGTCTGGGGTTCCGGCTCAGAGGAAGAGCCGGACGGCAGAACGGATGAGGACGGATCCGGCGCGCCGGCCTCCGGCTCCCGCTGCGTATTTGGAGCGGCACTGCTTTCCTCCGGGCTTGAGACGGTGGCTTCCGCGCTTTTCTGCGGGGCGCCGGATTCCCCGGCCGCGGCGCCCGGACGCTCGTCTGAAAAGGAGGCGGAGGAACCGGAACCCGGTGCTTCCGGCAAACAGCCTGACAAGAAAACGCTGAAAACGGCAGCCGCTAAAAGAAGGGAAACAATTTTTTGCATGGCTTTCTCCTTGTACGTCGTTTGAAAACAATATTTTTAATGATATCATGTTCCGTTTTACCCTGTCAAACGACGGGGAACGGCGGTTTGCGGCCCAATTGCCGCTTCAGCCGCGGCGTGCCGCCGACACGCCCCCAGGGGAAGTGCAGCAAAAAAGCCCCGCGCGCGAAACACACGCGGGGCTTGCGAAGATCCGCCGGATATAAAAGAGATGCCCGGCGCGAACAGCGAGGTGCCGACAAAACAAAAGCCCCGCACGCGAAACACGTGCCGGGCTTGCGAAGATCCGCCGGATATAAAAGAGATGCCCGGCGCGAACAGCGAGGTGCCGACAAAACAAAAGCCCCGCACGCGAAACACGTGCCGGGCTTGCGAAGATCCGCCGGAAATCAAAGAGACGCCCGGTGCGGCCGTAAAAAGCCGGCTGCGGCGGGAGAACGCGGCCATGGGAAAACGACGCGGGTATGCCGGCGCTCAAAAAAGCAGGAAAAGCCTTTTATTCTTTTTCTTCAGGCTTTTCAAGAACAACAAATGACACAAAGGTTTCCTTGTGGAGATAACCTTCAAGCTTTGGATCAACATCCACAGTGTACGGGTTCAGCTGTGAAATGACCCAGCCCTCTTCCAGCAATTTGTTGATGCGGGCCAGATATTGATTGTCATTCACATCGTTTTGTTCCGTAAAATCCCGGCTGTTGCTGATATAAACCACCTTTTGCATCTGTTGCCCACCCCCCGTGGTTTTTTGTAAAATGCGCATTGTATGCCAAAAGGCCGTCCAATGCGAACACAAATGGTGCCGCTGACCGGGATCGAACCGGTACGCTGTTGCCAGCGAGGGATTTTAAGTCCCTTGCGTCTGCCAATTCCGCCACAGCGGCATTTGCGTCCTCTTATTTTACAATAGCCG
Source organism: Yanshouia hominis (assembly GCA_014385025.1). Classification (GTDB taxonomy): domain Bacteria; phylum Bacillota; class Clostridia; order Oscillospirales; family Ruminococcaceae; genus Yanshouia; species Yanshouia hominis. Next base: position 31,442 of record JACRTB010000015.1, on the reverse strand, counting down.
GAGGGCGATGTCAAGAAAGAGCGGGGGAATGCGGAAAAATATCCTGCCGTCATGGACTTGAAGCCAAATGGGTGCTATAATAAGTCCATTGTGAAAAACAGAGCCGGAGCGGGCCGTTTTCCGTTTGCGTGCCGGGCGCCGGTGATATGTAAGCCTGAAGGAGGATTTTATCATGGAATACCATATTGCAGACCGGATCGCCGGGGTACAGGGCTCGATGATCCGGGAGCTGTTCAAGCTCGCGGCCGACCCGAATATGATCGCGTTTGGAGGCGGGAATCCCTCGCCCGACACCTTCCCGACCGGGGAGATCGCGCGGATTACCGCCGATGTGCTGGCCAACAGCCCCGCTTCGGTGCTTCAGTACGGCCTTTCCGAGGGCTATCCGCCTCTGCGCGAGACGATGAAGAAGCATCTTGAGGCGGTGGAGCACATCTCCTTTGAGAAGAACGAGCTGTTCATCGTGTCAGGCGGACAGCAGTGCGCCGACCTCATTACCAAGGTGCTGGTCAACGAGGGGGACACCGTGCTGGTGGAGGAACCTTCCTTCGTCGGCTGTCTCAACACCTTCCGCTCCTACGGAGCGAAGCTCTGCGGCATCCCGATGGAGCCGGACGGAATGAACCTCGAGGCCCTTGAAAAGGCCCTGCGGGAGCAGAAGAAGGTGCGGCTGCTCTATATCATTTCGAGCTTCCAGAATCCGACCGGCTTCACCACCAGCGCCGAAAAGCGCCAAAAGATCTACGAGCTGGCGAAGAAGTATGACGTCTGCATCTTTGAGGACAACCCCTATGGGGAGATCCGGTTTGCGGGCGAGCACATTGATCCGATCAAGTCCTTTGATACCGACGGACGGGTGCTCTATGCGGGCAGCTTTTCCAAGACGATGGCGCCGGCCTTCCGGCTCGGCTTCCTTGCCTTTGACAAGGCGCTGACCGCCCGCGTCACCGTCGCCAAGCAGTGCACCGACGTTCATTCGACCACCCTGTTCCAGTATATCTGCAATGAATACATGACCAAATGCGACTATAAGGGCCACATCGAAAAGACCTGTGCCCTCTACCGGCACAAGTGTGACCTGATGCTCGGTGAGATGGAGAAGAAATTCCATCCCGATGTGCGCTTCAACCGTCCCGAGGGCGGGCTTTTCGTCATGGCCTTCCTGCCCGAGGGGATGGATTCCTACCCCTTTGTGGCCGAGGGGATCAAGCGCGGGGTCGCCTGCGTGCCCGGCATTGCGTTTGCCGCCGACGAGGGCGGAACCCACAACGGCTTCCGCATGAACTACTCCTCGCCGTCGGATGAGAACATCGTCAGGGGAATCGATATTCTGGGCAGGCTGACCCACGAGTGGATGTCGCGATAGATCCCGGAAGGAAGGTTGATTTTAATGAGTGAAGTGATGGCCGCGCCCGCCGCGGAAAAGAAGAAGGTCGTCCTCTCGGGCATTCAGCCCTCGGGACTTATCACCATCGGCAACTACCTCGGCGCGGTGAAGAACTGGGCGGAAATTCAGGAGCAGTACCGCTGTGTCTTTATGATTGCAAACCTCCACGCTACCACCGTGCGGCAGGAGCCCGCCGCCCTGCGCAAAAACACCCTTGAGGCCTATGCCATGCTGCTCGCCTGCGGGGTTGACCCCAAGCGCAGCATCGTGTTTGTGCAGAGTCAGAATCCCCACCACACCGAGCTGATGTGGGCGCTCAACTGCTATACCCAGTTCGGCGAGCTTTCCCGCATGACCCAGTTTAAGGATAAGTCGGCCCGCTATGCCGACAATGTCAACGCCGGGCTTTTCACCTACCCCACCCTGATGGCCGCCGATATCCTGCTGTATCAGGCCGATTATGTGCCGGTCGGCATCGACCAGAAGCAGCATGTCGAGCTGACCCGCGACATCGCCCAGCGGATGAACGGGGTGCTGGGAAACCTCTTCACCATGCCGGAGTGCCTCTTCCCCAAGGCGGGGGCAAAGATCATGGCGTTGACCGATCCCACCAAAAAGATGTCCAAATCCGATCCGAATCCCAAGTCCTACGTCGCGGTGCTCGACCCGAAGGATACGGTGATCAAGAAGTTTAAGAGCGCGGTGACCGACTCGGGAAGCGGAATCTGCCGCGCGGAGGGCAAGGAGGGCATCGGAAACCTGATGACCATCTATTCGGCCTTCACCGGCAAGAGCGACGAGGAGATTACCGCCGAGTTCGAGGGCAGAGGCTATGGTGATTTCAAGCTGGCGGTCGGTGAGACGGTAGCCGATGTTCTGGCTCCGGTCCGCGAGCGGTTTGCGGCGCTGATGCGGGACCGCGCCTATCTCGACGCCTGCTGTGCCGAAGGACTGGAACAGGCGATGCGTATTTCCCAGCGCACCCGGGACAAGGTTTATAAGAAGATCGGCTTTTTCCTTTAAGAGTGAAACCGGTTGGCCAGACTGAACGAACCGGCGGGCGGATTGCGTGGACTTGCACTGCCGGCGCGGGCCGAAGCCGCTTGACCGGATTGAACGAACCGACAAGGCCGGCTGAAAAGCGTTTCGCTTTTCAGCCGGCCTTTTTGCGCGGGACAGGCGCCGGGCCGCGATTTTTAAGCCTGCTTCCAGAGCGGGCTGGTATTGAGCGCGGAAGGGGAGGTTTTGTCTATTGTTCGTTTTGGCCGGGGCGACTCAATCATTGGAACGGCCGCCCGCTTTTGAGCGATAAGATGAAGGAAGCCGCGCAACGAAAAACGCCGCCCCGGATTGGGCGGCGTTTTTCGGATGCAGACAGACAGGGAAAGGAAGATAGCAAAAAGAAAGGAGAAGGAAGAAATCAAATGGAGAAGAGGATTTTGCCGTAGGTCGGGAAGGGCCATACGTCCTCATCGACCGCGGCCTCCAGTTCATCGGCCACCGCGCGCAGCTCCTGCATGGCGGCGAAGATCGAATCGTGATGATACTTCGCGCAGTCGAGCAGGTCGGTGTGTTCCTTTGCGCCGAGGAGCAGGCTGTCGAGTGCCTCAATCTTCTTGTCGAGACAGGCGGCGCGCAGAGAAAGCTTGGAGACAAGCGACTCCTCCAGCGCGCAGCCGATCGAGGGAGAGAGGGTTTTCTTGGCCATTGCCGTTTCGGCAAGGTAACGGGTATAGCGCATGACCGCCGGCAGAATGTTTTTGCGCGCCATGTCGAGCATGGTGGTCGCCTCAATGTCGATGGTCTTGCAGTAATTTTCAAGGGTGATCTCGTAGCGGGAGAAGATTTCGGTTTCCGAAAGGACTCCGTGCCTGGTAAAGAGGGCGATGCTTTTTTGGCTGATGAAAGTGGGCAGCGCCTCGGGGGTGCTCTTGAGATTCGAGAGCCCGCGCTTGGCGGCCTCCGCCTGCCAGGCGTCGGCGTAGCCGTCCCCGTTGAAGATGATCCGCTGGTGCTCGCGCACCGTCTTTTTGATCAGGTCGTTGAGGGCCTTGGTGAAGTCGGAGGCGCCCTCAAGAAGATCGGCAAACTGCGAGAGCTCCTCGGCGACGATGGTGTTGAGGACAAAATTCGGCCCCGCGATCGAGAAGGTCGAGCCGGGCATCCGGAATTCAAACTTGTTGCCGGTGAAGGCAAACGGGGAGGTCCTGTTGCGGTCGGTCAGATCCTTGGGGAAGCGCGGCAGCACATTGACCCCGATGGTCATATCCTCGGCCATGCTGCCGTTGTAAGGCTTGCCGGTTGCAATCGCGTCGAGGATTCCGGTGAGCTGGTCGCCCAAGAACATCGAGAGGATGGCGGGCGGCGCTTCGTTCGCGCCGAGGCGGTGGTCGTTGCCGGCGGAGGCAACCGAAACCCGCAGCAGGTCCTGATAATCATCGACAGCCTTGATGACGGCGGCGAGGAACAGCAGAAACTGAGCGTTTTCCTGCGGGGATTCGCCGGGCTCGAGAAGATTCAAGCCGGTGTCGGTCGAAAGGGACCAGTTGTTGTGCTTGCCCGAACCGTTGATGCCGGCGAACGGCTTCTCATGCAGCAGGCATACCATGTTGTGCCGCAGAGCAACCTTCTTCATCAGCTCCATCGTAAGCTGGTTGTGATCGGTCGCGGTGTTGACGGCGGAAAAGATCGGGGCCAGCTCATACTGGGCGGGAGCGACCTCCTTGTGTTCGGTTTTGGCGAGGACGCCGAGCTTCCAAAGCTCCTCGTCGAGGTCCTTCATGTAGGCGGCCACAGCGGGATCGATTGCGCCGAAGTAGTGGTCATCCATTTCCTGACCCTTGGGCGACTTGGCGCCGAACAGGGTGCGTCCGGTATAGACGAGATCGCGGCGCTTCTCAAACATCTCCTTCGAGATGAGGAAGTACTCCTGTTCGGGGCCGACGGTGGCAAACACCCGCTTGGCCCTGGTGCCGAAGAGCTTCAGAATTCGGAGCGCCTGCCTGTTGATTGCCTCGTTCGAGCGCATCAGGGGCGTTTTCTTGTCGAGCGCCTCGCCGCCGTAGGAGCAGAAGGCGGTGGGAATGCAGAGGGTGTTGTCCTTGATGAAGGCGGGGGAGGTGGGGTCCCACGCGGTGTAGCCCCGGGCTTCAAAGGTGGCGCGCAGGCCGCCCGAGGGGAAGGAAGAGGCGTCCGGCTCGCCGCGGATCAGCTCCTTGCCGGAAAAGTCCATGATCACCTTGCCGTCCCCGAGCGGAGAGATGAAGCTGTCGTGCTTCTCGGCGGTGATGCCGGTCATCGGCTGGAACCAGTGGGTGAAATGGGTGATGCCCTTTTCCACTGCCCAGTCCTTCATGGCGCTGGCGATCACATTGGCCAGCTCAAGCGAAAGAGGTTCGCCCGCCTCAATGGTCCGGCGGAATTCCTTGTAGCTGATTTTGGGAAGCTTGGTGCGCATCACGCTGTCGTCAAACACCATGCTGCCGAACAGTTCCGGTACTTTGGACATGATAGAAACCCTCCTGCATCATTCATATTTCGAGATGTCTCTGCATGCAAAAAAGGCACTGCGAGTCTTGCAACTCACAGCGCCTTTGCTGTTATGGCGTTATTATAGCGGCTATTTTTGCGGATGTCAACAGATTTTTCAAAAAAATTTGGTGAAATTGCTTTTCATTTTCCGGCGGATCGGTTATAATCAAATCCAGAAGCCATATGAATGGAGAATGCCGTTCCCCTGCACAAAGGCGGAGGCGCGGCATCCGCGACGATTCGGCAGGGGGAACTGCGATGATGCGATATACTGAAAATGAAGTGATGGAATTTGTCCGCGAGAATGAGGTGAAATTTATCCGCCTCGCCTTCTGCGACCTCTTCGGCGCGCAGAAGAACATCTCGATCACCGCCGAGGAACTGCCCCGCGCCTTTGCGGGAGGAATCTCCTTCGACGCCTCGGCCATTGAGGGCTTTTTGAACGTGGACCGTTCCGATCTTTTCCTCTTTCCCGAGCCGGATACCCTCGCGGTGCTGCCCTGGCGCCCGGGACGGGGACGGGCGGCGCGGCTCTTCTGCGAAATCCGCCATCCCGACGGTTCCCCTTTCGAGGGGGACGGCCGCTATCTGCTCAAAAAGGCCTGCGCGCGTGCGCGGGAGATGGGCTATCTGTGCCAGATCGGCCCCGAGTGCGAGTTTTATCTCTTTGAGCTGGACGAGAAGGGAAATCCCACCACCCTGCCGATCGATACGGCGGGTTATCTCGACGTGGCGCCCGCCGACCGGGGAGAAAATATCCGCCGCGACATCTGCCTGACCCTCGAGGAGATGGGCATTGTGCCCGAGAGCTTCCACCATGAGCAGGGACCGGGGCAGAATGAGATCGATTTCCGCTATTCCGACGCGCTGACCGCCGCCGACCAGGTCGTCACCTTCAAAGGCGCGGTGCGGACGATGGCCGCTCAGAACGGGATGTTCGCCTCCTTCCTGCCCAAGCCGATGCTCGACTGCGCGGGGAGCGGCTTCCACATTAACATGTCCCTTTCGAAGGATGGGCGCAACATCTTCCAAAACGGCGGCGGACGGCACTGTCCCGAGGCGGAGGGCTTCCTTGCGGGGATTCTCGCCCGGGTGCGGGAGATTACCGCGATCCTCAACCCGCTGACCAACTCATACCGGAGGTTCGGCGCCTTTGAAGCGCCGCGTTACATTACGTGGTCCCACTCCAACCGCTCGCAGCTCATCCGCATTCCCGCCGTCACGGGCGAATATGCCCGGCTTGAGCTGCGTTCCCCCGATCCGGCCTGCAATCCCTATTTCGCCTTTGCCCTGCTCATCCATGCGGGACTCGACGGCGTCGGACAGGGGCTTGCGCTCCCCGCGGCCTGTGAGCACGACCTTTACCGCGCCGGAGAAACCCTGCTGGCCGCCTATGAGCGTCTGCCCGCCGATCTCGGCGAGGCCCTTGATCTGCTGGAGCAAAGCGAGCTTGCGCGCCGGGTCCTTCCTGCGGATACCATTGCCAAGTTTCTTTCGGCCAAGCGGCGGGCGCAGGCGGCGAATCTGCGGGCGGAGGACCCGTTCGGTCTGGAGCACAGGACCGATTTTCTGCGGTATTGAGCGGCGGATGCCTCATCGGGGAAAGGAGGGCGGCGAATGAACAGAACCCTGGTGGTTTCCTCTTCGGCCGCGGGCGCCCAGCTTGTGCAGGAGCTGCTGCCCGCGCGGGATTACTCTCCGGTGATCGTCGCCGGGGGAGGGGCTGAGGCGCGGCGCTTCTGCGCCGAAAGCGATTTTGACCTTGTCATCATCAACGCCCCCCTTTCCGACGAGTTCGGACATGACCTCGCGGTGAACGTCGCCTCCCAGTCGGCGGCCGGCGTGGTCATTTTGGTAAAAAACGAGCGGGCGGACGAGGTTGCCGCACGGGTTGAAACGGCAGGGGTTTTTGTTATCCCCAAGCCGGTTTCCCGTCCGTTTTTCTTTCAGGCGATGCGGCTGGTTGACGTTTCGCGCCGGCGGATGCTCGGCCTGCAGAGGGAGAACCGCAGGCTCCAGACCACCATAGAGGAGATCCGGCTGATCGACCGGGCCAAATGCGCGCTGATCCAGTGCCTTTTGATGACCGAGCCGCAAGCCCACCGCTATATCGAGAAGCAGGCGATGGATCTGCGCTGTCCCAAGCGCCAGATTGCAGAAAATATTCTAAAAACCTACGAGATATGACCGCCCGATTTGTGCAGCAGAGCGGGCGGTTTTCTCTTGCCAAAGGGCATGGTTTCATGTTACAATAATTTTCGAATTGGAAAGCTTCAGACAATGGCGTCGGAAGGGATTTTTTGTGGACGACAAAATCTCGACCGGCGTTTTCTGTTGAAGAAGAAAGCGCCCCTCTGCGGGGAAAACTACAGGGAAGGAAGATGACCGGGAGATGCAGAACAAGACGCTTCATTTTACCAAGATGCACGGATGCGGCAACGATTATATCTACTTCAATTGCTTTGAGGAAAGGGTGGAAAATCCGGAGGAGCTGAGCATCCGCCTCTCGGATCGCCACTTCGGCGTCGGCGGGGACGGCATTGTGCTCATCTGCCCCTCAAAGACAGCGGACGCGCGGATGCGGATGTTCAACGCCGACGGCAGCGAGGGGAAGATGTGCGGCAACGCGACCCGATGCATCGGTAAATATCTCTATGAGCGCGGGGGAGTCCGTAAGGATGTGATCACCCTTGAGACGCTCAGCGGAATCAAAACGCTGCGCCTGACGGTTGAGGACGGCGTTGTTTCGTCGGTGCAGGTCGATATGGGCGCGCCGGTCCTTGAGCCCGCGCTGATTCCGGTGAAGCTGCCGGGAGAACGGGCGGTCAACGCGACCGCTCTGCTGGCGGGAGAAACCCGCACCTTCTCCTGCGTCTCGATGGGAAACCCCCACTGCGTCCTTTTCACCACCGGCGTGGCCGGGCTTGATCTCGAGCGGATCGGCCCCGGCTATGAGAACGACCCCCTCTTTCCGGAGCGGGTCAACACCGAATTCGTCGAGGTGCTCGATCCCCATACCCTGCGGATGCGGGTCTGGGAGCGGGGCAGCGGCGAAACCCTCGCCTGCGGCACCGGTGCCTGCGCCTCGGCGGTTGCGGCGGTCCTTGCCGGACACTGCCCTCTCAACGAGGACATCACCCTGAAGCTGCGCGGCGGCGACCTCGTGATCCGCTACACCGGCGAAACGGTGCTGATGAGCGGCGGCGCAACCTTCGTTTTTGACGGCGTGGTGCAAGTGTAACGCCGGCTGAATAAAAGGATAACGCGCGAAAAGAGCGCGGCGCGGCGGGGACGGGGTCCGGAAAGGGCCGGTTGGGATTCCCGCGGCGTGAAGAAAGGAAAGGGAATCTGAACATGAGCAAGTATATCTTCGTCACCGGCGGCGTCGTCTCGGGACTCGGCAAGGGCATTACGGCCGCTTCGCTCGGCCGCCTGCTGCGGATGCGCGGCCTCAAGGTGGCGGCGCAGAAGCTCGACCCGTATATCAACGTCGACCCCGGCACCATGAGCCCCTACCAGCATGGGGAGGTGTTCGTCACCGAGGACGGCGCGGAAACCGACCTCGATCTCGGCCACTATGAGCGGTTCATCGACGAGAACCTCAATAAGTATTCCAACCTGACCACCGGCAAGGTCTACTGGAATGTGCTCAACAAGGAGCGCAACGGCGACTACCTCGGCGAGACGGTGCAGGTGATCCCCCATATTACCGGCGAGATCAAGGAGTTCATCTATTCGGTCGGCAAAACCAGCAACGCCGACATCGTCATCACCGAGATCGGCGGAACGGTCGGCGATATCGAGAGCCAGCCCTTTCTCGAGGCGATCCGGCAGGTTTCGCTCGAGGCCGGTCCGCACAACTGCATGTTCATCCACGTCACCCTCGTCCCTTATATCAAGAGCTCGGGCGAGCATAAGTCGAAGCCGACCCAGCATTCGGTCAAGGAGCTGCAGGCGATGGGCATTTCGCCCACCGTGATCGTCTGCCGCGCCGACGAGCCGATCGAAAGCTCGGTGCTGCATAAGATTTCGCAGTTCTGCAACGTCAAGGAGGACTGCGTCATTGAAAACACCACCCTGCCGGTGCTGTATCAGGCGCCGATGATGCTCGAGGAGAACGGCCTCGGCCGGATTGTCTGCCGCGAGCTTGCCCTCGACTGCCCCGAGCCGGATATGCGCGAATGGAAAGCGATGCTCGCCCGGATCGAGAGCCGGAACCGGCATGTTCGCATCGCCATTGTCGGCAAGTATATCCGTCTGCACGACGCCTATCTCTCGGTGGCGGAATCGCTGCATCACGCCGGATATGAAAACGGAGCGGTGGTCGATATCGATTGGATCGAGGCGGAGGACGTGACCGACGAAACGGCGCGGGACCTGCTGGGCGACGCCGATGGAATTCTTGTGCCGGGCGGCTTCGGTGACCGCGGCATCGAGGGCAAGATTGCCGCGGCGCGCTATGCCCGTACCCACAATGTCCCCTACTTCGGCATCTGTCTCGGGATGCAGATCGCCGTCATCGAATTTGCCCGCGACGTGCTTGGCATGGCGGGCGCAAACTCCACCGAATTCGCTCCGGACAGCCCCTTCCCGGTCATCGACCTGATGCCCGACCAGCATGGGGTGGTGATGGGCGGCACCATGCGGCTCGGCGCCTATCCCTGCCGGATTGTCCCCGGTTCGCTGATGGAGCGGGCCTACGGAGAGCCGCTGATTCAGGAGCGCCACCGCCACCGCTATGAGTTCAACAACCGTTTCCGCGAAGAGATGCAGAGCGCGGGAATGGCAATTGTCGGCACCTCGCCCGACGAACACCTCGTTGAGGCGGTCGAGCTGCCGGCGCACCGGTTCTTCATCGGCGTGCAGTTCCACCCCGAGTTCAAGAGCCGTCCCAACCATGCACACCCTATTTTCCGCGAGTTCGTCGCCGCTTCCCTTGCGGCGCGGCAGTAAGCCACAAGACAGACAGGAGGACCAGATCGTGAAACTCAACCGCAACTACGACAATCTTCAGCAAAGCTATCTCTTCTCGACCGTCGCCCGCAAGGCCCGCGAGTATTCGCAGGCCCATCCCGACGCCGACATCATCAAGCTGAGCATCGGGGACGTCACCCTGCCGCTGGCGCCGGTCGTCGTTGAGGCGATGAAGCGGGCCGCCGATGAAATGGGGAAGAAGGAAACCTTCCGCGGCTACGGCCCCGAGCAGGGTTACGATTTCCTCAAAGAGGCGATTGCCGGCTACTACAAAAGGGAAGACGGCGTTGATCTCGCCCTCGACGAAATCTTCATCAGCGACGGGGCGAAGAGCGACCTCGGAAACATCCTCGACCTCTTCGACGCGGATAATACCGTTTTGATTCCCGACCCGGTCTACCCGGTTTATGTTGACACCAATATTATGGCCGGTCGCCGGATCGTCATGCTGGATTCGAATATGGACAACGGCTTTGCCCCGATGCCCGACGAAGGCCAGGATGCCGACCTCATCTATCTCTGCTCGCCGAACAATCCGACCGGCGCGGTCTACACCCGCGGACAGCTGGAGGCATGGGTGGCTTATGCCCGCAGGAAGGGCGCGCTGATTCTCTTCGACGCGGCTTATGAGTGCTTTGTCAGCGATGAATCCCTCCCGCGCAGCATCTTCGAGATTGAAGGCGCCAGGGAATGCGCCGTCGAGTTCTGCTCCTTCTCAAAGATCGCGGGCTTCACCGGCACCCGCTGCGGCTATACCGTCGTGCCGAAGACACTGCTCGGCGGCAAGCTCAACGCCATGTGGCTGCGCCGCCAGACCACCAAGTTCAACGGAGTGCCCTATCTCGTTCAGCGCGGCGCGGCGGCGGTCTTTACCGAGGAAGGCATGTCACAGATCCGCGCGAACATCGATTATTACCGCGAAAATGCCCGCATCATCGGAGAGGGGCTCGCCGCGGCGGGCATCCGTTTCGTCGGCGGCAAGGATTCCCCCTATCTCTGGATGGAGTGCCCCAACGGCATGGACAGCTGGGACTTCTTCGATTTCCTGCTGGAGCGCGCCAACGTTGTGGGAACTCCGGGAGCGGGCTTTGGAAAGAACGGCGCGCGATACTTCCGGCTGACCGCTTTCGGAGACCGCGGCCGCACCATAGAGGCGGTCGAACGGATTAAAAAGGCGCTGGGCTGAGGCCAGCCGTCCGCGGCGCACCGGGGTTCGGCGGATTTTGCTTCCGCCGGGCCCCGGTTTTTAAGGTGAGATCAAAACGGGAGGAACCCTTCGATGCAATCGGCAATCATCGTTTCCCAGCAGGTGCTGGTCATGTTCCTGATGATCGGCTGCGGCCTGTTTTTCAACAAACGCCGCCTGATCAGCGAGTCAGCGGCGCGGGAGTTCTGCTCGCTGCTCCTGAATCTGGCGCTGCCCTGCGTGATTATCCAATCCTTTCTGCGGCCGATGCGGCCCGAGTACCTCAGCGGATTTGCCATGGCGATCGGCATCGCCTTTGCCATGCACCTGTTCGCGGTCGCCGCCGCCCAGCTCCTGATCCGTCCCCGCGCGGACGAGGGATACCGGGTGGAACGGTTTTCGGCGGTTTATTCCAACTGCGCTTTTATGGCGTTTCCGCTGCTGCGGGCGACCGTCGGGGAGGACGGGGTGTTTTACGCCACTGCTTTTGTCGTGTTTTTCATCCTGTTCCAGTGGGTGCACGGCATCCTCGTGCTGGGCGGCTCCGTCAACCCCCGCAAGCTGTTGTATAATCCCTGCATCCTTTCGGTGGCGATTGGACTGCTGATCTTTTTTACCCAGTGCCCCATCCCGGCGCCGCTGGCTGCGGCGGTCGGGATGCTCAGCGCGGTCAACAGCCCGCTTTCGATGGTGATTACCGGTGTGTTTTTGGCCGGGCTGCCCCTTTCCGGCCTCAGGAATATCCGGCTGGTCACCACTGCCGCGATCCGGCTGCTGGTGATGCCGCTTGCCGCCATTGCCGTCATCCGCGCGCTCGGAATGCCGAATTGGATTGAGACGGGACCGGTGGTCTGCACCTCTCTGGTGATCGGGTTTGCCTGCCCCACTGCGGTGGCGGCGATTCTTCTCAGCGCGCATCTCAAAAAAGAGGTGCTCTATGCCAGCGAGCAGATTGCAATGAGCACCCTGTTTTCGCTCGTTACCCTTCCGCTGGTGGCGGGAATCGCCATCGCCGTATTTTGAGCGGTTTCCCCGAGAGGCTGCGGCGCCGGCGAACGCGGCGGTTCGCATGGCCCGATGAGGGCTTTTGACGGAGGACGTTTCGTTTCACCGGAAATTTCCCCCGCGTTACCTGCTATGCCGCCTGCTTACAGGCGGCATTTTTGCCCAATGAAGCCTTTGCTCATTTGCCGGCGCACCGTCTCGCGCCCTGCTTTTTCCGGTGCGAAAGCGGGAGCTTTTCAGGCACCCCCCTTCGCGGCGGGTTTTGCCCGCCTTTCGCGCCCTGTGCTGTCGGATACCGGAAGCGGGAGCTTTTCAGGCAATACCCTTCGCGGTGCGGCAGGAACCCAAGCGCAAAAAAGCGGCCCCGAAAGCATATGCTTTCGGGGCCGCTGCCTGTGCGGATTTATTCCTCTACATCGTGCAGGCGGTCAGCCAGAGGGGAGCGAAGGGAATTCTGTTCCCTGGCCTCCTGCTGGAAGCGGTTAACGTTGGAAGCGCCCTTAAAGGCGGGCTGGATGGTGCCCGCTCCGGCCACACATCCGCCGGGGCAGCCCATGCCCTCGAGCAGGTAGCCGTTGCGCTTGCCCGCCTTGGCAAGCATCAGCATCTTGCGGCATTCCCGCAGGCCGTCGGCATAATCGACCAACAGCTCGCGGTCGGGAGCCAGCTCGGAAATTGCGTGGGCGACGGCGCCCGCGACGCCGCCCGAAACGGCGAAGCCACGGCCGGCTCCGGTGGCGGTGTCGAAAACGGGATCGGTATCCGGTTCGATTTCTTTGAAGTTGATCTCCTTGGCGTCGAACATGCCCTGCAGCTCCTCAAAGGTCAGAACGAAATCAACGTCGCTGCGCACCGAACGGCGGGAGGCCTCCAGCTTTTTGGCGGCGCAGGGGCCGACGAAGACGACCTTGGCGTTGGGACGTTCCTTTTTGATCATACGCGCGGTAATCACCATCGGGGTCAGCGCCATCGAAATGTAGGGAGCGAACTGCGGAAAGAGCTTTTTGGCCATCACGCTCCAGGAAGGGCAGCAGCTGGTTGCCATAAAGGGCTGCTGTTCCGGAACCTTGTCAAGAAAATCGTGCGCTTCCTCGATGGTGCAGAGGTCCGCGCCGATTGAAACGTCCCAGACCGCCGAGATACCGAGCTTTTTGATCGCGGCCACGATTTTGGCGGGGGTGGCGTCGGGACCGAACTGCCCCACCACGGCGGGGGCCACCGCCGCGATAATCTCATCACCCGCTTTGATGGCGTGGATGAGCTGGAAGATCTGGCTCTTGTCCGCGATGGCCGAGAAGGGGCAGTTGACCAGACACATGCCGCAGCTGACGCACTTGTCATAGTTGATCTTGGCGCGGCCCAGCTCATCCGACTCGATGGCGTCCATGCCGCAGGCGGCGGCACAGGGACGCTCGATTTTGATGATGGCGTTATAGGGGCAGTGCTCGATGCAGCGCCCGCACTTGATGCACTTTTCCTGATCGATGACGCTCTTGCCCTTGACGGTGCGGATCGCGCCTTTCGGGCAGATCTCCTGGCAGGGATGGGCCAGACAGCCCTGACAGGCATCGGTGACCCGGACCTGTTTGGGCGGGCAGGCGTTGCAGGCGAAGGGGATGATGTTGACCAGCGGCGGATCGTAGTATTTGGTTGCAACGGCGCTCTCGGTGATGCCGTCGCTGACCGGCGCATGTTCCGAAACGGGCCGGATCGGCAGACCGATGGCAAGGCGCAGCCGCTCCGAAACGATGGCGCGCTCAAGGAAGATATTTTCGCGGTGTTCGGCAACTTCACCGGGAATGATCTTGTAGGGCAGGGCTGCGATGCGGGAATAATCCCCGCCTTCATAAGCGAGCCGGGCAATTTCGGTAAAGACGCTTCTGCGGATATCGTTGACAAAGGTATGAATTCCTCTCACGAAACTTCCTCCTATCAGACACATCGATTGTTTATGACGTGCAAAAAAACAAATAAATTTCGTCTAAATCACACATATTATAGCGGGTTGCACTTACGTATGCAAGGAAAAACGGCATTTTTCTTTATTTTCTATATTTCATGCAACAAATCTGTTAAAACTGGGCCGGTTTGCCGTCGGTTTTGTTAAAAAGAAAACAAAAAGGGGGCCTTTGGCCGTGCGGAAATCGACCGGACAGTCCCGCGGTTTTGGAGCGGGACAATAAAAATGGGAATCGGACGGCTGCCGCCATTGTAAAACATACCCGGCCTGTGATACAATAAATAAGTTGCAGAAACGGGAAAAAGAGGGAAGACAAATGCGAAAACTGGGATTTAACAACAAGACCTATATCGCCGAGCAGACCCGGCGGATTCGCGAGCGGATCGAGCGGTTCGGCGGGAAGCTTTATCTGGAGTTCGGCGGGAAGCTGTTCGACGATTTTCATGCGGCGCGGGTGCTGCCCGGCTTTGACGTCAACGGCAAGGTCAAGCTGCTCTGTGAGCTCAAAGATCAGGCGGAGATCATCCTCTGCATCAGCGCCAAGGCGATTGAGGCGAATAAGATTCGGGCCGACGTCGGTATCACCTATGATCTCGACGTGATGCGGCTGATCGACAGCCTGCGCAAGATGGGCCTTTATATCGGATCGGTGCTCATTACCCAGTATTCCGGTCAGGCGGGCGCCGATGTTTTCCGTAAAAAGCTTGAAATGCGCGGTGAGCGCGTTTATGTCCATACCCTGACCAAGGGCTATCCTTCCGACGTCGATACCATCGTCTCCCCCGAGGGGTACGGCGCCAATCCTTACATTGAGACGTCGCGTCCGCTGGTGGTCGTGACCGCCCCGGGCCCCGGCAGCGGCAAGCTCGCCACCTGTCTGTCGCAGCTCTATCATGAGTATCTGCGCGGGGTGCGGGCGGGCTATGCGAAGTATGAGACCTTCCCGGTATGGGATCTGCCGCTGGACCATCCGGTCAACGTCGCCTATGAGGCGGCGACCGCGGATCTGCGGGATGTCAATATGATCGACCCGTTTCACCTTGCCGCTTACGGGACAACGGCGGTCAACTACAACCGCGATATTGAGGCATTCCCGGTCGTGCGCACAATTCTCGGACGCATCTGCGGCGAGGATCTTTACCGGTCTCCCACCGATATGGGGGTGAACATGATCGGGCGCTGCATCACCGACGACGCGGTGGTACGGGAAGCGGCCCGTCAGGAGATCATCCGCCGCTACTATCAGGCGCGCTGCGCCTACACCAAGGGCGAGGGGGACCTCGAAGCCTGCAAGCGGATTGAGTTTCTCATGAGCTCGCAGAGAATCAACACCAACATCCGCCGCGCCGTCGCCGCCGCGGTTGAGAAATCGCGGGAAAGCGGCCGCTATGCCGTTGCGATCGAGCTGCCGGACGGGCAGGTGGTGACCGGAAAATCTTCCGAGCTGATGAACGATACCGCGGCCGCGGTGCTCAATTCCATCAAGGCGCTGGCCGGCCTTTCGGATGAGATCCTGCTGATCTCGCCGGTGGTCCTCGAGCCGATCATCCGCCTGAAGAAGGAGATGCTCGGTTCCCGCTACCCGGTTCTCAAGCTCGAGGAGGTACTGCTGGCCCTCTCGATCTCGGCCGCCCTCAACCCGACGGCACAGCTCGCGATGGAGCAGCTTCCGCGGCTGCGCGGCTGCGACGCCCACTGCTCGGACATCATCACCCAGGCCGATGCCAATACCTTTCTCAAGCTCGGGGTCAACGTCACCTGCGAGCCGCAGTATCCGACCAAGGACCTCTATTTCAAATAAGTAAGGCGCGGGGGCGCGCTGCGGAATTCCGCAGCGCGCCTTTTTTGAGCCTGAGCGCCCTCCGCGCCGCCGCAGGAAAGCGCCGCGCCAAAAGTGTCCGATTTCGGCGGCGGGCAGGGCGGGCGTGAAATGATGAGCTGACAAATCAATACAGATTTTGTCGGACAAGCATTGTCTGCTTATGGGCGGCGGGACAAGTGATGAGGGAGAAAATTTCGATGCGTCCGAAGGCAAAAGGACTCGATCGGACCAACGCAAATCCACCGGCCAGCGGCCCTTTCCGAGAGGCGCTTATCCCCAGCGGGCAAGCAGCGGGGCGGTCAGCGAAACGAAGAGGGGATTGAAGATATCGACGACAATGACCGACCAGGCCGGAAACACAATCCACGCAACCTGAGAAGGGCCGAACTGCTGCATGACAGCGCGTTCATTGGCCACTGCGTTCGAGCCGGCCCCAAGGCCGGTTCCAATCAGTCCGGCCACCATGACCGCGCCGTTGTAATCGCCGCCGAAAAGAAACCGGTGGCAGAAATGCGCCCACAGCACAATCAGGATGATCTGTGCCGCGAGGATGACCACCATCACCAGAGCCGAATCAAGCAGCCGGGTCAGGTCAATCGACATGAGAGCGAGCGCGAGAAAGATATCAAGGCTCACATCGCTGATCGATTCAATTTCCGGCAGATCGAAGGGGAGATGCGCCGCCTCCATGAGATTGCGGAAAATCACCCCCGAAAAGATGCAGCCGATGAAATACGGCATTTCGATCATCGGAATTTTTTGCAGAGCAAAGGAGAGGTAGCTGCCCAGCCCGCCGATCAGAAAAATGAGACACCAGCTGCCGACAAGCCGGCTGTTTGAGAGGGAAACCTGCCGCCGTTCCTCCTCGGAAAGCGCGGCGTCGGTCGGCCGGAGCTTTTGCTTTCGGATGATGCCGCGTGCGACCGGTCCGCCGATCAGGCTGGCGAAGATCATGCCGAAGGTTCCGGCGGCCACCCCGATCACGCCGCTGTCCGGCGCGCCGTAGCCCTCAAAAACCGGACCAAAGGCCGCCGCGGTTCCGACCCCGCCCGCCGTCGCCACCGAGCTGCACATCATGCCGTTGAGCGGGTGCATCCCCATCGGGACAGCGATGGCAATGCCGACGATATTCTGCAGCACCACCAGTCCACAGATCGAGACGGCGATTCCGGCGAGCACCCGCGCGCCGCCCATCCGCAGCAGCCTGGCACTCGCACCGAAGCCGACGCAGGTAAAAAAGAGGTTCATGAACAGATCTTTCATCTGGAGATTCCAGGTGATCTGTACCCCGAAAGCCGTCCGCAGCAGAAGAAAGAGCAGGCTTGCCAGCAGCCCGGCGACAACCGGGCCGGGCAGGCAGTACCGTTCAAGCAGCAAAACCCGGCGGCGAAGCCAGATGCCCAAAAAGACGACCGCCGATCCAATGGCAGTAGTTTGCAGCAGATCAAAGGTAATTTGCATCGAGGCCCTCCAAGCAAAGGAAAGTTTCCCCTAGTTTGCCCGGAAAAAGAAAAATAAACCGGCGGAAAAGCGGCAGATGCGTTTGACCTGCCGGCCCCCGCCGGCTTGGCACCGGGAATATCAGAGCTTGGGTAAATGGTGGGAAAGACCGTCCGCGCGGGCCTTTGCCCACGGAGAGGAGCTGATTTTTCGCAATCTGGAAAAGGTTCTCGCTTGAAAGCGCCCGGCCCGACAAACCCCGCCTGTTTTTACCTGTGAATGCAGACTTGCGGTCGTGCTGATTTCCACCGCAAACCGGCGGGAATTCTTTGATTTAAAGCGCTCGGCCTGACAAACCTCGCCCATTTTCGCCTGTGAATGCGGGTTCCTGCTCAGGGAGGGAAAAACGGTATTCGCTCCTGTGACGGTACCGTTCCCCGGCCCGCAGCACGGGGGAGGGAAAGCCGGGACGATGCACCGCGTCAGGGTAAAACTGCGTTTCAAGGCAGACGCCGTCCCGTTCGCGGTAGACAGCCCCGTCCTTGCCCGGCCGTTCGGTCAGGTAGTTGGCGGTGTAGAGCTGCAGGCCCGGCAGGGTGGTGGAAAGCTCCATTGAAATGCCGGTCCGCGGGCTTTCCAGCCGGGCGGCGGGACGCAGCCCCCGCGCCGGCAGTGCATAGTTGTGGTCGTAGCCGCGTGCGGCGGCAAGCAGCGGATCATCAATCCGCTCGCCCAGCGCCGTGGGGCGGGTAAAATCGAGGGCGGAGCCTGCGACGGATTTCAGCGCGCCGGTCGGGATGCCGTCCGGTCCCGCAGGGGTATAGCGGGAGGCATACAGGGTCAGGATCTGGCTGAGCGCCGACCCGCTCTGGTGGCCGGAGAGGTTCCAGTAGCTGTGATTGGTGAGGTTTACCACTGTGTCCCGGTCGCAGACCGCCTCATAGGAGACGGAGAGCCGCCGCCCCTCGAGGAGCGCATAGGTCACCCGCGCCTCGAGATTTCCCGGGAAGCCCCCGTCGAGGTGGGGGGAAAACAGCCGGAAGGTCACCGAGCGGCCGTTCAGCTCATAGACCTCCCAGACCCGCCGGTGGAAGCCGGAGGGTCCGCCGTGCAGGGTATTCGGGCCTTCGTTGGCGGTGAGCGGAAAAACCGTTCCGCCGACCGGCAGCGCCGCCCCCGCGATCCGGTTGGCACAGCGCCCGACCACCGCGCCGAGGCAGCCGTCCCGCTCCTCATATTCACGCAGGGTGTCATAACCGAGGCAGACGTCCGTTGGGCGGCCGCCGCTGTCCGGAACTGTCAGGCGGCGCAGCGCCGCTCCGTAGCCGATCGCCTCGAGGGAAAGGCCGTCCGGACCCTGCAGCGAGATGAGCGGGACGCTTCTGCCGCCCGATTCTCCGAAGGAGGAAAGGCACATGGCGGCGCCTCCTTATTCCGCGTAGCCGTCGGGATGGCTCTGATGCCAGTTCCAGGCGCTGCCGATGATGTCGTCGAGGCCGCTGTGCCGCGGCTTCCATCCCAGAATTTCAACCGCCCGGCGGTTCGAGGCGATGAGGGTGGAGGGGTCCCCCGCGCGGCGCGGCGCGACCTTGGCCGGGATCGGATGGCCGGTCACCTTCCGCGCGGCTTCGATGATCTCCCGGACCGAAAAGCCGTTGCCGCTTCCGAGGTTGAAGACCCCGCTCGTTTTTTCGCGGTCAAGAAATTCGAGGGCGAGCAGATGCGCGCTGGCGAGATCCCGCACATCGACGTAGTCGCGGATGCAGGTGCCGTCGCGGGTGGGGTAGTCGTCGCCGAAGATGCCGATGTGTTCCCTCTTGCCGAGGGCCACCTGCAGCACGATCGGAATCAAGTGGCTCTCGGGGCTGTGGTCCTCGCCGATGCCGGCGGCGTTGTTCGCGCCGGCGGCGTTAAAGTAGCGCAGGGCGGCGAATTTGATTCCGTAGGCGGCGTCGCACCAGTGCAGCATCTTTTCGATCGCCAGCTTGGTTTCTCCATAGGGATTGGTCGGACAGGTGCGGTCCAGCTCGTCGATCGGCTGTTTTTCCGGTTCGCCGTAGGTCGCGGCGGTCGAGGAAAAAACGATCTTGTCCACTCCGTGGCGGCGCATCGCGCCGAGCATCGAAACGGCTCCGGCGACATTGTTTCCGTAATACTTCAGCGGGTCGGTGCAGCTTTCCCCAACCAGTGAGAAGGCGGCGAAGTTGATCACCCCGTCGATTTTGTGCTCGGTAAAGACGCGGTCGAGGAATTCTCCGTCCCGCACGTCTCCGACGCAGAGGGTGCCGTGAGTGACCGCCCCGCGGTGGCCGGTGCAGAGGTTATCCGCCACCACAACGTCATAGCCCTTGTCATGAAGCTCGGCGACCATGTGGCTTCCAATGTAGCCCGCGCCGCCTGCGACCAGAATGGTTTTCATAGGGAGGCTCCTTTCGCATCAGGCGCGCGACGCGCCGTTTTGGTATTTTTCATAGGCGGCGCGAAGTTCCGGCGCCTTTTCCTCGGGGCAGTTGGGATTGCACCACGCGCCGGCCCCCGTCTCGGAGGAGGCGAAGAACTGCTGCCGGTCGGCCCCGCGCATCGGCGGGATAAACTCAATATAGAAGTGGCAGGCTTCGTCAATGCCGTCAAGCTCCGAGTGAATCGGGGCATTGTGCATGCACATCATATAAGGAAACGGCATGTCGAAAAGGCTGTCGTACATTCCGACCATTGAGCGCACCGCTTCGCCGAGCGAATCCAGCTCCTCCCCGGTCATCCCGCCGATGCTCGGGACATGGCGGTTGGCGATGAGGTTCGCGCCGTAGGTCAGCGGGGAATAGAAGGGCAGATAGGCGGTGAAATGTTTGTTTTGGAACAGAATCCGCCGTCCGTCCGCCAGCTCCTCCTTCAGAAGATCGCAGAAGAGGCAGCGTTCGTGCTGCGCCAGATAGCTGCGGGCGGAATCGACCTCCCGCCCGATCCGGCTGGGCAGGAAGGGATAGCCGTAGGCCTGGCCGTGCGGATGAGGCATCGTCACCCCTACCACCGCGCCGCGGTTTTCAAAGAGATAGCAGTATTTGATTTTGGGATCGGCCCGCATGTCGTCAAAGACCTCCCGCCACATCCGCGCGAGCCGGTGGACATGCGCGTCGCTCAACTCCGCCACCGTGCCGTGGTGATCGGGGGAGTAGAGCAGCACCTCGCAGCGCCCGTAGCTGGGAGCGGTCTGGAAGAGCGAGCCGTTCGCAACGTCATCCGGCTCGGGCGGATCGGAACGCAGCGCCGGAAAATCGTTGGGATAACGGTAAACGTCAAATTGTTCCGGCACCTTTCCGCTGCCCGGGCAGAAGGGGCACCAGTTCTTGGGCATCTGCGGACGGGACTGGCGGTTGCCCGCGACCATCGTCCAGTCACGAAGCACGGGGTTCCATCGAAGTTCAGCCATGGTTGTTCCTCCTTTAAGCAAGCTGGATTCCGCCGCGCGGGCGGATGCTCATGATGTGGCAGCTCCCCGGGCCGAATACGGCCTCGATGCCGGAAACAAAGGCGTCGAGCCGCTCGGCGGGAACGTAGGCCTGCAGGGTTCCCGCGAAGCCGCCGCCGTGCACCCGGCAGGCCCCCTGCCCGCCGAGCAGGCGCCGGGCGAGGGAAAGGGCCAGGGCGACCTCCTGATGAACCGTCGATCCGGTGGGGGAGACGTTCTGAAGCTGGGTCCAGGAGGAAATCCCCGATTCAGCGGCCAGCCTGAGATAACGGGAAAGATCCCCTGCCCGCAGCGCGGCGGTCATTTCCTCCACCCGCCGGTTGTCCTCATAGACATGGATCGCCCGCAGCGCCGCGCGGTCGCCCGCGGCGGCCCGCACCGCCGGGAGGGCGGCGAAAAATTCCTCTTCGGGGATTTCGCGCAGCACCCGCCGCCCGAAGCAGCCGCAGACCTGCGCCAGTTCGCGGGTGATCGCCGCGTATTCGTCGGTCAGGTCGGCGTGGTCGGCGCCTGAATCGATGATGCACAGCACATACCCGCAGGAGGCAAGGTCGAAAGGAATCCGCTCGATGCGGGGCGCCCCCTCCCGCTCAAAGTCGATGGCAACGATGCCGCCGACCGACGACGCCATCTGGTCCTCCAGTCCGCAGGGCTTGCCGAAATAGACGTTTTCGGCATGCTGGCCGATCTGCGCGATCTCCACCGGGCCGACGGCGTTGCCCGCGAAAAGTCCGTTGAGGATCGTCCCGACCAGTACTTCAAAGGCGGCCGACGAGGAAAGGCCGCTTCCCTTGAGCACATTCGAGGTGGTATAGGCGTCAAATCCGGTGACCGGATAGCCGAGCGAGAGGAACTTTGCCGCGATTCCCCGGATCAGGGCGGAGGATTTTCCCGCCTCCTCCGGCCGGGGAGCGGTTTCGCTGAGGTCCACCACATCGACGGGGAAGCCCTCCGACAGGATGCGGATCATCCCGCTTTCGTTCGGGACGGCGGCGGCGATCACGTCGAGGTGGATCGAAGCCGCGAGCACCTTTCCGCGCTGGTGGTCGGTGTGGTTTCCGCCGAGTTCCGAACGGCCGGGGGCGGAAAAGAGGGCTGCCCGGTCGGCCGGGCCGAAGGCCTTTTCATAGCCCGCCAGAACCGACAGCCAGCGTTCCCGGCAGGACGCCGCGGGCGTTCCGCCGCAGAGAGCGGAAAATTCCGGATCAAACCCGCCGCCGGCAATCCGCTCGCGCAGAAGCTTTATCTCTTGCATTCACAAATCCTCCTTATCTGGAATGGGTCAGTCGAACTCGGGCTGCTTTTCCCTCATTTTACCGCGTATTCCCGCCGCTTTCAATGCAGAGATGTCGCGCAGACATGGATTTTTGTTGCAAATGGACTCAAAAAGCCGTTATACTGAAAATAAAAAAGATCAAAAGGAAACAGAAGATCAGGCGCGGCTCCGAACTGAAAAACGGTGACGCCGAAAGCAAAGGAGATCAAGGGGAAACGGAAAATCGGGCGCGGCTCTTGGCCGGAAAATCATGAGATCGAAAGCGGGGAAAATCAAAGTGAAACGGGAAATCAAGCGTTCCTTCAAGGCGCAGACGCCGGGCGGACTGTGGCTGGTGGTTTATAACGCGGGCTTTCAGAAATGCGGCTCGCTGCACAGCTGGGGCCCGGGGGTGCGCGACCACTACCTGCTGCACCACATCGTCTCGGGAAAGGGAATCTTCCGCCGGGACGGGGAGACGTTTCTTCTCGCGGCGGGTGAAAGCTTCCTGATCAGTCCCGGGGAGCAGGTATTCTACGCCGCCGACCGGGATGATCCCTGGGAATATTACTGGGCGGGCTTTGCGGGCGAGGGAGCGGCCCAGCTGCTGGCCCACAGCGAATTTTCCGGCGGATGCCCGGTGCTCCGCCATCCGGTGCCGGGGCTGAGGCAGGGCCTGCTCGAAGTCTACAAGGCGAGAGGCGGCGATTTTGCCTCGTCGGTGCGGATGAGCGGATGCCTGCAGGCAGCGCTCGGGCTGCTGATCGACGGAGGGGACGCCGCGCCGGATGAGGACTATGCGCAGCGCGGGGCGCGTTATCTGGAATACAACTATGCCCAGCCGGTCACCATCGAGGAAGCCGCGCGGCAGGCCGGCGTGAGCCGCAGCCAGCTTTACCGGGGATTTCTGAGCAGATTCGGCTGTTCCCCCAAGGAATATCTCGGCCAGATCCGTCTGGCGGCGGCAGCACGGCTTCTGCGAAGGGGTGATCTGCCGGTGGGGGCGGTGGCGCGTTCCTGCGGATTTGACGATCCGCTTTATTTTTCCCGGTTTTTTCGCCGGGAGATGGGCCTTAGCCCGGGAGCATACCGGAAAAATTTTGAAAATCGCAATTGATTTTCAATTGATTTAGTTAAAATTCATAAAAACATCGGTCAAAAATTTATGATTATGTCGTAACTCAAAAGGAATTCGATAAAAGAGAGAAGAATTTTCTATCGTCTTTCCACGAGCGACCCTTTATAATAAAACCAGCCGCCTTCGGCGCAAAGGACCAAACAGGATTAGCAAAATTTGAGGAGGAAACAGGATATGAAAAAGCTTTCCCTGATGCTGGCCGTCATGATGATGGCGATGGTGTTCGCAGGCTGCGGCGC
Source organism: Yanshouia hominis (assembly GCA_014385025.1). Lineage (GTDB taxonomy): Bacteria > Bacillota > Clostridia > Oscillospirales > Ruminococcaceae > Yanshouia > Yanshouia hominis. The sequence continues at coordinate 8,039 of JACRTB010000015.1, read as the reverse complement.
GAGTTCCGCTCCCGCTTCTGCGCCCGCTCCCGCCCCGGCTTCGAGTGAAGCCCCCGCTTCGAGCGAGGCTCCGGCTTCGAGTGAGGCTCCGGCTCAGGCCGCCGCTCTTGACGGAGACGGCATTCTCGTCGGCTCCTGCATCTACAAGTTCGACGATACCTTTATGACCGGCGTGCGCACCAACATGCAGACCGAGGCCGATGCGCTGGGCGCCACTCTGGAAATCGTGGATTCCCAGAACAAGCAGCCCACCCAGAACGATCAGGTTGACACCTACATCACCAAGGGCGTCAACGCGCTGGCCGTCAATCCGGTTGACCGCACTGCCGCCGGCCCCATCGTCGAGAAGGCCAAGGCCGAAGGCCTGCCGATCGTGTTCCTGAACCGGGAGCCCGAGGCAGACATCATGCAGAGCTATGAGCAGGTCTGGTACGTCGGCGCGAAGGCCGAGGAATCCGGCACCATGTCCGGCCAGATCATCGCTGACTACTTTACCGCCAACCCCGACGCCGACAAGAACGGCGACGGCAAAATCCAGTATATCATGCTCCAGGGCGAGCAGGGCCATCAGGACGCGGTGCTGAGAACCGAGTACTCGGTCAAGGCCATTGAAGAGGCGGGATTCGGTGTTGAGGCGCTCGGCTCCGACAATGCCAACTGGGATAAGGTTCAGGCCACCGACAAGATGAAGGGCTTCATCGCCTCCGCCGGCATCGAGAACATCGAGGCCGTCCTCGCGAACAACGACGACATGGCGCTCGGCGCGCTTGAGGCGCTCAAGGCCGAGGGTTACAACACCGGCGACGCCTCCAAGTATATCCCGGTGGTCGGCGTTGACGCCACCGCCCCCGCGCTCGAGTCGATGAGCAAGGGCGAGCTGCTTGGCACCGTCCTCAACGACGCCGAGAACCAGGGCAAGGCCACTGTCCGCATCGCGGTCGCCGCCGCTGCCGGCACCGAAGTGACCTCCGAGACGATCGGCTACGAAGTCACCGACGGCAAGTATGTCTGGATTCCCTACGTCAAGGTGACCGCCGACAATTATCAGGACTTCATGTAAACCGCATCCACACGTTCGTGCTCTGAAATTTGGCGGGGAACGCGAAAGCCGGCGCTTTCCGCGTTCCCCGCTTTTGTCATTGTCCCGCGGATGGGGCCGGAAGATCCGGCGCGCGGGGGAATACTGAGAGACGTGCCGCGGCCCGCGGCATCGGATTCTCACCGGGGCGGGGCATTCCGGCCGCCGCCCGGCGGGGAAGAGCATCAAAAAAGCAAAGGGGGAATCGCAGAAATGGGTGAATACCTGCTGGAAATGAACCATATCACCAAGGTCTTCCCGGGCGTCAAGGCGCTTGACGACGTGACCCTGAAGGTTCGTCCCGGGACGGTGCACGCGCTGATGGGAGAAAACGGCGCGGGAAAATCGACCCTGATGAAATGCCTGTTCGGAATCTACCACGAAGACGGCGGCGAGATCATCCTCGACGGCAGGCGGGAGGTTATCAACTCCTCGAAGCAGGCGCTGGATCTCGGCGTCTCGATGATTCATCAGGAGCTCCATCCGATCCGGTACCGTCCGGTGATGGAGAACATCTGGCTGGGCCGCTTTCCGATGAAGGGAATTGCGGTTGACAAAAAGGCCATGATTCAAAAGACGAAGGACCTCTTCCGGGAGGTCGGACTCGACGTGGACCCCGAGGTGCTGGCGGGTGAGCTTTCGGCCTCAACCCTGCAGCTCGTCGAGATCGCGCGTTCGGTCAGCTATAATTCGAAGATTATCATCATGGACGAGCCCACCTCGTCCCTGACCGACAATGAGACCGAGCATCTCTTCAAGATCATCAACAAGCTCCGGTCGGAGGGGCGCTCGATCATCTATATTTCCCACAAGATGGAGGAGATCCTGCGGATCGCCGACGAGGTCACCATCATGCGGGACGGGCAGTATGTCGGCACATGGCCGGCGTCCGACCTGACCACCGACCTCATCATCAACCGCATGGTCGGGCGGGACATGACCAACCGCTTTCCGCCCAAGACCTACACCCCCTCGGACGAGGTGGTGCTGAAGGTCGAAAACCTCTGCTCCCCGCTGGCGAAATCCTTCCAGCAGGTCAGCTTTGAGCTGCATCGGGGGGAGATTCTCGGCATCGGCGGATTGGTCGGCGCGCAGCGCACCGAGCTGGTCGAAGCGCTCTTCGGCCTGCGGGAGATCCAGTCCGGCGGCGTGACCAAGGACGGGGAACGCTTTGCGGTCAAGTCGGTGCGCGATGCGAAGAGCCACGGATTTGCGCTGCTCACCGAGGAACGCCGCGCCACCGGCGTGTTCGGCATCCTCTCGGTGCTCGACAACACCGTGATCGCCAGCCAGAAAAATTATGCAACCCGGGGGGTGCTGCATCAGAAGCAGCGGGCGGAGGCCGCGCAGGAATCCTGCCGGAAGCTCAATGTCAAAACCCCCTCTCTCGAAGCGCTTATGCAGAATTTGTCGGGCGGCAACCAGCAGAAGGTGCTGATCGCCCGCTGGCTCCTGACACAGCCCGATATTCTCATCCTCGACGAGCCGACCCGCGGCATCGACGTGGGCGCCAAGTATGAAATTTACACCATCATGCACGACCTGATCGCACAGGGCAAATCGATCATTATGATTTCCTCCGAGATGCCCGAGCTGCTCGGCATGGCCGACCGGGTCATGGTCATGTGCGAGGGCCGGGTTTCCGGCTTCCTCGACCGCGAACGTTTTGATCAGGTTGAGGTCATGCGGCTCGCGACCCAGTTTGCAAGCTGAGACGTTAACAGAGGAGGAACATAAGATATGAAGGAACGGACCATTCCGCAGAAAAAATTCGGACTGATCTTTATTGTAATCGGCGCGGTGCTGCTCGCGGCGGGCGGCACGATCTTCCTGATGGGCTTCATGGACCCCGCCCCGGCCTTTCTCAAGACAGTCTCCAAGAAGGTTTTCGACCTGCCGGTTCTTGCCGCCCTGATCGGCGCCTGCGTGCTGGGCTTTGGACTCAACCGCTACTGCAACAAGAAGTTCAGCGACGGATCGGTGGACTTCTCCCGCAGGTCGATTACCGCCTACCTGACGAATAACGCGATCATCCTCGCGCTGCTCGCCCTCGTGGTTGTCATCTGCTTCATCGAGCCGCGCTTTATGCAGATCCGCGTGGTGCTCGACATCCTGACCCAGTCCTCGACCCGGCTGATTATCGCGCTGGGCATCTGCTTCACCCTGCTGATCGCCGGCACCGACCTCTCGGCCGGACGGATGGTGGGACTGGCCGCGGTGATTTCCACCTCGATGCTCCAGAATCTGGACTACGGCAACCGCTTCTTCCCCGACATGCCGCTGGTCCCGATCATTCTGCCGATCCTGCTGGCCATCGGCGCCTGCATGCTTTTTGGCTGCCTCAACGGTTTTTTGGTCGCGAAATACGACATGCATCCCTTTATCGCCACTCTGGCCGTGCAGGTCATCATTTACGGCGCCTGTTCGCTCTATTTCGACCTGCCTCCGAACAAGAGCCAGCCGATCGGCGGCGTCCGCTCCGATTTCGCATGGCTCGGCCAGTATAAATTTTTCGTCATCGAGAACGAGGCGGGCAAGGTTGTCTTCCCCGGATTTTCGATCCTGATTCCCATCGCGCTGGTGGTCACCGCCGTGATCTGGTTTATCCTCAACAAGACGGTGTTCGGCAAAAACGTTTACGCCATCGGCGGAAACCGGGAAGCGGCGGTTGTCTCGGGCGTCAATGTCTTTAAGACGATCATGGGCATCTTTATTCTCGCCTCGCTGCTCTACGGCTTCGCCGGCGTGCTGGAAGCGGCCAGAACAGCCGGCGCCACCAACCAGTACGGAAACGGCTACGAGCTTGACGCCATTGCCGCCTGCGTGGTCGGCGGCGTGTCGCTCAACGGAGGCGTCGGTAAGGTTTCGGGCATCATTTCAGGCGTCCTGATCTTTACCGTCATCCAGTACGGCCTGCAGTTCATCAATGTCTCCCCGATGTGGCAGCAGGTCATCAAGGGCATCATCATCGCGGTTGCGGTCGCCATCGACCTTTCGAAGTACCGCAAGAAATAAGCTTTCCTCAACCCCCTTTTGCTCTGAGCGCCGTACGGCCTTTGGCCGCGCGGCGCTCGTCTCGTATTCAAAAGCAGGCGGCGCGCCGCTTCGAAAGTTCGAAACGGCGCGCCGCCTTGCCTGCATTGGACACTTAAAAGAGAAGGCGTGCGGTATTTGCAAACAGAAAACAGAGCAGAAAGCCGGTCAGCGTCGGAATCAAAAACGAAACGGCCGCCCATTTCAGGCTGCCCGTCTCCCTGCGGATGGTGATCAGGGTGGTTGAGCAGGGCCAGTGCATCAGCGAGAAGAGCATAACGCTGACGGCGGTCACCCAGGTCCAGCCGTTGGCGGACAGCAGCTCATACAGCTCGGTCAGACTTTCCAGCTCGAGGATGCTGCCCTGCGAGAGATAGGACATAATGATGATCGGCAGGACGATCTCGTTGGCCGGAAGGCCAAGCAGGAAGGCGGTCAGGATTACCCCGTCAAGCCCGAGCAGGCGGGCGAAAGGATCGAGAAATCCGGCGCAGTGCGCCAGCAGGCTTTGACCGCCTACGGTCATGTTGGCCAGCAGCCAGAGCAGCAGCCCTGCGGGGGCCGCGACCGCGGCGGCCCGGCCGAGGACAAAGAGGGTCCGGTCGAAAATGGAGCGGACAATTACCCGGCCGATCTGGGGCCGCCGGTACGGGGGAAGCTCAAGGGTAAAGGAGGAGGGCACTCCCTTGAGAACCGTCACCGAGAGCAGCTTCGACACCGCGAAGGTGGCGAAGATTCCGAGCAGGATAAACCCGGTCAGCATCAGCGCCGAAAGCAGGGAAGCAAAGGCTCCGCCTGCGGCGCCGGCAAAGAAGATGCTGATCATTGCGATCAGCATGGGAAACCGTCCGTTGCAGGGCACGAAATTGTTGGTGATCATCGCGATCAGCCGTTCGCGCGGGGAATCGATAATCCGGCAGCCGACAATGCCGGCGGCGTTGCAGCCGAAGCCCATGCACATGGTCAGCGCCTGCTTGCCGCAGGCACTGCACTTTTTAAACGGCTTGTCGAGGTTGTAGGCGATGCGGGGGAGGTAGCCCGAATCCTCCAGCAGCGTAAAAAGGGGAAAGAAAATTGCCATCGGTGGCAGCATAACCGACACCACCCATGCCAGAACGCGGTAGGCCCCCAGCACCAGCATTCCATGCAGCCAGTCGGGCGCGCCGAGCCGGAGAAAAAGCCCGGTCAGAGTATCCTGAAACCGGAAGAGAAGATCGGCCAGAAGCCGCGAGGGGATGTTGGCACCGGTGATGGTCAGCCAAAAAACGAGCGCCAGCAGAAGCAGCATGATCGGATATCCGGCCCAGCGGCTGGTCAGAATGCGGTCAATCCGGCGGTCGAAGGTATTGTAGCCGTTTCGCTTGCAGGTGACGGTATCGAGGCAGAGGTCCTCGGCGGTCAGCACCAGGCAGGAAACGATTTTGTCCTTGATGTTGGCGCCGGTGATGCCCTCAACGGCAAGGGCGTCTCTGGCGCGCAGTACCGCCGCGGAAATTTCCGGATCGTCGAGCGGGTCTCTTCCGAGGTGGATTTTCAGCTCCTCCATCAAAGAAGGCTCCGCGTCGAGCAGCCGCAGGCTGAGCCAGCGGGGATTGATTCGTTCCCCGAATCTTTCCCGCAGGAGCGGCTCCATGATTCCGATGGCGTCCTCGATGGGGCGCAGGTAGCGGACCCGCAGCGGATGAGTTTCGGTTTTTTCGTCGATCAGGCGGTCAAGCTCGCTCATCAAATGCCCGAGGCTCTGCTTTTTGCGGGCCACGGCCCCGACCACCGGGACACCCAGCCTTTCGGAGAGGGCTTCAAGGTCGATCTGAATTCCTTTCCGCTTGGCTTCGTCGAGCAGATTGACGCAGACCAGAACCCTGCTGGAAATTTCCATCGTCTGTAAAACAAGATTGAGATTCCGTTCCAGGCAGGTGGCGTCACATACCACCACAACCGCGTCGGGTTCTCCAAAGCAGATGAAGTTGCGGGCGACCTCTTCTTCGGCCGAGTGGGCCATCAGCGAGTAGGTCCCGGGAATGTCCACCATCACATAGGAATGGCGGCGTGTGGCGCAGAAACCCTGTGCGCTGGCAACCGTTTTTCCCGGCCAGTTTCCGGTATGCTGGTTCAACCCGGTCAGGCCGTTAAAGACGGTGCTTTTCCCCACGTTGGGATTTCCCGCGAGAGCCACGACCCGGTCCTCCGGCGTCTGCCGTCTGATTTCCAGGCCGGAATCCACCGCCCGGATGCCCGTTGAACTGTTTGTCAGCCCCATAGCCTCTCCTTCCTCTCAGGAACAGATGAGGATGCTGCCGCAATCCTCGGAACGGATGGCGATGACCGCGCCGCGGATCAGAAAGGCTGATGGGTCGCCGCAGGGACTCCTCCCGACGCATTCCACCTCGGTGTTTTCCACCAGCCCGATGTCGAGCAGCCGGCGGCGAATTGATCCGGTCGAAAGCAGCGCCCGGATCGTTGCGGTCTGGCCCGGCGCCATATCCCGCAAGGAACGATTTGTGTTCATAAAAATGGACCTCGTTTCATAACAGTTAGGATAAGGAAACTTTTCCTAGTGTCAGTATATTGCGCCGCAAAGAATGAGGTGACATTTCTTTTGACGGAGGGCGATGCCAGGATGGAGCAGGAATTTTATACGCTGAAGGGCTACCAGCGGTTCGATGCCGGCGGACTGACCGCCTCGCAGGAGGATTACCTTGAAATGATCTGCCGGACGCTGCGGCGCGGTGAGCGGGTGCGGGTCAATGAGCTTGCACAGCGGCTGCACGTCAGACCTTCGTCCGTTTCAAAGATGCTGGCGGGGCTTCGGGACGAAGGGTATCTCGCGTTTGAAAGGTATGGCTGCATCACCGCAACGCCGAAGGGAATGGCGGCGGGCGAGTATCTGCTGCACCGGCACGATATCCTTCAGGACTTTCTCAGAACCCTGAACGGCCCGCAGAGCGAGTTGGAGGAGGTCGAAAAAATCGAGCATTTTTTGGGGAGGGAAACGGTGGAGAATCTGGAACGGCTGACCCGGCGGATGAAAGAGGCTCCGTAAAAGGAGAGGGGCCGCGAACCGCGGCCCCTCTCCTGAAGATCAACCCTGTGCTTCCCCCCGCATCATCCGCTGCACCAGAGCGTTCATCTCCTGCTTCGAGCGGATCTGATGGGTCTGTTCGATCAGCGCCTGCTGGCGTGCGGGCGGCATCGAGGCAAAGACCCTCATGGCGTCAGGACTTTTGGCCAGTGCCATACCGAGCCCCATGGGGATTTCCGGACCGTTTGCAAGATTTTTGTTCATGGAAGATCACCTCGCCAATAGTATTGCCGCGTTGAAGGCAAAATTCTCGGGATTTTGGAAACAAGCATCCGCCGATTGCTTCGAAAGAAAAACGGTCCGCTGCGCAGTAATAAAAAAAGACCGCCGGGGGACAGTTTCCCCAAGCGGTCTTTTCTGGTACGCCTGATTGGAATCGAACCAACGCACCCGGCTCCGGAGGCCGGTGCTCTATCCACTGAGCTACAGGCGCATGTGCAGCATGTTTACTGCGCCTAAATAGTATAGCAAGGTTGAGACAAAAAAGCAAGAGATAAATTACGTGCGGCAGGAGTTCCTTTATAATAGGAAAAAAAGAGGTGTAAATAAAAAAATTGCAAAAAGGTGCAAAAAAGGAGTTGACAAAGGGGAAGGGGCGTGGTATGATAGCAAAGCTGTCTCGGAAGGGGCGCAGCGCCCGGCCCTTGACAGACACAAAAACCGAAACTTGTTGTTGACAAACTTCGGGGAATGTGCTAAGATAAAGTTCCGCTCTCAAAAGCGGAAACGGACCTTGAAAATTAAACAACATTGAGAAACAAGACCCTTGACAACCGGGTTTGTTTCGAGGAATCGGAACGAATTCGGGAATTTTTTTGAGAACAAGTCGGATTGACTTGGAAACGG
>JACRTB010000014.1 GCA_014385025.1 Yanshouia hominis | reverse complement strand
GCGCATGACCCGGAACAGGCTCTCCGGGCGTCGGGTATAGCCCCGCTTGCGCAGACGGTGCCACAGTTCCACCATACCCATGTTGGGGTTGCGGCGGCGCATATCCCGGATCAGCTTCAACTCTTCCTCGGTATGCTGGTTGGGATGGCTGTGAGGCCGTCTGGACTGACAGGACAGAGACTGCACCGTTCCATCCCAGCGGGTTTTCCAGAAGTAGATATAAGACCGGCTCTTGTTATACTTCCTGCTGGCTCGGCTCACGCCGTATTTCTCCGCATATTTCATCAGGGATTGCCGATATGCCATGTCCTGTGTTATACTCTTGCTCATGAAGGATATGGCCCCCTCTCGTTGAGTTGTTGTCCGCAACTTCAACTTTAACCGATCGGGCCTTATCCTTCATCCTTTTTCTTTTTTAACTGTCCAACATGTATTGTACCTCTACACTTTTGCGGTTTCAAAAACTTGCTGGGATATTTGACATTCCTACGGAAAAAATGTAAAATATATAATAATTGTGCTGCTGCATCCGACGGCCGGATGATCGCTGGGGCCGCGGGGTGCATGCGCTTGTTTTGACAAACTTTATCAATCGAAATAATCCCTCCGCAAACCGGCGGTCGGGTGCTTAAATCTGCTTTTCAAGAGAGATACTAGACAGGAAGAACAATCGAAAGGAGGGCGCGCCTTGGAGAAATTTATCATCAAAGGCAATGCACCCTTACATGGAGAAATCACCGTCAGCGGCGCTAAGAATGCCGCTGTTGCGATTATTCCCGCCACGATTCTGGCAAAAGGCCGCTGTGTGATCGAGAACGTCCCCGATATCAGCGATGTGGCAATCCTGCTCGAAATTTTGGAGCATCTGGGGGCAAAGACCCACAGGCTCGAACGCAATACCCTTGAGATTGACACCTCCGCCGTTGACTGCAACGAGGTGCCCTATGAATTTGCCCGTGCAATGCGTGCCTCCTACTATTTTCTGGGTGCGCTGCTCGGGCGCTGCTTTGAAGCAAACGTTTCGATGCCGGGCGGCTGCAACTTCGGTGTGCGTCCGATCGATCAGCATCTCAAAGGCTTTACCGCCCTCGGCGCCGAGGTCGTGGTGGACGGCGGCATGATCCGGGCTTCTTCGAACCGGCTGGTGGGCAGCCACATCCACTTTGATGTGGTGAGCGTCGGAGCGACGGTCAACGTGATGATGGCGGCGGTGCGGGCGCATGGAATCACCATCATGGAGAATGTCGCCAAAGAGCCTCATATCGTTGATCTCGCCAACTTTCTCAACTCGATGGGCGCCGACGTCCGGGGAGCGGGCACCGATGTGATCAAGATTCATGGGGTTGACCTGCTGCGCCCAAGCTCCTATTCGATTATCCCCGATCAGATTGAGGCGGGAACCTACATGGCCCTTGCCGCGGCCTGCGGCGGGAACCTTCTGATTAAAAACGTGATCCCCAAGCATCTGGAGTCGATCACCGACAAGCTGGTGGCGGCGGGAGCGGAGGTTGCCGAGTACGACGATTCAATCCGCGTGGCCGGAAGCCCGGTCATCAACCGCGTCAACGTCAAAACGATGCCTCATCCGGGATTTCCGACCGACATGCAGCCGCAGATTACGGCGCTGCTCTGCCGCGCGGGCGGAACGAGCATCGTCACCGAGGGAGTCTGGGAAGGCGGACGCTTTAAGTATATCGATGAGCTCAAGCGGATGGGCGCCAATATTTCGGTTGACGGCAAGATGGCGGTGATCGAAGGGGTGCCGAGGCTTACCGGGGCGCGGGTGCGCGCCACCGATCTGCGCGCGGGCGCGGCGCTGGTGATTGCGGGGCTTTGCGCCGAAGGGGTCACCGAGATCGAGAACATTGAATTTATCGAGCGCGGATATGAGTGTATTGTAGAGAAGCTGCGCGGAGTCGGCGCTGATATTCAGAAGGTGCTGGTACCGGATGCCGAGGCGGTCCGCCCGGCGCAGTGACATCGAAGCAGGAACCGGAGGTGCTGCAGAATGCAGGGGACTGTGTTCTGCGGCACCCCTTTTTCATTGAGGAGGAATCGGATGGCACGATTTTGTGTGCTGGCAAGCTCGAGCGCCGGCAACAGCACTTACATATCCTGCGGGGAGGGCGCGCTGCTTGTCGACGCGGGAATCAGCTGCCGAAGAATTTCCAAAAGCCTCGCGGATCTGGGGGAGGAGCTCGGCAAAATCGCCGGAATCCTCCTGACCCATGAGCACGCCGACCACGTCAAGGGGCTCAGGATTCTGACAAAAAACACCGGTGCGCCGGTTTACGCCACCGCGCCGGTGCTGCGCTATCTTGAGGAGAACGCGCTTGTCGATTCCCGGTCCAAGCTGGTTGAGGTGGGGCCGCGTCCCTTTGCCGCCGCGGGGATAGAGGTGAGCGCCTATGCCACGCCGCACGACAGCGTGGGAAGCGTCGGCTACCGCTTCCTGCTGCCGGGAGGCCAGAAAATTGCGGTGGCCACCGATCTGGGACAGGTGACCGGCGAGGTATACGACGGTGTGCGCGGCTGCGATCTCGCGCTGCTCGAGGCAAACTACGATCCCGAGCTTCTGCGGATGGGCCGCTACCCTTACTTCCTCAAACGCAGGATCAGCGGAAATGACGGCCATCTGGCCAACCCAAGCTGTGCGGAATTTGCCTGCGGACTGCTTGAGAGCGGGACGACCCGGCTGATTCTCGGGCATCTTTCGCGGGAGAATAACTGTCCCGCCCTTGCCGAGCAGACGGTGGATGACGCCCTGAGACGGGCCGGGGCGCGGCGTGGAATCGATTATGAGCTTTCGGTGGCTCCCTACGATGAACCGGGAAGGCTGGTGCGGCTCTGATGAGAAATATCCAGATCGTCGCGGTGGGCAGGCTCAAGGAGCGCTATCTCACCGACGGGTGCGCCGAATACTGCAAGCGGCTTTCCGCTTTCGGAAAGGTCAGGATCACCGAGCTGGAGGAGGCCCGGCTTCCCGAGCAGCCGTCCGGGGCGCAGATTCGGGCGGCTCTCGGGGCAGAGGGAGAACGAATCCTCGAAAAGGCCGCGGGAAGCTGCCTGATTGCACTGTGCGTCGAAGGAAAGCTGCTTTCCTCCGAAGAGCTGGCCGGAACCCTCGATCAGTTTGAGGTGCGGGGAACCAGCGCGTTCACCTTCGTTATCGGCAGCTCCTTCGGGCTTTGCGATGAGGTAAAGAAGGCCGCGGCGCTGCGCCTCTCCTTTTCCCGGATGACCTTCCCGCATCAGCTGATGCGGCTGATGCTCTGCGAACAGCTTTACCGCGCCTGTTCCATTTCGGCGGGCGGGCGCTATCATAAATAGGCCCGCCGGATTTTGAAAAGCCCGCCAAGGGAGCGGACGCCGCATGACGGTTTCCCGGCTGTGAGGAAGGTTTCTGATCAAGCTTTATCCGGAGGGCAAATTTCAGGCACAGGGCCGGAAGTTTGCAGAATTTTGATCAGGAAAATTGCCCGCATACCCGCAGACACCGCGCGCCTCGCGATTTTCCCGGTGCGCCCTCGGAGAGGGACGACTTTGGCGGGATTTCAATCAGGGAAATTGTTCGCACACCCGCAGACACCGCGCGTTTCGCGATTTTCCCGGTGCGCCCTCGGAGAGGGACGACTTTGGTGGGATTTCAATCAGGGAAATTGTTCGCACACCCTTAGACACCGCGCGTTTCGCGATTTTCCCGGTGCGCCCTCGGAGAGGGACGACTTTGGCGGGATTTCAATCAGGGAAATTGTTCGCACACCCTTAGACACCGCGCGCTTCGCGATTTTCCCGATATACCCTTGGAGAAGGACGATTTTTACACCAATAGGGAGGTTTTTCACATGGACCTGATCAAACAGCTCGCGGAGGAGCTTTCGCTGCGCCCCACACAGGTCGAGGCGGCGGTCAAGCTGCTCGACGAGGGAAACACAGTGCCGTTTATCGCCCGCTACCGCAAGGAAGCAACCGGATCGCTCGATGACAATGCGCTGCGCGACCTCGAGGACCGGCTAAACTATCTGCGAAATCTTGACAAGCGGCGGGGGGAGATCCGTTCCTCCATCGAGGAGCAGGGGGCGCTGACCGAAGAGCTTGACGCCGCGATCGGGGCCGCCGCAACTCTCGCAGCGCTTGAGGACCTCTACATGCCCTACAAGAAAAAGCGGGCGACCCGCGCTTCAAAAGCCAAGGAAAAGGGTCTTGAGCCGCTGGCGCTGCGTTTCCTCGAGCAGACCGGCGCCGCGCTGCCCGAGGTGCTCGCGGCCCCCTTTGTCAATCCCGAGAAGGGGGTTTCCACAGCGGAAGAGGCGATCGCGGGTGCGTCGGACATCATCGCGGAGCGGATTTCGGATGATGCGGCGGTGCGTGGGCGGCTGCGTGAATGGCTGCGCCGCACCGGAGTCATCCGCTCGGCGAGCGATCAGACCGAGCCGGGCGTTTATTCGATGTATTACGACTTTGCCGAGGCGGCCTGCAAAATCGCAGGGTATCGCGTGCTGGCGCTTGACCGCGGCGAGCGGGAGAACATTCTGAAGGTTTCGGTGGAGTGCGACGACGAAGCGGCGCTGGCCGAAATCGGAAAGTTGGTGCTCAAACGGGGCTTTTCCCCGTCGATTCAGATAGTGAAGGCGGCGGCGGCCGACAGCTGGTCGCGGCTGCTCTTTCCCTCGTTGGAGAGAGAGCTGCGTTCCTCCCTCTCGGAAAACGCGGCCGAACAGGCCATCAGAGTTTTTGCGCTGAACCTCAAGCCTCTTCTGATGCAGCCGCCGCTCAAGGGGAGGGCGGTGCTCGGACTGGACCCGGCCTACCGCACCGGCTGCAAGATCGCGGTGGTCGACCCCACCGGACGGGTGCTCGACACCACCGTGGTTTACCCCACTCCGCCGCAGAAAAAAACCGAGGAGGCGGCGCAGAAGCTGCGCGCTCTGATCAAAAAGCACGCCGTCTCGGCCATTGCCATCGGAAACGGTACCGCCTCCAAGGAATCGGAAATCTTTGTGGCCGAGCTGATCAGGACACTGGATGTTCCGGTTTCCTATATGGTGGTCAGCGAGGCGGGGGCGAGCGTCTACTCCGCCTCCAAGCTTGCGGCAGAGGAATTCCCGCAGTATGACGTATCGCTTCGCTCGGCGGTTTCGATCGCCCGGCGCCTTCAGGACCCGCTGGCGGAACTGGTCAAAATCGATCCCAAGGCGATCGGGGTGGGGCAGTACCAGCACGATATGCCGAAAAACCGCCTCGACGCCGCCCTGGGCGGCGTGGTCGAGGATTGCGTCAACACGGTGGGGGTTGATGCCAACACCGCTTCCTTTTCACTGCTTTCCTATGTCGCCGGGATTGGGCCCGCGCTCGCTAAAAACATTGTCGCCTATCGCGAGGAGAATGGGCGTTTCACTTCCCGCAAGGCGCTGATGGAGGTGCCGAAGCTTGGCAAGAAGGCGTTTGAGCAGGCCGCCGGCTTCCTGCGGGTGCCGGAAAGCGACAATCCGCTCGATAACACCGCCGTCCATCCCGAGAGCTATGCAGCCTCCAAAAAGCTGCTGGCTCTCTGCGGCTTCAAGTCCGGCGCGCTGCGGGAAGGGGGGCTTACCCAGCTTTCCGCGCGTGTTTCCGAGCTGGGGGAGGAGAAGGTGGCGCGGGAGCTGGAGGTGGGTCTGCCCACCCTGCGCGATATGGTCGCGGAGCTGCTCAAGCCCGGACGCGATCCCCGCGATGAGCTGCCGCCTCCCATGCTGCGCAGCGATCTGCTCGAGCTTTCCGATCTCAAGCCGGATATGGTCCTCGACGGAACGGTGCGCAACGTTGTGGATTTCGGCGCGTTTGTCGATATCGGGGTGCATCAGGACGGTCTGGTGCACATCTCCCGGCTCTGCGACCGCTTTATCCGTCATCCCAGCGAGGTGGTTCGGGTTGGCGACGTGGTTAAGGTCAAGGTGCTGGAAGTTGATCAGAAGCGCAAGCGCATTTCGCTGACTATGCGCGATCTCTGAAAGCTTGTCGGAATTTTGCCGGTAATTTATTGACACAAAGCGTTAAAGTGGTGTAGGATAAAAGACAAGCGGGCTGCCCCGCATGTGGGGCGGCCCTTTTGAGTGAACGAGGAGGAAACACCGATGAAGAAGCCTTACTGGAATCCGATGGAGACTGCCCCGCTGCACGAGATACGCGCGATGCAGTCGCTGGGGCTTTCACGCACCGTGAGACGGGTTTATGAGAACGTCCCGTTTTATCACAAAAAGTTTGACGAGATGGGAATCCGGCCGGATGACATCCGCAGCGTCGATGACTTGGCCAAGCTGCCCTTTACTTATAAGCAGGACCTGCGCGACAACTATCCCTATGGCCTTTTTGCGGCGCCGATGGATGAAGTGGTACGGATTCACGCCTCCTCCGGGACCACCGGGAAACAGACGGTGGTTGGATATACCCAGCACGACCTCGACATGTGGGCGGAGTGCGCCGCCCGTGCCCTGACGGCAGCGGGCGCTGATTCCAGCGATTTTGTGCACGTCTCCTATGGCTATGGGCTGTTTACCGGCGGACTCGGCCTGCATGACGGCGCGGGAAAAATCGGCGCTTCGGTGATTCCGGCCTCGACCGGCAACACCAAACGCCAGCTTCAGATCTTCCGGGATTTTCATTCGACGGTGCTCTGCTGCACCCCCTCTTATGCGCTGTTTCTCGGTGAGGCGCTGCGTGATGCGGGGATTCCGCTTTCTGAGATTTCGCTGAAATACGGCGTGTTCGGCGCCGAGCCATGGACCGAGGAGATGCGCCGCCGCATCGAAGATCTGCTCGGCATCAAGGCGCATGACATCTACGGCCTTTCGGAGATCATGGGTCCCGGCGTTTCCTACGAATGTGGCGCGCAGAAGGGGATGCACATCAACGAGGACTTTTTCATCGCCGAGATCATTGACCCGGACACCGGCGAGGTACTTCCCGAAGGCTCGACCGGCGAGCTGGTTTTTACCACCATCGCGAAAGAGGCGCTGCCGCTCATCCGCTACCGCACCCGCGATATCACCTCCCTGACCCGCGAGCCCTGTTCCTGCGGGCGCACCTTTGTGAAGATGAACAAGATCATGGGGCGCAGCGACGATATGCTGATCATTCGCGGAGTCAATGTGTTTCCGTCCCAGATCGAATCGGTGCTGCTCGACCTCGGAATGCCGCCTCATTACCTGCTGGTGGTGGACCGCAAGGGCACCCTTGATACCCTGGAGGTATTGGTGGAGATGGACAGCTCGATGGAATTTGACGCGGTCCGCCTGATCGAGCAGAAGGAGAAGGAGATCCGCCGGGCGGTTGAATCGACGATCGGAATTGCCGCAAAAATCACCCTGGTTTCGCCAAACACCATCGAGCGCAGCGAGGGGAAATCCAAGCGTGTTGACGACCGCCGCAAGCTGGTGTAAGGAGAAAAATATGACTGTAACGCAGATTTCGATTTTTGTGGAGAATCGTCCCGGCAGGCTTGCCGCCGTCACCCGGGTACTGGGAGAGGCGGATGTGGACATCCAGGCGCTTTCGATTGCCGATACCTCCGAATTTGGAGTGCTGCGGCTGATTGTCAACGCAACAGACCTCGCCGCTCAGGTGCTGCGGGATGCGGGCTTCCGGGTAACCCTGACCAAAGTGCTGGCCGTCTCGGTCGGGAACCGTCCCGGCGGGCTTGCCAAGGCGCTGGCCGCTCTCGGCGAAGACGTGATGGTGGAATACTGCTACGCTTTTATCGGCCGCGATCCCAAGAGTGCCTACGTCATCCTGCGGGTGGATGACAACGCCAAGGCGGAGGCGCTGCTGCGCCCGGCCGGCTTCGCAGTGCTGGGCGCCGACGATATTTTTTGAGCCGGGGTCACGCTGGAAAAGACCCTGTAAGAGTTTGCAAACAAGCCAGCGCCTAAAAGGGCGCTGGCTTGCTTTTGGAGGTTCGGAAACCTCCGGCCCTGCCGGAGGAGGTATCTCGTAAAAAAGCGCACTTAAAGTTTACTCAGGCCGCCGGAGGCGTAACGCACCCATTCGGGACATACATCGCGCCCTTGCCCGAGCCTGTCTATTTGGCGTCGGATTCGGAGCAGAGGTCCAGCACAATTTTTGCGACGGCCTGTGCCGCAAGAGGAATCACCTGCTCGTCAAAGTCAAAGAAACCATTGTGATGCGGCGCTTTGATGGGGCAGCCAAAGACCATTTCGGTCGCCTTTCCGCCTTTGGACTGCACACGTGACATCATGGTGGTAAAATCCTCGCCGCCCGCAAAATCGAAATCCTCTTCGATGCGGGAGATGCCCTCCACCGTTTTCAGAGAACGGATGACACGCCCGACCAGCTCGGGATCGCAGACGGCACAGCCGGCCGCGCCCATGAAACGACTTTCATATCCGCATTCATACATCGCCGCGGCGGATTTACAGACCCGTTCGGCCGCGGCGGACATATACTCGTTGATTTCAGTGGTAAGGCCGCGTGTTTCCAGCGTCATCACCGCTTCTTCGGGGATGACGTTGCGTCCGGTTCCGCCATGCAGGGTACCGATGTTGATGCGGCTGCTGCCGCCGCTGTGACGGGGGATTGCCAGCAGATTGAGAACCGCGGTGGAGGCTGCGGCCAATGCGTTGTGCCCCATTTCAGGGCTTGCCCCCGCGTGGGCGGCACGACCCTTGAAGGTGACATCAAACTTGGTGCTTGCCAGGAACCCCCGGCTGGAGGCCGCCACCGCACCGAGCTCATTGAGCTTCAGCCCGATATGTCCGCCGAAAATCCAGTCAACCCCATCGAGGGCACCGGAGTTGGTAATGGAGGCGGCGCCGCGCAGCCCCTCCTCGGCGGGCTGAAAAATAATCCGTACGGTGCCGTGAATTTGGTCGCGATAGGCCAGCAGAAGCCGGATCGCTCCGATTCCAATCGCCGCGTGGCCGTCATGTCCGCAGGCGTGCATCAGGTTGGGATGCAGAGATTGAAAGCCCTCCCGCACTGGAAAATGTCCGACGTCCTGTGTTTCTCCGACGTCGTTGCAGTCGATATCCATGCGGAAAGCGACGACAGGACCGGGATGGGCGCCTTCAATTTCAGCGACACATCCGGTGAAGCCGCCTTTCATCTTCGAAAGCAAATCCTCGCGCCCGCATTCCTGCAGCACGCGCTGGTAACAGTCACGATCGTATTTTTCGTCCGGCAGGCCGTACATTGTGACACGGTGATGGATTTCCTCACCAAAGCGGACCGGGACGCCCAAAGTTTCAAGCTCTTCCAGAAGCCGGACTGTTGTACGGTATTCGGTCCAGCCCGACTCGGGATAACGGTGGAGATCACGCCGCAGCGCCACAAGCTCCTTGGTCAGCGCTTTAAGATTGACCCTGTCAAAGACAAATTTCATCTGTGCAGCCTCCTTTTCGATAAACCGATGCTGGCATCGGCGGCATAGCGGACTTGCGGTCCTGATTTGGCCCATGCTTTGATCTTTCGTCTATTATAGCGGAAAAATTTTCCGTTCGCAATGACAAATTAGGATATCCCACCGAAAAAAGAGCGGCGCACAGGGGCCGGAAATTTTCATCCGGGCTGTGTGCGCCGCTCTCGGTGGAAATGCGATTACTTTTTGCTGCTGTACTGATTGTTCGAAGACTGGTTCGAGGTCTTCTGGTTGGAAGACTGATTCGAGGACTGGTTCGAGGTCCTCTGGTTGGAAGACTGGTTCGAGGACTGATTCGAGGTCTTCTGGTTGGAAGACTGGTTCGAGGACTGATTCGAGGTCTTCTGGTTGGAAGACTGATTCGAGCTCTGGTTGCTGGTCTGGTTCATGGAATTTTTGTTGTTCATTGCATTCACCTCCCTTGCGCCTTTAGTATTCGAAAGGGAGACAAAAATTATTCGAAAAATTTCAAGTTGATTTTGTATGGGCGGCATGAGATATTTCAAAAAATTTAACTTTCATATGGGATAATCTGTAAAATTTATTTATTATGTTCTATAATACGATCTATAAAGTCTGATATTTCGGCAGATTACCCTATTGCATTTAGCATACCATTGTGGTATGCTAAATGCACAGGAAAAGTTCCAAACAATTTTTGAGGTATTGAAATCAATTTAATTATATTTAGGAGGAAAAAATGATGAAAAAATTTGTTTGCACCATCTGCGGCTACATCCACGAAGGCGACAGCGCCCCCGAGTTCTGCCCGCAATGTAAGGCTCCCGCCTCCAAGTTCGAGGAAATGAAGGAGACCGCCGTTGTTTATGCTGACGAGCACCGCATTGGTGTCGCCAAGGATTGCGACCCCCGCATTGTTGAGGGACTGCGCGCCAACTTCACCGGTGAGTGCACCGAGGTTGGCATGTACCTTGCAATGAGCCGTCAGGCTGACCGCGAAGGCTATCCTGAAATTGCCGAAGCTTTCAAGAGATATGCGCTGGAAGAGGCAGAGCACGCCGCCAAGTTTGCCGAACTGCTCGGTGAGGTTGTCTGGGCTGACACCAAGAAAAACGTTGAGATGCGTGCCGCCGCGGAGCATGGCGCCTGCGCGGGTAAAAAAGAACTTGCTACCCTCGCCAAGCAGCTCAATCTCGATGCTATTCACGACACCGTCCATGAGATGTGCAAGGATGAGGCCCGGCATGGCTGTGGCTTCCAGGGCCTTCTCAAGAGATACTTTGCCTAAACCCTTTGCTATTTTCCTCTTCTTTCATTCCTTTCAAACAACCCCGCCGCATGTTTGCGGCGGGGTTGTTTTTGCGCGGCACAGGTGTTGGAACCATGCGCCCGAGGATAGCGCTTCTCTGCGGCAGGGCGATTTTTATGCGGCGCGCAGATTGGGGATTCTACAAAATCCGGCCCGCTTCCATCCGAAACAGGCGGTCTCCCACACGCTGGGCCTGGGCGGGCTGATGGGTGACCAGCAGCATTGTTACCGAACCCTTCAAGACGGTCAGAAGCTCCTCGATCCGCAGGGTTGAGAGGGGGTCGAGGGCGGAGGTGGGCTCGTCGAGAAGAAGAGCCTCCGGGCGGACCGCCAGAGCGCGCGCGATGCAAAGCCGCTGCTGCTGCCCGCCCGAAAGCCGGCGCGCATCGCTCGTCAAACGGTCCTTGACCTCGTCAAACAGCGCCGCGCGGGTCAGAGCTTCCTCGATTCGGACATCCATATCTCTGCGGGTAAGCCGTTCCTGCAGGCGGATGCCATAGGCGATGTTTTCACCGATGCTCATTGGGAAAGGCGACGGAGCCTGAAAGACCATCCCCACTCTCCGCCGAAGGGAGGCCAGCTCCCAGACGCCCATCGGCCGCAGAATTTCTTCTCCATCCATGCGGATGCTCCCCTCCGTTTCGAAAAGACGCTCCTCGGCGTCAAGACGGTTGAGCATCCGCAGAAGGGTGGACTTTCCGCAGCCGGAGGGCCCCATCAACACCGTCACCCGGCCCGGCGCCGCCTCCAGAGAGACGCGGTCGAGCAGCGTCCGGCCCGCGCGGCGGACCGTCAGGCCTTCAACCGTTATCCTGATCGGCATTCTGTTTCCCTCCAAGCACCCGCGCCGCCCTTCCCAGCAGCAGAAGAAGCAGAAGAAGCACCAATGCCGCCGCAAAGGCCGCATCGTTTTCCCCCTCCAGCAGTGCCTGATAGATTCCCACCGCAAGGGTTGCGCCGGAAGAAAGCAGATAATTTCCCCATCCCCGGGGATCGAGCGGCGGTGCGGCATTTCCAATTCCCGAGGTCAGGAGCAGAGCGGCCGACTCCCCGGCGACACGGGCAGCGCAGAGCAGAGCTGCGGAAGCCAGGCCCCGCCGCGCCGCCGGCAGGATGATTCCGCAGTAGCATTCCGCTTCGGTCGCACCGAGGGCGCGGGCCGATGGGAGACAGCTGTGTGCCAGCCCTTCCATCGCGCGACAGGCGGTTTTGGCCGCTGTGGGCAGAAGCAGCAGAGCGGCGGTCAGCACTCCGGAGAGAATCGAATAGCGCAGTCCGAGTCCTTGGGAGAAGGCGAGCAGTCCGAAGAGTCCGTATACCGCGGTGGGGACTGACGAAAGCGCGCCGAGCGCGGCTGAAAGAATCCCGGCGGCAGGAGAATCTCCGGCGCGCAGCAGCAGCACCGCGCATCCGAAGCCGATTGGAAGCGCGGCCGACAGCGAGAGCAGACAGAGCACCGCGGTATTGAGAATCTGCGGCAAAAGTCCCGTCCGGCCATAAAGGACGCTCGGCGTCCGCAGCACCATGCCGGGATCGAAGCCGCGCAGCCCCCTTGCCGCCGCGGCAAGCAGCACCGCGCCGATCAACAGCAGAGAAAGTGAAAATCCGGCGGCGAGAACCGCACGCCCGAGCCATTCCCGAAGCCGCATTGGATTTCCCCCCATCATTTTTTGTCCCGGGCGGACCCTCCGGGCAGAAGCGCGACGAGCAGCAGAAGCAGCGCCGCCGCAAAAAGGGCGCTGCGGTGAATCCCGGAAGCGTAGCCCATCTCAAGGATCATTCCGGAGGCAAGCGTCCTCGTCCCTCTGAACAGAGACGGAAAGCGGACCACGTTTCCCGAGACAAGCAGTACGGCGACTCCCTCGGCCGCGGCCCGCCGGATGCCTCCCAGCCCCGCCGCGGTGATTTTAACGCCCGCCGCGGGAAGCTGTGCGCGAAACACCGTCTGCATCGGGGTGGCGCCCAGCGCGCGTGAACTCGGGCCGACCTGTTTTTCCGCTTCTCTGAGGTCGCCGAACAGGGCCAGGGTCATCTCGGGCAGCATCATTGCCGCCAGCACCAGAATGGCCGCCAGCAGCGTCGCGCCGCCGCTTGCGGCCATTCCGGCCGGAAACATCCGGGAAAGAGCGGGCAGCAGCGTCATGAGGCCGACCAGTCCGAAGAGCACCGAGGGCAGACCGGACATCAGCTCCAGAAGCCCGCCAAAGGCCGGCCGAAGCCGTCGGGGAAGCAGATTTTGAGCGAAGGCCGCCGAGAGCAGAGCGACCGGCAGGCCCAGCAGGACAGCGCCGCAGGAGACGGCAACGGTGGCGCAGAACATCGCCAAAAGTCCGAACCGCCCCAGGGAAGGCTCCCACACGGGGGAAAGCAGCATCCGTGCCAGCCCCTGATCACGCAGCGCGGGGAAGGCTCCCGCCAGCAGGAAAAGAAACATCGCGCCGAGAGCGGTTGTCCCCAGCCCGCCGCAGAGCACGACGCCGGATGCGAAGATGCGGTTCCTGATCCTCCGCCGCAGCGCCGGACTCATCCTGAACCCTCCCCGTCAATACCGATGATGCCGAGCGACCGGATCAGGGCCTGACCCTCCCCGCCCCGGCAGAAAGAGAGAAAGTCCAGCGTTTCGGAACGCGTTTCCCCGCGGCGGGCGCAAAGGAACAGGCGGCGGGTCAGCGGATAGCGCCGGGAGCGCACGGTTCCCTCGCTGGGAAGCATCCCCTCGACGGGAACGCTTCGGACTCCCGTGCCCTCGCCCGCGTAGTCGAAGGAGAGATAGCCGATCGCGCCCGGGCAGAGGGAAACGGCGGTCCGCAGCAGGCCGGTTTCGTTCTGTTCCTGCGCGTGGCGGGCGGACGTTTTCAGTCCGATTGCCTGCTCGAAGGCCAAGCGAGTTCCACTGCCCGCCTCCCGGCCGACGACCACGATCGGCGCGGGGGAAGCGCCAAGCTCCTCCCAGTCGGTAATCTCCCCCGCATAGATTCCCCGCAGTTCGGAAAGGCTCACCGAAGCAACCGGATTGGAAGGATGGACCACAACGGCAATCGCGTCCACCGCCACCGCAAAAGCGTCGATTCCCCCGTACCCCTCCGGGTCCCGTGAGCAGCTCGCCAAGTCGCATCCTCCCTCGCCCAGCGCGAGAAGCCCTAGCTCGGTCCCGCCGAGCTGTACTTCGACTGCTTTTCCGTACCGTTCGGCATACCCTTCCGCAAGAGCCGCCATCATCCGCCCCATACAGGAGGAGCCTGCGACGAGGACCGGGCGTTC
This sequence comes from Yanshouia hominis, assembly GCA_014385025.1. Taxonomy (GTDB): domain Bacteria; phylum Bacillota; class Clostridia; order Oscillospirales; family Ruminococcaceae; genus Yanshouia; species Yanshouia hominis. The sequence goes on along the minus strand of JACRTB010000014.1, from coordinate 64,210 downwards.
GGCGCATCCCGAAAGAAGCAGAAGGACAAGGAACGGGACGGCCCATCGCTTCATCTTGCCCACCCCCTTTTCCTAAAGATATGCGCAGCGGGAGAAGTTCATCCCGAAAATTATTTCAGGGTGTTGCATAAAAGTCAACCATGTGGTAAAATTTAAACGTAATAAGTGACGGGAGGCTTTGGAATGGGACTGAAAGAAAACTTGAAGCGAAAGCGTCTGGCGCATCAGATGACGCTGGAACAGGTCGGAAAAGCGATCGGCGTCAGCCGCCAGACCATCCTGCGGTATGAAACGGGCGTTATTGCCAATCCTCCGGCCGAAAAGATAGAGGGGCTTGCCGCCCTCTATCACACCACTCCCGCGCGTTTAATGGGCTGGGAGGGGCGTCCCGCCGTGCGGGCCGCGTTTTACGGCGGAGGCCGGCAGGATGAAGACCGCGCGCAGGATCTGGAGCTGCTCGCCGCGCTTGGTGAGGCGGATGCGGCGGAGCAGAGCCTGCTTGCCCTCTGGGACCGGATGGATGAAGAACAGCGCCGTTCGCTGATGCGGTACGCCCGTTTTCTGGCCAGCGGAGAAGCGGAACCATGATGACCAACGAAGAACTTTATGCGCTCTGTGACGCGCTTCGCTACCGCGTCCGGGAGGTTCCTTTGAAAAGCGCGCCCGCCGCGGCGCTGCCGGGGGGATGCATTGCCGTCAACCCCGAGCGGATTCCCAGCCCGGCCGCCGAAAAGGAAATCCTCGCCCATGAGCTTGGGCATCTGGAAACGGGCAGCTTTCCGACCGGATCGCCCGCCGACCTCGAGGGACGACACGAGGAGCGTGCCGACCGCTGGGCGATCCGTACTCTGCTTCCCGCACAGGAGCTCTGCGCCGCACTGGAAAACGGCTTGGTCGAGCTTTACCAGCTTGCCGAGCATTTCGGTGTGACCGAGGAGCTCGTGCTCAGGGCGTTTGCCTATTATCGGGAGGCCTCCGCGCTTTCGCTGACGCCGGAGGAGCGGGCCGCTGCCGCCGCCCTGCGCGGATATTGTCCGGTTTTCGCCGCTTTTCGAAACGGTGGGGAGGCTGCGCGGCTGCTGCTTCCCGCGCGGCTGTTCGACTCGCTGAATGATCCTCGGCGACGGTCCGTCGAAGAAAATACGGGTCCCTCCGCGCCGATGTGGGACTTTGTGCGGGACGGATACCACATCTTTTTTGACGAGATTCTTCCATAGCGAAGGTTTCCGGCCCCGGCGGGCCTATGGAAAGACGTTTTTCCGGGCTTTTTCACCGGCCGGCATTGAGCGTGCTGCTTAAGGCTTCATCATTTCCACCGTTTAAGCAACACCTTGTTCCGGGTCCTTTCAAAGCGTCTTTTGATTTTGTGTCAATCTCCAAACTTAATATTGATCATTCCGCTGGAAAACGGAGATTTTCTGTCGTGATTTGATTGTTGAGGGTGAAATGACAGCGGAGGTAAAAACTCTGTTAAAAACAGATGCGGATTTCCTTCGGGGGTGCGGCTGACCAAACAAAGAAGAGTGCCGCTTTTTTATCGGCAAATCTCTGTTGGTTCAGCAGGGGACTGTAAAAATATCCTGTCCGATCTTTTGATCGGACAGGATATTTTTACAGTCCCCTATAGTGATAACCGAATTGCTGCACATGGAATGACCGCCCGCCCCCTCGCTTGGGCTGGGCGCCGGACAGGCAGGGAGAGGGAAGTGAAAGCACAAGGAAGACCTGCGGACCTCCCTTGTGCTTAAGCCGCGCAGATGACCAGAACGTCGCCCGCGAGGAGGAGGGTCTGACCGTTGGGGATGATGCGCTCTCCGCTACGCTTGACCATCACGATCAGGCTGTTGGGGCGGCGGCGGAGTTCCGAAATCTGCTTGCTGCAATAGGAATCGCCCGGTCTTACAGTCAGTTCGGTCAGCGCAAGATCAAGATTCCCCCGGTAAGCGGGTGCGCTGAGCACCGCCGTATCCCCAAGGCGCAGCACTGTCTGTCCATTGGGAATGAGGATTTCTCCGCCCCGCGCCAGCACGACGAGCAGCATGTCGTGCGGCAGTTCCAACTCTTGGACCGGACGGTCGAGCCATGGATGATCGCCGTCGATCTCCACCTGAACCAGCTGGACCTCGGTTTCCTCGCTGTAGTCGTTGAAGGTTTTCATGACGTTTCCGCTGGTGTCGATCATCCGCAGCAGCCGGGCGACCGCCGGGATCAGAGTGCCGGAGAAGGCGACCGAGAGAAGGACGATGCAGAAGACGATGTGAAACAGATCCTCCTCCGTGTAGGCGGAACCGACCGTCGCCATAATCGCAAAGACAATCGAGGAGGCGCCCCGCAGACCCGCCCATGAGACGAGAAGCTGCTGGCGGATCGGGCAGCGCAGGGGAGTGAGCAGGAGAAAGACGGCGAGAGGACGCGCGGCGAAGCTCAAAAAGAGGGCAATCACTAGGGCGGGCAGCAGAAACGGCTGCATTCGGGAAGGATAGGAAAGCAGCCCCAGCAGGAAGAAGATAACGATCTGCATCAGGCCGGTTACGCCGTCAAAGAAGCTGACCAGCGATTTCTTGTTCTTGATGGGATTGTTGCCGAGGATGATGCCGACCAGATAAGCGCTTAAGTATCCGTTTCCCCCGATCAGGGAGGGCAGGGCATAGCTCAGAACGGCGACGGCAAGTACAAAAACGGCGTCAAATCCATCGGTGGAAAATTTGAACCGCTGCAGCATCCAGAGAGCGGCAAAGGCAATGCCGACGCCGCATAGCAGCCCATAGGCGATCTGCGCGAGAATCATACGGGCAATTTCGCCGCCGCTGGCGCCTCCCTCCATCAGGGAGAGGACGACGGCGGTGAGCATATAGGCACAGGGGTCGTTGCTGCCGCTTTCGACCTCCAGCAGCGAGTCGGTGTGGAATTTCAAACCCAGCTTTTTTGAACGAAGAATGGAAAAGACCGAGGCTGCGTCGGTCGAACCGAGGACCGAGCCGATCAGCATTCCCTCGAGCCAGCCGAAGCCCATCACATAATGGCAGAACAGCCCTGTGAAGGCGGCGGTCAGCATGACCCCCAGCGTCGAAAGAAGGATGGCGGGGACCGCCACCGGCTTGGCCTCCTGCCATTTGGTGCCGAACCCTCCGTAGAACATGATGAAGATGAGGGCGACCGAGCAGAGCTGTTCCGAAAAGGCATAGTCGCCGAATTTAATTTTGACGACTCCGTCGATGCCAAAGAACATCCCGAGCAGGATGAAGGCCAGCAGCGCCGGAATGCCGAGCTTACTTGAGACGCGGTTAAAAAACACGCAGGAAAGCGCCATAATTGCGATGATGCAAAGAGGAAGGGCCATGAAAGTTTCTCCTTTGATGGAATTTGCAGCGGGGATTCATTCGGCGGGATAAGAAAGGACGGTCGTTTCAATCTCATGATGGGGGTCCCGGATGACGACCCGGCCGGGTTCATCCATCGAGAGCTCCAGAAGGTGAATCAGATATTTTCCAAAAGGGCTGAGCGAAAATCCGGTATCAAAATCGGCCAGCTTATTGCCGGAAAAGTCAAAGAGAGCGAGTGAAACGGGCAGTGAAGAGAGCATGGTTTCCCCGTCATTCAGTCCGGGGTGCCCGAAGGTGTTGAGGCGGTAGGCGGTGAGAATCCGTTCGCTTTTCTGATCGGCCGCAAGTCCGATGGTCAGATACTTGGGAGAGCGGATTTCTCCGCCGATCACCGTCTCCCCGTAGTCAAAGGAGAGCTGCACCTCGTCCGGCAGGCCGGACGCCGCGTCATAGCAGGTCAGCGCGGAAAATGTGTTGGCCAGAATCCGGCCGTTTCCCAAAAAGGTGATCTGGTCCATCATACTTCCGCTGTAAAGGAAATGAAGCGCTCCGTCCGGACCGACCGAGAGATAATCACATCCGCCGACCGACTCAAAGCGGTCGAATTCCCCGGAGGTATAGACGGCATACCGCCCGTCCGGGCTTCGCGCAATTTCCGTTTGGAGCATGTCGGCGCGGTAATGCCGCTCGACTTGCTGGGTCCCCGACGCAAAATCCAGGGTGACGGTCAGCTTCGGGATGGTCAGCACTGCCGTTTTTGCCGCGGGGTCAAGCGCCGCCGACATCTCTGAGGAATAGGGCGTTTCGTTTCCGGGGCCAAGATCATTGGGGTGCTTCAGGCTGTAAAGCTCATTGCCGAAATCCGGGTCGGAAAGATCGAGCGGGATGATCCGGTTTGTCTCTGGTCCGGTCAGCTGGAACAGCTCCTCGCTCCGCTCCAGCTCCCGGTTATAACGGGTGCAGTTCTCCAGCAAAAAATCTCCCTCCCGGGCGACGGGATACCAATCCTCGACCTGGTAGCGGTAGCCGTTTGGATTTTCACCGAGAATGGGCAGCTTCTCATCGTCAAGAACCAGAGTGAATTTCCGCCGCAGGGGTTCGCCGCTGTATTCCGCGGGCATCTGCACCGAAAAGGTGAGCAGTCCCTCCCGCGCCTCCAGCCCGGAAAGAGGAAGACCGTGAATGGCAAAGCTGTTGCTCCATCCGCTGTCGCCCGCACCGTTTTTTCGCCCCTGCGCGTCAAAGATCTGCCAGCGCAGGGCATAAAAAACGGAGTCGCTGGAAAAACGTTTATTGTAGGAGTCGGGGTGTTGCACCTCATAAACGACCGCCGTGCCGCCATCATAAGAGCATTCCCCGAGAACCCAATAGGGCTGGCCGGGAGCTTCCAATTCAGGCTCCGGGACCGGCTCCCTCTCGGCCTGAACAGAGGTCTCATCGGGGACGGAGATGGAAACGGCCTCCTCTTTTCCGGCACATCCCGCCAGAAGAAGGAGCATCAAACCAAACGGAATCATTCGAAAAGTTTTCACGGCGGCACATCCTTTCTTTCAAAAGCGGTGTCGGGGTTTGGATTTTTTACTGCCTTTCCGGAAATGTTTTCCGAAATTTTTCGCGTTTTGCCTGCAAATGCTTTCCAGTGGGTGCAGTAAACTCTTATGGGGAATTTATCGAAATTTTTCGCGTTTTGCCTGCAAATGCTTTCCCTGCGGACGGAGCCAATGCTGCCGACGTTTTCCGCGGCCTTTTGTTCATTGTACCACACCTTGCCCCTTTTTCCTAGACGGCGGGTCATTTCGAACCGGATCTTCCCGTATGGAACTGCGGTGTACGGGAAAGACTAGCCGAATGGAGTTTTCGGTATTCGGTTTGTTTGGGGGCATGGCGGGCGGATTTTGACCGAAGGATGATTGACGGCGGTTAAAATGGGGAATATAGTGGGGACAAAGACAGCGTCGCGCGGACCAGAACAGAGGGACACGCGCTCACGACCATGACCAAGGAGGCCAGCCATGATCTATACCGTAACCTTCAACCCCGCCCTCGATTATGTCGTGCGGGTGACGGACTTTCGCCTCGGCGCGACCAACCGCTGCGAGCGGGAGGAGCTTTACTGCGGCGGCAAGGGGATCAACGTCTCGCTGGTGCTGCATGAGCTGGGAATCCAAAACGCGGCGCTCGGATTTATCGCCGGCTTCACCGGCGCGGCACTGAAACAGGAGCTGGACGCACGCGGGATCACGACCGACTTTATTCTTCTGCCAAGGGGCTTCTCACGAATCAATGTCAAGCTGAAAAGCGGGGAGGAAACCGAGATCAACGGCCGCGGACCGCAGATTGACCCGCGGTCGCTTGAGGCGCTGTACCGCAAGCTCGACGCGCTGCGGCCGGGAGATACGCTGGTCCTCGCCGGAAGCATTCCGGCGTCGCTCCCGGCCGATGTTTACGAACAGATTCTCAGGCGTCTTTCCGGACGGGAGCTGCGCTTTGTGGTGGACGCCGCCGGCAGCCTGCTGGAACGGGTGCTGCCTTACCGCCCGTTTCTGATCAAGCCGAACCACCACGAGCTGGGAGAGCTTGCCGGGACCGCGCTTTCCCCCGACGACGGGGAGCGGATTGCACAATGTGCGCGCGGACTCCAGCGGAGGGGGGCGCGCAACGTCCTTGTTTCGATGGCGGGCTTTGGGGCGCTGCTTGTCACCGAAACAGGCGAAGTGCTGCGGCAGAGGGCCGCGCAGGGCGCCCTCAAAAACTCGGTGGGCGCCGGAGACTCGATGGTTGCGGGCTTTTTGGCGGGATACTCGGAGAAGGGCGACTATCGGTACGCCCTGCGTCTGGGAACCGCGGCGGGCGGGGCAACTGCCTTTTCGGATGGGCTTGCAGTCCGCTCCTGCATCGAAGAAGTGCTGAAAACGCTCTGACCGTTTTGCCCCGAATCTTCTTGGAAAGGATTTTTGCATATGCGGATTACAGATCTGCTTTCCCAAAATGCCGTCTGTCTCGGCGCGTCGGTCTCCGGCCGGGAGGAGGCGCTGGACCGTCTGATCGCGCTTCAGGGGAAGGCCGGAAATCTGAACGATGCGGCGCGGTACCGCGCCGATCTTCTCGCGCGTGAGAAACTCGGCTCCACCGCGATCGGAAACGGGATCGCGGTGCCCCACGCCAAAAGCGGCGCCGTGCTGCGCCCCGGCTTGGCGGCTATGACCGTCCCGGGAGGCGTCGACTTCGGCGCGCCGGACAAAGCACCCTCCGATCTCTTTTTTATGATCGCCGCGCCGGAGGGCGCGGGAGATTCCCACCTTGAAATTCTCTCCCGCCTGATGGTGATGCTGATGGACGAGCCGTTCTGTGAACGGCTCCGCCGGGCGCGCGGCCCCAAGGAGTTCCTTGCCCTGATCGACGCGCGCGAAAGGGAAAAGTACCCTGAGCAGGCGCCGGAAAAAGCGAAGGGTTCCGACGGCCGTCTGGTGCTGGCCGTAACCGCCTGCCCGACCGGAATTGCCCACACCTATATGGCGGCGGAGGCGCTGGAGAAAAAAGGGCGCGAGCTTGGGGTGACGGTGCGGGCCGAGACGCAGGGCTCAGGCGGAGCGAAAAATGTTTTGACCCGCGGCGAGATCGCAGCCTGTGCGGGGGTGATCATCGCCGCCGACAAGGAGGTTGCGCTCGACCGCTTTGACGGCAAGCCGCTGCTCAAAGTTCCGGTTTCCGCGGGAATCAGCCAGCCGGAAGAACTGATCCAAAAGATCCTTGCCGGCCAGGCTCCCGTCTACCGCCGCACCGTAGGCTCCCCACAGCAGGACGGCGTGCACGAGAGCGCGGGACGTGCCGTTTACAAACAGCTGATGAACGGCGTTTCCCACATGCTGCCGTTCGTCATCGGCGGAGGCATCCTGATCGCGCTTGCCTTTCTGTTTGACGCGGGCGCGCTCAACGAGGAAAACCTTTCGAATTTTGGTACGATCACTCCTCTTGCCGCCTTCCTGAAGAATATCGGCGGAGTGGCCTTCGGGTTTATGCTGCCGATTCTCGCGGGCTATATTGCGATGGCGGTCGCCGACCGCCCCGGCCTGGCCGCGGGCTTTGTCGGAGGTGCGCTGGCTGTTTCGGGCGCCACCTTTTCCAATCCGGCCGGCACCGACGTTTCCGCCGGGTTTCTCGGGGCGCTGATCGCGGGGTTTGCGGCGGGTTATTTTGTCCTTGGGCTGCGGCGGTTTTGCGACCGGGTCCTGCCTGCCGCTCTGGAAGGGATAAAACCGGTGCTGATTTATCCGCTGGTTGGAATTTTGGTGATCGGCGTCGTGATGTGTGCCGTAAATCCCTTCGTCGGGATGCTGAATGCCGCTATCTTTGACGCTCTCGGCGCAATGGGCACCGCGAGCAGAGTGCTGCTCGGCTGTGTCCTTGCCGGAATGATGGCAGTCGATATGGGCGGCCCCTTCAATAAGGCGGCTTATGTGTTCGGCACCGCGACCTTGACTGCTGCGGCCGGACCTTCCGAGGTGATGGCGGCGGTGATGATCGGGGGGATGGTTCCTCCGCTGGCCATTGCGCTGGCCGCGAGCTTCTTCCCGGACCGTTTCACCCCGGAGGAACGCAAGTCCGGGCCGGTCAATTACGTCATGGGACTCTGCTTTATCACCGAAGGAGCGATTCCCTTTGCGGCCTCCGATCCCCTGCGGGTCCTGCCCGCCTGTATCGCGGGTTCTGCGGCCGCGGGAGGAATTTCCATGGCCATGGGCTGTGCGCTGCCCGCACCCCACGGCGGAATTTTTGTCCTCCCGGTCATGACGGGGGTGCTCTGGTATCTTATCGCACTGGCGGCCGGCTCGGTGATCGGGATGTTGCTGCTGGCGCTGCTCAAGAACAAACGGTCGGCCGGCACGACGCCTGCCCGGGGAGAATAAACCGCTGCGGCGGCGGAAATGGAGCTTGCTTATGGTATCGAAAACACTTGCGGTAATCAACAAAATGGGCTTTCACATGCGTCCCGCCAGTCTCTTTGTAGGCGCTATGGCAAAGTACCCCGACACCGACATCCGGATTCTCCATAACGGCCGGGAGATCGATGGAAAGAGCATCATGAACCTCATGGCCGCCTGCATCAAATACGGGGCGGAAATCGAAATCCGCTGCAGCGGCAATCAGGAGCAGGCAATGCTGGCGGAAGCGGTGTCTCTGGTGGAAAACAAGCTGGGGGATTCCGACTAGGCGGAGGCCGGGAGCGGGCAATGCTGGCGGAAGCGGCGTCTCCGGTGGAAAACAATCCGGGGGATTCCGGCGAAGCGGTGCCGCCGGACAAAGACAGGGACGGAGGAACGGGTATGAATCAGGGAATCGGCGTTTCGGCGGGAATCGGCATCGGCAGGGCGGTGGTGCTGCGCGGGAAGGACCTCGATTACTCCATGGTGGTGCCGAAGGGTTCCCGGGAGGAAAAACGCCGTCTGCATGAGGCGATCGCTTCCTTCCGGGAGCGGACGGAAAGGGACGCGGAGGAAATCCGCGCGCGGGCAGGGGAAAAGCAGGCGGAAATTCTGCTTGCGCAGATCATGATGATCGGGGACCCTTTCATGGTCAGCCAGATGGAGGATTTGATCGTTCAGGGAGCCTGCGCTGAAAAGGCGGTGGATACCGTCTGCGGGATGTATATCGATATGTTTTCTTCTGTGGAGGACGAGGTGACCCGCCAGCGTGCCACCGATGTGCGCGATATGCGGGCGAGGCTTTTAGGGCTGCTGCTCGGACAGCCCGTGTTTGATCCGCGGGCGCTGCCCGCGGGCTCGGTTCTTGTTGTCCGCGACCTGACCCCCTCCATGACCTCCGGTCTCGGTCGGGAACAGGCGGCGGCCCTGGTCGCTGAAACGGGAGGAATGACCTCGCATTCCGCGATTCTCGCCCGCGCAATGTCGATTCCGGCCGTTCTGGGGCTTGCCGGCGTTACAGAGCGGATCGCCGACGGTGATCTGGTGATCGTGGACGGGACCGGCGGCGTGGTCCTGCCGCGCCCCGATTCCGAAACACTGGACAGCTACCGGCGCAGGAAGGAGAAGCTTTTGGCTGACCGCGCCGCACTTGAGGCGTTTCGGGAGTCTCCCACCCGGACGGCCGACCACCATGAGGTTCTGCTGTGCTGCAACATTGGTTCCGATCAGGACGTCAAGGCGGTGCTGGAGTCGGGCGGGGAGGGAATCGGGCTTTTCCGAACCGAGTTTCTCTTTATGGACCGCAGCGCTCCGCCCGGTGAGGCGGAGCAGTTTGAAATTTACCGCCGGGTTGTGGAGGCGGCAGGGGAACGGGAGGTTATCATCCGCACCCTCGATATCGGAGGGGATAAGGCGGTCGGCTATCTCGGAATGGAGCGGGAGGAAAATCCCTTTCTGGGCTATCGCGGCATCCGGTACTGTCTCGGCCGGCCGGATTTCTTTTCGGTGCAGCTCCGGGCGCTGCTGCGGGCCTCAGCCTTCGGGCGTCTCAAGATCATGCTGCCGCTTGTGACCTGTGCCGACGAGCTGCGGCAGACGCGCGCCATACTTTCCAAGCTGATGGCCGATCTCGAACAGGAGGGCGTCCCGTTTCAGCGGGGGGTTCCGCTGGGAATCATGATTGAAACTCCGGCCGCGGCGCTGATCGCGGACATTCTGGCTCGGGAATCCGACTTTTTCTCGATCGGCACCAATGATTTGGTCCAGTATACAATGGCGGTGGATCGCGGCAACGGAAAGGTCGCCTATCTCTACTCTCCGCTCAATCCTTCGGTTCTGCGGTCGATCCGGTCGGTGATCCGCGCCGGACACGAGGCGGGAATTCCGGTGGGGATGTGCGGCGAATCGGCCGCGGACTCCCGCTTGATTCCTCTGCTTCTTGCTTTTGGATTGGATGAATTTTCGGTGGGGGCTTCCTCGGTTCTGGAGACCCGCCGCGCCATTTCGCGCTGGACCCTGACCGAAGCCCGGCATCTCGCGGACGAAGTAATGAAGCTTTCCTCCGCCGACGGTATCGAGGCCTATCTGAGCGCGGCAATTGAGGATCATCGTTAAACTGAACGCAAAAAAGCAAGCCCTCCGCGAAATTTCGCGGAGGGCTTGCTTTAGAAACCGCTGCCGAGTCCGGAAAGCATCATAGGGCAAACATCGTCCGGCAGAGACGCTTCCCGGATGAGGTCCTGAAGATCTTCTCACAGGCGGACGCCGCCTGCTCTCGGCCCGCGCCCGACTCATAGAGATTGACGAGGAAATCGGCCTCCAAAAGGATTTGATAGTCCGGGCCGTCCACTCCGGTATAGGTGTGGTGACGGCTGACCAGATAGCAGACCCGTTCGATCAGGGGCCGGTTGTAGCCGAGCTGTGTCAGCATCTGCTCCGCTTCGGGCGGGCCCTCCTTTTCCTGAAGCTTGCCGCCGCATTCGCCGTATTTCCGCTCGGCGTTTCGAATGCCGATGTCGTGGACAATGGCGGCCGTCTCAAGGATGAGCCGGGTATCCCCGTCAAGCCCCTCCTCCTCACCGATCATTCGGGCAAAATGATAGACCTTGATGAAATGCTGAATTCGCTTCGGGTCTCCGCTGTAATATGACATCATGCTGTGGAACAGGCGGTTATGGTTCATATTCGATTCCTTCTTCTTCAAACGATTTGCGGCAGGGTCAATTCAGTTCAAAGCAGCTTCGGGTTTCTTCGGCTGGGGCAGGTCAATCCAGCCCAAAGCGACTTCGGATTTCTTCGGCTGGGGCAGGTCAATCCAGCCCAAAGCGACTTCGGATTTCTTCGGCTGGGGCAGGTCAATCCAGCCCAAAGCGACTTCGGATTTCTTCGGCTGGGGCAGGTCAATCCAGCCCAAAGCGACTTCGGATTTCTTCGGCTGGGGCAGGTCAATCCAGCCCAAAGCGACTTCGGATTTCTTCGGCTGGGGCAGGTCAATCCAGCCCAAAGCGGCTTTGGGTTCCTACGGCTGGAGCGGGTCAATCCAGCCCAAAGCAGCTTCGGATTTCCCCAACCTGATAAAGAGAGCCATAGGCGCAGATCACGTCACCGGGGTCTGCATCGGCAAGAGTCCGGCGAACCCCTTCCTGAATGGAGGGACAGGCAAACGCCTCGATGCCATGCTCCTCCCGCAGTTCGCGGGCCAGCTCTTCGGCGGGGAGGGCGCGCGGGCTTTCGGGGGTAACGGTATAAAACCGCTTTGCGAGGGGCAGCACCGGAACGAGAATACCGCGGCCGTCCTTGTCGGCGAGCACCCCGGTCAGAAAGGAAACCTTCTTTCCGGGAAACAGTGTGCCAAGGGTCTCCGCCACTGTGCGGGCGCCCTGCGGGTTGTGTCCTCCATCGACGATAAAGACCGGATTCCAGGACAGCACCTCAAACCGTCCGGCCCAGCGGGCGTTCCGCAGACCGGTGCGGATCGCTTCGGACGGAATCCGCCATCCTCTCTTCCTAAGGGTCAGCGCCGTCTCGATGGCGGCGGCGGCGTTCTGCCGCTGGTGCGCCCCCACCAGAGAGAGGGTCAGATCTTCCCCTCCGTAGCAAAACCGCTCTCCATCGAGAGTCGTCCGGCAGTCCGTAAAGAGGACGGCCGGATCGGCGACGGACAGCGGGACACCCAGCACGTCGCAGTGCGCCCGAATCACTTCGGTGACCGGCGCCTGCTGCGCGGCCAGGACCGCCGCGCTGCCTGCTTTGATGATGCCCGCTTTTTCAGCGGCGATTTTTTCCACCGTATCTCCGAGATATTCGGTATGGTCGAGGCCGATGGCGGTGATCACCGCCGCCTCGGGAGAATCGATCACATTGGTTGAGTCGAGCCTGCCGCCCATCCCGACCTCCAGTACAACAATGCCGCAGCCGCGCCGCGCGAAAAATTCCAGACCGATACAGGTAACAAGGTCGAACTCACTCGGATGATCCGTCATTGTCTCCGCAAGCGGCCGGACAAAAGCGGTGATTTCATTCAGCTCCTGATCGGTAATTTCCTCTCCGTTGACCCGCATCCGTTCGTGAAAGCGCATCAGATAAGGAGAAGTAAACAGTCCGGTGCGCAGGCCCGCCGCCTCAAGAATCGAAGCAGTGATGGCCGCGGTTGACCCCTTGCCGTTGGTTCCGGCGATATGGACAAACTTCAGGCGCTTCTGGGGATCGCCCATCCGATGCAGAAGCTCCCGCGCGCGGTCGAGCGTGGGGCGTTTTCCCTTCCAGCTGACATTGTGAATATAAGCAAGCGCCTCGCATTGCTGTGCCATTTTATCATCCTTCCCGCCATCAGGAGATTCTCTGTGCAGACTTTATGATACCACATTGCCGAAAAAAAGAAAAGCGGCTTTCCCGCTCTGTGATTTCTGTTCTTTTTCATAAAAATCAATGGACAGTATTGAAATAATTGTTTGGGACATACTAGCTATTCCCGGCGAGTCATGGTAAAATAAAACAAATAGAACCGAAAGTAAGAAGGGGGATTTCAGCGATGAGGGTAAAAATCGGGATCAATGGATTTGGAAGAATTGGGAGAGTCGTTCTGCGGCAGGCGCTTTCCATGCCGGAACGCTTTGAGGTCTGTGCCGTCAACTACCGCAATGTGGACTTGGAGTACATGAAGTACATGATGAAGTACGACTCCACCTTCGGCCGCTATCCCGGAACAGTCGAAGCTACCGGCAAAGGACTGTCGTTCAACGGTGTTGAGGTTCCGGTCTTCAGCGAGGCGGACGCCGCCAACATCCCTTGGGGCGCGGTGGGAGCCGAATACATCATCGAATCGACCGGTGCCTATGTCACGGCCGAAAAGGCGGCGGCTCACTTTGCGGGCGGCGGCAGAAAGGTCATCATCACCGCTCCCGCGAAGGACCAGTCTCCCACCTTTGTCATGGGAGTCAATCATCAGAACTATACCAAGGATATGAAGGTCGTTTCCAATGCTTCCTGCACCACCAACTGCCTGGCGCCGCTGGTCAAGGTGGTCAGCGACGAGTTTGGGATTTTGCAGGGCCTGATGTCCACCATCCATGCAGCGACTGCCAAGCAGAAGGTGGTCGATGCCCGCTCGATGAAGGACTGGCGCACCGGCCGATCGGTTTTTGGCAACATCATCCCCTCCACTACCGGTGCGGCCAAAGCCTGCGGGCTGGTCATTCCCGAGGTCAAGGGCAAGCTGACCGGCATGTCCTTCCGGATTCCCGCTGCCGATGTCTCGGTGGTCGATCTGACCGTGCGCCTCGCTAAACCGGCCGCCTATGACGAGATCTGCGCCGCGGTCCGGCGCGCTTCCGAAACCACGATGAAGGATGTCATCGCTTATTATGACGAGCAGGTGGTTTCGCTCGATTTTCTTGGGGACACCCACACCTGTAATTTTGACGCCAGCTCGGGTATCATGATCGACGACAACTTTGTTAAGCTTCTGGCGTGGTACGATAACGAATGGGGCTACTCGAACAAGGTCCTCATGCTTGCCGAACACATGGCCCGGGTCGATGCACAGTAAGAGTCCATTTTCATGCGGATCTTTTGGAGCAGTTCTCTTTTGCGGAGGGTATTTGTTCCATCGGGGTGCGGTGGATAGAACGCTGTAAATAGATAATGGTAAGAGATTGGGTGGACCCAAGCGCATCGCAGCGGCTTTCTGCAAAAGATTAAAGGTGTTTTTTTCTTCTTCGAAAAAAGAGGAAGGAAAAAGCACCTTTTTATTAAGGCCCGGAAACCTCCGGCTCTGCCGGAGGAGGTGTCTCGTAAAAAGCTTTAGCTTCAAGTGCCGAGCGAAGCGAGATACTGAAAAGCAAACTGAAAAATCAGCAAAAGTTTGGTTGAATGGTAGAATGCCCGTTTACGGGCGGCAAGGCAATTGATGCAAGAAGAATGATTTTCGATGCTTCTCTTAAGACGCCTGCCGGGGAAAGACTCTTAATAGGGCCAACTCAAGCCGCCGGCTTAGCTGGTGGTTATGACTTTTGTGCAAAACGAAAAATTTATTTTGGGATAATTCAAGGCATAGAAGGCATAGACAGTGTGCTTCCATCTTCTCTCAGGGCCTCGGCCGTTGCAGGCAACCACCTAAATCACAGATGGGTGATACAGCTTCCATTTTACTCCTTTTTTCTTAACAGGATCTGAAGCTGAAATGAATTGAATCTTCCAATACTCTCTGTCATAATATAGAAAAGAAAAGTGTACATCTCGTAGAATCTGCAAAATTTCACCCGGGGAGGCGCATGGATGGGAGGACAACTGAAGGCAAAAATCAATGAATCACTGGCTTCGGTACTGCCGATTACAGGGATTATTCTGCTGCTGAGCATTACAGTGGCGCCGCTGGATGCCGGGGTGGTCGTGCTTTTTTTGTTCGGTTCCATCCTGCTGGTGTTCGGCATGGGGCTTTTTACTCTCGGTGCGGATATGGCGATGCTCCCGATGGGGGAGGGAATCGGCGTACAGATCAGCAAAGGAAAACGCGCGCCGCTTTCCCTCGCGGTCTGTTTTCTCCTGGGACTGCTGATTACAGTGGCCGAGCCTGATTTGACGGTACTCGCGACCCAGATTCCGACGATTCCCAACATGACCCTGATTCTGGCCGTAGGCGTCGGGGTGGGAGCCTTCCTTGCTATTTCGATGCTGCGGATGCTGCTCCAAATCCGTCTTTCCCATCTGCTGGTCTTTTTCTACGCGGTCGTTTTCCTTGTGGCCGCTTTTGCGCCGAACAGCTTCATTCCGGCCGCCTTTGATTCGGGCGGAGTCACCACCGGGCCGATTACCGTCCCCTTTATCATGGCATTCGGCATCGGCATGGCGTCCATCCGCAGCGACAGGCGTTCGAGCGAGGACAGCTTCGGTTTGATCGCGGTGTGCAGCATTGGGCCGATTCTCTCGGTGCTGCTGCTTGGCATCTGTTATGAACCCTCCGCCGAAACCAGCGCGGTTTCGTTTTATGAAATTACTACCACGAAGGACGCGGTGGGAGCATTCGGCGGCGCGCTGGGCCTCTATCTGCGGGAGGTGGCTGCGGCGCTTCTGCCTATCGTCGGGATTTGTTTTCTGTTCCAGTTGATTTTTCGGCGATTCCAACGCGCGCAGCTGCATCGGATCGTTGTCGGCTTTTTCTATACTTATGCAGGGCTGGTCTGTTTCCTGACCGGGGTGAATGTCGGATTTATGCCGGCCGGCCAGCTCATCGGCGGAGAAATTGCCGGAAGCGGCTGCCGCTGGCTGCTTGTTCCGATCGGGATGCTGGTCGGATATTTTATCGTCGCGGCCGAACCGGCTGTGCACGTCCTGAAAAAACAGGTTGAGGAAATTTCCAACGGTTCGATCACTCAGAAATCAATCGGGCTGGGACTTTCAGCCGGTGTTTCGGTTTCAGTCGGCATCGCAATGCTGCGGATTTTGACTGGGGTTTCGATTCTTTGGTTCCTCGTCCCCGGATATATCCTTTCGCTGGTCATCAGCTTTTACGTTCCGCCGATCTATACCGGAATCGCCTTCGACTCGGGCGGAGTGGCCAGCGGTCCGATGACCGCGACCTTTCTTCTGCCGCTTGCGATGGGCGCATGCGGAGCACTTGGCGGCAATATGATGACCGACGCCTTCGGAATTGTGGCGATGGTTGCCATGACGCCGCTGATTACCATCCAGACGATCGGCCTGATCGCGGAGCTGCGCCGCCGAAATGCCGGAAAGGATCTGGTAGGCCAGCTTTTGAATACGGAGGACTGCATTCTGTATTTCGATCTGGAGGAAACGGCACCCCGGTCATAGGGGAACAAGTGAAGGGGGAAAGGTTTATGCAGCAAGCCCGTCCGGAACCCATGTGGATGATTGTTTCGATTGTCGAGCGGGGGCGCGGCCGGCCGCTCGTCGAGTTCTATACAGCCCGGCAGATGGCAGCGCATCTTCTTTGCTTGGGACAGGGCACCGCTTCGTCTGAAATGCTCAACCTTCTGGGGCTGGGAGCAAGCGAAAAGGATGTGCTTCTGAGCATTGGCTCGCAGGACAGCGTGCAGAGAACGATGCAGGCGATGAGCAACCGGAATCTCGGCTGTCCCGTTCGGGGGCGCGGCGTGGTTTTCTCCGTTCGGCTGACGGGGATCAACGCTCTGCTTGCGGCGGCGGCCACCCTTGCCCGGACGGGCGCCGAGCCGACGCCGCAATCCGAAACAGAGGAAAAGGGGGAATCCATGATGCAGCAAAATTCACATTCACACAGCTTGATTCTGATTTCGGTGAACCAGGGATATACCGACGCGGTGATGGATACCGCGCGCCGGGTCGGCGCTACGGGCGGGACGATTATCCGGGCGCGATGGGCCGGGGCACAGCCGCTCGAACAATTTTACGGCATCACCCTCCAGCTGGAAAAAGAAGTGATCGCGATTCTCGCCGGGGAGCGGGAACGCCGTTCCATTATGGAGGCGGTCAATCTGCACCATGGCCTCAAAACTGATGCGCAGGCGGTGATTTGTTCGATGGCGGTCGAAGAAGCCCTGAAGCTGAACTGATTCCGTTTCCCTCTTTTTCAAATCCGCTGGGCAGAATGCAGTGATGCCGCGGGAAAAATTTGGCTTCACAAAGGCGGAAAACCGGTTGACCGGTTTTAAAAGAAATGCTACAATAATAATAATTAATATCAAAATCAGAAGAGAGGGAACAGTGATGAATGCGAAAGCACTGCAAAAGCTGAGCTATGGACTGTATTTAATTTCCACCGAGCACGAGGGGAAGGCGGCAGGCTGTGTCGTCAATACCTTTACGCAGGCGACCTCGTCTCCCGCGCGGGTGACCGTGACCATCAACAAGGGGAACTTTACCACAGGGATGATTCAAAAATCCGGAAAGTTTACCGCCGTCGTTCTCGCACAGGACGCGGGCATGGAGCTGATCGGCAGATTTGGGTTCCGCAGCAGCAGCGACCTTGACAAATTTGAAGGATGGAAGACCGCTGTCGGTAAAAATGGTGTCCCCTATGTGGCCGAGCAGGTGGTTGCGCAGTTTGAATGCCGGGTGATCGGCGAACTCGACGCCGGAACCCATATTATTTTTCTGGCCGACCTGCTGGAGGGCGAACTTCTTGAAGACGGCGAGCCGATGACCTATGCCTATTACCACCAGGTGAAGAAGGGAAGAACCCCTCCCAAAGCGTCGAGCTATGTGGAGGAGCCTGCGGCAGGGAAGAAGAAGGGGTTCCGCTGCAAGGTCTGCGGCTATTTTATCGAGGCCGACAGTCTCCCTGACGATTTCATCTGTCCGGTCTGCAAGCATGGCCGGGACGCCATGGAGCCGGTCGAGCTCTAAACGCGCAAAAGCTCGTTCCGAAGTTCGGACGGGCTATCACCACGTGATGGGTCCGGTCGAACCCTGAACGCGCAAAAGCCCATTCCGAAGGTCGGACGGGCCATCACCACGTGATGTGGCCGGTCGAGCTCTAAACGCGCAAAAGCCCATTCCGAAAGTCGGGCGGGCCGCTGCCGCGTGATGGGCCGGTTAAAATTTTCCGCACCGTACCGGCGCACCGGGGGAATTTTTCCTCCGGCGCTGCTTTTTAGGGAAAAAACCTGACGTGCATTTTCTGAAAGATGACGATTTTGCAAACTTTCTCCGATTTCCTTTGCAAACGGAGAAAGTTTTAGTATAATGGAAATCAAACCGGTGGAATCGTTGGGCGGCCAAGGCTTTACCGGCTTATTTTGTTTGTCCTCTGGCGGATGCCAGAGAATCAAACGGGATGCGAGGAATGACGGGATGGCACCATATCTCCTTTTATTGCTTTTTGTTACTGCGTCAGGCTTCCTTTTTTGTGAACTGAGAAGGTCGCGGCGCAGCGACCTGATCTTTCTGCTTGTCACCTGCACTGTGATGTTTGCGATGTCTTCGCTGCGCGGAATTACGGTGGGGGTGGACAACAAGCTCTACTATCTGCCCTACTTTGAGCGGATGGTGGGAAGCGATATTTCTTTTCTGTGGAGCGCTGAAAACGTCTACCGCAGCGAGCCGGGCTACAGCCTGCTCGTCTATCTGATTTCTCGTGTTTCGGATAGTCCGACGGTGTTTTTTGCCGTACAGGCGGCGCTTGCCATCGGCCTGACCGCCGCGCTGGCGTGGTTTTATTCCTCCTCGGTCTGGATCTGCATCTTCACATTTGTGAGCTTTGGCTTTTTCGGCTACACAATGGTGACGCTGCGTCAGCAGCTCGCCATCTGCATCGTCCTGCTGGCGATGCCCTGGCTGCAAAAAAAGCGTCCGCTTCCTTATTTCCTGATTGTTGCATTGGCCGCGACCATTCACAAGAGCCTTTGGATTCTTGTGCCGCTTTATGTTCTGGCATGGATTCCCTTCAATTGGAAGTCGGTCTCCGCATATGTCGCGGGCACCGTTGTGATGCTGATCTTCACCGATCCGATCCTCGATTTTGTGACGAAATTCATCTACAAGATCTATACCGCCGACAACTACTACCGCGCGGTCGGCCGTGATATTCAGACGGCGGTTGTCCCGATGCTGCTGTTTCTCGCGGTGCTGCTGCTTCACAAACGTCTGCTCCGGCGCAATCCCGGGAACCTTCCGCTGATGAACTTTTCCGCCTATGCCTGTTTCTTGTTTCTTCTCACCTTGAAGTCCTTTGTTTTCCAAAGGCTGGCGCTTATTTTTCTGCCGGTCGCGGTGCTGCTCCTGCCGGAAATCCTCAATGCGTCCGGACCGATGCCGGACAAGCTGGCCGAGCTCGAACGGCTCAAGGCGGAGGGCCGGGGACGTAAGCCATCCCCGAAATACACCCAGCTCAAGGGGCAGCTGCGCGACGAGATGACCCTGTATTACAGCGCGATGGGCTTCATCCTTTTTATCGGCTGGCTCTACTATCTCTTCCTCGTGGTGGGCAACCGCCTGCTGCTGGTTCCGTATACCACCATCTTTTAACGGAATGCGCGGCCTGAGCTGGACAGCTTCGGTGCGCGGAGCTGTCCGCCGCTGCCCGGAGCTTTCCTCCCGGAGCGGCGGGCGCTTCTTTTCTGTTTGATCGGAGGGTTTATTTTGATCCGACAAAATCAAAAGGCTCTGAATCTGATTCTTGTGCTGACCGATGCGGCGCTTTGCTTTTCGGCGATGCCGCTGGCCTATCTGATCCGTTTTCTGGGACAGAGAGGTTATGGCTATCAGGTTCCGCTTTCCTTTTACCTGCGGATGATGCTGGCGGCGGTTCCGGTTTATCTGCTGCTTTACCGCGCCTTTGATCTGTACGCCTCCTTTCGGAGAAAACGGATCATCAATGAGGCGGGCAAGGTTATTCAGGCCAATTTTTGCGGCTTGCTGCTGCTTTTTGTCCTTTCCTATCTGAGCAAAGAGGTGCACTCCTCCCGCTCGGTGCTGCTGCTCTTTGCCGTCATTAACACCATCTTCAGTCTTGCTCTGCGGGTTACGCTGCGCAAAATCCTGCGTGTCATGCGCAAGGCGGGGCGCAACCTGAAGCACTTTCTGGTGGTCGGATGGAATGAAAATTCCGCGAACTTCTGCCGCAGGGCGATCTCCAACAAGGCGCTCGGCTGTTATATCGACGGCTATTTTCATGACGGAGGGCCGCAGCGGTTCGAAGAGGCGGTTCCCTGCCTCGGCTCCCTGGCCGAGTTTGAGAACTATCTGGCGGATCATCCGGTGGACGAGGTGGTGATCTCGCTCGATTATGAGGACTATCCGCGCCTTCAGCACCTGCTGGAGATCTGCGAGAAGGAAGGGGTCACTTCCAGTCTGCTCCCTTTTTTTGATAAATACATCCCGGCCAGGCTTTATGTCGAGGATTTTGAGGGAATGCCGCTGATTAACCTGCGGCGCATTCCGCTCGACAGCTTTATGAACAGCCTCTGCAAACGGTGCTTTGACATCTGCGGCTCGCTGGGGCTGCTGCTGGTCCTCTCGCCGCTGATGCTGGCCGTCGCGCTTCTGGTCAAGCTCACCTCGCCCGGTCCGGTCTTTTACCGGCAGGAGCGGGTGGGTCTGAACCGGCGTCCCTTTTTGATGTATAAGTTCCGCTCGATGAAGGCCGAACAGAATGGCGCGGACAAGACCGCGTGGAGTACGAGAGAGGATGACCGCCGCACCGCTTTCGGAAGCTGGATGCGCAAGTACAGCGTGGACGAGCTGCCGCAGCTCTGGAATGTTCTGCGCGGGGATATGAGCCTGGTTGGTCCGCGCCCCGAGATTCCCTATTTTGTTGAAAAATTTAAAGAAGAGGTTCCGCTCTACATGCTCAAGCATCTGGTCCGGCCCGGCATCACCGGGCTGGCCCAGATCAGGGGCTGGCGGGGGGACACCTCGATTGTCGAGCGGATCAGATGCGACATCGACTACATCGAGCATTGGACCTTTCTGCTTGACATCAAGATCCTGCTGCTGACCTTGACGCGAGGGGTGGTGAACCGCAGTGAGTAATCCGCGGAAAATGAAAGTGCTGATGGTTGCCGAGGCGACCGGCGGCGGAGTGAGAAGGCATCTTCTGGACCTGCTGGAGGGCCTGGACCCCGCGCGCTTTTCTCTTGGACTGGTCTACGGAACCGACCGCGCGGATTCCTGTTTTCTTGATGCGCTTCCCCGGCTCGCCGGGACGGTCGAGCTTTTCGCGCTGCCCGCCCTCGGCCGGGAGCTTTCTCCGGTGCGGGATGCGAAGGCGCTTTCTGGAATCGTCCGGGCGGTCCGCGCCTTTTCCCCCGACATCCTGCACTGCCACAGCTCCAAGGCCGGCGCGCTGGGGCGGCTGGCCGCGATGATCTGCGGGGTCGGGACGGTTTTTTACACCCCTCATGCCTACAGCTTTGAGAATCCGGCGCTTTCCGCGGGCAAGCGGGAATTTTACCGCCGGATCGAGCGCGCCCTGAGCCGGATGGCGACCACCGCGACCCTGACCGTTTCCGAAGGGGAACGGGACTGCGCGCTTCGGGCCGGAATCGATCTCCCCGGAAAATTCCGCGTCGTCTATAACGGCGTGGAGGAAGCGCCGGAGCGGGAAAACCGGCTGCGTCCGATGCTCGGGCTGCCGGATGCGGCGCCGCTTGTCGGATGCGCCGCGCGGCTCGACGGCCAGAAAGACCCCATGACCTTCCTTGAAATCGTGAAGAAGGCGGCTGAAAAGAAGGCGCGCGTCTCCTTCGTCTGGATTGGCGACGGCCCCATGGCGGAGGAGCTGCGGCAAAAGCGGGATGAGCTTGGCTTGCGGAACCGTCTGCTGCTGCCGGGCTTTCTGCCCGATGCCGACCGGCTGGTGGGAGAGCTGGATTACTATCTCTCGACCGCGCGTTATGAAGGGATGCCCTACGCGCCGCTTGAGGCGCTGCGCGCCGGAGTTCCGGTGATTGCAACCGATGTGACCGGGAACCGTGAAATTGCGCTGCCGGGACGCAGCGGGCTGCTTTTTCCGGCCGGAGACGGAGCGGCGGGCGCGCGGCTTCTGCTTGCGGAGCTGAATGCTCCCACCCTGTCGTCAGCGGATGCGCGGCAGGTCTTTGAGGAGCGTTTTACTCTGAATTCGATGCTTCATGCAATCGAGACGCTTTATCAAGAGTCGGCGGCTCCGGCAGTGCCGCAGCCGGCTGGCGTCTGAAACTGATTTTACTCCAATGCCCCGCCAGGACTTCCGGCGGGGCATTTTGAGATTGATAAAGACACGCCGGTGGTGCTTGCGGCGAAAAATCGCATCCTTTGGCCAAAAAATAACCCTTCCCCGAAAAAGGGGTTTGCATTCACCGGGGACCTCGTGGTATACTATTACATTATTGGCTGTTTGTTCATCTGAAGCATAAAGGAGGGCGGAAAATGACGCCCAAAGAAGCCGCTGCCGCGCGCTCTGCCGAGCTGCGCGGACTGATTGAGCGGTGCAACTATGAATACCATGTTTTGGATAACCCCACCCTCGAGGATTTTGAATATGACGCATTGACCCGGGAGCTTCGGGCCATCGAGGCCGAATATCCCGAGCTGGCGACCCCGGATTCCCCGACCCAAAAGGTGGGCGCCCCAATTCTGGAAAACACCTTTGCCCCGGTGCAGCATGAGGTGCAGATGGGGTCGCTGCAGGATGTTTTTTCGACCGGAGAGGTTGTCCAGTTTGATCAGCGTGTGCGTGAACGGCTGGGAAATCTGCCGGTGGAGTATGTCGTTGAGCCGAAGATCGATGGGTTATCCGTTTCGCTTGAGTATCGGGACGGCATTTTTGTCCGGGGCTCGACGCGTGGGGACGGATTTGTGGGAGAGGACGTCACCGAGAACCTGCGGACCATCCGCTCGATTCCCAAGACGCTGCCCGAGGCGCTGCCCTTTCTGGAAGTGCGCGGCGAAGTTTATCTTCCGCTCGAGAATTTTTCCAAAATTGTTGCCCAGCAGGAGCTCAACGACGAGCGCCCGTTTAAGAATCCGCGCAACGCCGCCGCCGGTTCCCTGCGGCAGAAGGACCCGCGGGTGACCGCCAAGCGGATGCTTGATCTCCTTGTTTTCAACATCCAGCAGATGGAGGGGCGGCAGGCTGCAAGCCATACCGAATCGCTGGATCTGCTCAGGTCCTACGGCTTTCCGGTGATCCCGAATTTCCATGCGGTGGATACCATCGATGAGGCGATTGCCGAAATCGGTGAGATCGGGGAACGCCGGGGCGAGAACCCCTACGATATCGACGGTGCGGTGGTGAAGGTCAACAGCTTCGCCCAGCGTGAGACGCTCGGCAGTACCGCAAAGTTTCCGCGGTGGGCAGTCGCCTACAAATATCCGCCCGAAGAAAAGGAAACCACCCTTCTCGCGGTCGAGGTGAAGGTCGGGCGCACCGGCGCCCTGACCCCCACGGCGGTTTTTGAGCCGATCAGCCTCGCCGGAACGACCGTTTCCCGCGCGGTGCTCCACAATCAGGATTTTATCGATGAAAAGCAGATCGCCGTCGGGGACGTCATTCGGGTGCGCAAGGCTGGGGAAATTATCCCGGAGGTGCTCTCAGTGGTCCGGCACAGCGGAAACCCTGTTTATCATCTTCCGGACCGCTGCCCCTCCTGCGGGCAGCCCGTTTCCCGCGATGGGGACGATGCGGCGATCCGCTGCCAGAATCTCGCCTGTCCGGCGCAGCTTTTGCGCAACCTGATTCATTTTGCCTCCCGCGACGCGATGGACATCGAGGGCCTTGGAGAGGCAATGGTCGAGCTGCTGGTGGGGGAGGGGCTGCTTGCCTCGCCGGTTGACCTCTACCGCCTGCGCACAGAACAGCTTTCCGGATTGGAGCGGCTCGGCGAGAAGAGCGCCGCCAACCTGATCGCGGCCATCGGGCATTCGAAGGGAAACGATCTTTCCCGGCTGCTTTTTGGCCTTGGCATCCGCAATATCGGCCAAAAAGCGTCACAGCTTCTGGCCCGGCGCTTCGGCTCGATGGACGGGCTGCTGCGCGCCGACCGGGAGTCCCTCACCGCGATCGATTCCCTCGGGGAAGTGATGGCCGACAGCCTGCTTTCCTTCTTCGCACAGGATGAAAACCGTATGATGATTGCCCAGCTTGCCTCGCTTGGCGTCAATATGACCTGCTTTGACCGTCCGGCCTCCGACCGGCTGGCGGGCCTGACCTTCGTGCTGACCGGAACGCTGCCGTCGCTGACCCGCGGTGAAGCCGCGTCTCTGATTGAGGGGCAGGGGGGGAAGGTTTCGGGCAGCGTTTCGAAAAAGACCTCCTACGTTGTGGCGGGCGAGGAAGCGGGCAGCAAGCTCACCAAGGCGCAGAGCCTCGGCGTCCCTGTCCTCGACGAGGCGGGACTGCTCGTCCTGTTGGAAGAAAAGCGCAGCTAGAGCCTGCTTGCGGCAAGCGTCGGGATCGTTTGCCCAAGCGGCTTAACCTGATAGAGAAAGGTGTGTTTTCTATGAACGAGATTAAAATCGACATCAACCACATTGCCAAGCTCGCCCGCCTGAAGATGGACGAGGAACAGGCCGAAAAGTTTGCCCGCCAGATGACCGACATCATCGGTATGGTGGACAGCCTTCCCGCCATCGAGGGGACCGCGACCGGACTTGACCCTGCCAATCCGATGACCCTGCGTCCCGACGTCGTGGTAGTATCCGAAACGACCCGTGAGGAAATCCTTTCGAACGCCCCTCAGGTCGAAGCGGGCTGCGTCGTTGTGCCGAGAATCGTCGAATAGGGAGGAGAACAGCTATGCTTTATCAGAAGTCCGCAACCGAACTTTCCGCCATGCTCGCCAGAGGCGAGATCAGTGCGGTTGAGCTGACCCGTTCGGTGCTTGGCCGAATCGAGGAAACCGACGGGAAGGTCGGCGCTTACGTCACCGTCTGTGCCGAAGACGCTCTAAAACAGGCCGCCGCTGTTGACAGCCGCCGTGCCAGGGGGGAGGAGCTTCCCGCGCTCGCGGGAATTCCGGTCGCCATCAAGGATAATATCTGCACCAAGGGCGTCCTGACCACCTGCTCCTCCAAGATGCTCTATAATTTTAAACCGCCTTATAACGCCACCGTCATCGAGCGGCTCAATGCCGCCGGAGCGGTGATGCCCGGCAAGCTGAACATGGACGAGTTTGCCATGGGCTCCTCCTGCGAGAACAGCGCGATCAAGCTGACGCACAACCCCCATGACCTTACCCGTGTGCCCGGCGGTTCCTCCGGCGGCTCGGCGGCTGCGGTCGCGTCGGGAGAAACGATCCTTGCGCTCGGTTCTGATACCGGCGGCTCGATCCGCCAGCCCTCGAGCTGCTGCGGCATCGTCGGCCTCAAGCCCACCTACGGTTCGGTTTCGCGCTACGGACTGATTGCATTTGCCTCCTCCCTCGACCAGATCGGCCCGATGGCCCGCACCGTCGGAGACGCGGCTTTACTCTATAACACGATCTGCGGCCGCGATGAGCGCGACGCGACCAGCGCCCACCACACCTATCCTGATTTCACCAAGTGCATGGGCAAGGGTGTGAAGGGCCTGCGCATCGGCGTGCCCAAGGAGTATTTCGGCCTCGGTGTGACCAAGGAGGTTGAAAAAGCGGTCCTGGAAGCGGTGGACGCGCTCAGGGCGGAAGGCGCTGAGATCCGGGAGATCAGCCTGCCCTCGACTGATGCCGCGCTTGCCGCTTACTACATCATTTCGTCGGCCGAGGCGTCCTCCAACCTCGCCCGGTTCGATGGAGTGAAGTATGGTTACCGCGCCAGGGAGATTGACGGCCTGATCGATCTCTATGAGAAGTCGCGCAGCGAAGGCTTCGGCGACGAGGTAAAGCGCCGCATCATGCTCGGCACCTTCGTGCTGTCCTCCGGCTTCTTCGACGCTTATTACAAGCGCGGCAAGGTGCTTCAGCAGAAGATTGCCTCCGAATTTGCCGAGGCCTTCGAAGGCTGCGACCTCATCGCCACCCCCACCTCGCCGTTTACCGCTTTCCGGCTCGGCGAGAATGTCGATGATCCGCTGAAGATGTATGCGGCGGACATCTGCACCGTCACTGTCAACATTGCGTCGCTGCCGGCGATGTCGATTCCCTGCGGAACCGGTGCCGACGGCATGCCGATCGGCCTGCAGCTCATCGGACCGCGCTTCTCGGAAGCGGCGCTCTTCAACGCCGCCGCCCACTATGAGTCGCTCGTCGGCGGCTTCAACAAGATCCCGGCGATCGGTTAAGGAGGGGACAGCAATGAAAAAGGATTATGAGATTATCATCGGCCTTGAGGTCCATGCGGAGCTGAATACCAAGAGCAAGATTTTCTGTACCTGCAAAAATGCGTTCGGCGGCGAGGTGAACGCGAACTGCTGCCCGGTCTGCACCGGAATGCCCGGCACTCTTCCGGTCCTCAATGAGCAGGTCGTCTATTCCTGCATCCGGATGGGCCACGCGCTCGGCTGCACCATCCACAACATCTGCAAGCAGGACCGAAAAAATTATTTTTATCCCGATCTTCCCAAGGCGTACCAGATTTCTCAGTTTGACGTACCGCTCTGCGAAAACGGCGCGCTTGAGGTCATGCTCGACGACGAAGGCCACACTAAAACGATCGGGGTTACCCGCATCCACATCGAGGAGGACGCCGGCAAGCTGATCCATGACGATAACTTCTCCGGCTCGCTTGTGGATTTCAACCGCTGCGGCGTGCCGCTGATCGAAATCGTCTCCGAGCCGGATATGCGCTCGTCGGCCGAGGCCAAGGCGTATCTTGACACCATCAAGTCGATCCTTCAGTATCTCAATATCTCGGACTGCAAAATGCAGGAAGGGTCGATCCGCTGTGATGTCAACGTGTCGGTCCGTCCGGTGGGGCAGAAGGAATTCGGCACCCGTGTTGAAATGAAGAACGTCAACTCTTTCTCGGCGGCTGTTCGGGCGATCGACTACGAGGCGGCCCGCCAGATTGAACTGCTTGAGGATGGCGGCCATGTCGTGCAGGAAACCCGCAAGTGGAACGACGCAATCGGTGAGAACATGGTGCTCCGCTCGAAGGAGGACGCGCAGGATTACCGCTACTTCCCCGAGCCCGACCTGCTGACCATCGTGGTGCCGCAGGAGAAGGTGGACGCCCTCAGGGCGGAGCAGCCCGAACTGCCGAACGCCCGCTGCAAGCGGTATATGTTTGAAAATAAGCTCCCGCGTTTTGATGCGAATCTTCTGGTGGAGAACCGCGACCGCGGCGATCTTTTCGATGCTGCGGCAGCCCTCGGCGCGCCCGCCAAGGCTGCGGCGAACTGGCTCAACGGCGATGTGGCGCGTTTGCTCGGCGAGCGCGGGCTTACCTTGGCCGACACGAAGCTGACCGCCGAAAGCCTTGCGGAGATGATCGACGCGATTGAGAAAAAGACCATTTCCAACACCGCGGGCAAAACGGTGATCGAGGAGATCATGTTCTCCGGCAAGTCGGTCTCCGAGGTGATTTCAGAGAAGGGGCTGGCACAGGTTTCGGATACCGGTGCGCTCCGTTCGGTTGTCGAGGAGGTGCTCTCCAAGAACGAAAAGGCGGTGGGCGAGTACAAAGCCGGCAAAACCAACGTCATTGGCTTCCTTGTCGGGCAGTGCATGCGCGCTACCAAGGGCAAGGGCAATCCGGAGCTGCTTCGGAAGCTGCTCGAGGAACTGATTGGCTGATCAAAGCGGTCACTTTGGGACGGGATCATTTGATCCCGTCCCTTCTTGCATGGGATGAGCTCTGCCGGACGTATACATAGAACCGGGAGGGATGCCGCGTGTATTGCCGGGCGAATGATCTGCGCTGCAAGGATGTGATCAACGTAAAAAACGGCTGCCGCATCGGCTGCGTCTGCGATTTTGAGATCGATCTCTCGAGCGCGCGGATTTCGGCATTGGTCATCTATGGGCGCTGGCGCCTTTTTGGATTGCTCGGCCGCGGCAAGGATATTATCATCCGTTGGTGTGATATCCAGCTGATTGGCGAGGATGCGATCCTGGTCAATTTTGATGTACCGGGCGACCGGGGCCGGCGCCAGCGAAGGAGATGATCGGAAAAATGTTCAAAAAGGGCGGCAATCCGGGAATGGGCGAATCTCCTCCGGGCAAGATAAGCAGCGGGGTGGGCGATTCCATAAAGCAAGAGCTTTTTCGCACAAAGTTTTGATGCGAAGTTTTTTCAAAAACAGCTTGACATTTGATGCTGTTTGCGATAAAATAAACAACGTCGCCGAAATCCGACGCGGTATTCGGGAGCAGGGGGAGCATAGCTCAGCTGGTCAGAGCACCTGCCTTACAAGCAGGGGGTCACAGGTTCGAACCCTGTTGCTCCCACCAATTATTTGAGATTCGGCCCGGTAGTTCAGTTGGTTAGAACGCTAGCCTGTCACGCTAGAGGTCGTGGGTTCGAGCCCCATCCGGGTCGCCAATTTGCATTGCCAAGCGCCCAAAGGCGCTGTTTATGTGCCTTTGTAGCTCAGTTGGTAGAGCAGCGGACTGAAAATCCGCGTGTCGTTGGTTCGATTCCGACCGAAGGCACCATTTCCGCGGGTTTAGCTCATCTGGTAGAGCGCCACCTTGCCAAGGTGGAGGTAGCGAGTTCGAGCCTCGTAACCCGCTCCAGAAGAAATCCTCAAAAATCGCTTGTTGATGCGATTTTTGAGGATTTCTTTTATATAAAGAAGACCACTCGCCAGGCGAGAAGTTCAAAAGAAAGCTAGTGCCGATGATGTAGATATAAAAACTCCTTTTGCTGGAATATAGATGCGGTCTGCCAACTGCGCCAAACAAGCAAAGGGAGGTCATTGGAAATGCATTACACAGGCAACTGGCCGAAGAGCGCGGGGAAAGCACGCCGTATAAAATTCAACAGTCTCTGTACCGTGGGGTATGGAGCGCTGATCTTGTCAGAGATGAACTGCGGAAATATGTCGCCCGACGAATAGGGGAGCCCGGCGGCGTACTGGTGGTGGATGAAACGGGATTTCTCAGGCAAGGAAAGAAATCGGCGGGAGTTAGGTGGCAATACAGCGAGACAGCCGGGCGCGTCGAGAACTGTCAGATCGGAGTGTTTCTCACATACGCGAGTGAAAAAGGATATATCATGATCGATAGGGAACTGTATTTGCCGAAGGAATGGCTGGAAGATAAGGAACGTTGTGCTGGGCAGGCATTCCATCAGATAAGGAGTTTCGAACGAAGCCTGAGATGGCTCTGGATATGATCAGGGCCGCGCACGATTCCGACCTTCCTTTTACATGGGCGACAGGTGACTGCATATATGGGGGTTACCGGGATATCCGAATGTATCTGGAGAGTATCGGCAAGCAGCATGTGATGGCGGTTTTCGGGAAAGAAAACCTTTGGATCAGGTTTCGGCAGCATCGTATATTGGAGTCGCTGCCAGAAGACTGATGGAAGCGAATCAGCGCGGGCTCCGGCAGCATGGACGAGAAAATCTATGACTGGTTCTGCGCGGATATCAATTCTCCGCAGGCCGGTTGGAAACGCCGTATTCTTGTGAAGCGGAGCATATCCGATCTCACAAAGCTCAGAGTATATGCCTGCTGTTGTCCCGAAGATACTCCGCTGACCGAGCTTGTCAGAGTAGCCGCCATCCACTGGACGGTGGAGATGTGTTTCTCGGAGAGCAAGGGTGATGTGGGCCTTGATCATTACGAGGTGAGAGGCTACAACGGTTGGTACAAACACATAACTATGGCGATGTGCGCACATACCCTGCTATCCGTCCTGAAAGCGCATGAACAGGATATTTCTTACTTAGTTCAAATTGCCACACCAGCTTCGGGCAGTCTCACTGCCTTTAAAAGGGCGAGATTTACTGTAACCATCAGCAAAACAGAGCTTCGGAAGCTCATTTGGAGATTACTCGGCATCGCTTCCCATACTTGGGATTTCCTGCCGCACTGGCTCAACTGGCGTCTACGACATCAGGCTGTTGCCATGGCCTGTTACTACCGAAAACATCGTGTATTACAACTGTAATACTAGGTCGGCGGATACTTGTTATTCAAAAAGTCACCGCTTTCTGGTGAAAACAGTGGTCTTACTATCTGAATATAACTTTCAAATATATAAAACATACAAAAGAAAGTGACCCAAAAGGAAAATCTCATATTCCCGCAAAATATAAATATTTTACAAAATGAACACGCCACAAGCTGTGTGAAAGCCTGCGGCGCGTTCCTTCTTGGTGTTAAACTATTTTCCGCTCCTAAAAGCCGAGCAGGTTGCCCTTTGCAACCTCCAGGGCGTTCAAAAGCTCGTTGCATTCCTCAATGGTGCGGCCCGCACAATGTTCGATAACAAAGACACATACTCTCCCAATAATAAAAAATATTATATATATGCCTATGGTCTTAATGTAGAGCTAAGTTAAAGTTGGGGCTTCCCAAAGTGTATAAACAGGCCCCATCCCGTTTTGATAAATGTGAATTATCAGAAAATTCTAGGGGCGACAAAACCGTAGAGCACAACATAGGCAACCATAATGACACCTGCAATCCACAGCGTTTTCATGATATCGCCGAGGTTCGTACAGCGCGCAGTTCCCATCTGGCCGGTCAGGTTGGAGTTGGGATAGAAATTATTTGTCAAACGCGTGCAGGTAATAATTGCGGTTGCGAAACATCCCATCGGCAGTCCCATTTCTCTAGCAAGTCCGCCAAACATATCACTGATAATTTGAATTTCTGCAACAGCAGTCGCTTCAATACCGAAGCCGCCAACAACAGACGAGGCAAAAAAGACACCTGTCGCACCAGCCTGCTTACCAAGACCACCAAGCAATTCGGACAATGCTTCAAAACCACCGCCCAATTTGACCAGTTCCAGCATCACAACCATGCAAAGAAAAGTCAAAAAGATGTTTGCCTGCTTGCCTACACCAGCCGAAATATACTTTACAGCTTCATCGATTCCAGTCTTCGAAATAATCGTAAGAACCACGCACAACACGATCATAACACCAAGCGCATAATTCGTGCCCTGCCCAGTTGCAAAACCGTAAGCAATCATTGCAAAAAAAGTAATCAAAAAAATGGATGTTCTGCGCTTTGCAGTGGACGAAATAGCGATGTCGTCAATGTGCTTCATATTTTCGTCCAGCTCGTAAACTTCAATACTTTCGAGACGCTTTTGCGTTTTTTTGCAGGCATACAAAGTTCCCAACATCCAAACAGCGCAATAGGGTAAAGCTGCTTGAGCAAGATACTGTCCATAAGAAATACCAGTGAGCTCGAGAATCAAAAGAGTAACGCCGGTCAGAGGCCCAAGAACCAAACCGATTTCGCCAGCTGTTTTAAGAAGAACAGTTACCACGGTAGGACTCAAACCCATAGAAGCCATTACCGGCAGAATGACTGGGGCAATAATAGCGTTACCTCCGCCTAAGGTACCCAATAAGCCACAAATGAGAATAGAACAAATAATAAGTGCGAGGACTGCCTTTCCACGGGTATTTACATTAATGCGTTTGACAATCCAGTAAACCAGTGTCTGGGCTACGCCGGTTTTTTCCATAAGCACACCCAAACCTGCGCCGACCATAATAATCAAGCAGATCATAGAAGTGCTGGTGCCTAAAGCGGATTTAAATGCATTTGCTAGAGAGGGAACGCCTTGCCCGCACAGAAGGCAACCTACAATAATACCGCAGATACCGCCAGAAACGGTATTATATCCTTTCATACAGATGCCAACCATGACAACCAGAGGAAGCAAACCTAAGAGAGTGGGTTCCGAAATTATTGCCCAACTACCCAGTTCCATAATTCTGTCCGCCCTTCTCATATAAATTTTTTATTATTTGAAT
Source organism: Yanshouia hominis (assembly GCA_014385025.1). GTDB lineage: Bacteria > Bacillota > Clostridia > Oscillospirales > Ruminococcaceae > Yanshouia > Yanshouia hominis. The sequence continues at coordinate 32,682 of JACRTB010000014.1, read as the reverse complement.
GATCTCGAAATTTTCAATATGTCATTACTTTTCTCTTTCAACAAAACGCCCAGAGAATTCAGATGTTTCAACACCATTTCTAAGAGCAACCTTGCCGTTCACTACGACGTAACTGAAACCTTCTGAATATTGCTGGGGAACTATGAATGTAGCAGCGTCTCGAACTTTATTATAATCAAAAATGGTAATGTCAGCATAATTACCTACACGAAGCAAACCACGATGATGAAGCCCCATTCTCTCGGCAGGCAAAGAGGTCATTTTCCGAACTGCAGTTTCGACACTGAACAATCCCAAATCACGAGAGTAATGTCCCAAAATTTTGGCACGCGAACCAAATGCTCGAGGATGAGGTCTTCCGGTGCTCAGGACACCTTCCGTTGACAGACTCTGTCCATCCGAAACGATGATGCAGTCCGGACGAGAAAGGATTACCTTAACATCATCCTCGTTCATGATTTTTCGCAGAATCTGTATACGTCCCTTCTCTTGAATGATTGTATCGAACATCACATCAAAGGGATCTTTGTTTTGTTCTTTTGCAACGTCTTCAATAGTTTTTCCAAGGAGGGATTGATTCTCTTCGGTCATGACATTAGCGAATATTACGGAATCCCAACCGGTCGGGCCATTGCATCCCTTAGGGTAAGCAAACGACTCCCATCCGTGAATATCATTATTTTTCAAATCAGCGCGCATACGATCACGAAGGGTGACAGACTGAAGCCGCTCTAGCATTCTATCTGTCCCTCCCTCAAAAACCCACGGTGGAAGTTTGCCAGCAAGCGAAGTGCACCCAAGAGCATACGGATAAGCATCAAAAGTAACATCAAAGCCCTTCGAACGCGCGTGGTCGATTTTGCCCAATAGCTTGTCTGTTTCTCCCCAATGAGAGCTACTAGCTAACTTGAGATGCGAAATATGCAGTGGAACACCGCTCTTTTGCGCAATATACAAGGCCTCGTCTACGGCATTAAATACATGCTCGCCTTCACTACGAATGTGTGTTGCATAAAATCCGCCATACGGGACAATTGCTTTGCAAAGGTCTGCCAATTCATCTTTGCTAGTAAATTCACCCGGCATATAGACAAGTCCGGAAGATAAACCTACGCAACCAGCCTCCATTGCTTTTTTGATCTCAGCTTGCATTCGCTCCGTTTGTTTTGGACTTGCCGCGTCACGCTCGAATCCCATCTCATTGATTCGTACAGCGCCCTGAGCAACCAATGAAGCAACATTTGTGGCCGGAGGCTGCTTTTTGAATGTAGAAAGATACTCTTCCATCGTGTTCCACGGGAGTTCCAGTTGAATGGGAATAGTACCAACAAGGCGAGTTCCTAAATAACTAAGTAGGTTTGCCTTTTGTTTCTCGCATATAGGTGCAAGACCAATACCGCAATTGCCAATAACTTCAGTTGTAACACCGTCATGAATTTTGCTACTGGCTTTTGGATCGACAATAAGTGAAATATCAGAATGTGTATGTAAATCAATAAATCCAGGCGCGACGATTTGGCCTGTTGCGTCAATGCTCTCTCGTGCGTCTACTTCTTTCAAATCCCCAATTTCGCAAATCTTGTCACCAATGATGCCGATATCTGCACGATATCTTTTTGTGCCGCTACCATCGACTATAGTGCCGCCAATAATTTTTACGTCAATCAAGGCGATCCTCTCCTCCAACTATAAAGTTGCGATTTCAACTTTCTCACTTTAATGGACGTGACCAATCATAAGCTTATTAAGAATCACCCCCAAGAAAAAGGTCAAATATTTATGACAGCTTTCTGTTTTTATTATATCAGCGGGAAATGTGACCTTAAATTGACCGTAATTCGAAAATAGTGTTTTATTAAGAAAAAAAATCATTCGTTCTTTTGTTAAAATATACAAATATAATGTAAAAGTAGCTTTTCGTATTTACAATTTTTGCTCACTGTCATATATTAAGACAAACTTCATGAAGATAAACACATTTGTTTTTTGGGGGGATTTCTATGCGAATTGCATATATACGTATGAAGATTGCTACGCCAAAGAGTACCATGACAAAAAAACGGTTAGAGCGTATTGCAAACTCTGTTTTTCGTCACGGGTATATCCAAACTGATTGGATTTATGTTGAAGGTAACTATGATGATGTTCCATTAGTTGTGGCCGAACTACAAAAAACCTATGATGGATTGCTCTTCTCGGGCAGAATGCTCTACTATACTGCGTTGCGTAAGGTTACTCCAACATGCATTTGGGAATATGTCACATGCGAAGGCTCAACTCTTATTCGAGCTTTATTTGAGGCGCAACGCGATGGATATGATGGCGAACAGTGTAGCATTGATTCCTTCAGTGAGGAACAGTTGAAAGACCTTTTATTAGACACGGAAAAACATTCCCTTATGGACATCAATTATGAAGATTTTTACGATTCATCTTTGAATCAAGTTTACATTTTCCACAAAACGAATTACGAACAGGGACGATGCTCGTGTTGTATAACAGCATTTTCTGCAATAGAAACTCGATTGAGGCAGGAAGGGATTCCCGTCTATTTAATTGGCCAAGATGTAAACTCATTTTATAATGTGATGCATCGGATTTACTTTAAGCACCAGGCCTCCATTGAACAATATGCCTCCGTTGCTGTGCTTGCCATAACTTTTTCACATGTCAAAGAATATTCTGTTCTTTCTGTAGATGAATATCTTGGCGTATTGGATCGCTTGGAGGCCGAAAAGCTAATTTATCAGTTTTCGGAAACACTTCAGGCAGCAATAACCCCGGCTCCTTTCGATGGGTTTTACTTATTTTGTGATAAAAACCTACTCGAAAGCATCACAACACAATACGAAAATATGTCATTATTAAACCAATTTACAAAAAATTTGCATGAGCAAGTTTATATTGGTATTGGCTACGGGACCTCCATTCAACAGAGCAAAAAAAACGCTGTTTTAGCGATGAGACGTGCTGAAACATACCCAATAACTACTTTAATGATTTACTATCCAAATCACATCTGTTGGGGTCCTTTCCAAAGTGAGCAAAAATCTCCCCAAAGCGATATAGCAGTAGACCCAATATTAAATCGAATTTCCGAAAAAACGGGAATTGGAATTCAACGCTTGATTCAATTACAGCATATTATCAAGAGTAGTAACAAGGAATCCTTTTTAGCCGCTGATCTTGCGAAAGAATGCGGCCTTTCCACTCGTAGCATGAATCGAATTGTCGACAAATTACGGCGGTCTGGCTATGCCTCTATTGTTGGAAAGCTGCAGGAAAAAAAGGGACGCCCACAACATCTTATCCAGTTTAAACTATAAAGTTGATATCCATAGAACATAATGTTCTCATCTCAGCAAGACTGGGAAAGACTTTTCTGCGCAAATATTAAGGCAACACCGCACAATATACGGGTGTCAATGCCGTTCGAATTTTGCAGTTTGGGGATGTAGATGTGATTAGATTTAAATCCCAAAAACGTCAGCGTTTCCCAGATCTCATTCAATGCAATTAAGGTAAGCATCAGATAAGGTATACTAAGTTGCGCAAATTAAAAAAGAGATAAAAAGAGAGACAAGGTTTGCAGATCTCTGATAGAATGAAGTTGCGACACACCATTCTGAAAGGAGAAAGCAAACCATGCCTGAAAAGATTGTACAGCTGAATGAGGAAGTAATCAAGGGTCAGATCAAGGAATTGGTCCGTGGCAGTGTGGAAGAGACCCTGAATGAGCTGCTGGAGGCCGAGGCGGAGAAACTGACGCAGGCGGCCCGGTATGAGCGCAGCGATGAGCGTCAGGGCTACCGCAGCGGCCACTACAGCAGGAATCTCACCACTACTTCCGGAGACGTCACTGCCCAGGAGAGCAAGAAGGCTGCCCGTGAGAAAGCGAAAGCTGTGGTGGAGCAGCTGCACTCTATGAAGCTGAAAGAGGCCGCAAAGAAGGTGGAGGACGGCATTGAGGAGACGCTGACCTACTGCGAGTTCCCTTTCGAGCACTGGACCCGCATCCGGACCAACAACGTTATCGAGCGGCTCAACCGAGAGATCCGCCGCCGAACCCGGGTGGTGGGCACCTTCCCGGATGGCAACTCCGCCCTCATGCTGGTCTGTGCCCGCCTGCGCTATGTGGCCGGCACCCAGTGGGGCAATAAAAAGTACATGAACATGAAGCATCTGGAGGCTGCCCTGGAGGACGCCTCTGTTGCCGGCTGATTTCATTTTCACGAGATCTGCAGATTAATTTGCGCATAAACCTTGACGGCACCCTTTTTTTGTGCATTTTGAGCGACTTTTCGCGGGCGGAGCAGTGGTTGAAAAGAACATATATTCGCGTTGAAAACAGAGTAGGGGCCGCTCCTTTGCGCCTCTCCCATTTTGCGCGCGGGTCAAGGGTTGCACGAGCGGGCGGCAAAGGTTCACGCCGCCACGCCCCGGCGCTCGTGTCCGCGCGGCAGCCCCGCTCGCCGGTCGCGGAAATCGCGCAGGCCTGTGTGGAGTATCTGGCCGACTACTACGCCCCGGACTGGAACCCATGGGCGAAGGGCCGCTGGTCCGACGGGTGAGGGCTTCGGCCCTTTCCTTTCTGCGGTGCCAGCGCTGTTGACAACAAATAGGTCGCCCGGCGAGGGGGGGCCACATGGGCGGCCCGCGTGGCCGCCCATGTGGCCCCCCCTCGCCGGGCAATCGGCTCGGGCGGCGCGGCCGTCCGGTGCCGCCCGCACTCGCCCTCCCGCGCGTCGCTGCGCTCCGCGTACTCGCTCCGGGCGGCAAACAAGGGGGGCGGTGCATTGGCATGACCGACGGTTTTTACCGGGGCCTCTCGCCTGTAGAAATAACACAGCGGATGATCTGATTTTGGCCTTTCTTTCAGGGCTGCCGCACTTTTTGAAATCTTTGTAATTCGCCGGTTCTTGACATAAAAGCAGGTGTCCGGCGCGGTGAAAAATTGTACGCACTTCGTCAATCTCGGCGCATCCTTTGCATCAACTTCCGCATCAAGCGGAGCCGATGTGTGCGGGTGCCGCTATCTTTGCCGCGCGCTTCAAACCGGAATGGCGGCAGCGGAAACAGGGCGCCCGGACTTAGCGGACAGAATCCGCTGCAAAGCGGTTGTGTCGCAGCCGAAGAGGGCATTTAAAATCAGAACGGCACGTCTGTGACAGGGTTTGGAAGCCAAAACCCTTAGAAGCGATTCTTCGCAGTCTCCGGCGACAGCCCGGCGGATTCCATCGGCGTAGGAGTCCCCTTCCAGCGGGACGGAGCATTCGCAGGCTCCGCAGACGAGGCGGAGCATCTCTTCCAAAAAAGTATCGTCGCCCTTCAGCGGAGGACAGGTCTGTAATCCGCTTGCAAAAGCAGAGGAGACAGCCGACTCGGCCTGGCGCGCATCGCCCAGCACATAGAGCGCAAAGCGGTAGAGCCTTTCCGCGCAGCGATCATAGGATCGGGCATATTCTTCCGTTGACATAAGACGGGGCATTCGGACACCTCCTTACAGGGGATGGATCTGCCTGAACTCAGACGGCGGGCACGCTTTCTGCAATTTTGAACAGCTCCTGGCGGGAGAGGCCGTCGGCTGACAGCAGGTAAATGTAAACTTCATCGTGATAGAGCAGGGTACGGTGAACACTGTCCCCGATCTGCTTTTCGACGTAGAGGGCTTCCATTCCGCTGACCTGAGCACTTTCGGTGTAAGCGTCCTCCGTATCCAGACCGATCCCTGTTCCGTCGGCAAACATTTGCTGAAAGCTGATCCGCTGCTCGTTTCTTTCATAGATGATGAACGACAGGATGGTAAGCTGTTCCTCCTCGGTGCGGACAAAGCCCTCCGGAATGTAGGAAGGGCGCACCGGCGTGAATTCGTCGGCGGTAGGGCCGGTGTGGATCTCCGATTCGGGCGCGGAAATATGGATTTCGGTGTGGGTGACGTACTGACGGTAGACAAAGCTCCGGAGCTGCTGCCAGACAGCCGCCGCCTGGGTGGGGAAGGCCACGCTTCCGACGCAGGCTGCCAGCGCCAGACAGGCGGCCCACTGCAGCAAGAACCGTCCGAGGCCACCTTGCCGCCTGGAATGCCCGGCTTTTTGCAGCAGGGACTGCATATCGGCGAGGTGCTCCGGAGAAGACTCGATTTCCGGTTCCCGGCCGAGCTGCTCAAAGAGTCGGTCCGCCTCGCGTTCCTGTTCCCGGGCAAGGTCTTGCGAGGCGGCGGTAAGGAGGGCCTCAAAACGGGGGTCCTGTTCCGCTGGGATTGTTCTCTTTCCCTTCACAGGCCCTCACCTCCTTTTAACAGCAGCACAATTTTCTGCTTGGCCCGCAGCAGGCGAACCGAGACATTTTTTTCGCTGAGCCCGAACAGGGAGGCAAGCTCCCGATAGCGGTAGCCGTAGGCATATTTTCCGAGAAGAAGCTGGCGGTCAAGCTCGGAAAGCTTCAGCATCGCTTCCCGCAGAGCTTCGCCGTCCGCGTTCTGCTCAATCTCCTCCCAGACGGCGTCCGGTCCGGCCAAATCCTCCCCAAGCTCAATCGGTTGCTCTTCCCTGCGGATATTGTAGAGCTTGTAGCACTCCCTTCTGGTAATAACAATCAGAAAAACGCGGGTTTTGCTACAGTTAATTTCATCAATTTTATCTAAATTTCTAAGAATGTTCAGAAATGCGTTCTGCACCGCATCCTCGGCCGCCTGCTGTTCCTTGAGAATGGAGCAGGCCAGTCTGAGAAGGATGCGGTGGTACCGTTTGTAGATGGCGGTAAACTTTTCCGCCTCACCGCTTTCGGCGGCAGACGTCATCAGAATTGCCAGCATCGTTCGTCCTCCCGTCCTCAGTCAAGTTCCATCATACTGTGAAATGTTCGAAAAGACAAGGCGGACGCAAGGGAAAGAAAACGGCGGCTCTGAAAAAGAACCGCCGTTTTGTATCGTGCCGGTCGGATCAGCTCAGGCGCAGTCCCTGATAAAGCCCGGAAAGAATCTGCGCGGAATGCTCCAGCTTTGCCTGCTCACCCTGCTCGAGCGGAAGTCCGACCACGCCTGTGACTCCGCGTCTGCCGACGATGCAGGGGGTGCCGAGGTAGACCTGATTCAGGCGGTAATCCCCCCGCATCATGGTTGATACGGTCAGCACGCTCTGTTCATCCCCGAGAACTGCGCGGGTGATTCGCACCATTGCCATGCCGATTCCATAATAGGTGGCCTTTTTGGCGAGAATAATTTTTTGGGCTGCGTCCCGCACCTCAGTCTCAATTTGCAGCATTTGGCCGAGATTCAGAGAGCCGTTCTCCCCCATGAAAAGGCCCACCGGTTTGGTCGCCACCATTGCCTGCGACCAGGGGACAAATTCGCTCTCTCCATGCTCGCCCATCACATAGGCGTGAACATTACGCGGATCGATGCGGAAGAAGCGGCCGATCTGATAGCGCAGACGGGCGGTATCCAGAATGGTGCCGGTCCCGATGACCCGGCAGCTGTCGAAGCCGGAAAGAGTCTGCGCCACATGTGCCATGATATCGACGGGATTGGTGGCGATGAGCAGGATTCCGCCGAAACCAGAGGAAACAATGGGGCTGATGATCGCCCGGAACACCTCGGCGTTGCGGTGCAGCAGGGCGGTTCGCTCCTCGCCGGGCTTCTGAGCCGCCCCCGCGCAGATCGCCACCAGATCGGCATCGGCGCAATCCTGATAATCTCCCGCGTGGATTTTCATGTGCGACCCGGAAAAGGGAAGCCCGTGGTTGAGATCCATGGCTTCACCCTCCGCGCGCTGCCGGTCGATATCGATGAGAACAAGTTCGTCACAAACGTTCTGGTTGAGCATCGCGTAGGCGTAGCTCATCCCGACAAAGCCGGTGCCGACCAGAACCACCTTTCGTGTTTTCAGTTCCATTGTTATCTCTCCTATCCTGTGGTTTCTCTTAGTATGTCCCGGGCGGCAAAAAACAGACGTGTGTTTTCGTATGGCTTGACAAAGCTTTTGAAGGGGGAGTATCATAAAATTTATGACATACCGGAGGACTGAAATATGATACAGGATATTGCACCGCACCATTTTGCCAATGAATACCGCCCGTCACCACCGGAGAGGGAAAGCTTTCTGCTTTTTTACCGGGGCAGGGATGTGCTGCTGACCGAGCATGACGGAAAGCTTGATTTTCCGCGCTTTTCCGAGCTGGAGGGAGAGAATCCCTCCCTTTACGAGCAGTATACTTATCTGTTTTCAATTGACGAGGACCGCTTTTATCTTGCGCCGGACACTTTGCGCTTTGATTTGCTGGACGGCGCCCGCCTTGAGAACCGGGAGATTTTCCGCACAATGTCTCCGCGCCATCTCGCATTCGCAGGGATCACCGGATTCCAGCTTTACGGCTGGTACCGCGGCCACCGCTTCTGCGGGCGCTGCGGGCAGGAGATGCAGCAGGACCACAAGGAGCGGATGATGCTCTGCCCCTCCTGCGGACAGATGGAGTATCCTAAAATCTGCCCGGCGGTCATTGTGGCGGTTCTGGATGGGGAGCGGATTCTGCTGACCAAATATGCGGGGCGCAGCTATACCCGTTATGCGCTGATTGCGGGGTTTGCCGAAATTGGAGAGACGATCGAGCAGACGGTCCACCGCGAGGTGATGGAGGAGGTCGGCCTGCGGGTCAAAAATCTGCGCTTTTACAAAAGTCAGCCCTGGTCCTTCTCCGATACCCTGCTGATGGGCTTTTACTGCGACCTCGACGGTGAGGACCGCATTACTCTCGATCGGGATGAGCTGGCCGTCGCCGAGTGGTTCAACCGCGGACAGATTCCCGCGCCGGAGCTGGATATCAGCCTGACCAGTGAGATGATGATGCGTTTCCAAAACGGAGAATGCTGCTGAGAATAAAAAGGCGCTCGCTGCTCCTTGCAGCGGGCGTTTTTGCCGCCGGGAAGAAATTTCGTCTATATGGCGGGAATCTGGATGGATATGGAATTCATGGGGACTTGCGCAAAGAGAGAGAAATGTTGTAAAATAAGAATCAACTGACGCGCCGGAGCAATTGCCCGCACGTCCGCACACAGGAACGAAAGGAGGAAGGGCAATGGAGCAGACGCCGGGGCATCGGATGCTGGGGAACCGTTATGAGATGACCCGCCGGATCGATCAATGCGGGGAAACCATTGTCTATCTCGGACGGGACGCCGTCTCCGGGCGGATGGTGACGGTACGGGAATTCTGCCCTTCACCGATCATGCGGCAGGATGCAGAAGGGCAGATTTTGGTTCAGCCCGGATGCGAGGTGCAGTACAAATCCCTTTCCTCCGACTATGAGGAGCTTTGCCGCTACCTGATGGGCCTTCCGGCAGAGCTGCCCTTTGTTCGTCCCTTTGAGCTGATCCGGCAGAATGGCACCGTCTATTCGGTGGAATGGTACGCCGGCGCCGAAACGCTGGGGGATCATCTTGCGAGAATCGGCCGGCCGATCGGCTGGAATGCCCTTAAAAAGATGCTGGCGCCGATGGTCCGGGCGATGGGGCGGATTCATACCGATGGAATTTATCACCGGGGCATCTCCGCCGAGACGCTGCTGATCACCGAGCGGGAGGAATTGCTCCTGTCCGGCTTCTGCATTCCGGCGGCTCGGACGGCCGACAGTGAAATTGCCGCCACCCTCTATTTCGGATACAGCGCTCCGGAACAGTATTCCTCCAATAGCTGGCAGGGGAGTTGGAGCGACGTCTATTCGCTGGCGGCGGTTTGTTATCTTGCCCTCACCGGGATCACGCCGATCGAATGGCGGCAGCGTGGGGAACGGCATCCTCTGATTCCCCCCGCCGAGGTGGCGCCGGAAACTCCGGCGCATGTGTCGGATGCGCTGCTGCGCGCGCTTTCAGTCGATCTGCGGACACGCTACCGCACGATCGACGAGTTTTGGGTCGCCCTGCTCGATGAACCCGGCTCCGGGACAATGACCTACCCGCTGTCGGTGGTGAAGCGGAGTGATCCGCCCGACGGCCCGCCGCCCTCCCCGGCGGCTTCGATTGGAATTCGTTCTCTGGTGGTCGCACTGGTGCTTACCTCGCTGGTTGCCGTCATCGCTCTGGGCATTTCTTATCGGATTGTCGATACCCAATTCCCGGTTCCCCTGCCGGCGCAGGCCAGTGCCGAACCGGAATCAGCCTCCTCCGAGGAGGACGATGATCCACAGATTTATATTCCTGATCTGGTGGGCAGCAACATCGAAAAGGTTCTGCTGGACCCTCTTTACCGCAGCCTTTTTACCTTTCAAATCGAGCGGGTCTTTTCTGAAGCGCAGCCTGCCGGTGAGATCCTTTCGCAGTCTCCGCCGGCCGGAACCCCCTCTCCGTCTGAAAGTCCGGCGCAGATCCGGCTTTGGGTCTGCAAGGGGAGCCAGCAGATTTCGATGCCGGATCTGGTCGGCATGTCCCTTGAACGCGCACGGGAGATGCTGGACAGCCTTGAAATCTCCTACACCTATGAGCCGGTGGAAGAGCCTGCGAGAAAGAACGGGGAGATTGCCTCCGCCAGTATTCCCACCGGCGAGACGGTCTTTCGCATGACCGATACGGTGATCCTTTATGTGGCCGAGAACCCGGAGCCGGAGGATGCCGCTTCCAGTACCGGTTCCTCCGGAGACAGCTCGGAATACGTCTACAACCGGAATCAGGGAACCACCGAGACCCGGCCCTATTTCTACCAGCGTGATGAGGAATCATCGGAGCCCTGATCGTGAAAGCGGCAGGGATCTCTCCAGTGAAGGCCATCCTGTCCGAAAAAAGCGGACAGGATGGCCTTTGCACTTCCGCCCGGATGGCCTTTGCACTTCCGCCCGGATGGCCTTTGCACTTCCGCCCGGATGGCCTTTGCACTTCCGCCCGGATGGCCTTTGCACTTCCGCCCGGATGGCCTTTGCACTTCCGCCCGGATGGCCTTTGCACTTCCGCCCGGATGGCCTTTGCACTTCCGCCCGGATGGCCTTTGCACTTCCGCCCGGATGGCCTTTGCACTTCCGCCCGGCGAAAAATTTTCGCTGGTCTTGACATTTTGGGGATACGGCGTATACTGTATACAACGCTTGACAGGAAGGAGGCGGCGGTATGGCGCTGCAAGCGGTAAACAGGGGAGAATCCCTTTCAGACCGCGCTTACCGGATGCTGCGCAACGCAATTCTTTCCGGTGAACTGGCTCCGGGGGAACCTCTGACCGAAGAATCCCTGGCGGAACGGCTCCAAATCAGCCGCACCCCCATCCGCACCGCGCTGCACCGGCTGGTTTCCGAAGGATTGGCTGAAACGGCCTGCGGCAAAGGAATTTCTGTGCGTGAAGTCGGCGACCGGGATGTGCGCCAGGTTGACGAGGTTCGGGCGGTGCTCGAACCCCTTTCCGCTTCCCTCTGTGCAGCGCGGGGACTTTCCGCCGGTGAGATCGAGGAACTCCGCGGGTACTGCGAAGCTCAGCGGCAGGCGGCCGCACGGGGCGGGGTACGGGATTATTTTCATTATGGGGACCTTTTTCATATTCGGCTGGCCGAATGCTCGGGCAATGATTTCCTGGCCGCGATGATTTCCCGCGCGACACTGACAGCGGCGCGCTATCTTCTGAGCAGCCCCCATCCGGAGCGGCAGCTCGGCCGCTTTCCCGGGGAGCATCTGGAAGTGCTTTCTCTTGTTGCCGCACGCCGGACAGAGGAGGCGCGCGAGGCGATGCGCCGCCATATTGGGCATTCCTTGGTACAGACAGAGGAGTTCTCCGCCTATCGTGAAGAGCGGAACCCATCACAACAGTAAGATCAGGCAGTGCGGCGCCGCACCGGCGGCCTGCCTTTTCCAAAAAGGGCGGCTCGGGACAGTTTTTCGGGCCCCATCAATCGGACGACAGAAAGGACCTGATGACCATGCCAAAGCTCAGCAATCGCGTACAGACCTTTACCGATTCGGTCATTCGCCGGATGACCCGGATTTCGGATGAATACGGGGCGATCAATCTCTCACAAGGCTTTCCGGATTTTCCTCCGCCCAAGGCGATCACCGACCGCCTCAAGGAGGTTGCCGACGAAGGCCCGCATCAGTATTCGGTGACCTTCGGGGCTGAAAACTTCCGGGAAGCGCTGGCTGCAAAGGCTGGTCCCCGTCTTGGACATGAGGTCGACCCCGATGAGGAAGTGCTGGTCACCTGCGGCGGCACCGAAGCCATGATGAGCGCCATGATGACCATCTGCAACCCCGGGGACCGGGTGATTGTTTTCTCGCCCTTCTACGAAAACTACGGGGCCGATGCGATTCTTTCGGGGGCCGAACCGATTTTTGTGCCGCTGGTTCCGCCCGATTACCATTTTGATCCGGCACAGATCGAGGCAGGATTCCGTCAGGGGGCGAAGGCGATCATCGTCTGCAACCCGTCGAATCCCTGCGGCAAGGTCTTCACCCGCGATGAGCTTCTGACCATTGGCAAGCTCGCCTTACAGTATGACGCTTATGTGGTGACCGATGAAGTCTATGAACATATGGTGTATGCTCCGAATGTCCATACCTGTATGGCTTCGCTGCCCGGCATGTGGGACCACACCATCACCTGTAATTCTCTTTCCAAGACCTATTCCATTACCGGCTGGCGGCTGGGATGGATGATCGGGCCGGCTGAGGTCATTGAGTGCGCCAAGAAGGTGCACGATTTCCTGACGGTTGGCGCTCCCGCCCCCCTGCAGGAGGCGGCGGTGGTTGGCCTGAAGTTCCCGCAATCCTATTACGACGGGCTGCTCGAAACCTACACCAAAAAGCGCGACTACTTCTGCGGCGGCTTGACCAGGATCGGCGTTGAGCATAACGTGCCGCAGGGCACCTATTTTGTGATGGTGGACATCAGCCGCTATCTCGCTCTCGGCCAGTTCGCGGGCTGGAGCGATCAGCAGTTCTGCGAATGGATGATCCGAGAGCTGGGTGTGGCCGCGGTGCCGGGCTCAAGCTTTTTCCGCGAGCCGGTGAATCACTTGATTCGGCTCCACTTCGCGCGGGAGCAGGCTACCCTTGACGAGGCGCTTCGCCGCCTGAGCCGCTTGGCGGACCTGCTGCGATAGATCGACTGACAGCAAAGGGGAGATGACGGTGTGCAGCTGGTGAATGTCAGACGGGCACTGCGCGGAAGCGAGCCGCTCGGAGAGATTCCCCCACAAAGTGAATTGATTCGCAATTCGGTCTCGATGGCCTGGCCCTCGATTGTGGAATCCTTTTTGATTGCCTTCGTCGGCATGGTTGATACCATGATGGTCGGAAGTTTAGGCTCCCATGCCATCACGGCGGTGGGGCTTTGCACCCAGCCGAAGTTCATCATGCTGGCCTTCTTTATGGCGCTCGGCGTGGCGGTTTCGGCTACGGTCGCCCGGCGCCGGGGCGAGGCGGACCAGGAGGGAGCCAACCGGGTTTTGATGCAGGCATTGGCGATCTCGGCCGCCGTCACCGCATTGATCAGTTTTTCCGCATTTTTCTTTGCCGACCCGATTATCCGCTTTACCGGCTCGGCGCCCGATACCCACGCGGAGGCGGTTGGCTATTTTCGGATTTTATCGGTGGGGCTTTGCTTTACCAGTCTTACCCTGATTATCAATGCTGCCCAGCGCGGGGCGGGGAATACCCGCATTGCCATGCAGACCAATATGGTGTCCAATCTGGTCAACGTCTTTTTCAATTATCTTCTGATTGGCGGAAATTTTGGCTTTCCGCGTCTGGGGGTGCGGGGCGCGGCGCTTGCCACCGTGATCGGCACTGTCTGCGGATTTTTGATGAGCCTGCGCTCCGTTTCGAATCCTCATGGCTTTCTCTATCTCTTCGATCTGCATCATATGCGCTTTGATCTGCGGACGCTGCGCGGACTCGTTTCGGTCGGCGCCAGCACGCTGGCCGAGCAGGTTTTCATGCGGTTTGGCTTTCTGACCTATGCCAGGATTGTCGCCGGGCTGGGAACCACCGCTTTCGCGGCGCATCAGATCGGCATTAATCTTCTTTCCCTCTCTTTTTCCTTTGGAGACGGCCTTTCCGCCGCGTCGATCGCATTGGTCGGCAGAAGCCTGGGAGAGCGTCGGCCCGATCTTGCCAAGATCTACGGCAGCGCCTGCCAGCATATCGGCTTTGCCTTTTCGGTAATGCTTTCGGTGGTGTTCCTGTTGGGCAATGTGCGGATTTTTGAGCTTTTTAATGATGAGCCTGAGGTGCTGCAATACAGCTGGATGATTATTGTGGTTCTCTGCATCACTGTTTTCGCTCAAATTTCGAATGTCATCTTCACCGGATGCCTGCGTGCGGGCGGAGATACCTTCTATGCTGCGATCGTCGCGCTTGTCTCGATCGCTGTGATTCGTCCGCTGGCGGGATGGTTTTTCTGTTATCCGGTCGGATGGGGACTGACCGGCGCGTGGGTCGGCCTGTTGTTCGATCAGGCATCGAGAATCGCGCTGAGCTACCCCCGGTTCCGGGGCGGCCGCTGGACGAAAATTTCATTATGATCAAAGCCGCGCATGGAACACGCGGCCTGCACAGACCTAAAAGATTATAATGCCGTCCTGTCTCTCGAGAAGATGCCCCGGCATCTTCATCTGCATTCAGTGTCTCCTGCCGCACGGCGGGCGCGAACGGAAAGCCGTCCGCGCCCGCCCGTTTGCCTATAAATATAGAAGAAACCGCGTTGGACGCCGATCGACGTCCAACGCGGTTTCTTACAGAAGGATGCTCAAACCTGAGAGGATCAGCAGGATGTTTGCAAGCATGGCAAAGTGTTCCCGGCTGATACGGTTGTGCAGAAGGTTCCCAAAGTATACGCCGAGCAGCGAGACCGCCATGCCCGGCAGAATCAGCTTCAGACGTACAGGGGTAATCTGGCCACCCAAAAGGTGTCCGGCCAAAATCAGAGAGTTGAGAAAGACCCACACAGCGGTCAGTGTTGCGCGGAACACCGACTTGTCGGGAAACTTCTGACGGGCGTAGATAACCAGCAGGGCCCCGCCCGAGAGAAAGAGACCATGCAGAATTCCTGCGGCAACCAGCAGGAAAGGGATCGCCGGACCGGAAAGATTGGCCTCGCGGCAGCCCATGAGTCCGCGTACCGCAATGATAATAATCAGCAGCCCATAGACCACAAGCAAAAATTCCAGCCGGACGCGGCCGGAAATTCCCTGTGCAAGCAGCATCCCCAACGACATGGCGGCAATGATTCGAAAAAACTCACGGTATTCGATGGACCGGTAATTTTGAAAGGCCATTACAATACAGCAGAACAGTCCCACTGTATTAAGAATGACCTTGGCGTCCGTGATGCCGACCAGAAGGATCGACACAGGCATTGCAAGCATCGTGCCCGCGAAGCCGGAGATCGTCTGGACCATATTGGTAAAGAAAATAACAAAAAGCAGACAAAGCTTATCCAAGGAGAGATCCCTCCGTTTTGGTTGCAGCGGCAATTTTGGAATGCCGCACGGTTCAGAAAAGGGGGAGGCGGGCCGCCCTGTTGAACGGCCCGCTCCTATGAGGGGAATTAGAGGAATTCTTTTGTCAGATTCCGGCAGCTCTCTCGCGCTTTAATCTGGTAGGGAAGCTCAAGCCTGACCGGGAGACGATGCCCCTTATTGATCCGGTCAAGCAGAATCTTAACCGCCATCTTTCCCATCTCTTCTTTTGGAATACTGATGGTGGAGAGCATCGGCGTAACATAGGAGGCCATTTCAATGTCATCAATGCTCAGCAGAGAAACGTCCTGTGGGATTTTGAGACCCATCTCTTTGATGGATTTGATCGCACCGACCGCTGTGATATCGTTGCAGCAAAAAATCGCGGTCGGCAACCCTCCGTTTTCCTTCAGGCGCCGGGCGCCATGATATCCGCCCTCCATGGACAGGTTAACGTCGGCGATCCATTCCTTGGGCATCGGAAGGCCGAGGGCCTCCATCTCATCCCGATAGCCTTTATAGCGGATCTCATTTTCGATTTCACCGATGTATCCGATGGAAGTATGGCCCTGTGAGTTCAGGTAGTTGACGGCGGTACGCGCGACCTGATAGCCGTCACAGATAATTTGATCGATGACAGGATTGATGGCATTGAGGCAGACGTAGACGAGATTGCGGAACTCGTTGCGCAGAAGCTGAAGATGTTCCGCTTTGCAGCGGCCGAGAATAACAATCCCGTCAATGTTTGCCGTTTTCAGCAGGTCAAGGCTGTAAGAGGAGACGAGCTGCGGAAAGGAAAGGGAATATTTGATAAAATAGCCGTTTCGAAACGCCTCCTTCTCAACCGCCCGATAGATGCTGTTGAAGAAAGGGTCGTTGTTGATATCCCCTGAACGGGCAAAGATGCAGGCAAGGTCCTTTTCCGGAGTCTCCTGCACCGAATCTTCCTGACCGGAGGCCGCCAGTTTCAGCCTCTGGGCATGCTGATTGGGTACATAGCCGCTCGCGGTAACCGCGTCCCAGATTTTTTCCCGGACCGGCTGACTGGCACATTTGGTGTCATTTTTGTTGATTACCCGCGAGACGGTCGAGGTGGATACCCCAACCTGTTCAGCAATTTCCTTGAGGGTCATAAGCGGCCTCCTTTCTGTCTGTGTTAGCCGAGGTAGGTACGGATAATCTCGATGAAGCCGTCCGGATAGAAGCCGATCTCTCCGGTGAAGCGGGTCAGGCCCACCAGTCCGCCGTCCACCTCTTCGATCGAGGCGAGCATTCCGGCGTTGTCGGTTTTCAGTCCGCCGCCGTAAATAAAGGGGACCTGCGGAAACAGCTCCTTCGAGAGACAGGCAACCTTGCGGATATCCTCACGCCCGGGAACCGGGCGCCCGGGACCAATTGCCCAGATAGGTTCATAAGCGATGCGGAGCTTTGCGGGATCGATTCCTTCCAGTCCTACCGTGAGCTGCCGGCGGATTACCTCGTCCCAATGATCCTGCTCTTCAGCGCGCTCACCGATGGCGTATAGGACGGTCATTCCGGCGTCAACCGCGCAGCGGATTTCGGCATTGAGCAGGCGGCTGATCGCTGTTTCATCACACCCGCCCGCGGCGGCCATGATTTCGCGCTTATCGGCGCGTTCCTCACAGTGACCGATAACGGTATAGTCGCAGCCGAGCGCCATCATCGATTTGGCAGTACGTCCGGTGGTAAAAGCACCGAAATTCTTGCCCTTCTCCACGTCGCGGCGAAAAACTCCCTGACAGCCGATATGCAGCGGAAACCCATCGGCCTTTTTCGTCTCTATCGCGGAAATGATATGGGATTCGGGAAAAAATACAGTGGTTTCGAGTTTGCCCACAAAGGGAGCAAGTCCCTCCTGTATATGGGAAACGATATATCTGCCCCACTCGGCAGGTGCGGCCATTGAGTTGAGGCCGCCCTCCTCGCGTCTCACGTCGAAACGCTTCAGGTTTGCATAAACATACTTCATGGCAATCGCCTCTCTATTATCGTTTAATCATCGTTCCGGAGCCGTAGTCGTCGTTGGTAAAGTAGGCGTTGGCGCCGTGCTTGCGGTAGTAATGCCGGTCGAGCATGTACTGGGGAAGCGGCGCGGGCTCATCCTTGATGCTGTACATCGCCGCGGCCATTTTGCAGATTTCCTCGAGAACCACCGTTTTGTGCACTGCATCCCAGACATCGCTGCCCCAGGTAAAGGGGCCGTGGAAGGGAGAGAGGGCGGCGGGGACCTCGGCGGGGTCAACGTGATGCTCTTCAAACCAGCGGACGATCGCCATGCCGGTGTTCCATTCGTATTTGCCCTCGACCTCCTCACGGGTCAGCTCTCCGACGCAGGGAACCGGGCCGGCAAAGTAGTCGGCGTGGGTGGTTCCGAAGCAGGGCAGGTCGCGGCGCAGCTGTGCGAGGACGGTGGCATAGGTCGAATGGGTATGTACGATGGCGTTGGCCTTCGGAAAATGCTCATAGAGGGCGCGGTGGATATCAAGATCAACCGAGGGGTTCAGCGGCCCTTCGAGGATCTTGCCGTTGAGATCGACGACGCTGACATTCTCAACGGTCAGCTCATCGTAGGGGATGCCGACCGGCTTGATGACGATCAGCTTGTTCTCGCGGTCGATGCCGCTGACGTTGCCCCAGGAATATTTGACGAGATCGCGGCGGGGCAGCTCCTTGTTGCCCTCAACGACAATCTTTTTCAGCTCTGCAAGGTTCATACTTTTTCCTCCTTGATGGCTTCCTCGAAGCTTTGGTAGCATTCGGAAATGGCTTTGCCTTTCTGGAAGAGGGTAAAATAACCGCCCACCACGATATCGCAGCCGCAGCCGAGGCACCGGCGGGCAATTTCGTTGTTCACCCCGCCGTCCACTTCGATCAGAACCGGACGCCCGCCGATCATACGGTGCAGTGCGGCAATTTTATCGTACATAAACGGCAGAAAACTCTGCCCCGAAAAGCCCGGCTCGACCGACATCAGGGTAACCGCGTCGAGGCAGTCGAGCAGGTCTGCCAGACGTTCCACGCCGGTCGCGGGGTTGAGCGCGGCCGCCGGCTTCATTCCGGCCGCGCGGATCTGCTGGCAGAGGCGAAACGGATTGTTGGTCGTTTCGAGATGAAAGCAGAAGTAGTCGCAGCCAAGCGCAGCGAAGGATTCGATGTGGTTTTGGGGATTGACCGCCATCACATGGGCGTAGACGGGGCGCTTCGCCGCGGAGCAGACGGCGCGGATCGCATCCGCCCCAAAGGCGAAGTTCGGAACGAAGCTTCCATCCATCACGTCGATGTGGAACCAGTCGATTCCAAGGCCGTTGAGCAGCTCTACCGTTTCCCCCAGCCGAAGCTGATCGGCGCAGAGCAGGGAAGGGGAGGTATGGTACATCATCCGGTCCTCCTCAATAGTCGAAGATGGTTTTCATGTTGTGGGCCTTTCCGGCCACAGCCTGATCCATCCCTTCCTGAATCTGTTCAATCGAGAAACGGGCGGAAATGAAATCTTCAACATAAACCTTCCGTTCCTCGAACAGGCGGATGGCGGTTTCAAAGTCGTCGCGGGTATAGGTGATGTTGCCGAGGAAGTTCAGCTCATTGCGCTGAATCTGCGCGACGTTGAGCTCGACGTTTTCACTGTAGTTGCCGACGATGACAACGGTGCTCGTCTTGGCCGCGGCGTCGAGAATCTGCTGGAAAAGGGGCTTTGCGCCCACGCAGTCGATGATGACGTCGGCAGGCTCCGGCCCGAATGCCTCGGCGGCCACCTCGCGAAGCGTCTTTCCGGCCGAAACGATCGGAAGGGCAATTCCCGCCTTGCGGGCCATTTCCACCTTCTCCTCGCTGAGGTCGCAGACCGCAACCTTTTCGGCGCCGAGAAGCTGGGCGGCCTGGGCGACAAAATTACCGATGGTGCCGGCTCCCACGACCAGAACCTTTTTGCCTTCCACCTGTCCGCGGCGGGCGGCGTGGACGCCGACCGCGAACGGCTCGATGAGAATTGCTTCGTCAAGCGGAAGATCGGGGGAAACGCGCGGGCAGTATTCCGCGTCGATGGCAAAATATTCGCTGCCGAGGCCGTTGGACTGGACTCCCAGCGAGTTGAAGTTCTCGCAGGCGTTGACATGTCCATGGCGGCAGGGATAGCAGTTGTGGCAGGCGATGATCGGGCGCACACAGATGGTATCCCCCACCTTCACGTCCGTCACATCTTTGCCCACCTCGACGGCGGTGCCGATTCCCTCGTGAAAGGGGACGATCGGAAAGGTCATGAACCGGTTTCTGCCGGAGAACACCTGAATGTCGGTGCCGCAGACGCCAACGCGGCGCATCTTGAGAAGCACCTGTCCGTCTCCGCACTTCGGGGGCTCGCATTCGGTCATGACAGCTTTTTTGGCTTCGGGAAACACGACTCTTCTCATACTTTTGCCTTCTTCCTTTCCAGAACCCGCAGAGCGGCCGCCTCAATAGCGGAGGCGGTCAAACCGTAGGTTTCAGCGAGCTCCGCGGGATCTCCGGAGCGGCCGAAGCGGTCCTGCACGCCCACTGTTTCAACCGGGCAGGGCGCGTGCTTTGCCAGCACCTCGCAGACCGCGCCGCCCAATCCGCCGAGGACGTTGTGATCCTCTGCCGTGACAAAGCAGCCGGTTTCGGCGGCAGAGCTGAGAATCAGCGCCTCGTCGATCGGCTTGATCGAGGCCATATCAATGACCCGTGCCGAAATGCCGCGGGACTCCAGTGCGCGGGCGGCTTCGAGAGAACGGCTGACCATATCCCCGATGGCGACGATGGTCAGATCCGCGCCCTCGCGGACGCAGTGTCCCTTCCCGATTTCAAAGGAAAACTCCGCCTCCCCCTCGTAAACCTCGGGAGTTCCGAGACGCCCAAAGCGGAGGTAAACGGGGCCGTGCATCTCAAGCGCGGCTTTGACGCAGGCGCGGGTTTCCCGGGTATCGCAGGGACAGAGCACCGTCATATTCGGGATGGCCCGCATCAAGGCGATATCCTCGATGCACTGGTGGGAGCCGCCGTCCGCCCCGATCAGCACACCGGCGTGGGTCGCGCCGATCTTGACGTTGCAGTTGGAATAGGCAAGCGTATTGCGCACCTGGTCATAGGCGCGGCCCGCCGCAAAGGCGGCAAAGGTGCTTGCAAAGACCGGAGTGCCGAAGGTGGACATTCCGGCGGCGAAACCGATCAGATTTGCCTCGGCGATTCCCATATCGATGAAGCGTTCGGGATACTGCTTGGAAAAATGCACCGTCTGGGTCGCCTTGGCAAGATCGGCATCCATGACAAAGAAATCATATTGTCCGGCCAGCTCGACAAGGGCTGCGCCGTAAGCCTCACGGGTGGAATTCATTCTGCCGCACATCCTTTCTCCGCCTGGGCATAGCGCTCTTTGAGCTCCTTCATCGCGGCTGCATATTGCTCATCATTGATCGCGCTGCCATGCCATCCGGCCTGATTCTCCATGAAGGAAACGCCCTTGCCCTTGGTGGTGTGGCCCAGCAGGAGAGTGGGCTGGTCCTTCGAGGTGCGCGCAAGCTCGAGGGCGGTGAGAATCTGCCCGACGTCGTTTCCGTCAAGCTCGATGACTCGCCAGCCAAAGGCCTCAAACTTTTCCTTGATGGGGTAGACCGACATGACATGGTCCACCGCACCGTCAATCTGCAGGTTGTTGTTGTCGAGAAAAGCGACAAGGTTGCCGAGCTTGTAATGCCCGGCGCTCATCGCTGCCTCCCAGACCTGACCCTCCTGAATTTCGCCGTCGCCGAGGACGCAGTAAACCCGGGCGGGAGAGCCTTTCTTTTTGGCGGCGCAGGCCATGCCGCAGGCGACTGAGATTCCCTGACCGAGGGACCCGGTGGAAATGTCAACGCCGGGAACCTTCTTGCAGTCGGGGTGGCCCTGCAGGATGCTGTCGATCTTTCGCAGCGTCTTGAGGAGCGACACATCGAAAAAGCCCCTCTCGGCCAGCGCCGCGTAATAAGCAGGGGCGGCGTGGCCCTTGGAAAGAACAAAGCGGTCCCGTTCTTCCCACTGGGGGTTAGAGGGATCAAGGTTCATCTCATGGAAATAAAGGACGCTCATGATTTCGGCGATCGAAAGGGAACCGCCGGGATGGCCGGAACCGGCCTCATGCAGGCTGTCCACCATATCAAGCCGCAGCTTTTCGGCCATCAGGCGCAGCTGCGCCGCGGAATATTGCAGTCTCATTGTTCTGTCTCCTCTTTACAGGATATCCGGCAGGCCGAGAGCGGTTTGTCCGCCGTCCACATGGATGCACTGGCCGGTAATGTAGCTCGCCTGATCCGTGCAGAGATAAACGACGGTGTCGGCAATCTCGCTCATGTCAGCGTAACGCTTGTAGGGGATGGCGGCCATCAGCTGCTTGTCGCTGACCACGCCGAGACGGAAGCCGTCCTGCAGCATGTTGGTCATAATCCAGCCGGGAGCGACGGCGTTCATGCGGATGTGGTATTTGGCAAATTCACAGCTCAGAACCATCGTCAGATTCTTGACGCCCGCCTTGCTGATGCAGTAGGGCGCACGGCCGGGCGTGGTGCGCACCGCGGTGGAGGAGGACATATTGACAATCACACCGCCGCCGTTGTCTTTCATAATCAGACCGCCCTGCTGGCAGCAGAAGAACACCCCCTTGAGGTTGATGTCCATCAGCTTGTCCCAGTCCTCTTCCTTGAAATCGAGGCAGTCGTTGCGGATTTGGATGCCCGCGTTGTTGATCAGGATGTCAACGCGGCCGAAATCCGCCTTGATTTTAGCAAAGAAGGCCTTAATCTCATCGACACGGCTTACGTCCAGGCGATAGGCATGGCAGACGGCGCCGGTTTCTTCGTGCAGCTTTGCAGCGGATTCCTTGACCATCTCCTCGTTGATATCCGCGAGGACGATCTCAGCCCCTTCAAGGGCGAATTTGGTCGCGGAAGCGTAGCCGAGCCCACGGGCTCCGCCGGTAATAATAACAAGCTTTCCTTTCAGTCCGGTATCCATACAAAAACCCCTTTTCGCTCAATCTTATTTGATCTGGCTTCCCTCAGACGAAGCATGCCGGGGGAGGTCACCACCATTTGATCATATCGGTGATCTGCTTTCTCACTTCGATGAAGGCCGGGTCGGAAACCTTTCTCGGCCGCTCGATGTTGATCGGAACCTGCGCCTTGATGGTTGCGGGCTTTGCCGAGAGCACCAACACCCGTTCGGCGAGGTAAACCGCTTCCTCGAGGTTGTGCGTGATGAACAGAACTGTCGCGCCGGTAGCCTTCCAGAGCTTGATGACCTCATCTTCCAGGAAGAAGCGCATCTTGATGTCCATCTGGCCGTAGGGCTCGTCCATCAGCAGCAGGTCCGGATTCATGGCAAAAGCCCGGCCGATTACCACGCGCTGTTCCATGCTCACCGACATTTCATGCGGATAGGCGTCGCGGAACCGGTCAAGGCCGAGCAGGCTGATAACCTTGTCGCTCTGCTGCTTGATGTATTCCTCCGGCATCTTTTTGATCCGCAGGCCGTATTCGATATTCTCCTGTGTCGTCAGCCAGGAAAAAGCCGAAGGCTCCTGAAAAACGAAGGAGATATTATGCTTTTTCGGGTCGGCCGGCTCGCCGTCAATGAGAATTTCACCGGAGGTCTGGGGAATCAGGCGGGTCAGCAGGTTGAGGAAGGTTGTCTTGCCGCAGCCGGTCGGGCCGACGACACAGATAAACTCCCCCTTTTTGATATCAAACGAGATATTGTCCAGAACCTTGAGGTCGCCGAAGCATTTTGTCAGGTTGCGGACGCTTACCTTTACATCGTTGCTCATAGTACCCTCCGCTCTCTCTGTTAAAGTGCCAAATCGGTATTGGCCTCAATCTCCTCGCGCAGCGCAAGGAAGTCGGGATCGATGTTGTTGCGGGGCCGCTCCAGCCGGGGAATATAGATTTCCTTGACCTTGGCCGGGCAGGCGGAGAGCAGCACAATGCGGTCCCCAAGGAACAGGGCTTCTTCGATGTTGTTGGTAACGAAGATGACCGTCCGCTTTTCGGCCTGCCAGATGCGCAGGACTTCCTCTTCCATCTGATAGCGGGTCTGTGCGTCGAGCGCGCCGAACGGCTCATCCATCAGCAGAATGTCCGGGTTGACGCAGTAGGCGCGGGCAATGCCGACACGCTGCTTCATTCCGCCCGAAAGCTGATAGGGATAGGCGTTTTCAAAGCCCTTGAGTCCAACCAGCTCGATTAAGTACTGCGCCTTTTCGCGGCGCTCTTTTTTATTGGCACCCTTGATTTGCAGCCCAAGCTCAACATTTTCCATGACCGTTTTCCAGGGGAAGACGGCGGTCTTTTGAAAAACAAAGCCCATGGTTGTATCGCTGCTGGCAGGGAAGTCCACGGTGCCCTTGGTGGGCTTTTCGAGGCCGGCGATGATATTGAGCAATACGCTCTTGCCGCACTGGCCCGGCCCGAGGATGGTGAGAAATTCGTTTTCATAGACATCAATCGAGACATCGCTGACCGCGTCAAACACCTCATGGCGCGCATAGAAGGACTTTGCGATGTTCTCGAGGCGGAGCATTACTTTTCTTTCTTTGTTGTCCACGGACAGAGCCACCTTTCCAGAAGAGTCAGCACGACGCCGAGCAGGGCGCCCACGATGCCGATCAGGATCATGCCGCAGAGAATCAGCGCGACGTCATAGCTTTCGCTGCCGCGGGTGATCAGGAATCCCACGCCCGATTTGCTGGCAATCATCTCAGCGGCAACCACGACCATCCAGCCGCTGCTCAGGGATGCCTTCATTCCGGCGAAGATGGCGGGAATCGAAGCGGGGAGCACGACATGGATCATCGTCTGCAAAGTGTTTGCCTTAAAGACGCGGCTGACCGAGAGGTACATCGGGTCAACCAGCGCGACGCCGGTCATCGTGTTGAGGACGATCGGAATAAACGAGCCGATGAAAACAAGAAGAACTTTCGGAAACTCACCGACGCCGAACCACAGAATGACCAGGGGAATCCAGGCGATCGGGGGGATCGGGCGCAGCGATTCAAAGATCGGCTCAACGGCGGCGCGGATTTTTTTGTTCCAGCCCATCGCAATGCCGAGAGAGATGCCCAGCACGACGGCATAGCAGAAGGCGATGACCACGCGGCGCAGGCTTGCCCAGATGTGGCCGAGAATGGAAACCTTGCTCACGGGGTATTCAATCAGCTCGAGGAAGCGTTCCCATGTCATCTGAGGGGTAGGGAAGAAGTCAGGGCGGCTGCTCGAAAGAACGAGCCAGAGGCTGACCAGGCAGAGGATCGAGACGACCGACAATGCCAGATCACGCAGCTTGGAGGTCTTTGCGTTCATCTTGCATTCCTGCCTTTCACGAATTTCTTTTCCACCCGGCTCAGGCAGGCGGAAAGCAGTGCGCCGGTGATGCCGATCGAGAGCATGCCGACGATGATGATATCAGGGCGGACCAGCGAACGTCCCTGCTGGATCATGTAGCCGAGGCCGGCCTTGGCGGAAAGCAGTTCGGCGGCAACCAGCGTCGACCAGGAGTTGCCCAGCGCCACGCGCAGGCCGGTAAAGGTCAGCGGCAGAGCGGAGGGAATGCAGACGGTGGTAAAGATCTGCCAGTCGTTGGCGCCGCAGGTTTTGGCAACATTGATCAGGGTGGGATTAGTCTGATGTACTCCGGTATAGGCATTGATCACGCAGGGGACAAAGGCCGCCAGAAAGATAATGAAGCCTTTGGCGGTGGTGCCGATGCCGAGCCAGATGACCGAAAGCGGAATCCAGGCAATCGGGGGGATCGGCCGGACAATCTCAAAGATCGGATTGATCAGCTTGTAAAAGACCTTGGAGTATCCCATGACCAGCCCGAGCGGGATGCCAATGACGACCGCGGCAAAATAGCCGACCAGCGCCAGATAGAGGCTCGAAATGAAGTGGACCGGCAGGATGGCGCCGTCAGGCTTTGGATCGTAAAATTTCGTGATGAAGCTTTGGAAGACCTGCGAGGGAGCCGACAGGTATTTGGGGTTGATCAGCGCGGTGCGCACCGCGATCTCCCAAATCAGAAGGCAGATCACAACGCTGGTCAGTGAGATGAGAAACAGCTGCCGCTTTTCCCGCGCGCGGTTCTGGTTTTCGATTCTGATCGATTCAGAAACCGCCGCCGCATCGTGAACGGCACTGCTTGGCTTTTCATTTGCCATGCTCTTAAATCATCCTTCCTGTGGTATAGAGGGGGAAAGGGACATGCGCTTCACCTGTTGTGTCGAGCGCATGTCCCCTTCTGCGAGATTACTTGATGTTCTTCATGAACGAGGTATCGACAAAGTTGTTGTCGATCATTCTCTGCTTGTCAGCCTCGGTCAGCTTGCCCTGGGAGATCATGAAGTCGGCGAAGGTCAGAAGGATTCGCTCCGCTTCACAGGTGCCGTCGGCATCCTCGAGGAAGAGTGCCTTGTTCTCCTCAATGGTGGGGAAGGGGCGATTCTCAACTTCAAGGATCGAGACATCCTCTTCCATCTTGATGCCTTCCTGCTTTTCAAAGTCGAAGAGGAGCTGAGCGGTCTTTTCGGTCTCCTGGTCGTTCAGCGCCACGCCGGCATCAAGATAGGTCTGCAGCCAATCCTGAACGACCTCGGGACGGTTCTTCACAGCGTCTTCCGTCGCGACAACGAGGCAGGGGAGATTGATTCCGAGCTGCTTGGCGGAAGAAACCTTGACCCAGCCTTCCTTCTCGGCGGCAAAGCCGAAGGGCGACCAGAGAGCAACCATGTCGGCCTCGCCGGCCTTAAAGGCGGGGAAGGACTGCGCGACGCTCATATCGATGACTTCGACATCGTTCTGGGAAAGGCCGAGATGCTCAAGAGTACCGATGAGAACCATCTGGCAGGAGGTGCCGGTCGGGCAGAGAATCTTCATGCCCTTCCAGTCGGCGGCGGTGCCGTAGATGCCGTTTTCATCCTGCGCGGCTTTAAGCAGGGGGCTGTCAGGGCGAACCCAAAGGTCGGTGGTGTTGGTGTCACCGCAGGTGAAGCCGATGACCTTCAGGTTATAGCCGGAAGCACCGAGGATTGCGCCGCCGGTACCGGTCGAGCCGACTTCCCAAGCGCCGGACGAAATGGCCTCGTTCTGAGTCGGACCGCCGGAATACTGGGTGATCTCGTAATCGTATTTGTCATACATGCCGTTTTGCTCAGCGTAGACACTGGGCAGCGCGTGAATGTAGGGGTGGTGGCTGATCTTCAGCGGAATTTTTTCAGCGGGGGCGGGAGTGGCTTCCGAGCTGCCCGCAGGAGCCGGAGCGGCCGAGGAAGCGGGTGCGGCACTGGAAGAAGAGCCGCCGCAGGCGACAAGCGACATTGTCAGCATCAGCGCCAATGCCAGTGAACACACGGATTTCAAACCTCGAGAAAGCTTTTTCATCGTACAGTTCCTCCATACTTTTTCATATCTGCCTTTTCGAATATGGTCCGCCCTCTCGGTATCCTTCTGGAAGAGGAATGGACCAGGTCCCTGTTTCTTTATTCTGCCTGCTCTTCAAAAGATTTTCAATCAAAATTAAAGCAAACGTTGACGCTAAAATATAACAATTATATTAATTATATTTTATGCAAAAAAACAACAAAAGTCAAGGAAATTCAATCAATTTCAATATTAAAAAGCAATTATCATGTAAAATGCCCAAATGTATTGCTCGAATACTGATGCAAATTTAAGCAAACGTTTGCTTAAATTTGCATACATCGATTGCGCTTAGTATGCTAGAATAATTTCGAAAGCCAGTGATTTGCAGCCAAGAGAGATAAAGGAGCAAAAAAGATGAAATTGTCATTCGAATACGGAAATGGAACGATGGATGCGCTGCTTCCGGACAGCACCGATGTCTTTGTGCCGGGCGAGACGGTGCCGGACCCCCCCTGCCTGCCGCAGGATTGGGACACCCTTTACCATGCGACTCTGGAAAGTATCCGCAACCCGATTGGGATGCCGGCTCTGTTTGATCTGGCCCACAAGGGGAGCACCGTGGTCATCGTGATTCCTGACATTGTGAAGGGCGGCAACCAGCCCACCAGCCATCGTAAGGTCGCGATTCGGGCCTGCATCGATGAGCTTTATCGCGCGGGCGTCGAGAAAAAGGATATCCTGCTGCTGATTTCGAACGGCCTGCATCCCCGCGCCACTGTGCCGGAGATGAAAACAATTCTGGGAGATGAGCTTTTTAATGAGTTCTATCCTTGCCGACAGATTACCAGCCACGACAGCGAGGACTATGAGCATCTGGTAGATCTCGGCTATACCGACCATGGCGACCATGTTATTATGAATAAGTATGTCTATGACGCCGATGTGGCAATCCTGATCGGGCATACGCAGGGAAATCCTTATGGCGCTTATTCGGGCGGCTACAAGCATTGCGCCACCGGAATCTCCCACTGGCGCAGCATCGGCGCGCACCACGTGCCGGAAGTAATGCACCGCCCTGATTTTACCCCTGTTTCCAATACGAGCGAGATGCGCCGCAAGTTTGATCAGCAGGGCATGTTCATGGAAGAGAAGATGGGCAAGAAGTTCTTCTGCTGTGACGCGGTGCTCGACAGCCTGTCCCGCCAGATTCAGATTTTCTCAGGCTATGCGAAGGAAATGCAGCCCGCTTCCTGGGCGGTCGCCGACAAGCGCACCTATGTCCACTGGGCGGAGAAAAAATACGATGTGATCGTCTTTGGAATGCCCACTAATTTCCATTATGGCAACGGTATGGGCACCAACCCGATTCAAATGATGCAGGCTCTTTCGGCTCAGGTGATCCGCCACAAGCGAATCATGTCGGAGCACTGTGTCTTCATCGTTTCATCGATCTGCGACGGCTACTTCCATGACGAGCGCTGGCCCTATCTGCGGGAGCTTTATGAGATGTTCCAGCATGATTATATGCAGACACTGCCCGATATGAACCGTTACGGTGAATATTTCGCCACCAAGGAAGAGTACATCCGCAAGTATCGCTTTGCCAACGCATTTCACCCCTTCCATGGCTTCTCGATGATGAGCTGCGGCCACATTGCGGAGATGAACACCAGCGCCATCTATATTGTCGGCGCCCGTGAACCCGGCATCGCCCGCGGAATGGGCCTGAAGACCCGCGCGACCTTTGAGGAGGCGCTCGAGGACGCAAAGAGAAAGTTTGTCGGCCCCAACCCCAACATCCTCGCGCTGCCGCGCGCCTTTAAGACGACGGCGGTTCACCTTTGCATGAAGGACCCCTCCCAGAACAGCACCCATGTCGATCTGGGCGGTCATCCCTGCTGCGGCTGAGATTGATTCTCCGGCTTTTCCGCTGCGGAAAGGCGGACGGGGCGGATGAATTCCGCCGTGGAGTTTCCAAAACATATTGTAATCCTTTGCTGAAAAAGCGTCCGGCTCGAAAAGAGCCGGACGCTTTTTTGAGTTGTGCCGAGACGGCCGCCAGCAGAACCGGTGGCAACAAAAAGCTTTCGCTTTCGGTAATGAGCGCAGCGAAATGACAGATCGTTAAGGAAATAGGGGGTTAATCAGAGAGTATTTCTGCTTTTGCAGCCGCTGCGTATGTGATGCGGGTAAAAATATTCAGAGCCTTTTAAACGGCGGACCGGTAATACGCCCTTTTAAGACCTGTTCGAACCATGCGTTTGACTCATGATTCGAGTTGTTCAACCTCCATGAGCCTTCAATGGAACTGAGAGGCAGCCCCGGAAACCTCCGGTTTCACTGAAGACAGCGCCGCATCAAGGAGTTTCGATCCAAGTGCCGGGCAAAGAGGGATATGGAAGCAAGCAGACCAATTCCAAACCTGAAGCAAAGAGGGATGTGGAAGCAAGCAGACCAATTCCAAACCCGGGGCAAAAGGGGATTAAAATTTGAGCCGGTAAATGATAATCATCCCGCAAGGTGCAATACAAAACTGGGCTGGCAAATGACAAACGCCGCGCCAATCAGAATATAAGAGACATAAAACCGAGCCGGCATTCAGCGGCGGCTTTGCGGAACACCACCCACTTACGGGTGGCAGGGCGGCAGTGCGGGAGAAAAGATTTCAATGCGCTTTGAGATACCGCCGGCAAAAGCCTCTGATGGTTCCGGCCGGACCGGCGGCCCGCCTGAAGGATGCGGCTTGGAACATTTTGACAAATTGTATCTGGCTGTTCCTGATCTTTCCGCTCATGTTTTTGGTGAAGCGGGGAAGACTTTTGAGCGGATTGTCTTGCAGAGGAGGAATACGGATGGCCAGACGCAGAATTGCAGAAGCGGCGATCCTCTATACCATTGGATCGCTCGGCTATTGCCTGCTGGAGCTTTCCTGGCGGGGATACACCCACTGGAGCATGGCGGTGACCGGCGGAATCTGCTTTTTTCTGCTCTACCAGATTGACGTCCGTTTTTCCCACCGCCCGCTTCTTTGGCGCTGCTTTGCAGGGGCGCTTGCGGTAACCGCGGTCGAGTTTGCGGTGGGATGCGTGGTAAACCTCGCGCTTGGATGGGGTGTTTGGGACTACTCCCGGATGCCTATGCAGCTTTGGGGGCAGATCTGCCTGCCGTTCTTTCTGCTGTGGTTTCTGCTCTGCATTCCGGTGCTGGGCGTCACCGGGGTGCTGCGCTGCTCCCTTTTCAGAAAAGGAGAAGGGAGGGCGCCTTAAAGGCGCCCTCCCTTCCCGAGGGGATGCAAAAACCGCACCTTACGAAGATGCGCGGCGTTGTTCCATCATGTATGCCTTCCCTCCCCGCAGGGGGCGGAAGCATCATCTGACATGGTTTCGAATCACCTTCCGGCTTATCGGTCCTTCCCTTTCCGCGGGCGGGCTACAGAACCGTCCGTACAATCAGCACACAGGTCAGGATAACCGAAAATCCACCGCAGACCACCAGATAGGCGAGCTTGGCGCTGCGCCGTTTGATCTTATAGGAGATCAGTCCGAGCAGAAGGCAGGTAACAGCCAGGGTGATCAGCTCAAAGCCGATCCAAGTGGCGGGGGTGTCGGCGGGGATCAGGCGGGAAAACGGCGGAACCAGCCAGTTCCCGGCGATATGGCCGGCAGGCACAAGAAGCAGCGGCAGTACTGCAACGCCCCAGCCGCTTCGGCTGCCGGAACGCAGAATCAGAACCGAAAGAATTAAAATAATCAGAATAATGGCGCTACATTCAAAAACCATACCGCAGCTCCTTTTCAGTTTGCAGTGCCGCTCTGCAGGAAGAGCGGGCGGCACCATGCCGGGGAAACGCGGCGGCCGGATTCAATACGGCCGGCTGCTGCCTCCTGCTTATTTGAGGGCATCTTCAAAGAGCTTCGTCACGGTATCATTATCCGGGGAGATTGAGAAAAGCAGGTAGCTTCCCCGTACCTCGATCACTGCGTTTTCCAGCCGGAACAATTCATCCGGACGATACCCCTCATAATTGGAAGTCTGATCGTCAATTCGCTTTTGAACCGCTTCCTTGGCGGCGGAAACCGCCGCATCATCCTTGAGCCGCATCAGCATCAGCTCATTGGTGGTGGCCGCCGTGCCGGACCCGTAAGCGACCCATTGCTCCAGCCCGTCAAAGGAAAGACCATAATATTCCGAGGCGATCTGCTCGTTGAGCTGGACCATATCATCGTCGTATTCAACGGCGTCGATCACCTGCTTGGCGAAAGCGTCGAGATCCAGCTCCTTTGCCTCGGATTTGGAGCCGCAGGCGGCCAGGGAGAGGATCATCAGCGTGCAGAGCGCAAAAACAGCAAGCTTCTTCATGGGAAAACTTTCTCCTTTTCAGTATGATGGTTTTTTATCCTTTTATTCTGCGGCGATCGCGTGGGTCTTGAGGTAATCAAACCACATGATATACTGCGCCGAGTTGATGTGCATTCCGTCCGGGGTGTAGTCGGCGGGCATTCCTCCCGTTTCATCCCGGAAGACTGAACCGACATCGAGGTAATATGCCTGCTTTTCGGCGGCGAGGGCGGCCAGTTTTTTATTAAAGTCCATAATATCGCTGTTGTCGGTATTGGGGTTGTATTTGACATGAAAAATCTCTTCGTTGATCGGCAGGACGGACTGGACATAGATGACGCTGTCCGGCGCGTTTCTGCGCACTTCGTCGATCAGATTCCCGTAAAGGCCGACCATGGTGTCGTGATCACCGAGGATGCTGTTGGCTCCAAGCATGATGTAGACCTTTTTGGCTCCGGTTTTTGCGAGTGCCTGCATCGCCGTAAGGGTTTCCTCACCGTACTTGATGGCCGGTTTTGAAAGAATGTTCTCCAAGCCGATTCCGGTGGAGGCAAGAACGGTGGTGTTGGACATTACATCATAGAGCTTAATGCCTGTGGTAATGGAGTCGCCGATAAAAACCGCGTCATCGAAGTACGCGCTGGTTACCCGAGGCTGTTCTTCGAGCGCGCCGGGCGTCTGTGCGGATTCGCTCTGTCCGGAAGCGCTTTGCGCCGGCTCAGAGGAGACCTCTTCCGGGAAGGGTTCCTGCGAAGAGGACTCCGGCTCGGATGAGGGGGCCGCCTGAACCGCAACGGCCTGAGGGCTTGAGGAGAAGGCGGCAACAACCGAAGGGTCCAGCTCCAGCGGCTTGAGGGCCTGAACGGGGGTGCTGTTCAGCTGCCAGATTCCGGCGGCGGCAGCGGAAAAGACGGCGGCGCAGAGGACGCCGACCAAAATAGGAGCGCCGCGGCGCTTGCGGCGGCGTTTGGGGCGAAATTCGAGATTGGGCACGAGGGATTCTCCTTATTATGTAAAATTTTACAAAATTCATACGTTCCCATGAAAGACAAGGGAATCTCATGACATTATACTACGTTTTTTTTCTTCACACAAGCTGTAAGTATTTGTATTGGCGCCGGAATGTGTAGGATTACAATACATGTTGGACAGATGAATAAAAAAGGATGAAGGATAGAGCCCGATCGGTTAAAGTTGAAGTTGCGGACAACAACTCAACGAGAGGAGACCATATCCTTCATGAGCAAGAGTATAACACAGGACATGGCATATCGGTAATCCCTGATGAAATACGCGGAGAAATACGGCGTGAGCCGAGCCAGCCAGAAGTACAACAAGAGCCGGTCTTATATCTACTTCTGGAAGGCTCGCTGGGACGGAACGGCGCAGTCTCTGTCCTGTCAGTCCAGACGTCCCCACAGCCATCCCAACCAGCACACAGAGGCGGAGCTGAAGCTGATCCGGGATATGCGCCGCCGCAATCCAAACCTTGGTATGGTGGAGC